>NZ_LR733817.1:678125-1356250 GCF_902506165.1 Bosea sp. 29B
GGTCTCGATCGGCTCGTCGCTGAGATAGCCGCGCAGGAAGCCGGACATGAAGGCGTCACCCGCCCCCAGCACATTATAGACCTCGACCGGGAAGCCCGGCCCCTTGATCCCGTCCTCGATCGAAGCGGGAATGGCGCCCGGAAAGACGACACAGCCCATCGGCCCGCGCTTGCAGACGATCGTCGCCTTGCTCAGCGCGCGGATATTGCGGATCGCGGCGAGCGTGTCCTCGGAGCCGCCGGCGGCGTGCAATTCCTCCTCGGTGCCGACGATGAGGTCGCACTCCGGCAGGATCGCTTGCAGATGCTGGGTGACGCTGTCCGAGCGGATATAGCGCTCCTCGCCGGCAGCATGACCTGCGAGCCCCCAGAGATTGGGCCGGTAGTCGACGTCGAACACCACCTTGCGGCCATGCTTGCGGGCGAATGCGATCGCCTTGCGCTGCGCCTTGGCCGCGTTTGGAATGGCGAAATGCGTGCCGGTGACGACGACTGCCTTGGCCGAAGCGATGAAGGCCTCGTCGATCTCGCTCTCGTCGAGCGCCGCATCGGCGCAGTCGGTGCGGTAGAAGATCAGCGGGAAGGTCTTCTCGTCGCGCACGCCAAGAATGACCAGCGAGGTCAGGCGCTTGGGATCGACGACGACGCCCTTGGTCTCGACGCCCTCGCGCTGCAATTGCTCCAGGATGAAGCGGCCCATCTGCTCGTCGCCGACGCGGGTGATCACCGCCGATTTCAGGCCGAGCCTTGCCGTGCCGATCGCGATATTGGTCGGGCAGCCGCCGACCGCCTTGGAGAACGAGCCCATATCCTCCAGTCGGCCGCCGATCTGCTGGCCATAGAGATCGACCGAGGAGCGGCCGATCGAGATCAGGTCGAGCACGGGTTCAGGCATCGGGACGGGCTTTCTCGGCGGTGCCGACGGCAAGCGTCATGGCAAGTGCGAAGGTGGCCGACATCGAGCGGAAGGCACCGTAATCGGCCTCCTCGACCTCGAGCCACAGGGAACAATGCTGGGCGAGCGGGCTGAGCGCGCTGTCGGTGATCGCGATCACCGGAATGCCCTTGGCATGGGCCTGCGCCGCCATCGCCACCGTCGCCGGCGTATAGGGCGCGCAGCTGACGGCGACGACGACATCGCCTTGGCGAGCAATCGCCGCCTGCTCGGGACCGAGCGCGGCAATGTTGTCCACCAGCACCGCCCGGATGCCGAGCTTGCCGAAGGCATAGGCGAGATAGGACACCACCGTAAACATCCGGCGTGCACCGATGAGGATGATCGTCTCCGCCCCGGCAAGCAGGTCGGTCGCCCTGTCGACATCATGATGTTTCACGGTCGATTGCAGCCGCGTCAGTGAGCTGCGGCTGGCCTCGACGAAGCCATCGAGCAGCACCTGCGCCATGTTCGGCCCGGCCGCACCGTCTTCACGGAGCGCGACTAGCCTTTCGCGATAGTCGGGGAATTGCTGGCGCAGCCGCGAGCGGAAGAGCTGCTGCAATTCGCTGAAGCCGGAATAGTCGAGCGCCTGAGCGAAGCGCACCAATGTCGAAGCCTGCACTCCGGCCTGCTGTGCCACCTGCGCCGCCGTGCTGAGCGCCATATCGTCGGGATTGGCGAGCGCGTAATCGGCGACCTGCCGCAGCCGTTTCGGCAGGCTCGGCCCGCGCTCGCGCAACAGGGCGACGAAGCCGTCGAAATCGTCCTTTGGCGTTTCCTGCTGCACTGGCGATGTCATCGGGAACAGGGGCTCTCGCGGCCTTGACTTGCGCCGCCAGAGAATGGAATGTTTGTTCCATTAGTCAAGCGCAATAAAAATAATGTGCCATTGTGACAATGGCACTCCCAGGGAGAGACCGCGTTGTCTGAGCCAACCGACTTTCGCCGCGACCTCGATGGCAAGGTCGCCGTCGTCACCGGCGGCAGCCAGGGTCTGGGCGAGGCGATCGCCCGGGAATTCGCCACGCGCGGCGCTGCCGGACTCGTGCTCACCGGCCGCAATCGCGGGCGTGGCGAGGCGGTCGCCAGCAGCCTGAAGGCCTCCGGCTGCAACGCCCTCTTCCACGCCGCCGACCTTGCCGATCTCGACGCGGTCCGCGGAATCGTCCCTGCCGCGGAGAAAGCTTTCGGCCGGCTCGACATTCTCGTCAACGCCGCCGGCGACACCGATCGCGGCACGATCTTCGACACCAGCCCTGAGCTCTATGCCCGCATCATGGCGGTCAACCTGACCGCGCCCTTCTTCCTGATCCAGGATGCCGCGACCCTGATGCGCCAGCAGGGCACCCGGGGTTCAATCGTCAACATCCAGTCGATGTCGGCCCATGGCGGCCAGCCCTTCCTCGCCGCCTACAGTGTCTCGAAGGGCGCACTGGCGACACTGACCCGCAACACCGCCTACGGACTGCTTTCCGACCGCATCCGCGTCAACGGCCTCAATATCGGCTGGATGGCGACACCGGGCGAGGATGCGATCATGCGCCTGCGCCATGACGCGCAGGATGGCTGGCTGGAGAAGGCTGAGGCCAGCCGCCCCTTCGGCCGCCTGATCGATCCGCGCGAGGTCGCCAAGGCCGTCGCCTATCTGGCGTCATCCGAATCGGGGCTGATGACCGGCGCCAATGTCGACTTCGACCAGACCATTCTCGGCGCGCACGACTGAGGCGCCGGAGCACTCTCGAACCGCAGGACCACGGACGTGATGAGATTTGGATTGCTGGGCGCCGGCCGCATCGGGCGCATTCACGGGCTCAATGTCGCGGCGCGCTCAGATGCGCAACTGGTCGCGCTCTCCGACGCGTCCGCCGAGGCCGCCGCCTCGCTCGCCCAGGCGTCCGGCGCCAAGGTCGCAAGCACCGAGGCGATCCTCGCCGATGCCGGCATCGACGCCGTGGTGATCTGCACGCCGACCGACACCCATGCCGACCTGATCGAGGCCGCCGTCTCGGCTGGCAAGGCCGTGTTCTGCGAGAAGCCGGTAGATCTCGACGCCGGCCGCATCCGCCGCTGCCTCGAGGTCGTCTCGAAGTCCGGCAAGCCACTGATGATCGGCTTCAACCGCCGCTTCGACCCGAACTTCGCCGCGCTGGAGGGCCGCCTGCGGGCGGGCGAGGCCGGCGCCATCGAGATCGTCAGCGTCATCTCGCGCGATCCCGGCCCCCCGCCGGTCGAGTACGTCAAGCGCTCGGGCGGCCTGTTCCGCGACATGATGATCCATGATTTCGACATGGCACGCTTCCTCCTCGCCGAGGAACCGGTCGAGGTCTTCGCCCTCGGCTCGGCTTTGGTCGATCCGGCGATCGGCCAGGCCGGCGACGTCGACACCGCCGCCGTGCTGATGCGCACCGCGAGCGGGCGCATCGCCCAGATCTCCAATTCGCGCCGTGCCACCTATGGCTACGACCAGCGCATCGAAGTGCACGGCTCCAAGGGCATGCTGCGCGCCGGCAATATCCACGAGACCACGGTGGAGATCGCGACCGGCGCCGGCTTCCGCGCCGATCCCGTGCAGAACTTCTTCCTGGAGCGCTACGCCGCGGCCTATCGCGCCGAGCTCGATGCCTTCGTCACGGCCTGCCGCGACAAGCGCGCGCCCTCGCCCTCTGGCCTCGACGGGCTGAAAGCCCAGATCCTGGCTGATGCCGCGACCGAATCCCGCCGCACCGGCAAGCCGGTCGCCGTTTCGCTCGAGGCGCTGTGATGACGCCTGCCGAACTCGATCTGCGCCAATATGCGGTCCTCGGCCTCGTCGACGAGGCGAGCCGCTTGGCGCTCGGCTACTTCAGCCGCAAGGACAGCCTCGGCGTCAGCATGAAGGGCGCGCAGGACTGGCTCACCGTCGCCGACGGCGCGGTCGAGGTCTTCCTGCGCGAACGCCTCGCCATGTTGTTTCCGGATGATGCCGTGATCGGCGAGGAAGGCGGCGGCGAAGCGGCCGACGCGGTCTGGATCATCGATCCGATCGACGGCACTTCGAACTTTGCCCGCGGCGATCGCACCTGGTGCATCTCGGTCGGCCTGCTGCTCAACGGCGTGCCCGAGATCGGCATCATCTCGGCGCCGGCGCTGGGCGAGGTCTATATCGGCCGCCGCGGCCGCGGCGCGACCATGAACGGCGAGCCGATCAAGGTCTCCGGCACGGCCGATATCCGCCGCGCCTATCTCGAATTCGGCTGGTCGACCCGCATTCCCAATGAGGATTATCTCGCCACGGTCGGGCGCGGCTTCGCTGCCGGCGCTTCGGTCAAGCGCTCGGGCTCGGGCGCGCTCGGCCTCTGCCATGTCGCGATCGGCCGCACCGAAGCCTATGCCGAATTGCACATCAACGCCTGGGACGTCGCCGCCGGGCTGGTGATCGCCGCCGAAGCCGGCGCCGACAGCAACGACTTCTTCGCGGGCGATGCGATCAAGGTCGGCAACCCGGTGCTGTGCTGCACCCCGGAGCTGACGGCCGAGCTGGAGCGCATCACCGGAATCATGAGCCGGCACAGGGATCGTTGATCTTTTCCGACGAACGGTCACTATCGACCCAACAAGAACAGACAGAACCAGATATCGGGAGGAAGACCATGCAGAAACATCACTGGCTTCGCGCCGGGCTCTTTGCCGCCGCCGCGAGCGCGGCTTTCGCCGCCGCGCCGGCCCAAGCGCAGGGCTCGCTCGTCATGTATTGCGGCGTGCAGGAAGAATGGTGCCGCGCCATGAGCGGCGCTTTCGAGAAGGAGACCGGCATCAAGGTCGCGATGACCCGCAAGTCGGCCGGCGAAATCTATGCCCAGCTCAAGGCGGAATCGTCCAATCCGCGCGGCGACATCTGGTGGGGCGGCACCGGCGACCCACATCTGCAGGCGGCCGAGGAAGGCTTGACGCAGGACTATGAATCGCCTGCCAACAAGGACCTGCACGAATGGGCGCTGGCGCAGTGGGAAGCCGCCAAGAAGCGTTCGGTCGGCATCTATGCCGGCGCGCTCGGCTTCGGCTACAACACCCAGCAGATCAAGGCCAAGGGCCTCAACGAGCCCAAATGCTGGGCCGACCTGCTCGATCCCAAGCTGAAGGACGACGTCCAGGTCGCCGACCCCAACTCCTCCGGCACCGCCTACAACCTGCTCGCCACGGTCGTGCAGCTGATGGGCGAGGACAAGGGCTTCGACTATCTCAGGGCCCTGCACAAGAACATCAGCCAGTACACCAAGTCGGGCGCCGCGCCGGCCAAGGCGGCGAGCCTCGGCGAGACCGCCGTCGGCATCGTCTTCATCCATGACGCCGTCGTCTTCGCCGTGCAGGGCGACCCGATCAAGGCCGTCGCCCCCTGCGAGGGCACCGGCTACGAGATCGGCTCGATGTCGATCGTCAAGGGCGCGCGCAATCTCGACAATGCCAAGAAGTTCTACGACTGGGCTCTGACCCCGGCGGCACAGGCGCTCGCCGCGCCGGCCAAGTCCTATCAGGTACCGTCGAACAAGAACGCACCGGTTCCGGCCCAGGCGCCGAAGATGTCGGACATGAAGCTGATCAAGTACGACTTCGTCAAATACGGCTCCTCGGCCGAGCGCGTCCGGCTGCTGACGAAGTGGGACAAGGAGATCAAGGCGCTGCCGAAGTGAGCCGCCCAGTTGAGCGCACGCTGACCGCTGACATCTGAGACGAGAGGCGAGAGACGATGCGTCCCGCGACGAGGCTTGCGCTGCTGGCCGGCTGGCTCGGCTATGTACTCATCCCCTGGTATCTGCCCGAGGGGATGAGCCTTTCCGGCTATCCGTTCGGCAAGTCCGGCACGGCGCTGGCGCTCGTGCTCTCGGGGGCGGCACCCTGGCTCCTGCCGGTCGGCATCGCCCTTCTCCTTGCCAGCCTGCTCGCCTTCCGCCAGGAGAATGCCGGCACCGGCAAGCTCCTGGCCTGGATCGGCTTTGTCGGCCTCGCCGTCTTCTTCGCCCAGGGCTTCGCCGTCACGCTCAGGGACCAGGGCATGCCGGCGCTGGCCGCCCTGCTCGGCGGCAGCGGCGCCGTCCAGCCTGGCATGGGCTTCGGCGCGCTCGTCACCCTCGTCTCACTGCTTCTGCTGCTCTGCCACGGCCTCGCCTATCGCGGCCTCTGCCGTGGCGACCTTTTCACCACTTCCTCGATCGGCATCGTCATCATGCTGATCGTCATCTTCATCTTCCTGCCGGTTGCAGTGATCCTGCGCAGCGCTTTGGTCGATTCCAGCGGCGCCCTCGTCCTCGGCGAGTTCGTCGAGCGCCTCTTCTCCTCGACGATCTGGGGGCTGGGCTGCCTCAGCGCCAACACCAATTGCGGCGTCGCCTGGAACACACTGATCCTGGCGGTGCTGACAGGGCTGATCACCACCTTGCTCGGCCTCGCCTGCGCGCTCCTGATCCTGCGCACCGGCATGCCCGGCAAGCGGGCCATGCGCCTGCTCACCGTGCTGCCGATCATCACGCCGCCCTTCGTCATCGGCCTGGCGCTGATCCTGCTCTTCGGCCGTTCGGGCCTGTTCTCGACACTGATGTTCGACTGGTTCGGCATTCCGCGCTCGCGCTGGATCTACGGCCTGCCCGGCGTGCTGCTCGCCCAGGTGCTCGCCTTCGCGCCAATTGCCTTCCTCGTGCTCATCGGCGTCGTGCAGGGCATCGCGCCGAGCCTGGAAGAAGCCTCCCAGACGCTCGGCGCCAAGCGCTGGACGACCTTCCGTACGGTGACCTGGCCCCTGCTGCGACCGGGCCTCGCCAATGCCTTCCTGCTCGGCTTCGTCGAGAGCATGGCCGATTTCGGCAATCCGCTGGTGCTCGGCGGCAATTTCGAGGTGCTCTCGACCAAGATCTTCTTCGCCGTGGTCGGCGCCGCGCATAACCAGGGCCAGGCAGCGGTGCTCGCCATTGTCCTGCTCGGCTTCACGCTCGCCGCCTTCTGGGCGCAGCAATACTGGCTCGGCGGCAAGTCCTACACCACCGTCACCGGCAAGGGCGATTCCGGCCTGCCGACGCCATTGCCGCGCCGGATCACCTGGATTTCGGCTCTCGTGATCGTGCCCTGGGTGGCGCTGACCGCTGTCATCTACGTCGTCATCCTGATGGGCGGCTTCGTGAAGACGATGGGGCGCGACCACACCCCGACGCTACAGCACTACATCACCGGCTTCTCGATCGATTTCAGCCGCGGGCTCTATTTCGACGGCTCGGCCTGGCCATCCTTCTTCACCACGCTGAAGCTCGCGGCGATCTCGGCGCCGCTGACCGCGATCATCGGCCTGCTCACCGCCTATCTCCTGACGCGCCAGCGCTTCGCCGGACGCGGCATGCTGGAATTTGCGACCATGCTGAGCTTCGCCATTCCCGGCACCGTGCTCGGCGTCGCCTACATCCTCGCCTTCAACGTGCCGCCGGTCGAGATCACCGGCACCGGGTTGATCCTGATCATCGCCTTCGTCTTCCGCAACATGCCGGTCGGGGTGCGCTCCGGCATCGCCGGGCTGTCGCAGATCGACAAGAGCCTGGACGAGGCTTCGGCGACGCTCTCGGCCCGCAGCTTCACCACGCTCTGGCGGGTGGTGCTGCCGCTGCTGCGCCCGGCCCTCGTCGCCGCGCTGATCTACAGCTTCGTGCGCAGCATGACGACGGTGAGCGCCGTGATCTTCCTGGTCTCGGCCGAGTACAATCTCGCCACCGCCTATATCGTCGGCCGCGTCGAGGCCGGCGAGTTCGGCCTCGCCATCGCCTATTCCTCGGTGCTGATCGTGGTGATGGCGATTGGCATCAGCCTGATCCAGCTCGGCGTCGGCGAGCGCAAGCTCGGCCGGCGCAGCACCACGCCCGCCCTCGCCTCCTCCGCCGCCGAGCCGATCAAGTAAGGATACGTTGCAGCCATGCCCAAGGCCGGCCCCGCCTCAGTCGAGTTCCGCAATGTCAGCATGCGCTATGGCGCGGTGACGGCGGTCGACAATGTCAGCTTCTCGATCGAGGCCGGCAAGCTCGTCACGCTGCTCGGCCCCTCCGGCTGCGGCAAGACCACGACGCTGCGCATGATCGCCGGGCTGGAGATCGCCAGCGAGGGCCAGATCCTGATCGGCGACAAGGACGTCACCCGGCTCTCCGCCGCCGATCGCGACGTCAGCATGGTCTTCCAGTCCTATGCGCTCTTCCCGCATATGAACGTGCTCGAGAATGCCGCCTACGGCCCGACCGTGAAGGGCCTGTCCAAGGCCAAGGCGCAGGAAATGGCGCTGGAGAAGCTGGCGCTGGTCGGCCTCAAGGGCTTCGAGAAGCGTTTCCCCTCGGAGCTCTCAGGCGGCCAGCAGCAGCGCGTCGCCGTCGCCCGCGCCCTCGTGCTGGAGCCGCAGGTCCTGCTCTTCGACGAGCCGCTCTCCAATCTCGACGCCAAGCTGCGCCGGCGCGTGCGCGAGGAGATTCGCGAACTACAGCAGACGCTCAACCTCACCGTCGCTTATGTCACCCACGACCAGGAGGAGGCGCTCGCCGTCTCTGACCGCATCATCGTGATGTCGAATTCCCGCATCGCCCAGGAAGGCACGCCGCGCCAGCTCTACGAGGAGCCGGCCGACGCCTTCGTCGCCGACTTCATCGGCGACGCCAACATGGTCGACGTCACCGTGAAATCGGTCGCCGACGGGCGGGCTGCTGTCGCGATCGGTCCGGCGAACATCTCATTGGCGGCGCGCGGCCTGCAGCCGGGACAGGCCAAGGCAGCGATCAGGCCGCAGAGCCTCCTGGTCTCGCGCCATGAAAGCCAGGGCACGCTGCCGGGCAGTGTCCGCAAATGCGCATATCTCGGCAACCATCTCGACCTGATGATAGAGACCGCCGTGGGCGAGCTCTTCGTCATCAGCCACGATGTCGACGACATGCTGCTGCCAGGCACGGCGGTCTGGCTCTCCTTCGCCAGCTCGGGCGTGATCCTGGTGCCCTGAGCGCCCGCCGGTCGGCCTCAGCCGCCGATGTTGAAGGAATAGCTCGCGCCGATGCCGACCGAGAACTGGTTACGCTGGCCGAGCTTGTCGACCAGCGGCGAGTTGCCGGCGTCGCCGACCAGTCGGTCGTAGCGAGCGAACAGCGTGGTCGAGAAGCTCGGCGACCACGCATATTCCAGCGACGACGCGAGACCGACCGATTTGGCGCCGGCGCCGGGCTTGTAGGCGGAAATCGTGCCGTTGAGCGCAGCCTCTCCCGGCAGGACGCCGAAGTTCCGGCGCATATAGGAGGCGCTGCCGAGCGAGGCGCGCGGACCGACGGCGAAGGTGAAGGCTCCGAAGCGCTCGACCCAATCGGCCGAGAAATCGGCGACCACGCCATGATGCCCGTTGAAGCCCTGGCGGACCTCGACGCGGGTGCGCAGCCGCTCGGGAAGGACCCAGTATTCGGCGAAAACGCCGGCCTCGATCGCCCAGGGCACGTCGCGCATGCCCAGAAGCCGGATGCTCGAACCCGAATAACGGCCGGCGCGATAGGCACCGACCACGCCGATATCGAAGCGATCGGTGTCGTAGATCGCGTAGTCCAGGCTGTCGTCGGGGGCGCTGAACCCGGCCGGCTCACCGGCGCGGCGCCAAGACAGCGACGGCATGAAGGACGGTCCGGCGGAGTTTGCCCCGTCATATTTCGGGCCGACCTGGAAGGAGCCGCCCAGCGTGATGATCCAGCCCTTGGCCGGTGTCGGATCGGTCAGGACCCGCTTGGTATTGTCGTCATCGTCGTCATCGTCATTCGCGCGCACCGCCCCGTTCGAGAGGACGAGCAGCGCGGCGATTCCGGCCAGGACAGCGACAGGCCGGCGCAGGCCGCGAGCTGGGCGTTCGTGACGTACGAGAGAAAGCATGGAGAGGGTCGTCCCGTGAGTCGTCAGTCCGCGATCGCGCGGCCCAGCCTAATACCGAGTTTCTTAATGCGGTGCCAAAGGCTTCTTTCCGCTATGCCTAGCAATTTCGCAGCCCTGACCTGCACGCCGTCGCTGCGCCTCAGCGCCTCGAGGATGAAATCGCGCTCGATCCGCTCGAGCTCGGCGTCAAGATCGCGCGGCAAGCTGTCGCGATCGACCCGGCGCGTGGTGTTGAACAGATCCTGCGGCAGGTCGGCAGCATCGATCGTCGGCGCCTTGGCAACGATCACCGCCCTTTCGACGCAGTTGTGCAGCTCGCGGATGTTTCCCGGCCAGTCATAGGCGGTCATGGCAGCCAGGGCGGCCGGCGAGAAGCCGCTCGCTCGCTTGCCCATCGCTTCAGCGAGCTCGGCCAGGAAATGCGTGGCCAGCAGCGGGACGTCGTCGGCACGGTCGCGCAGCGGCGGCAGCAGGATCGGGAAGACGTTGAGGCGGTAGAACAGGTCCTCGCGGAAGCTGCCCTCGTCGACGGCCTGGCGCATGTCCTTGTGTGTCGCCGCGACCAGCCTGACGTCGACCGTCTGGGTCCGGGTCGCACCGACCGGCTCGAAGCTGCGTTCCTGGATCACCCGCAGCAGCTTGGCTTGGATCGGCAGCGGCATGTCGCCGATCTCGTCGAGGAAGAGCGTGCCGCCATCGGCCGCGGCGAAGCGGCCGGCGCGGTTGGCGAGCGCCCCGGTGAAGGCACCCTTCACATGGCCAAAGAGCTCGCTCTCCAGCAGGGTCTCGGGAATCGCCGCGCAGTTGACCGCGATGAAGGGCTTGTCGCGCCGCGGGCTGTTGAAGTGGATCGCCTTGGCGACCAGCTCCTTGCCGGTACCGCTCTCGCCGTTGAGCAGCACGGTCGCCTTCGTCTCGCAGACCTCGGTGACCTGCTCGATCACGCGACGGAACGAGGCGCTGTTGCCGATCAGCGTGTCGAAGCTGTAGCGGCCTTCGAGCTCGCTGCGCAGCCTTTCATTGTCGCGCACCACATCGGCGAGGCGCAGCGCCCGCCTGATCGTGGCCGAGACGTCGTCGATCTCGAAGGGCTTGGCGATGTAGTCGAACGCGCCCTCCTTGACGAGGTCGACCGCGTCGCGGACCGCCGCGAAGGCGGTGATGATGATGACCGGCACCTCCGGCCAGCGGCTGCGGACCTCGCGCAGCAGCGCGCGCCCGTCCATCACCGGCAGCCTGAGATCGGTCAGCACCAAGTCGAAGCGCGCCTGTTCGAGCTCGCCGAGTGCGGCGCGCGCGCTGTGGACGGCCGTGGCGCGGAAGCCGAGGTCCTCCAGCGCCGCCGCCAGCACGTCGGCGAGCCGCACCTCGTCGTCGACGACCAGGATGGAATGGCTCATGCCGGCGCTCCCGGTTTCGCCCGCGGCAACGCGATGGTGAAGGCCGCACCTCGCCCCGGCTCGCAGACGCAGGTGGCGCTGCCGCCATGGGCTTCCGCCACGGTCTGCACCTTGGCGAGCCCAAGCCCGGTGCCCTTCGCCTTGGTGGTGAAGAACGGGTTGAAGATCTCCGGGCGGATCGCGTCGGGCACGCCTGCGCCTTCATCGCTGATCGTCAGCGAGACGCTCTCCCCGGTGGCGCGCACGCTGGCCTGGATCGTCCCCCCCTCGGGCATCGCGTCGATCGCGTTGAGGACGAGGTTGAGACAGGCCTGGTAGAGCTGGTCGGGATCGCCGAGGACCGTCGCGCCGCCGCTGTGGTCCTCGACCGAGAGTTCGATCTTCTGGCGGGAGAACTCGGGCGCCGCGATGGCCGCGACGCGATCGATCACTGCGCGCAAGGGGAGCTCGACCTTCACCGGCGGCTTGGGCTGCGCGAAATCGAGGAAGTCGCGGACCAGGGTCTCGATGCGACGCACCTCGTCGATGACATAGCCCAGCATCTTCTCTTCGGCATTGCCGAGCTTGGCGCGGTTGCGGACGACCTCCGTCGAGGTCTTGATGATCCCGAGCGGGTTGCGCACCTCGTGGGCGATCACCATCGCCGCCTGGCCGAGTGCCGAGAGCCGGTCCTTTCGCCTGAGCTCTGCCTCGAGTTCCTGCAGCTTGCCGAGCTGCTCGGCCATGCCGTTGAAGCCGGTGGCGAGCTCGACGATCTCACGCCCGCCCCCCGCCGAGACGCGCTGGCCGAAATCCCCGGCCGCGATCGCGCGCACGCCATGGGTCAGCGCGCGCAAGGGGCGCACCAGCAGATCCGAAGTCAGGATACCGACGACGATCGAGATCGCGCTGCCGAGCAGGAAGATGCCGAGGAACAGGCTCTCCCGGCCGAGCTGCTCGAAGAATCCCGCCTCGCTGCGCATGCCGATGAAACTGATCGCTGCGAGTTGGCCGTCGATGCCGCGCAACCCCGCATAGACGGCGCGATAGGCGCCGCCATCGGCATCGGAGTCGAAGATCCCGTCCTCCCCGGCCTCCAATCGCGCCCGTATGGCCGCAGGCAAGACGGCTGCGCGGTCGGAATGCGTCTGCATCACCAGTTCCGGCTTGCCGTCGAACAGGGCAAAGAAGCGGATCTCCAGCGCTGTCACCACCTTGATGCCGCCGAAGGAGCTTTCATCGAGCCAGGTCCCGACCAGGAGATTGGCCGGCTGGCCGCCGATCTGCACGGCCTGGACGGCACCTGCCATGATCCAGCGCTTGCCGTCGGTCTCGATGCGGAACAGGCCGAGGCTGGTCTCGGTCGGCAGTGGGGTGAGGCTGCTGAAATCGCGCGTCTTGAACAGCACTTCGCCACCCGGGCGATAGATCGCGATCAGGTCGTAGCCGACCGAGTTCAGCACCGCGAACTCGCGCTCGACGGTCTTCTGCATCTTCTGGTCGCTGCTCGATTGCTCGAGCCGGTGACCGATCACGCCGGCGACGCGCTGCGCCTCCTGCGTCGCCTCGGCGATCTCGAGCGCGAAGAAGCGCGAGGTATCGCCGAGCCATTGCTCGACATTGTCCTCGAAAGCGTCCGAGATCAGCCTGGCGGCGATGAAGGCGGAGGCCAGCATCGCCGGCACGCTGACCAGCATGAAGCCAATCACCAGCCTGAATCGGAGCGATGCCATCCGCGTCGACATGCCGGATCTCGTTTCCTTCACCTCCGGCCGCCGGCGACCATCATGGCTGCCGCGACCAGGTGTCGTCGTCGCAGATCAGGCCGCCGAGCACGCAGCCGCGCATGACGAGGCTCCGGGACGAGGCCAGTTCGAGCGTTGTGCGATAGGTCTTGCCATCAGCGGGATTATAGCCCTCGCCCTCAAGCCCGCCCTTCGCGGCCGGCTTGAAGCCGGAGAGCACCTGGATGCCCATCAGCGAGCGCTTCCGCAGCCCCTCATTGGGATTGTAGATGTCGAAACGTTCCTCTTTCAGCCAGACGATCTTGCCGCATAATGCCGGGCCGCAGCGGCTGATGGCGATCTCGGACTCGCCGTCCGAATCGCGCCAGCGCCCAACGATGTCGGTCATCGGATCGGCCAGGGCCGGCTGCGCCGCCATCGGCGCAGTCGCAAACAGAGAGATCAGACCAAGTCCAAGGCCAGCTCCACGTCTCATTCGTCACCCCCGAGCAGGAACACGCCTGCGATGATCAGCGCGATTCCGCCTGCGCGAACCAGATCGATGTGTTCATCGAAGGTGAACCAGGCGAACAGCGGAACTGTGACATAGACCAGCCCCGTCATCGGGAAGGCGCGGCTGAGCGGCATGTCGCGCAGGATCACCATCCAGACGACGAAGACGCCGATATAGCCCAGCGTCGCGACCCAAACGCCCGGCAGCGACACCGCCTTCGCCATCATGGCGAGGC
Source organism: Bosea sp. 29B (assembly GCF_902506165.1). NCBI lineage: Bacteria > Pseudomonadati > Pseudomonadota > Alphaproteobacteria > Hyphomicrobiales > Alloboseaceae > Allobosea > Allobosea sp. 29B. The sequence goes on from NZ_LR733817.1 coordinate 691,806, forward strand.
CGAATTCCATGTCGCCGATGCCGTCAGCGCCCCATTTGAAGGCGAGCTGCGTGGCGGTGTCGAGCACGATGAAGGCGAGCCAGATCGCCAGCTGGCGACCCCACGCATTGCTAGCCGGTGGCGAGATACTGCTCATGCGGCCTTCTTTCGGGCGATTGCGGCAAGATCGGGGTCGAAGCGCTCGAAGCCGAGCCATGGGCTCAGCGACCGCAGCGCCCATTGCAGCGGCGCGAGCCGGTGCCGCACATGCAGGGTCGAGGGCACCAGCCGGCTGCCGAAGCGCAGCTTCGAGGCATAGGCCGTCTGACCGCTCTGGAGCTTGTCGATGCCGCGCTCCAGGCAGAAGCGCACATTCGCCATCCAGCTCACGGCGTAAAGATTGTGCTCGCGGGCCAGCGGGTAGCGCATGCCCAGGAACTTGTCGATCACCCGGCCGGACTCGACCAGCAGCAGGTTGAAGGCGGCGAGCTCCTCGCCGATCCAGTAGAGCACGAACACCGCCCGCTCGCCGAGCGCGCGCGAGACCGCGCCGAAATAACCAGGTGGCAGCACTTCGAGGTCGCCATAGTCGAGCCCGCTCTGGGCCCGCGTCGCCTCGTAGAGCGCATCGATCTTCGGCTCCAGCCCGGCAATGTCGGTGTGGAAGGCGATGCGCACCTCCCCCGCCTTGGCGAGTTTGCGCTTGATGTCCTTGCGCGTCGCCGCCGAGAGCGAGGCGAGATAGGCGGCTTCGTCCTGGAAGGGCAGGTCGAGCAGCGCGACCGGCAGGCTGCCGAGCCGGGCGAAGCCGACCTGCTTCAAGACGCCGCCGAAGCCCTCTTCCTCGGCCGGCGCGAGGTCCTTCCAGACCACGAGATGAACCCTCTCCTCGGCGGCCTGCCGCTCCAGCGTGGCGGCGAGCGCCTGGAAGGCGGCGGCACGCCCGGCGGCATCGAGCTTCGGCGAGAAGCCGAGATGGCAGCGCTCGGCATAGGGCGAGCCGACGCAGAGCACCTTCAAGGTGACAAGCCCCGGAACATGGCGGAACAGGGCGTCGCCGAAGCTCCTCAGCTTGCCCTGCAGCGGCGTGTCGAGCCGGTAGTTCAGCCGGAAGAACGGCGCCACCGCGACGACCTCGCCATCAGATTCCGCACAGGCGGCCGCCATGCGCAAGCCGACGCCGGTCTGCGCGGCGACCGCGTCGCATGCGGTGTAATAGGCATGGCATTCGGCCTCGCCGGGCAGGCAGCCGTCCCAGGCGGCAGCGGAGATATCCGCGATGCCGGCCAGGATACGGCCTTCGGGCGTGCTCATTCGGCTGCCACGACACGCAGCGGCGCCACCGGGCGGTGGGCCTTGGCAAGCCGCGAAGCCAGCGCCAGCGAGCGCTCGATCACGATGTCATGCTGCTGGTCGATGGTGACGAGGTGATAGCTGTCGTCGAGGATCACCGCATCGACCAGTCCGCCGAGCTTGCGCTGGATCTCGAAGGCGTTCCTGAGGTCGGCGATATCGTCTTCGCGCGGATGGACCAGCAGGGCCGGGCATTTGACCTGTGGCAGCTCGCGGCGAGTGATCGCGATCAGGTCCCACATCTGCTTCAGCGCGCCGGAAGGCGTGCCGAGCAGGCCGGCGGTCGAGCTGTCGCCGCTCGTCAGCGACGAGACCACAAGAGCGCGGGAGCGGGTGTCCTTCAACCCATAGGGTTCGCGCTCGACGAAGCTGTAGCGCCGCCCGAACGGCGTGTTGATGAACCATTTCAGCAGGAAGGCGTAGCGCGGGATCGACCAGCCATCATACCAGAAGGTCGGAGCGTAGAGCGCAAGTCCATCGACCTCTTTCGGGCGCTGGGCGGCGACATGCATCGCCAGCACCGCGCCCATGGAGAGCCCGCCGACGATCACCGTGTCGCAGATCGCGCGCATGCGCTCGAGCTCGTCGAACACGCTCTGCGCCCAGTCACGCCAGCCGGTGGCGAGGATCTCCGCCTCCCCGGCGCAATGCCCCGCGAGCTGCGGGCAGTGCACGGTATGGCCGGCCCGGTGCAGCGCACGGGCGACGAAGCGCAGCTCGACCGGCGTGCCGCCGAGGCCGTGGATGAGCAGGAAGCCGGTGCGGTCCCCGGCGAGGCGGACACTGAAATCGCGCTTGGTCATCGGAACATGTCCGTCAGGCTGTTCTGGCGACGATAATAACGCCGCAAGTGATGAGGAAGGAGCCGAGCCATTGCCGCCGCCCGACGCGCTCGCCGAGGAAGACGGCGCTGGCCAGGGAAATGGCGAGGAAGTTGGCGCTGGCGATCGGAAAGGCGATCGAGAGCGGCACTTCCGCCAGGATGCGCAGCCAGATGAAGAACTCAGCGACATAGGTCGCGAGCCCGGCGGTGATCCAGCCGCAGCGTGCCACTGCCGCCGCCGTGGCCCGGAAATCGGCGCCCTGCGGCAGCCGGTCGGCGCCGATCTTGAAGAAGATCTGGCCGGCGACGTCGCAGATGATCGACGCCACGAACCAGAGGATGATCGTCGTATTCATGACAGCACCCGCTGGAAGCAGTCGATCAGGCTCGCATTGATGCGGGCATTGACGGAGAGTTGCTCGGGCGTCGGCCTGAAGCGCGGCGGATGGTCGAAATAGGCGAGCGTCGCGCGGAAAGGGTCGCTGAAGCGCGGCTCCGACCAGTCGCCGCAGACATCGGCACCGACGATCCGGCGCTCGCTTGCCAGCCGCTCGACCGCCGCGAGGAGATGGCGCAGCGGCAATTCGCCCTGGTCCCAATTGGTGCAGGCTTCGCCCGGCCCGAGCACGTCCTTGTCGATCGTCAGCCAGACGGCAGACGTCGGGATCGCCGCGATCAGCTCGTCGAGGAAATCCGACCAATCCTCGTCGGCGAGATTGCGCCAATGCAGATGGCCGCTCTCCTGACGGAAGCTCGCGGTCTTGCCATAGCGACCCCACACCCGCGAGGGCGCATGCCGCCAAGGATAGAGCGCGATCCGCCCCTCGGCCACGGCCCGGAGATTGGCGAACTGCCATTCCGGGCGCACGAGATCGTCGCTGCACGGGCCGATCGTCACGACCTTGCGAACCTGCGGTAACTCCAGCGCCCGGTTGACCCAGGCGCCGCAATTCACCGTGGCGGGAAAGCTGACCCAGTCGGGATGGTTGTCGAAATGCACGACCGTGACCGGCTCCTCGACGCGATTCAGCAGCACCGAGGTGACGTGGTGGAAATCGCCGGAGCCGTAGAAGAAGACGGGCACGCCCTTCCCTTCGCCATCGCGTTGGCCAAGGCGCCCCAGCAGCTCGGCCTTGGCCCGGCGGCTCGCGACGATGCGCATGGCGCCGGCGAGGTCGGCGGCCTCGATGCACGCGGCCGTGCCGGCGTCGATGCGCCGGCGCAGCGGCTCCTGCGCCGCCACGCTACCGTCGAGGTCGATTATGCGCAGGCGCAAGGCCCGTCTCCACTGCTCAGGCGCTGGCGACGCGGGCGAAGAGCTGGTCGAGCAGCTCGATCGCGAGGTCGATCTCGGCATAGCTCATGGTCAATGCCGGCGCGAGGGTGATGACGTTCTTGTAGTAGCCGCCGATGTCGAGCACGAGGCCGTAGCGCTTGCCGCCGACCTCGAGGTCGGCCTTCATGCCCTCGTCACACATCAGATCGACCAGCCGCTTCGACGGGGTGAAGCTGTCATGCGGCTCGCAGATCTCGATCCGCAGCGCCATGCCGAGCCCATCGACCTCGCCGACGATCTTGTGGCGACGCTTCAGCCCCTGCAGGCCTTCGAGGAAATACGCGCCCTTGGCCATGACCATGGTCTCGTAGTCCTCTTCCTCCATCATCTTCATCGCTTCCAGCGCGACGGCGGTGCCGAGCGGGTTGGCGTTGAAGGTCGAATGGGTCGAGCCCGGCGGGAACACGGTCGGGTTGATCAGCTCTTCCTTGGCCCAGATGCCCGAGAGTGGGTTCAGCCCGTTGGTGACCGCCTTGCCGAAGACGATCACGTCCGGCTGCACGCCGAAATGCTCGATCGACCAGAGCTTGCCCGTCCGGTAGAAGCCCATCTGGATCTCGTCGACGACGAGCAGGATGCCGTGCTGGTCGAGCACCTTCTTGAGCTCGATGAAGAAGTTCGGCGGCGGGATGACGTAGCCGCCCGTACCCTGCAGCGGCTCGACATAGAAGGCCGCATATTCGGCCTCGCGGACCTTGGGATCCCAGACGCCGTTGTACTCGCTCTCGAACAGGCGGGCGAACTGCTGCACGCAGTGATGCCCGTACTCTTCCTTGCTCATCCCCTTGGGACCGCGGAAATGGTAGGGGAACGGGATGAAATGCGCGCGCTCGCCGAAATGGCCGAAGCGGCGGCGATAGCGATAGGACGAAGTGATCGCCGAGGCGCCGAGCGTACGGCCGTGATAGCCGCCCTCGAAGGCGAACATCAGGCTCTTGCCGTGCTTGGCGTTGCGCACGAGCTTGAGCGAATCCTCGACCGCCTGGGCGCCGCCGACATTGAAGTGGACGCGCCCCTTGGTGCCGAACTTGCGCTGTGCGTCCTGCGCGATCATCGCAGCGAGCTCGATCTTCTCGCGGTGCAGATACTGGCTCGCCACCTGCGGCAGCGTGTCGATCTGGCGCTTCAGCGCATTGTTCAGGCGCGGATTGGCGTAGCCGAAATTGACGGCCGAGTACCACATCTGCAGGTCGAGGAAGCGGTTGCCCGCCGCGTCGAGCATGAACGAGCCCTCGCAGCCCGAGAAGATCTTCGGGAACTGCGTGTAGTGGACGGTGTCGCCATGCGAGCAGTATTCGGCCTCGAGCGCGAGCAGGCGAGCCTCTTCCTCGGCCAGCGTCGCCGCCGGCGCGGAGGAAACATCGACCGCCCCGGCGCGGTCGAGCAGGGTGAAGCCGTCATCCATTGATCATGTCCTTGCGTGCAGTTGCTGCCGGTTCCGTCGTGGTTTCCGACAGCAGGGTTTCGAGGAGGCCGACGGCCTCCGAGAAGGTGTTGAATGGGCGATGGCCGATGCCGTTGTCGCGGCAATGCGCGATCAGGCTCTTCTTGGCGAAGACGAGGTCGGCCTGGCCGGCGACGCAGAAATCCGAGCGACCATCGCCGACGAGGAGCGTCAGCGGCCGGCTGAGGCTGCTGGCGACCCGGCACTTGCAGGTGCCGCTCGTGCAGCCGCCGGACGGGTCAGCATGCGGCGAGGTCAGCCGCCAGCGATCGCCCGGCAGCGGCTCGATATGGTTGGCGACGACCGTCAAACCGTTCAGACCCGCACGGCCCAAGAGCGCATGGATCGTGCGGTCGAGCCCGTCGGAGACGACGGTGACCGGGATGCCGGCGCGCTGGCACAGCCGCACGAAGGCCGCAAAGCCCCAGTCGATCGCCAGCGAGGAGACGAAGGTGTCGAACACGTCGGGCGAGGCGTGCAGCAGGGCGACCTGACGCTCCATGCACTCGCGCGAGCCGATCTCTCCAGCGACCCAATCCGCCTCGATCTCTTCCCAGCCCGGCTCCGCGAAACGCTGGAGCACACGGTCGGTCGTATCCTCGCGTGAGATCGTTCCGTCGAAATCAACGATTGCCTGCCAGTTCATGCCTGCTGCGCTCCAGCCAGTCCGCGCGCCGCTCAGCAACCATCGTGCCACACACCAAGTCTTTGAAATGTCGAGATGAAGAGGCTGTGGCCTCAAGCTACAGATCTCGTCTTTTGGAGGCGGCTCCATTTTTTGGAGCCTCACATCCAGTCTATAAGCGGAGAGCTTGCCCGAGGATTGCGCGATATGCGGCGGGCAGAGCAGGTCGCAAGACCACAGCGTCTCGCGAAGGCCATCCAGCACCCAGCGTGCCACAGAACCGATCTCGCCTCCCCGCGCGAACGATTCGAACCGCCAGAGACCCACCGGCGACACAAACCGTCTTGACTCGTCATCAAGCCGGCGTATTGTTCCTTATATTGCAACCTAAGTTCCATTTTTTGGAACTTTTTCGGAAGCGACTCGGATGTCCATCCTGACGGCAGCCGCAGACGTGCTTCGTTGCTTCTCCAGCACGCGTCACGACGTGACCGTGACCGACCTCGTGACTCTCCTCGGCATGCCCAAGAGCAACGCCTCGCGCCTGCTACGGGCGATGCGCGACGAAGGGCTTCTGGAAACGGTCGGTGACAGCAAGCGCTATCGCCCGGCGCTGCTGCTCGCGCAGGTCGGCCAGCTCTACCGTTTCGCAGCGTCGCTGATCGACCGCGCCGACGCCGTGGTCGGACGCGCATCCGACCAGATCGGCCACACCGGCTATATCAGCGTGCGCCGCGGCACCGAGATCATCGGCGTCACCGCCCATCCCGGCCGGCATGCGCTGCGGGTCGTCACGTCGATCGGCGACCGCATCCCCGCCTTCGCCTCCAGCACCGGCCGCGCTTTGCTCGCCAGGCTTCCCGACGCCGAGGTCCGCGCACTCTACCCTGAGGGGTTCACCGCCCCGTCCGAAACCGCGCCCCGCGACATGGACGAGCTTTTGGCGCGGCTGGCCGAGACCCGCCGCAACGGCTTCGCCGAGTCCCATGACGAGGCGGTGCGCGGCGTGCGCGCCATCTCGGTCGGCCTCGGCGATCCCGCCACCGGCGACGAGGTCGCGCTCTGCATCTCCTTCCCGGCTGCGACGGTGGAGCCGGGTGAGCGCCTTTCCATCATCCGTTCCCTGTCCGAAGGCGCCGCCGAGATCGCGGCCCTCACCCGGGACAAGCGCTTCTTCCCCTTGAACCTCACACCTTCGGAGACTGCTCCATGAGCAATCGCTGGCGCATCGGCTTCGACATCGGCGGCACCTTCACCGACTTCATTCTCTATGACGGTCACGAGCGCTCGGTGCTCCTGCACAAGCGCCTGACCACGCCGCACGACCCGTCGGAAGCCGCACTGATCGGCCTTGGCGAACTCGTCGAGATGGCCGGAATCACGCTCGCCGATGTCGGCGACATCGTTCATGGGACGACCCTCGTCACCAACGCCGTGATCGAGCGTAAGGGCTCCAGGCTCGGCCTGATCACCACCAGGGGCTTCCGCGACATCCTCGAAATGGGGACCGAGCAGCGCTACGACATCTACGATCTCTTTCTGACCTTCCCTGATCCCCTGGTCTCGCGCGAGCATCGCCTCGAAGTGCCCGAGCGCATGGACCGCGACGGCAAGGTCGTGACCGCGCTCGATGCCGAGGCCGTCCGCAAGGCCGCTCGGGAACTCGCGGCCGCCGGCTGCGAGGCGATCGCGATCTGCTTCCTCAACAGCTACCGCAATCCCGCCCATGAGCAGGAAGCCGGCCGCATCGTACGTGAGACCTGCCCTGAGCTGACCGTCTCGCTGTCGAGCGAGGTCGTCGCCGAGATCTGGGAGTACCAGCGCTTCGTCACCACCGCCGCGAACGCCTATGTCCAGCCGCTGATGCGGCGCTATCTGGAGCGGCTGGAGCGCGAGCTCGCCGCCCGCTCCTTCACCGGCGCGCTGCGGCTGATGCATTCGGCCGGCGGCCTGGTCTCACCCGAGACGGCGCGCACCTTCCCGATCCGCCTGCTCGAAAGCGGCCCGGCCGGCGGCGGCCTTGCCACGGCCCTGTTCGGCGAGCTCGCCGGCCATAAGGACGTGATCTCCTTCGACATGGGCGGCACCACAGCCAAGGCCTGCATGATCGAGGATGGCCGCGCCGAGATTGCACCGATGCTCGAAGCCGGCCGCGTCAACCGCTTCGCCAAGGGCTCCGGCCTGCCGATCAAGGCGCCGGTGATCGACATGATCGAGATCGGCGCCGGCGGCGGCTCGATCGCGGCGATCGACGAGGTCGGCCTGCTCAAGGTCGGCCCGCATTCGGCCGGCTCCGATCCCGGCCCGGCCTGCTATGGCATGGGCGGGACCAAGCCGACCGTGACCGACGCCAATCTCGTGCTCGGCTATTACGATCCGAAGTTCTTCCTCGGCGGGCGCATGGCGCTCGATCTCGACGCGGCGCGCAAGGCCGTCTCGACTGTCGCCGAGCCGCTCGGCCTCTCGATCGAGGAGGCCGCCTGGGGCATCCACAAGGTCGTGGTCGAGAGCATGGGCGCGGCTGCCCGCGTCCATCTTGTCGAGAAGGGCAAGGACCCCCGCCATTACGCGATGGTGGGCTTCGGCGGCGCCGGTCCCGCCCATGCCGTCGACGTCGCCCGCGTCCTCGGCGTCAAGCAGGTCATCATCCCGCCGGCCTCAGGTGCCGCTTCGGCACTCGGCTTCCTTGCCGCACCGCTCTCCTTCGATCAGGTGCGCTCGCTGCCGGTCGAGTTCTCCGAAGGCTTCGATGCCGCCGCGGTCAACCGCGTGCTGACCGAACTGGAAGAGGAAGGCCGCAAGCACCTGATCGAGGCCGGCGTGAAGCTCGCCGACGTCACGGTCGAGCGCTCGGCCGACATGCGCCTCGTCGGCCAGATGCACGACATTTCCGTGCCGCTGCCCTCAGGCGCGATCGACGCGTCGAGTCTGGAGGCGATCCGCGCCGCCTTCAGCAAGGCCTATTCGGCGCGCTACACCTCGGTCTACGAAGGCGCGCGGCTGGAGGCGATCAACTTCCGCGTCCGCTGCGCCGGCCCGGTGCCGACGCTCTCCCTCTCCGGTGCGGCCGGCGGCGGCGACGCCACGGTGAAGGTCAAGGGCAGCCGCCGCGCCTGGTTCGAAGGTGGCTGGAGCGAGGCGGAGGTCTATGACCGCTACGCCTTGCGCTCCGGCGACACCATCAGCGGCCCTGCGATCATCGAGGAGCGCGAGGCGACCACGATCGTCCCGCCTGGCGACAAGGTCACGATCGACGATGTCCTGAACCTGATCATCCATGTCGGCCAGGCCAACGCGGCCGAGACCACCATCACCGCCGACATGCCGCTTGCCGAAGCCGCCCGCCGCATCGAGGCCGATCCGATCTCGCTGGAGATCATGTGGAGCCGGATGATCAACGTCGTCGAGGAGATGTGGCTGACCGTCTGCCGCACCGCCTTCTCGCTGGTGATCTCGGAAGCGCAGGACTTCGCCTGCGAGCTGCTCGATCCCGAAGGCGAGACCCTGGCGCACTCGCCGCGCGCCATGCCGGTCTTCAACCTGACCCTGCCGCGGGCGGTCAAGGCTCTGCTGGAGCGCTACCCGGCCGAGACGCTGAAGCCCGGCGACGTCTTGATCACCAACGATCCCTGGCTCTGCGCCGGCCATCTCTTCGACATCGCCATCGTCACCCCGGTCTTCCTCGGGAACCGCGTCGTCGGCCTGATGGGCACGGTCGGCCATGTCTCCGACATCGGCGGCACCAAGGATTCGCTGCGGGCCCGCGAGATCTACGAGGAAGGCTTCCAGATCCCGCCGATGAAGCTCTACGAGGCCGGCAGGATCAACGAGACGCTGGTCCGGCTGCTGGCTGAGAACGTCCGCAATTCCGAGCAGGTGCTCGGCGACCTCCATTCCTTCGTCGCCGCGAACGCGATCGGCGCCGAGCGGCTGCAGTCCTTCCTCACCGATTACGGCATGCAGGACCTGTGCGCCCTCGCCCATGTCGTGCAGAGCCGCTCCGAGAAGGCGATGCGCGAGGCGATCCGGGCGCTGCCGGACGGCGTCTATCACGGCACCGTCTCGAACAACCCGCTCGGCACGCCGATGACCTATCCGCTGGCGCTGACGGTCAAGGACGACACCATCCATCTCGACTTCGCCGGCGCGCCGCCGCAGCTGCCGCAGGGCGGGCTGAACTGCACGCTCAACTACACGATGGCGCACGCTACCTACCCGCTGAAATGCATGCTGACGCCGTCGGTGCGCGGCAACGCCGGCTGCTACCGCGCCTTCTCGATCGATGCGCCCAAGGGCTCGATCCTGAACTGCGACAAGCCGCTGGCGGTCAATTTGCGCACCCGCACCGGCTGGTACCTGGCGCCGAACATCTTCCGCGCCCTGTCGCAGGCGGCGCCGAAGCAGGTGCAGGCCTTCACCGGCCTGCCGGTGGCGGCGAGCGTCTATGGCCGCGACCAGGCCGGCGACACCTATTCCGACATGCTCTTCGTCGGCGGCGGCCAGGGCGGCTCGGCCCATGGCGACGGCAAGTCGGGCCTGCTCTACCCGACCTCGGCGGCCAACACCTCGATCGAGACCTTCGAATCACGGGTGCCGGTGCTGGTGGTCGAGAAGACCTATCTGACCGACTCCGGCGGCGCCGGCCGCCAGCGCGGTGGCCTCGGCCAGCGCGTTCGCCTGCGCAAGCTCTCCGATGACGGCCTGCCGACGCTGGTCTCGCTCTATCCGGAAGGGGTCAACAACCCGATCCCGGGCCTGTTCCAGGGCAAGGCCGGCGGCGGCGCCTCCGGTCGGGTCATCGACGAGCAGGGCCATGTGCTGAAGGACGTCGGCACCGGCGAGCTCGTCCAGGTCAAGCAGCCGCACGAGATCGTCGAGCTCGTGCTCGCCGGCGGCGCCGGCTACGGCCCGGCTTCGGAGCGCTCCCGCGAAGCGATCGCCCGCGACATCGCGCTTGGCCTCGTCTCGCCGGAAGCGGCCAGGCGCGACTACGGCATGCATGCCGCCCATGCCTCCCAGGATGTCGGCGAAGCCAAGACCGGCATCCTTGTTGCCTGACGGATCAAACGGACAAGCCCACAGGGGCGAATGAGGGGACTGAGGCATGACGACGCAAAATGACGGAGTGCCTCAGCGGCACCCCAGCCTGTTCGAGCCGGCGACGCTGGCGCTGATCGCGATCCTCTGCGTCTTCGGCGCGATCATCGGGATGCAACTGCTGGTCTCGCTCGGCATTACCGCCAACACCTCGCTGATCGGCGCGCTCGCCGCCATGGCTTTGGCGCGCGTGCCGCTCGCGATCTTCGCGCGCTACCGATCGATCCATGTCCAGAACCTGGCCCAGAGCGCGATCTCCTCGGCCACCTTCGGGGCGGCGAACAGCCTGTTGTTGCCGGTCGGCATCCCCTGGCTGCTCGGCCGGCCGGACCTGGTGCTGCCGATGCTGGCCGGCGCCTTCTTCGCCATGTTGCTCGACGCCTACCTGCTCTACCGAATGTTCGATTCCCGCGTCTTCCCGGCGACCGGCGCCTGGCCGCCCGGCGTCGCCGCCGCCGAGGCGATCAAGGCCGGCGACGAGGGCGGCCGCAAGGCGGTGCTGATGGGCGTCGGCTTCGTCACCGCGATCCTCATTGGCTTCGTCAAGGTACCGCTGGCCTGGATCGGTTTCGCTGGCTCGGCCGCGATGTCGAGTATCCCGATGTCCGCCTTCGGCGTCGCCTTTATCGGCAATATCTGGGCTCTGGCCATGTTCGGCATCGGCCTGCTGCTGCGCGGCTATTCCAGCCAGATCTTCGGCGGCCCGCTCTTCGAGACCATCATCCCCAAGGGCGACCTGATGGCCGCCTACATCCCGCACGGCTTCATGATCGGCGCCGGCCTCGTCGCCCTGCTCCAGGTCGGCCTCCTGCTCTTCCGCCGCGACGAAGCCCAAAAGCAGGCCGAGGCAGCCTCGGGCACCTCGGACGCCGAGGTGAAGCGCGCACTCGGGCTCGGCACGATCGGCTACCTCGTCATCGCCATCTTCATCGCGCTCGTCGGCGGACTGATGACCGACATGTCGATCGGCATGCTGATCCTGTTCGTGCTCTACGCCGCCTTCGCGGCCTATGTGCACGAGCTGATCGTCGGCCTCGCCGCGATGCATTCCGGCTGGTTCCCGGCCTTCGCGGTGGCGCTGATCACCCTGATCATCGGCATGCTCATCGGCTTCCCGATGCCGGCGCTGGCTCTGCTGGTCGGCTTCTCGGCCGCGACCGGACCGGCCTTCGCCGACATGGGCTACGACCTCAAGGCCGGCTACCTCCTGCGTGGCAACGGCGCCGACCCGGCCTTCGAGCGCGAAGGCCGCCGCCAGCAGCTCTTTGCCGCGATGTTCGCCTTCGTCGTCGCCGGCGCGGTCGTACTGGTCTCCTACCAGTCCTTCTTCGACCGGAACCTCGTCGCCCCCGTCGACAAGGTCTATGCTGCGACGATCAAGGCCGGCGTCGCGCCCGGCGTCGCCTGGCAGCTCTTCCTCTGGGCGATTCCCGGCGCGATCCTGCAATTCGTCGGCGGGCCGAAGCGCCAGATCGGCGTGCTCTTCGCCACCGGCCTGCTGATCAACTTCCCGATGGCGGGCTGGGCGGTGCTGGCCGGCATCCTCTGCCGGCTGGTCTGGGAGAAGCTGCGCGGCGCCGATGGCGAGGGCGACATGGAGGTTTTCGCCGCAGGCGTCATCGCCGGCGACGCGATCTTCTCCTTCTTCGACTCCGTCGCGAAGAACTTCAACAAGCCCTGAGAGACAGAGGCCCCGGACCGATGCCGGGGCCTCTTCTGTCCAAAGGAGGAACCTCGCCATGGCCAAGCTCGGCACCCTCACCATCGGCCAGGCACCGCGCACCGACATCACGCCGATCCTCGATGCGGTGCTGGGCTCAGAGCTCCCGCGCCAACATGCCGGCGTGCTCGATGGACTGTCGCGCGAGGAGATCGACCGTGACTTCGCACCCGAGCCCGATGGTGCGCTCCTGATCACCAAGCTGCTCGATGGGACCTCGGTCGTCATCGACCGCCAGCACACCGAGCGGGCCGCGCAAGCCAAGCTTTCCATGCTCGAAGCCGCCGGCTGCAGCACGATCCTGATGCTCTGCACCGGCCATTTCGCTAGCCTGCGGACGGAGCGCGCTCGATTGATCGAGCCGGACCGCGTCCTGCCGCCGACCGTCGCGGCACTGGTCCAGGATGCGCAGCTCGGCATCATCGTGCCGCTCGCCGAACAGATCGCCTCGGAGGCCGGGAAATGGGGGCCGCTCGGCCGCGCCCCGATCTATGCCGCCGCCTCGCCCTATGGCGGCGACGGCCTGACAGTCGCGGAGGCGGCTGAAGCCCTGGCCGAGCGCGGCGCCGACATCCTGCTGATGGACTGCATGGGCTTCGTCGAGCGCCATCGCCAGGACGCGGCCGCAGCCGGCCTCCCCGTCATCCTGTCGAACGCGCTGATCGCCAAGATCGTCTCGGAGGTGGTTTGAGGACAATCAGCTGGCCGTCATTGCGAGCGCAGCGAAGCAATCCAGGGGCGGCAGCGCTCCACGTCCCCCTGGATTGCTTCGTCGCTACGCTCCTCGCAATGACGGTTCCAGCGATCCCATCTGATCGAAAGCCGCCCTACCCCTTCGCCCCCGGCGGCGTGCCGTGGGTGTGGAAGCTCTCGATCGTCTTCAACCCCCAGGCCTGGCCCTTCTTCCGCTCCTCTTCCGTCCAGGTCACCGTCTGCCAGTCGGGATCGAGGATCAGGCGGGCGCCGGCATTGGCGATCTCGACGCGGTTTCCGGCGGGTTCGTAGACATAGAGGAAGAAGGTCTGCTGCACCGCGTGCTTATGTGGGCCGGTCTCGATGAAGACGCCGTTCTCGAGGAAGAGATCGGCCGCCTCAAGGATATGCTCGCGCTGGTCGACAGCATAGGTGACGTGGTGGAAGCGCCCGCGCGCCGGCGTGTGGTCGCGGGTATAGGCGATGTCGTAGCTCTTGTTGTTGACGGTGAACCAGCAGCCGCCAACCTCGCCGGAATCGAGCACGATCTGCTCGGTGACGCGGCTGCCCAGCGCCTTCGGCATGAAATCGCGGATCGCCGCGACGTCCTGCGCCAGGAGGTTGAGATGGTCGAGCCGGCGCACGGCGCAGCCACGGCCATGGTTGCGCTGCGCCTGGTTCTTCAGGGCAGGCCGCTCCTTCTCGGGAGCGGCATATTTGTTGGTCCCGAAATAGATCTCGAAGACATGGTCGTCCGGATCGCGGAAGCGATAGGCCCGGCCATGGCCGAGATCGCCCTCGCTCCAGCCGATGCCACAGCCCATCGCCTCGATCGCAGCGACGCGCCGCATGAGCGCCGCCTCGCTTGAGGCGCGATAGCCGATATGGCCGACGCCGGTCGTCTTCGCCGCGGTGAGCTTCAGCGTGTGGAACTCGTAATCGTCCCAGGCACGTAAGTAGACGCTGTCGCCTTCGCGCCCGCTCTCCGTCAGCCCGAAGATGTCGACGAAGAAGTCGAGACTCTCCTGCGGCTTGTCGGTGAAGAGCTCGACATGGCCGAGATGCGCGATGTCGAAGCAGGGCTCGCTGCTCATCCCCAGACTTCCCTTGCGACTTCGAGGATGCGCGAGAGCTTGGCCCATTGCTCGTCCTCGGCCAGGACATTGCCTTCCTCGGTCGAGGCGAAGCCGCATTGCGGCGACAGGCAGAGCTGCTCCAGCGGGGCAAACTTCGAGGCTGCCTCGATACGGCGCTTGAGATTGTCCTTGCTCTCGATCTCGCCGAATTTCGAGGTCACCAGCCCGAGCACGACCTGCTTGTCGCCCTTGGGCAGGAAGCGCAGCGGCTCGAAGCCGCCGGAGCGGTCGTCGTCCCACTCCATGAAATAGCCGTCGACATTGATCTCGTTGAAGACCATCTCGGCGACCGGCTCGTAGCCGCCGGAGGCGATGAAGGTCGACTTGAAATTGCCGCGGCAGGTGTGGGTGGTGATCTGCATGTCGGCGGGCTTGGCCTTCAGCGCCGCATTGAGGACGTCGCGATAGATGAAGACCAGTTGCTCCGGATCGTCGCCGCGCTCGGCCAGCATCTTGCGCTGCTCGGGATCGCAGAAATAGGACAGGCTGGTGTCGTCGAGCTGCAGATAGCGGCAGCCGGCATCGTAGAACGCCTTGATCGCCTTGGCGTAGACCTTGCCGAGATCCTCGTAATAGTCCTCGATCCTGAGATAGGCGCTCGGATCGATCGCCTTCCGGCCACCGCGATAGTGCAGCATGGACGGGCTCGGGATCGTCATCTTCGGCACGCGGCTGGTCGTCGAGGCCAGGAACTTGAAATGCGCGAGATGCGGGTGGTCGACCGGGAAATCGAGCTTGCCGGTGACGCGGACCGCATGCCCCTTGGTGGTGACGCCCTTGAACTGGATGCCTGAATCGGTCTCGAAGCTGGTGACACCGGAAAGGCCGTCGAGGAAGTCGAAATGCCAGAAGGCGCGGCGGAACTCGCCATCGGTCACCGCCTGCAGGCCGACCTCCTCCTGCTTGCGCACGAGCTTCCTGATCTCCTCGTCCTCGATCGCCGTTAATTCGGCCTGGCCGATCTCACCGGCCGCGTGCTTGCCGCGGGCATCCTTGACCGGCGCACTGCGCAGCAGGCTGCCGACCATGTCGCCGCGGAACGGCGGCTTCTGTCTCTGGCTCATGGCGTTTCCTTTCTTCGGTACTGTCGTTGGCTCAGGCAGCTGTGAGGCCGAGATGGCGCTCCAGCCGTGACGGGTCGGCGAGGAGCTCGGCACTCCCCGCGGCGAGGACGACGCGGCCGCGCTCGAGCACGATCGCCTCGTCGGTGAGCTCGAGGATCTTGCGGGCGTGCTGCTCGATCACGATCGCCGAGAGCCCCTCCTCGCGGACGAGGCGCTTCAGGGCACGCAGCAATTCCTCGACGATGATCGGCGCCAGCCCCTCGGTCGGCTCGTCGAGCAAAAGAAGCTTGGGATTGAGCACCAGAGCGCGGCCGATCGCCAGCATCTGCTGCTCGCCGCCGGAGAGCTGGTTGCCGAGATTGGCCTTGCGCTCGGCGAGGCGCGGAAACATCGCGAAGACGCGTTCCGTCGTCCATGCACCCGGCGTCGCGACGGCGGTCAGGTTCTCCAGCACGGTCAGCGATTTGAAGATGTTGCGCTCCTGCGGCACCCAGCCGATGCCGGCATGCGCGCGCTGCTCGGGCGAGAAGCCGGTGATGTCGCGCCCGGCCAGCGCGATCTTGCCGCCACGGCGGCGGGTGACGCCGATGATGCTGTTGACCAGCGTGGTCTTGCCGACGCCGTTGCGGCCGAGCAGCGCCAGCGAACGGCCCTCGGCGAGCGCAAGATCGATGTCGAACAGCACCTGGGCCTCGCCATAGCCGGCACTGAGGCGTTCGACCTTGAGGAGCTCAGCCATGGCCGTGCTCCCCGAGATAGGCGGCGCGAACGGCTGGATCATTGGCGATCTCGCTGGGCGTACCTTCGGCGAGCAGCCGGCCATTGACCAGCACGGTGATCCGCGTCGCGAAGCGGAAGACGAGATCCATGTCGTGCTCGATCAGCAGGACAGAGACGTCCTCCGGCAAGCCGGCGACTGTCGCCATAAGCTCGCGCCGCTCGGCCTCAGGCACGCCCGCCGCCGGCTCGTCGAGCAGGAGCACGCTGGGCTTGGCGGCGAAGGCGGCGGCGATCTCGATCTGCCGCTGCTTGCCATAGGGCAAGGTCGCGATGCGCTCGTCCATGATGTCGTCGAGCCTGAAGCGGGCGAGGATCTCGGCCGTCTCCGCGACGAGTTCGGCATCCCTGTCGAGTGCGCGCAAGGGCTGACAGCCGCGGCCGAGCCGCTCGGAGGTTACGAGCGCGATCATCTCGACCGGCGTCATCGTTCCGAAGAGCTGGTTGATCTGGAAGGTCCGCGCCAGGCCGCGCCCGACCCGGGCCTCGCGCGGCAGCGTGGTGATGTCCTCGCCCATCAGCTCGACCCGGCCCGAGCTTGGCCGCAGCACGCCGGTCAGCTGATTGACGAAGGTGGTCTTGCCGGCGCCGTTCGGGCCTATCAGCGCGTGGCGTGCGCCTTTCGCCAGCGTGAAGTCGACATGATCCGTAGCGGTGATACCGCCGAAGCTCTTGCACAGATCGAAGGTCTGGAGCGCCACGCTCATGTCGACGCCCTCCGGCCGAGGCGCGCGAAACGGCTAACCACCGCCTTGATGCCGCCATGGATCAATTCGCGGCCGCCGAGCACGAACAGCACCAGGAACAGCCCGATCCAGAACATCCAGTATTGCGGGGTGAAGCTGGCGATCACATCCTGCAGCAGCTTGAAGGCGACCGCGCCGATCAAACCGCCATAGAGATAGCCAGCGCCGCCGATGATCAGCACCAGCATCAGATCGGCCGAGCGGTGGAAGGCGAGCACGTCAAGCGAGACGAACTGCGTGGTCTGGGCGAGCAGCGCGCCAGCCGCCCCGGCATAGGCGGCCGCGAGCGTGTAGACCGCGACCAGCCGCCAATGCAGCGGCACGCCGGAGGCCGAGGCGCGTAAGGGATTGTCGCGGATCGCCCGCAGCGACAGGCCGAAGGGCGAGCTCACGATGCGCCGCGCCAGCACGAACAGCACGAAGAGCACGGCGAGCGAATAGAGATAGGCGACCTTGCCGAAGATATCGAACTCGAACAGGCCGAGCACCGGCCCCATCATGATGCCCTGCAGACCGTCGGCGCCGCCGGTGATCCCGCCGAGCGAGTTCGCCAGCTCCCCCAGGATCAGTGCGACGCCGAGCGTCACCATCAGCCGCGTCAGGTCGCTGCCACGCAGGATCAGTGGGCTGGTGATGAGGCCGAGCAGGCCGGCAGCGCCCATGCCGACGGCGAGGCCCGCCAAGGGGTCAACGCTGGCATGCTTGGCGAAGAGCCCGGCGGCATAGGCGCCGAAGCCGAAGAAGGCGGCATGCCCCAGCGAGACGATGCCGGCATAGCCGAGGATCAGATCGAGCGAGAGCGCGAACAGTCCGAGGATCGCGATTTCGTTGAGGATGAGGAGCTGGCGCGGCAGCAGGAAGAAGGCCGCCAGCGCCAGGACCCAGAAGACGATCTCGGCCGGATGCCAGCGCCGGGCACTGTAAAGCGAGCGCCGGACGCGGGCCTCGATGCCGTCCGCGCTCATGCCCGGCCCCTGACGAACAGGCCGTGCGGCCGGGTGATCAGCAGGATCACCATCAGCGCATAGATGATGAAGGCGCCGAGCTGCGGCACGAGATACTTGCCGGCGACATCGGCGACCCCGAGCAGCATCGCCGCGAAGAACGGCCCGGAAATCGTCGAGGTGCCGCCGACGGTCACGACGATCAGGAAGTAGATCATGAACTTCAGCGGAAAGGTCGGATCGAGCCCCATCAATTCGATGCCGAGCGCACCGCCGAGGCCGGCCAGACCTGAGCCGAAGGCGAAGGTCAGCGCGAACATCCGGTTGACGGGGATGCCGAGGCCGCGCGCCACCCTGGCATCGTCTACCGCCGCCCGAAGCCGGCTGCCGAAGCGGGTGCGGGTGAAGCCCCATTGCATCGCGAAGGCGAGAGCACCGCAGAGCACGATGATGAAGAGCCGGTAACGGCCGACGCCGATCCCCGCGACATCGAAACGCCCGCTCAGCCAGGCCGGCAGATGCACGAATTGCTGGCTCGATCCCATCAGGTAGTCGGCGCCGGCGACGGCCATGAACACCAGCCCGATCGAGAACATCACCTGGTCGAGATGGCTCTTGGCGTACATCGGCCGGTAGACCAGCCGCTCCAGCACGAGCCCCGCGAGCGCGGCGGCAAGGAAGGCCGCCGGCAGCGCCATGAGGAACGGCAGGCCGAGCCGCTGCATCGCCAGCACGGTGACATAGCCGCCGAACATGGCGAAGGCGCCGTGGGCGAGGTTGATGAAGTTCATCAACCCCATGGTCACGGACAGCCCGCAGGCCAGCACGAACAGGATCATGCCGTAGGCGACGCCGTCGAAGAGGATGGTCAGCACGCGTGCTCTACCTTGGCCTGCTCGGGAACCACTCGACTTGATCCCTCAGCCCTCATCCTGAGGAGCCATTCCCTTGAGAATGGCGTCTCGAAGGATGCTCCAGGAGGTTCCAGAGACATCTGGAACATCCTGCGAGACGCCGCGTTCCGCGGCTCCTCAGGATGAGGGCTGAGGGCGTTTTGGAAGGCTTACTTCTTGGCCTTGGTCGGATCCTTGACGTTGGGGATCGTCTCGAACTCCTGATTCCAGAGCTCGCCGTTCACGCGCTCGACCTTGCGGATATAGACGTTCTGGATGATGTCGCGCGTCTCCGGATCGATCGAGATCGGCCCGCGCGGGCTCGTCCAGCTCATTCCCTTCATCGCGGTGACCAGCGCCTCGCCGCCCTCACCCTTGGTCTTCTTCAGGCCCTCATAGAGCGCGTGCATGCCGTCATAGCCGCCGACCGCCATGAAGTTGGGGCGCAGGCCGGGATTGGCCTTCTTGAAGCCCTCGACGAAGGCCTTGTTCTCCGGGCTGTCATGCGAAGCCGAATAGTGCTGGGCGGTGATGACGCCGAGCGCAATGTCGCCCATGCCGTTGAGGATGTCGTCATCGGTCAGGTCGCCGGTGCCGATCAGCTTGATGCCGCTCTTGTCGAGGCCGCGCTCGACGAACTGCTTCATGAACTGGGCGCCGACGCCGGACGGTACGAAGACGAGCAGGGCCTCCGGCTTGGCGTCGGCGACGCGCTGCAGGAAGGGCGAGAAGTCCGGATTCTGCAGGGGCACGCGGATGTTCTCGACCTGGCCGCCACCAGCCTTGAACGCCTCCGAGAACGAGCTCTCGACGTCATGGCCAGGGCCGTAGTCGGAGACGATGGTGATGACCCGCTTGGTGCCCTGCTTGGCAATCCAGGTTCCGAACGGCGAACCGATCTGCGGCACGACCTGGCTGGTGCGCACGATGAAGGGCGAGCGCTCGGTGATGATCCCGGTCGCGGCCGCCATCACCATCATCGGCGTCTTGGCCTGCGTCGCCAGCGGGGCGGTGGCGAGCGCCAGCGGCGTCAGGCCGAAGCCGGCGATCGCGGTGACCTTGTCGTTGACGATCAGTTCCTGCGCGATGCGGCGGGTGACGTCAGCGGTGCCGGTGTCGTCCTTGACGATCAGCTCGACCTTCTTGCCGGCGACGGTCGCGCCCTTCTCCTGGATATAGAGATTGGCCGCCGCGGCGATCTGCCGGCCGGTCGAGGCGAAGGGGCCGGTCATCGGCAGGATCAGGCCGATCTTGACCGCATCCTGCGCCAGAGCCGCGCCGCTGACCGAGGCGGCCAAGGCGAGGCCGAGCATTCCACTGAGAACAGTCCTGCGATTGGTCATGTCGTTCCTCCCGAGATGGTAGCCGATCCCCTTGTCGGGGCTTTCGTTGGATTATTCGCCGTCGTCACCGCGATAGACGAGGCCCGCTTTGGCGAGGCCGTCGCGCATAGCGTACATGTCCAGCCCGAGTTCGCCAGCAGCCAGACGTCTACGCTTTTCGTCTTCATTGGCTTCGCGCTTGCGGCCGGCGGCAGCGACCGCCTCGGCCTCGCGCCGCGGCACCACCACCACCCCGTCATCGTCGGCGACGATCACGTCGCCGGGATGAATGAGCGCTCCGGCGCAGACCACCGGGATGTTGACCGATCCAAGCGTCGCCTTGACCGTGCCCTTGGCCGAGATCGCCCGCGACCAGACCGGAAAGCCCATCTCGGTCAGCGTGCGCACATCACGAACGCCGGCATCGATGACGAGGCCGATGCCGCCGCGCGCCTTGAGCGAGGTCGCCAGCAGATCGCCGAACATGCCGTCGGTGTTGTCGGTCGTGCAGGCGACGACGAGCACGTCGCCGGGCTGCACCTGCTCGATCGCGACATGGATCATCCAGTTGTCGCCGGGCTGGGCCAGCACCGTCACCGCCCCGCCGGCGATCTGCGCGCCGGCATAGATCGGCCGCATATAAGGCTTGAGCAGGCCGCTCCGGCCCATCGCCTCATGCGTGGTGGAGACGCCGAGCGCAGCGAGATCGGCCGTCGCCGCGGCCGGAGCGCGCTTCCTGGTGCGGATGACGACCGGGTTCATGCCAGCGTCTCCAGCGCTTCCGGGAAGAGGCGCTGATAGGCCTCGCCATAGGTCATCGCCTTGCCGGAATTGCGGCCGCCCTGCATGCCGCGATTGAGCGCGACGCGGGTGTAGTATTCCCAGAGATGCTTCTGCGCCGCGAGGATCTCGAACGCCTTGCGCTTCTGCT
Source organism: Bosea sp. 29B (assembly GCF_902506165.1). Lineage (NCBI taxonomy): Bacteria > Pseudomonadati > Pseudomonadota > Alphaproteobacteria > Hyphomicrobiales > Alloboseaceae > Allobosea > Allobosea sp. 29B. Next base: position 712,689 of record NZ_LR733817.1, read on the forward strand.
CCCAGACCTCGTCGATGTTGAGGATCACGTTCGGCTTGAAATTGCACTGCTCGGGCTGGTGCGGCTCGAACAGGAAGACCGGCGGGGCGGCATAGGCGCGGTTGGGATCGGGCTTGTGCCCAGCCGCCTGCGCGATGATGCGCGCCTCCTGGGCAAAGCGTGTCGCCTCGGGATGGTCGACATTATAGGGATCTTCGAGCGCATGGGTCAGCACGAAGCTCGGATTGAGTTCGTGGAAGATGTCGATGGCGCGCTCCAGCATCGGCTCGGTGGTGCGCAGCGGATAGTCGCCGGCATCCATGAACTCGATCTCGGCGCCGAGTGCCGTTGCAGCGGCTTCCGCTTCCTCGCGGCGCTGCGCCTTGACCTCCGCCATCTGCACGCCCGCCTTCTTCCAGGCGAACTGGCTCTCGCCGCGCTCGCCATAGGACAGGCAGAGGATCTTGACGCGCATGCCGCGCCTGGCATGCAGCGCAATGGCGCCGCCGGCACGCCAGACGAAATCGCCGGGATGGGCTGTGATGACCAGACCTGTCTTCTGGGCGCTCATCGCGTGCGCTCCTCTCTTACAATCTGCCGGCCGGCACGAAGGCCTGCCCTGCCATCAGGATACGGGCGGTGCGCAGCAACCCGGCCCGCTCGACCACCGGCTGCTCTGTCGTCCCGCCGACGGTCAACGTCACCGTGAACTCGCCGGTCGGGTGCTCGACCGAAAGCGTCCGCTTGCGTCCTTCGGGCATCACGACCACCGAAGCCGCAGGCGAGCCGGGCAGCACCGCTGCGGTCGCGACCGTCACCGCGGCGAAGACGCCGATCGAGGCATGGCATTCGTGCGGGATGAAGCTGCGGGTCGAGATCGCCCCACCCGCTTGCGGCGGCGCCACCAGCGCGATCTTCGGCACGACCTTCTTCGCGACATCGCCGAGATTCATCAGCGGCCCGGCGGCGAGGCGAATACGCTCGATGCGAGCCTTGAGCTCGGCATCCTCGTTGAGCTGGTCGCGCGGCTCATAACCGGTGCGGCCGACATCAGCGGCGCGCATCACGATCACCGGCATGCCGTTGTCGATCAGCGTGCAGGGCACGCCCTCGACAACGTCGACAACGTTCCCGGTCGGCAACAGCGCCCCACAAACAGAGCCCTCGGCATCGAGGAAGCCGATATCGATCGGCGCCGACGTTCCCGGCACCCCGTCGATGCGCGCGGAACCCTCGGCGCTCGCCTCACCGTCCGGCGTATCCATGGTGAGATCGGCGATCGTGCCGGTGTTGATCGTCCGGACCCGCACGGTCGTGCGCGGCCCGCTCGCCTTCACCAGGCCGCGCGCCAGCGCGAACGGCCCGATCCCGGCGAGGATGTTGCCGCAGTTCGGGGTGGTATCGACCGAAGCCGTCTCGACGCCGACCTGCGCAAACAGGAAGTCGATATCGCAGCCGGGCTCGGTCGAGGGCGAAACGATCGCGACCTTGCTGGTCAGGGGATGTGCGCCGCCGAGCCCGTCGACCTGACGCTTGTCGGGCGAGCCCATCACCGCGAGCAGGAAGGCGTCGCGCGCGGCGATATCCCCCGGCAGGTCGTCGCGCAGGAAATAGGCGCCCTTTGAGGTGCCGCCGCGGATCAGCATGCAGGGGATGGCGAGCTGGCCCATAGCTCTATTCCGCCGCCTTGATGCCGGCACGGGTAATGACCTCGCGCCAGAGCACGAGTTCCGAGCCGATCAATTTGCCGAAGCCCTCCGGCGTCTCCGGTCGGGCGATGGCGCCATCCTTGGCCAGCGCCCCGGCGAAATCGGGCTGGCCGAGCAGCGCGTTGATCTCGCGATTGAGCCGCTCGACGATTCGTTGCGGCGTGCGCGCCGGCGCAACCATCCCGTACCACTGCACCGCTTCGAAATCCGGCAGACCGCTCTCGGACAGCGTCGGCAACTCCGGCGCGAAGCCGACGCGCTCGCGCGCGGCGACGCCGAGCACCCTGAGTTGCCCGCCCTCCGCCAGAGGCAGCACTGCCGGCCCGCCCGTCAGCGTGAACTGGATGTTGCCGGCGACGAGATCGTTCACCGAGGGTGCGGTGCCGCGATAGGGCACATGCGTCGCCTCAATGCCGGCGCGATGGCAGAAATAGGCGGTGGCGATGTGGGCGGCGCTGCCTTGCCCGCCGGAGGAATAGTTCAGCTTGCCAGGGTTCGCCTTGGCGTAGGCGATGAACTCGCCGAGGGTCTTGGCCGGCAGCTTCGGATTGATCGCCAGGATGTTCGGCAGCATCGCGACGAGCGCGACCGGCTGGAAATCCTTGATCGGGTCATAGGGCACGTTCGGATAGAGCGAGGGTGCGAAGGCCAGCGTCCCGATATGGCCCATCATCAGCGTGTGCCCGTCGGGCTCGGACTTGGCGACCTGCCCCGAGGCGGTCATTCCGCCGGCGCCCGGCCGGTTCTCGATCACGAAACCCTTGCCGGGAATGCTGCGCTCGAGCTTGTTGGCGATCAGCCGCGCCAGCACATCGGTGCTGCCGCCGGGCGTGAACGGCACGACGATCCGGATCAGCTGGCTCGGCCACTCCGGCTGAGCGCGTACCGGCCCCAGTCCGGCGAAACCGGCGAGCCCGAAGCCGGCGAGGACGGAGCGGCGATCCAGCATCACCGGGCGCCCTCCTTGCGGCGAGCCCCGCGCAGCTGGGCGTCGGCGACTGCCTGGGCCAGGCCAGGATGGAGGTTCGCAACTGCCAACATCTCTGCCGCCTCGCGCATCTCCGCCGAGCGGCGCACGCCATGGGTCGCGACACGCTCGCGCATATCGGCGGCAAGGGCATTGAAATCGATCGACGGGAAGGTCGCGTTGAGGCTGGCGAAGACCAGGTCCTTGACGTCCCAGGCCTCGCAGGCGGCGGCGCAATCGACCATCAGCGCCTCCAGCCCCTTGATGACGATCGAGCGGCAAAGCTTCATCGCCGAGGCCCGGCCATAGACCTCGGAGACCGGCGTCAGGTTCATGCCGAGCCCGTTCAGAATCTCGGACGCGGCCTGCGCCTTGGGCCCACCGCTGAGGATCGCGACCTTGAGCCCGGGCTTCAGCACCGGCGCCATCACGGCGGCTTCGAGATAATCGGCACCGCTGGCGCTGACGGCTTCAGCCGCCCGTTGCTTGGTCGAAGGCGCCGCCGAATTGACGTCGACGAAGACCTGCCCCGGCTTCAGCCAGGCAGCCGCCTCGCTCGCCACCGCCTCGGCGCGGTCGGCAGTGACTGCCGAGAACACGAAGGTCGCGCCCGTGCAGGCTTCCTGCGCGGAGGCAACGCGGACGACGCCGAGCTCCTGCGCCACCATCTCCAGACGGCTGCCGGCCTCGCTGCCGAAGAGCAGGTCATAGGCGCGGATGGCGACGCCTTCATTCGCCAGCAGCCCGCGCGAAAAGGCCTGGCCGACCTCGCCGAAGCCGATGAAGGCGATCGCTGCCGTGTTGGCGCCTGCCATCGCTGGCCTCTCCTCGCGCGTTTCGTCCCGCCGCGAGGTTCGGCCAAAGCCATTCTGCCATCAAATGATAAGAATGCAGCGATTGATTACTTTTCTTCATCTCGCCGCGGCGCGACGCTGCGCTTCAGCGCCTGGCTCAATAGCGCGATCAGATCCCGCGTCACCGGGCGCAGCGGCACCGACTTGCGCGTGATGATGCCGAGCGTGCGGGTCACAGCCGGCGAGCGCAAGGGAACAGCGACGAGCTCGCCGGCATCGACGACATCGAGCGAAAGCTGCGGCACCACCGCGTAGCCGATGCGCGAGCGCACCAGGCTGACCGCGGTGACGACGCGCTGGACCTCGTAGCGCCAGGTCAGGCTCTCGCGCCTGGCGCCGAGCGCATCGTCGATCAGGATGCGGTTACCGGTCTCGGCGCTGATCCGCACCAGCGGCTCGTCCTGCAATTGCGCCCACGTCAACGAGCTCGCCTGCGCCAGCGGCATCGAGCGATGGCTGACCAGCACGAACGGCTCCTTGACGACCGGCTTCAGCTCGAGGTCCCAGCGATTGGCGGCGACAATGGTGACGCCGAACTCGGCCTCGCCCGACTGGACCTTGTCGGCGATCTCGGACGCCGAGTTGTCGTGGATGCGGACGCCGACGCCGGGATGGCGCGCGGCAAAGGTGGCGATCACAGCCGGCATGCAATGCGCCGCCACCGTCGGCAGGCAGCCGAGCGAGACCTGCTCATCGCCCTCGCGCAGATCGATGCGAACCTCGTTGATGGCGAAGCCGAGGTCCTCGAAGATGCGCCGCGCCCGCGGCAGCAGCGTCGTGCCCGCCGCGGTCAGCGAGACCTGCCGCGTCGTACGCAGGAAGAGCGGCGTTCCCAGCGACTCCTCCAGTTTGCGGATGCGATGGCTGAGCGCCGTCTGCGACAGGTTGAGATGCGAGGCGGCCGCACGGAAGCTGCCGCGCTCGGCGATGCTGACGAAGGCCTGCAATCCGAGAACGTCCACTCTCATCGGATCGCCCTCTCCTTTCCGGAGATGAGATCGGCGAGCCGGACCAGCTCGGCCAGCGTCGCAGCGCCCATCTTCCGCATCACCTGACCGCGATGCACCTTCACGGTCACTTCGCTCAGGCCGAGATCGGCTGCGATCTGCTTGTTGAGGCGCCCTTGCGCGACGAAGGCGAGCACCTCCCTCTCGCGCACGGTCAAAGTCGCGAAGCGCGACTTCAGCTCGGCGAGCGCCGCCTCGTCCCGGCGCCTCGCCTCGTCCTTCTCCATCGCCGTGCGCACCGCGTCCAAAAGGTCCTGCTCGCGGAACGGCTTCAGCAGGAACTCGACCGCGCCCGCCTTGATTGCCCGCACCGCCATCGGCACGTCGCCATGACCTGTGAGGAAGACGATCGGGATCGGATCGTTCAGCGTGGCGAGCTCGGCTTGGAAATCCATGCCGCTTGGGCCGGGCATCCTGACGTCGAGCACGAGGCAGGACGGCGTGTCGGGACGCCGGACCAGCGCGAACTCCCGCACAGAAGCGAAAGCTGAGACCGCATAGCCGACCGAGCGGAACAGGCTGTCGAGCCCCTCGCGGACCGAGACATCGTCATCGACCACGAAGACGGTCGCCGGCTTATCCATGGCGCTCGTCCGTTTCTGCGTCGGTCGCCGGCAAGGTGAAACCGAAGACCATGCCGCGTGGAAGATTGACGGCGGCATAGATCGTCCCGCCATGCGCCTCGACGATCGAGCGGCTGATCGCAAGGCCCATGCCCATCCCGCGCGGCTTGGTCGAGTGGAAGGCCTCGAACACCTGCTCGATCGCAGCCGGCGACAGGCTGATGCCGGTGTCACGGACGCTCACCGTGATCGTGCGGCCATCGCTGGCGGCGCCGACCAGCAGGTCGCGCGGCCCGGAATCGAGCCCACCCATCGCCTCCACCGCATTGATCACCAGGTTGAGCACGACCTGCTGCAGCTGGACCTTGTCGCCGAGCGGCTGCGGCAGGTCACCGGCCATGTCGATATGAAGCGCCACGCGATGCTTGCGCAATTCACCCCGGGCCAGCGCCAGGATCTCCTCGATCAGCGCGACCAGGTCGAGCCTGTCGCGCGAGGGCGGAGCCTTGGCCACGAGGTTGCGCACCCGCCCGATCACCTCGCCGGCGCGATCGGCATCGGCGACGACGCGCTGCAGCGCCCGCCTGGCCTCGTCGGGATCGGGCGGCGTCGCCGCGAGCCAGCGCAGCGCGGCATGACCGCTGGCGACGATCCCGGCAAGCGGCTGGCTGACCTCATGCGCGATCGAGGCGGTCAGTTCGCCCATGGTGGTGACGCGCGCCATATGGGCCAGCTCGGCCTGGGTCTGGCGGACGCGCGCCTCGGCGGCCTCGATCCGCAAGGCCAGATAGGTGGTCGCGCCGATGGCGATCAGGCTCAGGGCCCCGTTCGCCAGGCCGGTCTCCTGGATTCCGCGCGGGGTCAGCAGATAGCTCAGTATCGTCAGCACAGCGCTGGCAGCGCCGAACGACACGACGACCGCCGGCCGGTCGAACCTGACCGAGATCAGGATCACCGCGACATAGAGGACGGCGACCGCGATCTCCAGGCTGGTGAAGGTGTCGGCCAGAAAGATCGCGGCCACCGTCGCGATCAGGCCGAGCCAGAGCCATGGTCTTTCGATGCGCATGCGCTCGCGATCGCGCATCATGCCTCGCCCTTCGCCTCCCGCCCGTCTCACCAATCTACCGGACAAGACAGGCCGGTGGCCGCTCTGTCCAGCCCAGGCATCAGCTCGGATTGTCCAGCGTGAACAGGTCGGCATCCTCGTCATAGGCGAAGTATTCGCCGTAGCGGGCCCAGTTCGTCACCGCCTTCAGCGTCGTCGCGGCATAGTCCTCCGACATGTGGTCCTCGAGCTCGTCACGGAAGCGCGGGGCCGGCGCCTTGTGGCTGGAGCGCTCGTCGAGCACTCGCCGGATATGCGCAGCCAGCGGCACATAGGCCGCGAGCTGCTGGGCGAAGAGGCGCTTGCGCCCATCCACATCGGCGTCGGCGAAGCGCAGTCCGGCGGCGGTCAGCCTGATATCGCCGCCTTCGAGATCGGCGAAGCGCAGCAGCTGAAGCGTCTCGGCGACCGGGAAGAGGTCGTCGATCTCCAGGTGCAATTCGGCCGCGAGCGGCGGCAGGTCGGCCTCGCCTCTGTAGGGCGCGCCGGCGATCGTCTCGATCAGCCCGGCCATCAGATTGGTCGAGACCCGCGGCAGCGCCATGGCGATGCCGGTGCCGGGGAAGAAGCCGTCGCGCGCCGGCGTGCCGGCTTTCGCGGTCATGCGGGCATAGATGTCCTCGACCAGGGTGCGAAAGGCGGGATCGAGGCGGTTGCGCGGCTGCGGCAGCTCGACCCGCAATTCGGCGATGACCCGGCCGGGATTGGAGCCGAAGATCAGGATGCGGTCGCACATCAGCACCGCTTCCTCGATATTGTGCGTCACCATCAGGATCGCCTCGATCGGCATCCTGCCCTCGCACCAGAGGTCGAGCAGGTCGGTACGCAGCGTCTCGGCGGTGAGCACGTCGAGCGCCGAGAAGGGCTCGTCCATCAGCAGCACCTTGGGGTGGACCACAAGTGCACGCGCCAATCCAACGCGCTGGCGCATGCCGCCGGAGAGCTCCTTCGGATAGGCGCTCTCGAAGCCGTCGAGGCCGATCAGGTCGATGGCGGCAAGCGCGCGCTTGCGCCGCTCGGCCGGTGCGACGCCCTGCGCTTCCAGGCCGAGCTCGACATTCTCCAGCACGCTCAGCCAGGGGAACAGCGCAAAGCTCTGGAACACCACAGCGACGCCCGAGCTCGGCCCAGTCACCGTCCGCCCCTCGAAGGTGACGGTGCCGCCACTCGGCTGGATCAGCCCGGCGATTGCCCGCAGCAGCGTCGACTTGCCCGAGCCGGAGCGGCCGAGCAGGCCGACGATCTCGCCAGGCCGCAGCTCGACATCGACCTTGTCGAGCACGACCAGCGAGCCGGCCGCGCCCTTGTCGTAGCTCTGGCAGACCTCTTTGGCGCTGACGAGCGGCGTGGCCTTCCCGGCCTTGAAATCGCGGGTCGCGACGATCTCGTTCATAGCGGCATCCTCCTGCGAAAAGGGTCAGTCGAGGCGCATCCGGCGTTCCGCCATCGCATAGAGCGGGCGCCAGAGCAGGCGGTTGAAGAGGGTGACGAAGAGCGACATGATGGCGATGCCGAGCACGACGCGCGCGAAATCGCCGGCCTCGGTCGCGTTGGCGATGTAGGCGCCAAGGCCATAGGCCTCGAGCTTGGTATCCCCCCAGCTCGCGACTTCGGCGACGATGCTGGCGTTCCACGAGCCGCCGGACGCGGTCAGCGCGCCGGTGACGTAATAGGGGAAGATCCCCGGCAGCATGACGCGCCGCCACCACGTCCAGGAGCGCAGCTGGTAGACGCTGGCCGCCTCGCGCAGATCGGTCGGAAAGGCGCTCGCGCCGGCGATGACGTTGAACAGGATGTACCATTGCGTACCCAGCACCATCAGCGGCGAGAGCCAGATGTCCGGGCTGGCGCCGGTCGCGACGATGGCGATGACGGCGAAGGGGAACAGCACATTCGCCGGGAACGCCGCGAGGAACTGCGCCACCGGCTGGACGCGCTCGGCGACGGCCGGGCGCAGGCCGATCCAGACGCCGACCGGGATCCAGATCAGGCTGGCAACGGCGATCAGCAAGGTGACGCGCAGCAAGGTGACGAGGCCGCGCGCCAGCGGGTCCCAGGCATCGGCCCAGGACAGGCTCTGCCCGAGATAGGCGACGGCGGTCCACATCGCCCAGGCGCCGAGCCCGAGGACCAGCGCGAGCCAGATCCGGTCGAGCGCCTTGCTGGTACCCGCGCTGACCTCGCGGCGCGCCGACTGCACGCTGCGGACGCGCACCAGCAGTAGCCTGCCGCCGAGCCAGGCGAACGGAGCCGTCAGGCGCTTGAGCAGGCGGGTGCGCCGGGCGAGCGCATGCACCCAGGAGCGCGGCTTCTGCTGGCCGGCGGTCTGCTCGAAGCGGAACTTGTCGGCCCAGGCGACGATCGGCCGGAACAGCAGCTGGTCGTAGAGGCCGATGACGATCGCCATCGCCAGCACCGCCCAGGCCACGGCGGTGAAATCCTGCTCCTTGATGGCGAGCGCCAGCCAGGAGCCGAGGCCCGGCAACTGCACGGTGGTGTCGCCGACGGAGATCGCCTCGGAGGCGACGACGAAGAACCAGCCGCCCGACATCGACATCATCGTGTTCCAGACCAGGCCCGGCATGGCGAAGGGCGCCTCCAGCCGCCAGAAGCGCTGCCAGGACGACAGGCCGAAGCTGCGGCTGACCTCGTCGAGATCGCGGGGAACGGTGCGCAGCGACTGATAGAACGAGAAGGCCATGTTCCAGGCCTGGCTGGTGAAGATCGCGAAGATCGAGGCGCATTCGGCGCCGAGCTGGCTGCCGGGGAACAGCCCCATGAAGAAGGTGACGGTGAAGGTCAGAAAGCCGAGCACCGGCACCGATTGCAGGATGTCGAGCGCCGGGATGATCACCATCTCGGCCCGCCGGCTCTTGGCCGCCAGCGTCGCGATGGTGAAGGTGAAGACGAGCGAGGCGATGATCGCTGCGAACATCCGCATCGTGGTGCGCAGCGCATAGTCCGGCAGCAGTGCCGGATCGAGCACGACCGGCTCCACAGCAAGACCGGAGAGCGGCGCGCGCATCGCCGTTGCGCCGTGCAAGGCCAGCACGGCGAGCGCGGCCAGCAGCGTGAAAGCCGCCAGATCATAAAGATTGGGAAGGACGCGATTGCGCGTCAGGGCGGCGAGCGCGCTGCGCCCGGCCTCGCGGTTCGTTGGGAACGCCATAATGGACCTCGGCGGAATGGAGGCGGCCGGACTTGCGGGCTGAGCGACTTGGTCAGGCGGCGCGCCTGCGCCATGAACACTGACTGCCATCCTCGTCGCGCTGCTCCCCGCCCTCGCTGCGCCAGCGGCATTCCAGGCGCCCGTCCGTCGCGCTGATGCGCCACTCGGCGACCAGAGCCCGTCGCCTCGGTATGGCCGTATGCATCAGCGCGCCACTGCTCCGGCGCAGGCTCGGCCAGGCCGGCGCCAGCGCCCGCGAGATTGCAGAATGCCGAAATGCGACGACGTTGTTCATGGCCCACCTCTTCGATCCCGGTGGGGCCCTCCGAGGAGCGAGCGGGCACGCATGACGACACGCGCCGCAGCGATGGCTGCGCGCGATCGGTCGGCATGGCCACGTCCCTGCGACGGAAAGCCGGTAGTTGCGAGAGCGCTTCGCGGTCAGCGCCGCGAAGACATCCGCTCTCTGCGCCTCAAGGCGATAGCGATCAATCGGACGATGGGATCGCGGCCGATACCTTGGTATAGCCCCGCCGCCGCCACGCCCGGCGGCTCCCGATCAGTCGGCGCGGCCGCGCGCCTCGACCGGCCATTGCGCCACGAGGTCGGCGCCGCGCACGACATGCAGGATGTCGTGCAGGTTGATCGTCGGGTCGCAATGCGGGACCGTGCATTCGACGACCGTACCGATCGATAGCGCATCCTGCCCCTCTAGAGGCAGGATGCGGCCGAACTCGTCGCCACACCATTCGATCCGCCCGACCAGTTCGCCATTCAGGAAGACACGCGGCGGCGGGCCATCGAGCGCAAAACTCTTGCTGCCGCCATCGGTGATGGCGAAGCCGAGCGAACTGTGGCCGATCACGGTGACGGCGATGCGCAGCGCCGGCTTGAACTCCGGCCCGCCGCGGCCGTGCATGTCGACGCTGTCATAGGCCTCGTCCATGAAGACATAGGAGCCAGCCTGGATCTCGGTCAGCAACCGGTCCTCGCCATCGAGGAGATGGCTGCCGGTGCCGCCCCCCGAAACGATCTCCGGCGCGAAGCCGGCCTCGCGCAGCGCCTCGATCATCGAAGCGAGCAGCCGGCCCATCTCCTGGTTGGCGGCGCGGCGCGCGGCGAAGTCGTCGATATGCTGAACGCGGCCCTGATAGGCCTGGACGCCGCGATAGCGCAACCCGTCCAGCCCGGAAACGAGCCTCGCCAGTTCGACCGCCTCAGCCGGCGTCGCGATGCCGCTGCGCTTGAGCCCGACATCGAGATCGACCAGCACGTCGAAAGCCGTGCCGTGCCGCCTCGCAGCCTCGGCGTAGGCCGTGGCGAGATCGGCCCGGTCGACCACGACGCCGATGCGCCCGCCCGCTGCCGCCGCGCGCGCCAGCGCGTCGATCTTGGCGGGACTGGCGATCGGCGCGCTGAGCAGGAGGTCGCGCGCACCGCCCTCCAACAGCGCCAGCAGTTCGCCCGGCTTGGCGCAGCAATTGCCGAGCGCACCGGCCGCCATTTGCCGGCGCGTGATCTCGGCGCATTTATGCGACTTCGCATGCGGCCTGAGGTTCAGCCCGGCCCCGCGGCAGGTCTCAGCCATCAGCGCGATATTGTGCTCGAACTGGTCGAGGTCGAGAACGGCGGCCGGTGTCTCCAGACGCGCCCGGCTGCCGGGATCGCCGACGAGCTTTTCATTGAGCGCAGCTGCGCCGAACAAGGCCTTGCTCATGTCCTTGCCTCCGCAAGCGCCGCGCGGTGATGGGCCGTGGCGTCGCGATCGACGCTCACACCATCCGCAGCGAAGACCACGCCGTAATCCCGGGCGGCGCCCTCTACCGTGACCTTCCCCTCGCGCAGATCGTCCTCGACGCGAATAGGATCACGCTTCAGCGCATCGCCATAGCCGCCGCCACCGGCACCGATCAGGCGAAAGACATCTCCAGCCCGAGCAGCGAAGCTCTCCATCGGCATGGTCGGCAGGCTCTGCTCCGTACCATCGGCGCGGATCAGGATATGGGCCGAGGGCGCGCCGGGGCTGCCGCCCTCGAAGCCGAAAGGCGGGTGATCGCGCCGGTCGCCGCGCAGCACGAAGCGGACCGGCGCCAGAAAGCGGAATTCGCGAATGAGCGAGAGCCCGCCGCGGAACTCGCCGGGGCCGCCGGTATCCGGCACCAGCCCATAACACAGCACCTCGACCGGCATGTCGGCCTCGATCATCTCGACCGGCTGGTTGGAGAGGTTGGCGGCGGGGTTGGAAATGCCCTCGATGCCGTCCTTGCCGGCGCGGGCGCCCCAGGTGCCGACCACCATCTCGTTGAGCACGAAGGGCCTCCCCTCATGCATGCCGCCACCCGCCAGCAAATAGGGCCCGCCCTCGGAACCGCCGATGGCGCGCTCCGGCACGATCTGCGCCAGCGCCTGCATGATCGCGTCGAAAACGCGGTAGCCAACGACCCCGCGCGCGCCGCAGGCCGCCGGATAGCGCGGATTGACCAAACAGCCCTCGGGCGCCCTGACGGTGATCGGCCGCAGGTACCCCTCGCAATTGGGGATATCCTGCTGCGACAGGCAGCGGATCGCGCAGAACGAGGCCGATTCAGGCAGCGAGATCGGGCAGTTGATCGAGGCCGCGACCTGGTCGGCGGTGCCGGTGAAATCGATGTCGATCGTGTCGTCGGCGACGGTGACGGTCGCGACGATCGGCAGCGGCTCAGGGTTCTCGCCGACGCCATCGATATAGTCGGTGGCGCGATAGACGCCGTTCGGTAGAGCGCGGATCACGTCCCGCATCATCCCCTCGGCATGGTCGTGCAGCGCGTCGATATAGCTGTCCAGTTCCTGGGCGCCGTAGCGGCCGATCAGCGTCTTCAAGCCTTCCTCGGCGACGTTGCAGGCCGCGATCTGGGCGCGAATGTCGCCGAGCACCTCGATCGGCGAGCGGGTATTCGCCTCGAGGATACGGAAAACCGCGTCGACCGGCTCACCGGCCCCATAGAGCTTCAGCAGCGGCAGGCGCAGGCCTTCCTGTTGGATCTCGGTGGCGTAGATCGCAACCGAGCCGGGCACGATGCCGCCGAGATCGGTATGATGCGCCACGGTGGCGGCAAAGCCCGAAAGCCGGCCGTCCACGAAGATCGGCTTCAGAATGTAGATGTCGGGCAGATGCTGGCCGCCCGAGCCATAGGGGTCGTTGGCGATCAGGATGTCGCCCGGCTCCAACGTGTCGCCATAGCGCTCGCGGACGAAACCCATGATGCGCGGGAAGGAGCAGAGCTGGATCGGCAGGGTCAGGCCCTGCGCGATCACCCGGCCCTTCGCATCGCAGAGCGCGGTCGAGTAATCCATGATGTCGCGCACGACAGGCGAATAGGCCGAGCGCATCACGATCAGCGCCATCTCGTCGGCGGTCGAGGCCAGCGCGTTGCGGATCACTTCGAGGGTGATCGGGTCGATCTCGCGCATGCTCATGCGGCCTCCAGGGCAATGTCGATATTGCCGGCCTCGTCGAGCCGCGCGCTCTGGCCGGGACCGACGACGCAGGTGCAGTCGTATTCCTCGATGACGAAGGGCCCGCGCCGCGCCGTGCCGTCGAGATCGGCTCGGCCGATCACTGCGATCGAGGCCGCGGACCCGCTGGCGTTGAAGGAGACAGTCCGGTCGGCCCGGCGCATCGGCGCTTCCGCGGCGAATTGCTGGCGCGGCGCGATCAGTGGCAGGCGCACCGTCAGGCGGGCATTGACGAGATGGACCGCGTCCTTCTGCGAGCGATGGCCATAGGTGCGCTCATGCTCGCGGTGGAACAGCTCGTTGAGCTCGGCGATGTCGAAGCGCCTCGCCGGCACGGTGAGCTCATAGGCCTGGCCGACATAACGCAGGTCGGCGGCATAGCGGAACTCGGCCTGCGCGAGATCATAGCCTTCGAGCGCGAGGATGCGGCGGGCATCGGCACCGAGCCCGGCGAAGAGCTGCTCCAGCCCGGCATTATCGAGCTCGCCGGCCCGCCGTCGCGAAGGCCGCACGAACTCCTGCTCGACATCGGAGCGCAGCAAACCGAGGGCGCTGAAGACGCCAGCGGCGCGTGGGACGATGACGCGGCGGATGCCGAGCGCGCCAGCGACCTCGGCCGCGACCACCGGGCCGTTGCCGCCGAAGGCGACCAAGGTCGCCTGGCGCGGATCGCGGCCGCGATAGGTCGAGACCGCCTTGACCGCCCGCGTCATGGTCGTCACCGCGAGCGTCAGCACGCCGCGCGCCGTCTGCTGGAGATCAAGACCGAGCGGGCGCGCGACCTGGTCGTTCAGCGCGGCGCGGCCGGCATCGGCTTGCAGAGGGAAACTGCCGCCCGCTAGCGCGATGTCGTTGATGTAGCCGAGCGTCAGGAAGGCGTCGGTCAGCGTCGCCTGCTTGCCGCCCAGCCCGTAGCAGACCGGGCCGGGCCAGGCGCCGGCGCTCTGCGGTCCGACAGAGACCTGGTTCATTTTGTCGATGGCGACGATGCTGCCGCCGCCCGCCCCGATCTCGGATACGTCGATGAAGGGCATCTTGATCGGGTAGCCGCCGCCCTTGACCAGCTTGCTCGACAGATTGATGCCGGCCCCGACCTCGTACTCGGTGGTGCGGGCCGGCTCGCCATGCTCGATCAGCGCCGCCTTGGCGGTGGTACCGCCCATGTCGAAGGAGATGATGCAGGGCTCGTCTCCGCCAGAGACCAGTCGCGCGCAGGCGATGACGCCGGCGGCCGGACCGGATTCGACCAGCGACGCCGCCCGCTTCACCGCCGAGCCCAGCCGCATGATACCGCCGCCGGAATGCATCATTTCGACCTGGCAGGTGACGCCGATCGAGGCGAGCCGCGCCGTCAGCGCGCTGGCATAATTGCGCACGACCGGGCCGATATAGGCGTTCACCACCACGGTCGAGGTACGCTCGTATTCGCGGATCTCCGGCAGGATCTCCGAGCCGCGGCAGATATAGACGCCGTCGCCCAACTCGGTGCGCAGGATGTCTTCAGCCTCGATCTCGTGCTGGGGATTGGCATAGGCGTGCAGGAAGCTGATCGCGACCGCCTCGACGCCCTCCTCGCGAAAGCGCCGCGCAGCCGCGACGACATCCTCTTTCGAAAGCGGGATCCGCACCGAGCCATCCGCAGCAAGCCGCTCGCGCGCCTCAAGCCGCAAATGCCTGGCCGCGAGCGGCTTCGGCTTGTCGTATTGCAGGTCATAGAGCACCGGGATGCGCAGCCGGCGCATTTCGAGCACGTCGCGGAAGCCCTCGGTCGTCAAAAGACCGGTGCGGGCGCCCTTGTATTCGAGGATCGCATTGGTCGCGACCGTCGTCGCATGGACGATGCCGGTGATGCGGTCGGGCGTGGTCTGGTAGTCCTCGACCAGCGCCTTCAGTGCCTGGGCGATGCCGCGGCTGTAATCGTCCGGCGTCGAGGGCACCTTGCGAGTCTCGATCAGCCCGTCGTCGCGCGCGACGACGACGTCGGTGAAGGTGCCGCCGATGTCGATGCCGATCCGGTAGCTATGCTGCGCCATGGATGTCTTCCCAGGTTTCTGGAGCCGCCACGTCGGCACGGACGGGCAGCGGCATGCGCCGGCCGGCCAGGCCCTTCGGCACGGCGGCGATGAGGGCTTGGGTGTAGGGATGCTGCGGCCGGTCGAGCACGTCGAGGCAAGGCCCCTGCTCGACGATCGCGCCCTTGCGCATCACGACGATGCGGCTGCTCAGCGTGCGTACCAAAGCGAGGTCGTGGCTGATGAAGAGCAGCGTCAGGCCGAGCTCGCGGGTGAGGCGCGAGAGCAAGTTGATCACCTGCGCCTGCAGGGAGACGTCGAGTGCCGAGACCGGCTCGTCGGCGATCAGCACCTCCGGCTTCATCGCCAGCGCCCGGGCGAGGCCGATGCGCTGGCGCTGGCCACCGGAGAGTTCGTGCGGCAAACGCGGCCCGATCTCGGGACCGAGCCCGACCAGCGTCAGCAGTTCGGCGATCTCATTCTCGCGCTGCGCTTTGGGCATGCCGCGCAGCGCCAGCGTCTCGCCGAGGCAGCGTGCGACGCTCTTGCGCGGGTTCAGCGCGCTGCTCGAATCCTGGAAGACCATCTGGACGCGCCGGCGCCATGGCCCGGCATGGTCGCGCATCAGGTCCGCCATCGACTGGCCATCGAGCAGGACCTCGCCTGTGGTCGGCCGCGCCAGCCCGACCGCGAGCCCCGCTAGGGTCGACTTGCCCGAGCCGCTCTCGCCGACGATGCCGACAACGTCGCCACGCATGACATCGAGGCTGACATCGTCAAGCGCGACGAGCCGGCTGTCGCGCCCGAGCAGGCGGTTGAGCAGCCCGCCCTGCGGGAAGGATTTGGAGACGCCGCGCACCGACAGGATCGGGCCGGTCATCGCGGCCTCCAGCAGGCGGTGCGGTGCCCGGCATCGGCGACCAGCGCCGGCATCTCATTGGCGCAGGGCTCGACGGCATCCGGGCAGCGCGGCGAGAACGGGCAGCCTACCGGCAAACGGCCCAACCGCGGCGGCGCCCCTTCGATCGCCGTGAGCGGCCCGACCGGACCGGTCAGGCTCGGCACGCAGGCCTTGAGCAGGCTGGTATAGGGATGGCGCGGAGCGCGCTCGATCGCCTCGACCGGCCCGTCCTCGACGACCTTGCCGCCATACATCACGACGACACGGTCGACGATCTCGGCGACGAGTTGCAGGTTGTGCGAGATGAAGACGACGGCGAGGCCGAGTTCACGGCGGAGTTCCGCGATAAGGTCGACGATCTGGGCCTGCACGGTGACATCGAGCGCCGTGGTCGGCTCGTCGGCAATCAGCAGGCGCGGCCGGCAGGCGATCGCCATCGCGATCAGCGCGCGCTGGCGCATGCCGCCGGAGAATTCATGCGGATAGGAGGCGAGGCGCTTGCCGGCATCGCGGATGCCGACGCGCTCCAGCGCCTCCGCCGCGATGCGCCTGGCTTCGGCCGACGAGACGCCACGATGCGCCCGCACCACATCGGTGATCTGGCGGCCGATGGTCAGCGCCGGGTTGAGCGAGCTCTGCGGGTCCTGGAAGACCATGGCGATGTCGCGCCCGCGCAACGCCCGCATCCGCCTTTCATCCGCGGCGAGTAGGTCTTCGCCGTCGAAGAGCACCCGCCCGCCGGTGGCCCGTGCCGGCGCACCGAGCAGGCGCATCACCGCCAGCATGCTGAGGCTCTTGCCCGAGCCGGACTCGCCGACGATGCCGACTGCTTCGCCCGGCGCGACTGAAAAGTCGACGCCGCGCACCGCCTCGACCATGCCGCCACCGGCCGAGCGGAAGCCGACGCGCAGGCCCTCGACGCTGAGCAGGGCCGGGCTCATGCGACCAGTGTCCTGGCTTCGCTGCGCGGGTCGAACAGTTCGCGCACCGCATCGCCGAGCAGGTTGAAGCCGATCACCGTCAGCGAGATGGCAAGGCCCGGGAAGACCGGCAGCCACCATTCGCCGGAATAGATCGCGCTGCGGGCGTCCGAGAGCATGGTGCCCCAGCTCGGCTGTGGCGGCTGCACGCCGAGACCGACGAAGCTGATCGAGGCCTCGATGACGATGCCGATCGCAACCAGCAGCGTGCCCTGCACGATGATCGGCGAGAGGCAGTTCGGCAGCACGTCGCCGCTGACGATCTGCCAGTGCGAGGCGCCCTGCAGGAAGCGGGCGCGGACATAGTCGGCACTGGCAATGCGCCTGGCCACCGCATAGGTGACGCGGGCGAAGACCGGCGAGAACAGGCAGCCGACGAGGACGACGATCTTGACCTCGTTCGGCAGCAGCAGCGGCCCCACCGGCAGCGGCCCGACGCCGAGGATGCCGACGATGGCGATCGCCCAGACCAAGAGCGGGATCGAGGCAACACCGTCGACGATGCGCATCACGACCTGCTCGCCGAGCCCGCCCTTATAGGCGGCGACGACCCCGGCGGAGACGCCGATCAGCGCGCCGATCAGCACCGCGCCAACCCCGACCGAGAGCGAGGCGCGCGCGCCGAACAGGATGCGGCTCAGCACGTCACGGCCGCCCTGGTCGGTGCCGAGCCAGTGCCTCAAATCGGGCGCCGCCAGCCTGTCCTCGATGTTGAGCGCGAGCGGATCGTAAGGCGCGATCAGCGGCGCGAAGATCGCGGCGAGCACGATCAGCCCGACGATGCCGGCCCCGAGCCAGCCGCTCCAGTCGAGACCATCAAGGGCTTTGCGCAGACTGCTCATGCCGCCGCCCTCTGGCGCGGATCGAGCACGCGGTTGATCAGGTCGGCGCCGAGATTGGCGAAGACGAAGATCGCGGTGAACAGGAAGACGATGCCCTGCAACAGCAGGAAGTCGCGCTGCGAGATCGCGTTCAACAGTGCGCGCGACAGGCCGGGGATGTTGAAGACCTGCTCGATGATCAGCGCCCAGCCGAACATGTAGCCGAAGGAGAGCGCGGCGAGATTGACGACCGGCGGCAGCGCGTTGACCAGCGCGTAGAACACGACCTGGCGGGAAGAGAGCCCCATGGCGCGGGCGGTGCGGACATAGTCGCCGCGCAAGGTCTCCTGCAGGCTCGCCTGCGTCATCCGCGCCAGCACGGCGATGTAGTAGACGGCGAGCGAGAGCGAAGGCATCAGGATGCTCTGCAGGTGCAGCTTGAGGCCGGCCGAGAGCGGGAAATAACCGCCCGGCGGCAACCAGCGCAGGTCGACGGCGAGGAAGCGGATCAGCACGATGCCGAGCCAGAAGGCCGGGATCGACAGGCCGAGCACCGCGGCGAAGCGACTGACCCGGTCGAAGGTACCGCCCGGCCGTAGCGCGGCGAGAACGCCGATGCCGACGCCGCAGACGAGCGCGATGGCGAAGGCGAAGAGTACGATCGACAGCGTCACCGGCAGGGCGTTCACAATGTCGGTCGCGACGTCGCGACCGGTGACGAAGGACCTGCCGAAATCCCCGCGCAAGATGTCGCCGAGCCAGGCGGCATATTGCGAGAGGAAGGGCCGGTCGAGGCCATGCGCCTGCTCGAACTGCGCGATCTGCTCGGCCGTCGCATCAGCCCCGAGCACGATCCGGGCCGGGGAGCCCGGACCGGAGCGCGTCAGCGCGAACAGCGCGAGGCCGACGAAGAGCAGCGTGCCGATCGAGGAGACGATGCGGCCTGCGACGAGGCGGAGCATGAGCCTACGATCCTAGAGACGGGTACGATCCGATGTCACTCTCGTGTCATCCCGGACGGAGCGAAGCGGAGATCCGGGATCCATTCCGGAGCCTTTCCGATTGAGGTTCCGGAATGGGTCCCGGGTCGAGCTGCGCTCGCCCGGGGCCACCGCACAGGGGGAAGACGTCAAACCTTGACCTCGCCGGGCGCGATGGTCAGGCCCTGGTTGACCTTCACATCCTGCAGCGCCTGCCGCCAGAGATTGGAGGCGTGGACATAGCCGAGCACGCCGATCGGCGCGTCGCGGGCGGCGAGCGTCTGCAGCTTGCCGTAGAGCTCCTTGAGCTTGGCTTCTTCCGTCTCCGCGAAGGCCGCTGCCAGAGTCTGGTTGAACTCGGGATTGTTGTAGCCCGTGCTCTTGGACAGCACCTGCTCCGGCGTCAGGCAGACCTGCATGATGTAGCTCGGCTCGCCGGGCGACATGAAGACCTGCAGCGCCGCCTGATGCTCGCCGCGGATCGCCTGTTGGATCAGGACCGAGAACTCGTAGACCTTGAGATTGACCTTGATGCCGATCTTGGCGAGCTGCCCCTGCACGAAGATCGCTGCATCCTTGGTGTCGAGCAGATAGGGCTCGGCCTGGATGCTGAGGTCGAACTCGGCACCACCAGCGTATTTCGACTTGGCGAGCAGGGCTTTCGCCTTGTCGAGATCGAAGCCGAGCTCCTTGTCCGCCTCGGCGTTGAACCACCAGCCGCGCGAAGGCGCCGGCACGGACGAGGGCTCGAGCAGCCCGTAATAGACCTTCTCGCCGATCGTCTTGCGGTCGATCGCAGCGGAAACCGCCTTGCGGAAATTGACGTCGTCAAAGGGCGGCTTGAGATTGTTTGTATACATCAGCAGCGCCCCGCCCAGCGTCGGACGCGAGGCGCCGGTGATGCCGGGCATGGTCTTCAGCCGGTTGAACTCGCGCGGCGGCGGCGCACTGATCAGGTCGACCTGCCCGGTCAGCAGATAGGCGACGCGGGTCGCGTCCTCGGGGATCATCTTGACGACGAGCCGGTCCCAATGCGGCAGGCCCTTGCGCCAGTAGTTCGGGTTCTTCCTGAAGCTGATATAGTCGTTCGGCTTCCATTCCTCGAAGACGCCGAAGCCGGTGCCGACGCCGGCAGGCTTCGACTTGAAATAGTCGTCGCCATGCTCCTTGCGCGAGCCAACGGGGTAGATGCCCATGTATTTGGTCAGGAAATAGAGCCAGGGGCCGTAAGGCTCCGACAGCTCGAACTGGACCTTGAGCGGATCCAGCACCGTGACCTTGGTGATGCGGGTGAAGAGCGAGCGGCGCGCCGCCTTGTTGGCGGGATCGAGCAGGTAGTCGAAGGAGTATTTCACATCCTCCGCCGTCATCTTCTTGCCGTTGTGGAAGGTGACATCGTCGCGCAGCTCGAAAATGTAGGTCTTCTTGTCGGCCGAGATCACCGGCAGGGCCTTGGCGAGCTGCGGCTTCAGCACGCCGTCGACATCGTATTCGACCAGGTTCTCGAACACGGTCTGGCCGAGCACCATCGCATCGTGATTGAGCTGGTTTATCGGATCGATGGTGATCGGATTGCTCGGCAGGACGATGGTCAGCGTCTTGCCATTGTTCGGCTGGGCATGGAGCAGGCTCGCGGGCAAGAGGCCGCCAAGGGCACCGCCTGCTGCAGCTGCGAGAAACGCACGGCGATTTGTCGGCACGGTCAGCATCGGAGTCCCCCTGTTTTATGGCAATGCCTTGGCGGCGCCGGAGACCGGCGCCGCGCCGAACATGAGAAAGCTAGAGCGCCGGGGCGGCGATTAAAAATAAGAAGTGCTTGCCGCTCGATTGTCTGAGGCTATCATCTTGGCGATGCGCTATACCTTCGGTCAGGCGGAAGCGTTCTACTGGGTGGCCCGGCTCGGCGGGTTTCGCGCCGCTGCCCTGCATCTCAACCTGTCGCAACCGACGGTCAGCCTGCGCATCAAGGAACTCGAGCGCATCCTCGACGGCGAGCTCTTCGACCGCTCGCTCTACCGCCCCGTGCCGACGACGCTCGGCAATGCGATCTATGCCGATGTCGAGCGCATGCTGGCCCATGCCGAGCAGGTGCAGCGCCACAGCAAGGACGGCTTGCGCGGCAAGAGCCTGCTGCGCATCGGCGCCGCCGATTCCTTCGCAGCCGCCATCCTGCCGGACCTGCTCGCCCAGCTGGCGCGCCGCCATGCCGAATTGCAGGTCGACGTCACCGTCGACTTCAGCACCAAGCTCGAGCAGCTCCTGCTCGACCGCTCGATCGACATCGCCTTCCTCTCGCAGCCGCGCGCTCATGAGGGGGTCACCATCGTCCCGCTCTGGCTGATCGATCTCGTCTGGGTGGTGGGCGAAGGCCTGCCCTTTGCTGGCAATGTCGCGACGCCAGAGAACCTGGTCGACCTGCCGATCTTCACCAACAGCTCGCCATCCGGCCTGTTCACCACGATTCAGATGTGGTTCGGCGCGCATGGCCTCAAGCCACGTCGCCTCAACACCTGCAACCCGCTGACCGTGATCGCCCGCCTCGCCAGCGCCGGCACCGGCGCGGCGATGATCCCGCGCGAGATGATCCACCTCTCCGGCGAGAAGCTGGCGCTGCGCGTGCTCGAAGCCGATCCACCGATCCCCTCGCACAATCTTTGCGCGATGTGGTGGAACAACGAATCCGCCGACGAGTGCGGCTATCTCGCCAATCTCGCACGTGAGATCGCGACCAGCTGACGCAAGGCTATGCTCCTTATCCAGGCGGAATGCCGGATTTGCGGCCAAAACAGGGCATAGCCGCCGGGCCGAGCATGCATTAGGCTCCCCTCCGGGCCATCTCATAATAGGCCAGCTAAAACAGGGGAATATGATGGACGAGCGTACGCTGAGCAGCTTGATCGAGAACGTTAAGGACGGCGCGATCTCCCGCCGCTCCTTCATTCGGAGACTGGCTGCCGTCGGCATCACGGCGCCGATCGCTTCGCAGATCCTGGCCTGGAACGACGTCGCCATGGCGCAGGCGTCGCTGCAGTACAAGCCGACCAAGGCCGGCGGTGGCGGGCCGCTCAAGATCCTGCTCTGGCAGGCGCCGACGCTGCTCAATCCGCATTTCGCCAGCGGCACCAAGGACCAGATCGCCGGGCGCATCTTCTTCGAGCCGCTTGCCGGCTGGGACAAGGACGGCAATCTCACGCCGCAGCTCGCCGCCGAAGTTCCGACAAGGGCCAATGGCGGGCTCTCCGCCGACGGCAAGGTGGTGACCTGGAAGCTGAAGCAGGGCGTCAAATGGCATGACGGCAAGCCCTTCACCGCCGACGATGTCGTCTTCACCTGGGAATACGCCGCCGATCCGGCGACCGCCGCCTACACCACCGGCTCCTACACCAACATCAAGGTCGAGAAGGTCGACGACCACACCGTCAAGGTGATCTTCAAGGAAGCGACGCCGTTCTGGGCCGATCCCTTCGTCGGCGTCGTCGGCCAGATCCTGCCCAAGCATCATTTCGGCGAGTACAAGGGCGCGAAATCGCGCGAGGCTCCGGCCAATCTGAAGCCGGTCGGCACCGGCCCCTACAAGTTCGCCGAGTTCAAGCCGGGCGACATCCTCACCGGCACGCGCAACGAGGATTATCACGTCAAGAACCAGCCGCATTTCGACACGATCGAGGTCAAGGGCGGCGGCGATGCGGTCTCGGCGGCGCGCGCCGTGCTGCAGACCGGCGAATTCGATTATGCTTGGAACCTCCAGGTCGAGGACGAGGTCCTCAAGAAGATGGAGACCGGCGGCCGCGGCAAGGTCAGCGCCGTGCCGTCGGGCGACATCGAGTTCATCATCCTCAACACGACCGATCCCTGGACCGAGGTCGACGGCGAGCGCTCCAGCGTCAAGACCAAGCACCCGACCCTGTCGGATCCCAAGGTGCGCCAGGCGTTCAACCTGCTGATCGACCGCGATTCGATCCAGAAATTCATCTATGGCCGCGGCGGTCGGGCGACAGCGAGCTTCGTCAACGAGCCCAAGCAGTTCCGCTCGCAGAAGCTGAAATACGAATTCAACATCGACAAGGCCAACAAGATCCTCGACGAGGCCGGCTGGAAGCGTGGCTCCGACGGCATCCGCGAGAAGGACGGCAAAAAGCTCAAATACGTCTACCAGACCTCGATCAACGCCCCGCGCCAGAAGACACAGGCGATCATCAAGCAGGCCTGCCAGAAGGCCGGCATCGACCTCGAGCTGAAGTCGGTGACGGCATCGGTGTTCTTCTCGTCGGACGTGGCGAACCCCGACACCTACACCAAGCTCTATGTCGACATCGAAATGTACACGACGACGCAGCCGCAGCCCGACCCGGAGCGCTTCCTCAACCAGTTCACCTCCTGGGAGATCGCCAACAAGGAGAACAAGTGGCTGGGCCGGAACGTCTCGCGCTATTCGGATCCTGCGGCCGACGAAGCCTACAAGGCTGCCCAGAAGGAGCTCGACCCGGCCAAGCGCGCTGCGTTGCTGATCAAGGTCGACGAGATCTTCTGTGAAGCGAATGTGATCCTGCCATTGCTCTCGCGCACCCGCGTCGCCGCCTCGGTGACCAACCTGATGCACGATCACAGCGGCTGGGATGTCGACACCTGGAACGTCGCTGCCTGGTATCGCAGCTGAGGCTGGCTAAGCCGCTCGCGGACGCCTGACATCGTCCTCGAGCGGTCCTTGCCGCTTCCGCGCGAGCCGCCCCGGCCCGGTGGCGTCTCATCGCCATCAACCCGTGCGGCTCGCTTTCGCGACACCCCGCTTCACGGGAATCCTTGATGGCGACTTATCTTCTGCGGCGATTGCTGATCGCCATACCGAGCCTGCTCGGTATCAGCCTGATCCTGTTCACGGTCCTGGCGCTGGCGCCGGGCGACCCGTTCTCGGAGATGGCGACCAACCCCAATGTCCCACCCGAGGTCCGCGAGGCGCTGCGCGCCAGCTTCGGCCTCAATGATCCGATCATGGTGCGCTATCTGCGCTGGCTCTCCGCCATGGCGCAGGGCGACTGGGGCTTCTCCTTCGCCAGCCGCATCAACGTCGACACCCTGATCATGCAGCGCGTGCCGACCACGCTCTTCGTCGTCGGCACCTCGCAGATCCTGGCGCTGTGCATCGCGCTGCCGGTTGGGATCTACGCGGCGACGCGGCCCTATTCGGTCTTCGACCAGATCGCCAACACGCTCGCCTTCGTCGGCTTCTCGCTGCCGACCTTCTTCACCGGCCTCCTCCTGATCCTGCTGTTCTCGATCAAGCTCGACTGGTTCCCCTTCGTCTACCGCTCCGACATCGCGGCTAGCGGCTGGCGCTGGTATTGGGAGATGTTCCGTCAGGCGATCATGCCGATAACAGTGCTCGGCCTGTTCCAGGCGGCGTCGTATACGCGTTATGTTCGCTCGGCCGTGCTCGACGTGATCCGGCTCGACTACGTCACGACGGCACGCGCCAAGGGCCTCAGCGAGAAGCGGGTCACGCTCCGGCACATCACGCGCAACGCGCTGATCCCGGTCGTGACGCTCGTCGCCCTCCAGATGCCGGCGGTCTTCGGCGGCGCCATCGTCACCGAGCAGATCTTCCGGATCCCCGGCATCGGCTCGCTGCTGATCGACGCGATCCTCGCCAACGACACCCCCGTGATCATGGCCGTGACCTTCGTCTTCGCCTGCCTGGTCGTCCTCTTCAACCTCATCGCGGATCTGCTCTATGGCTGGCTCGACCCTCGCATCTCCTTCGGCTGATCCGGCCGTGGGCAACGCCGGGGCGGCCGTATCGGTCTCGCCCGGACGTGAAACCTGGCGGCGCTTCCGCCGCCACAAGCTCGCCATGGCGAGCGCGCTCATCCTCGCCTTGCTGATCCTCGGCGTCGTCGTCGGCCCCTGGTTCTGGCCCATCCCGATCAACGACATCGACTTCTCGGCGCAGCTCCAGGGCCCGTCGCTGGCGCATCCCTTCGGCACCGACGATCTCGGTCAGGATATCCTGGCGCGGATGATGTATGGCGGGCGCATCTCGCTCGCGGTCGGCCTTGCCGCCATGGTGGTCGCGACCACCGTTGGTGTCTTGATCGGCGCCACGGCCGGCATGTCGCGCAAGATCGCCGACCCCGCGCTGATGTGGGTGACGGACCTGTTCCTGTCGCTGCCGCAGCTGCCGCTGCTGCTGCTCGTGATCTATCTGTTCCGCGAGCAGCTCAAGGCATTGTTCGGCGTCGAGGGCGGCGTCTTCATCCTGATCGTCGTCGTCATCGGCGGCCTGCGCTGGATGCCGGTCGCCCGGTTGGTCCGCGCGCAGTTCCTCTCGCTGCGCGAAAAGGAGTTCGTCGAAGCCGCCAAGGCTCAGGGCGCCACCAAATTCCGCCAGATGACGCGGCACATCCTGCCCAACGCCGTCGGCCCGGTCATCGTCGCCTCGACGATCGAGGTCTCCTCGGCGATCATTGCGGAATCGACGCTCTCCTTCCTCGGCCTCGGCTTCCCGCCTGATATCCCGACCTGGGGGCGCCTGCTCTTCGACGCCAAGGACCATCTCGACACCGCCCCGCACTGGGCGCTGTTCCCGGGCGCGGCGATCTTCCTGACCGTCCTGTCGATCAACTTCATCGGCGACGGCCTGCGCGACGCGCTGGACCCGCGCCGGGTGATCTGAGCGCGCGATACGACAACGCCAGGCCGGCAACCCGGCCTGGCAGCACATAGTCCTCATCTCCTCCGCCGTTCGCTGACGGAACTGACGGTGGATAGCCGGCCTCGCCTTTGACCGCGCGGTGAACAGCCGTCAACATCCGCAGACTCGATCGCTTGCGGCGTATCCGTCCCTGTAGAATCGTCCGCTCGGCCGAATCGCGCAAGAATCGGAGCGCCGACAGGGGAAGCAGAGCTGATGGATGCGACCTTCCGCGACCGGCTCGTCATCGTCGAGGACGACCCCGTCACCCGCACGGTCATCGCCGGCTATTTCACCGATCAGGGCTTCCAGGTCGAGGAGGCCGAGACCATCGCCCAGGCCAGGCAGGCGGTGCGACGCTTCAGGCCGGACCTGATCTTCATCGATGTCGTCCTGCCCGACGGCGACGGCCTGGAGCTAGCGCGAGAACTCCAGTCGTCCTCGGATGCGGGCATCATCTTCGTGACCCGGCGCGACGCCGATGTCGATCGCATCGTCGCGCTCGAGCTTGCCGGCGACCACTATGTCAGCAAGCCGGTCGACCTGCGCGACCTTCTCGCCAGGGCCCGCTCGCTGCTCCGCCGCCGCCGGACCGAACGCGACACGGCGCGCCGCAACACCGTGGCGATCTTTGGGCCGTTCACGATCGACCTGCTGCGCCGCGAGCTCGCAATGAATAACGGCGAGCCCATGCGCCTGACCCGCGGCGAGTTCGATCTGCTCGCCGCGCTGATCGAGAGCAACGGCCATCCCCTCAGCCGCGACTATCTGATCGAGGTCATCAGCAACCGCTTCACCGATGTCGACGCACGCAGCGTCGATGCTCTGGTCGCACGCCTGCGCAAAAAGCTCGGGGACACTGACAAGTCGGGGATCATCGCGACCGTCAGCGGCAAGGGCTACAAGATCGGCGTCCCCGTCGAGCGCATCTAGAGCCGGATCTGATCAGGTTGAATCGACCTGATCAGTGAATCCGTCTCTAAGCTTATGAGAGAGAACGCGTTATCCGATCAGATTGCGTTGCAATCTGATCGGCGCGTGCTCTAGCCGACTTCGAACGAAGCCGGGGACGGCGCTAGCTTTCCAGCGCCCCGATCATCTCCACCCGCGTCGCATGCCGGCCCCCCTCGAACCCGGTGTTCAGGAACGCATCGACGATGTCGAGCGCCAGCCCTTCACCGACGACGCGCGCGCCGATCGACAGCATGTTGGCGTCGTTGTGCTGACGGATCATGCGGGCAGAGAACGTGTCGGAGCAGACGCCGCAACGGATGCCCTTGACCTTGTTCGCCGCCATCATGATGCCCTGCCCGGTACCGCACAGGATGATCCCGAGCCGGCAGTCGCCGGAGGCGACAAGCCGTGCCGCCGCTTCACCGTGCTTGGGATAATGCGTGCTCTCGGGCGTCGTCGGCCCGATATCGATCACAACCCAGCCCTGCGCCGCAACATGAGCGGCTATGGCCTGGCGGAGCGGAATGGCGGCATGGTCGCTGGAGAGGACGACGCGGTTGCTGGCGGTCATGGCGAAGTCGTCCCTTTTCCGGATGCCGTCCGGCAGCCTGGGTTGGATCAGGCGCGTCTTGTCTCGTCCGCATCTTGTCTCGTCAATGCCTCAGACCTTCGCGGTCCGCCCGGATCGAAAAGCGCCCGAGGTCATCCGATCTCAAAATGCGTTAGCGGCCGCCGGTGCCTCGTCCTCCAGCCCGGCCAAGGCGTCCAGGGCGTCGCTGCGGGCCAGCCCGAGCGCCTCGACCGCAGCTATGAGCGCTTCAGGATCGGCTTTCGCCGCATCGCGTTCGAGCGCGCTCGCGAGGGCAAGGACCTGCCCGAGCCCGACCGCCCCGGCAGAGCTCCCCAATTGATGCGCCAGCCGCCGCAGCTCGCTCCGGTCTGACACCGGCAGGGCGGCCTGCATCTGGGTCAGGATCGCCCCGGACACGGTCGCGAACAGCACCACGAGCTGCCGCGTGCGCTCATGGCCGATCAGGCGGCGCTGCGTCCCGAAGAAGCCCGCGTCGACAGGCTGCTCGGCCGAAAGCGCCACGACCTGGCTCCGGCCACCGCGGCTGCTGCCGCGCCCGATCACCTGCAGCAGGGCAGCGGAGGTGATCGGCTTCGACAGAATCGTGGTCAATCCCGCCGCACGCATGCGCCGCATCGTCTCCGGCGAGACATCGGCCGTCAGTGCGACGATGCGCGGCTGCGCGATGCCGGTGATTTCGCGGATCGCCAGGGTGGTCTCGATGCCGTCGATCCCGGTCATGTGCATGTCGAGCAGCACGAGATCGAAGGAGCGCCGGCGCAGCGTCTTCAGCGCGGCTTCGCCGGAAGCGGCAGCCTGCACCTTGTGGCCAGCCTTGCCGACCATGAGCCGCGCGACCTCCCGCGTGACAGGGTCGTCGTCGACCACGAGGATCGTCTGCAATTGCCCCGTCGCCACCTCGCCTGGCCGGGCGGCAGCCTTGGCCGCCGTCACTGGCAGCCTGACCGAGAAGGTACTGCCCTGTCCTCTGGCGCTGACGACGGAGATCGAGCCGCCCATCAGCTCGGCCAGCTTGCTGCAGATCGCCAGGCCGAGCCCGACGCCACCATTGCGCCGCCCGGTTTCCGGATCGACCTGCACGAAATCCTGGAATATCTGCCGTTGCATGGCCGGATCGATACCGATGCCGGTATCGCGAACCGCCAATGTCAGTTCGAGGCCTTTCCCCGCCGAGGCGCGCTGCAATTCGGCCCCGAGCTCCACCTTTCCCGCTTCAGTGAAGCTGATCGCATTGCGCAGCAGGTTGACCAGGATGCGGTGGATCTTGCCGGCATCGCCGTGCAGGCGCAGCCCTTCGGGCGGCGAGCGCAGCGTGAGGACAAGGCCCTTCTGCTCGGCCGGTGGCCGCATCAGCGCCACCGCAGCGCCAAGGAGGGGGCCGAGGTCGAAATCACGCCGATCGAGCCCTTCCGTCCCGGCCTCCAGCCGCGACAGGTCGAGCGTCGCATTGGCGAGGTCGACCAGCGCTTCGCCCGAGGTCGCGGCCATGGCGACGAGGCGGCGGTCGCGCTGGCTCATGCGGCGGCGGTCGATCAGCTCGAGGACGCCGAGCACGCCGGCGAGCGGCGTGCGGATATCGTGCCCGACCACCGCCAGGAACCGGGATTTGGCCCGCGTCGCCTCCTCTGCCGTCTTCTGCCCGGCGGAGGCGAGCTGCAGTGCCTGTTCCAGGGCGGCGGTGCGTTCGGCGACCTTGTCCTCCAGCACGGCGCGGCTTTCCGCCAGGCGCCCGGCCATCACGTTGAACTGCTCGCCCAGCTCCTGCAACTCGTCGCCCGTGCGGATCGTGATCTGCGCCGCAAGCTCGCCGCGGCCGATTCGTGCAGCCCCCTCGCCGAGCGCCTTGATCGGCGCCACCAGCCTGCGGCTGAGCATGATGCCGGCCAGCACCGCGACCAGCAGGGCCACGAGCAGCACTGCAAGTGAACGCAGGATCGATGCATGGATCGGCGCGAACGCTTCGCTCTCCGGCAGGTCGATCACCACGTTCCAGTCGAGGTCCGGAACCGGCGCCATCACCGACAGGACGCGCCGGCCTTCGATATCCGTCACCGAAAGCCCGGCTCTGGCCGCTCCGGCAGCCTCATGTGCGTTCACAAGCGCGGCGAGATTGGTGTTGCGCAGCACGAAGCGCAGGTCGGGATGAGCGATCAGGCGCCCGGAGCGGGTGACGACATAAGCGCGGCCGGCCGCGCCGACCTTGAGGCGGGAGACCAACTCCCGGATGAAGACGAGATTGACGGTTGCCCGCGCGACCCAGTGCGGAGGCGACGCCGCCCGCTTGAGCAGCACCATGTGCGGTTCCGAGCCGCGCCGGAATTCGACCTCGCTGTAGAAACTGCCCTGTGCCAGGGCCGCCTGGAAGCCAGGATCAGCCGACCAGTCGGTGCCGCCATCCGCCCGATCGCGGGCGTAGCGCGACAGGAGGAGCTGCTCGCGCCCCACCGGGTCGATCTGGCGCAAATCGAGGACGGCGGGAACCTGCCGCATCAAGCGCAGGCCGTCGAGCCGGCGCTCTTCCGGCGAATTGCTGCTGGCGCCGCTTTGAGAGGCCCAGTCGAGATGCCCCATGATGTCGGCGACGAAAGCGCCGATCCTCTGGGCCGCCGCCCTGGCCTGCTCCTGCTGGACCCGGACCAGCAGGGCCCGTTGGTCCGAGAAGGCGAAGAAGGCCGCGATCGCCGTGTTGAGCCCGAGCGCAAGGCAGATCGCAAGGCCGACAAAGAGCGCATATTTGCGGGCGAGCTCGCCGCGCCGGCGTGGCATACCTTCCTGCCCTGCCGAACGATCCTGCTGCGTCACGACAGGATCCGTTGCGCACGGATCCGCAGCGAGGCCGGCAGGCTCAGCCCCAGGGCCGCAGCAGCCTTCTCGTTGATGACCAACTCGAAGCTGCGCGAGAAT
Source organism: Bosea sp. 29B (assembly GCF_902506165.1). NCBI lineage: Bacteria > Pseudomonadati > Pseudomonadota > Alphaproteobacteria > Hyphomicrobiales > Alloboseaceae > Allobosea > Allobosea sp. 29B. Next base: position 742,372 of record NZ_LR733817.1, read on the forward strand.
TGCACCGGCAGCTCTGCGACGTCGGCCCCGCGCAGGATGAGGTCGATATAGGAGGCCAGCATCTCGGCCGTCTCCTCGCGCGCCCCGGCATAGGACATCAACCCGCCCTGCAAGGTGAAGGTGTCGAACGGGTAGACGGCGGGCAGGGCCAGGCGCGCCGCAGTGGCAGTGCAGAGCGCAGCGTTTCGATAGGTGAAGCTGTCCGGCAGGAAGACCAGGCCGCCTCCCGCCCCCTTGCCGGCAAATCCCGCGATCCCGCTGTCGATCGCGGAAGGTTCGGTCACGTGGATCGTCTCGAAGGTTGGCCCGCCGCCCGTCGCCGCCGCCTGCAGGCGCGCGAGATAGGTCGCGCCGGCCGCCGGCGTCGAGTGAGGATTGAAGACCACGCCGATGCGCCGCGTCGCCGGCGCGATCTCGGTCAGGAGCTCGACCCATTTCTCCGACATGGCGGGGTCGTTGTTGCTGAAGCCCGTGGCGTTTCCGTCGGGGCGTTCGAGCGAGCGCACGAAGCCGCTCCCGACAGGATCGGAGGCCGTCCCGAACAGCACCGGGATCCGCCGGGTCTTCGCCAGCACGGCAGCGGTCTCGGCGCTGGAGCCGACGACGATGATGTCCGGGTTCTCGGCGACCACCTCGGCGGCGCCTCGGGCAAGGTCCGCCTCGCTCGTTTCCCAGACTCTCCAGCTGACCCGCAGATTCTTGCCTTCGACCCAGCCCCGCTCGGCCAGCAGCCGATAGAGCTCGGCCACGCGCGCGCTCACGATGGGGTGGTCGAGCGGCAGCCCGATCAACATCGAAATCCGTTTGGTCGGCTCGGCCGCGCGAGCCGACCGCCCCGATATCGCAAGGCCGCATGATGCCAGGGCAACCAGGAGGGAGCGGCGATGCATGCGGCGAACCAGATGAAGGAAGGAGCCGGCCGCTCCCTAGTGGATAATTTGCATGCTCCGCCTGTTCGCGTCGAGAGGAGATGGCCACGGTGGTTGCACGCGAAGCCCGAACGCAGCGGCGCACCGCTGCTTCGGAGCCGTCCGGCCGCTATCGAGGTCTCACCCGATTGGGTGACGCGCAGCGGCATCCCTCGAATGATGGTGGCGACGTTCCGCCGAGGCGCCCTTCGAGGAAAGAGGGGTGCGGCAAACGATGCGATCCGGCTCAGGGGATGCCGATGTTCTCGACGCAATTCTATGTCGTTGTCACCGCGGCTATCGCCCTGTCCACTCCAAGCTGGGCGCAGGATAGCAAGACTGCACATCAGACCGGCATGTCGATCGCGAAGAAGCGCGGCTATCCGAACCCGAACTGCTATGCCGACGTCTTCGCCAGCCATGCCGCCAAGAACGCCCAAGGCCAATGGAACGCCCCGACCGGCAAGGCTGCGGTCGGCTACAAGAACGAGCAGCAGACCAAGTGCGGAATTTCGATCTGAGGCCGCCTTCCGCTCCAATCGGAACCGAAGTCGCAGCACCATTCGCACCCGATACGAAGCCCTCCGTTCCTTTACGCATTGACTTGATCAAATATTACCCGACGTCACTATCACATGGCCGACCAGGAACAGTATCAACAACATGGCCGGGCGGCAGATAGCTCCGGCTCGAGCTGACGATGAACGACGAAATACTCCTGCGCGCTGAGACGATGCTTCTTGACGCGGCGACCGACCCCGACGCCTGGCAGGCGGCGCTCGAAATGATGGCTCGCGCCACCGGCTCGAAGGGTGCAGCCCTCTTCACCGTAGAAGGACACGGCCCGCTCATTCTGCCGACAGAGGGAGCGGGCGAGCTTGCCGAACGCTACGTCAAGGACGGCTGGCATCAACGCGATTTCCGCCATGCCGGCGTGCCATTGATGAAGCAGCGCGGCATCATGGTCGATCAGGACTTCGTCGCACCGGATCGAATGGCCCGGCTAGACTTCTATGCCGACTTCCTGCGCCCGCTGGGTTTCGGCTGGTTCGCCGGGCTACGCGTCACCACTGGCGACGACCTGTGGTGCCTGACCTTCCAGCGCGGCGAGGACGCAGGAGCTTATCTCGCGGAGGAGCAGCTTCGCCTGGCCCGCCTAGGGGATGTCGCCTCCCGCGCGGCGACCATCGCCCGGCGGCTCGAGTTCGCCAGGCTCGACGGCGCGGTCGACGCCGCCAATGCAATGACGGGTGCCTGCCTGTTCATCGACAGGTTCTGCCGGGTCGTCAGAATGACCGACGCAGCCGGGCGCATGGTCGGCAAGGTTTTTCAGCTTCAGCAGGGACGCGTGCGCCTGCCGCACGGCAGCGCAATGCTCGACCGGCACCTCGCTGCATCGGTCTGGCCAGATCTCGCTCCGGACGCTGCCGCGTTGCGACCGGTAACGATCCCCCGCCCTGGCAAGAGACCTCTGATCTTCCACGCGCTTCGCCTGCGAGGAAACGCGCTCGGCTTCCTAGCCCCCGCGTTCGCAATGGTGACAGTTAAAGATCTGGAAGAAACCTCTCGACCCGACCTGGCAACATTCGGACAGCACTATCAGCTGACGCCGTCCGAGACGCGGGTGGCTCAAGCGATCATCGAGCGGCATGGGGTTGTCGAGGCGGCCGCAGCGCTCGGCATCTCCCACGAGACGGCAAGGACCCACGCGAAAGCGCTCTATGCCAAGACGTCGACGGCGAACCAGGTCGAACTCGTCGGCCTCATCGCGCGGTTTCGGCAATGAGGTTTGCCCCCGAAGACGGCGCGACCTGCTTTGGGTTGGGACCCGAGTCGGTCCACGCCCGAAGGCTTGATTGTTAGTGCATGGTCCGCCGCGCTGCCAGTACGGAAAGCTGTCTCAACCGCGCCATCAAGGGCACCATCCACCCGGTTTCCGGCCCTGACGGCCTGGCGGAGAAGCGCATCTTCGAGCCCCCGAGCCGGCGAATCTGCCGCACTTTCACTCCGGGATCGCAACTGCTAGACGGGGGCCGATCGCGCGTGCACGGCGCAAACAGGTTACACGAATTATGCTTCTTCGCGTTGGCACCCGCCGCAGCCCCCTTGCCATGACGCAAACCAACTTTGTAATTGGTTCAATTCAGGCATTGCATCCGCACATCGAATTCGAGATCTGCCCGATTTCCACGGTCGCCGATCGCGACAGGGTCTCCGAGTTCCACCAGTTCGGCATGATCGGCGTCTTCACGACCGAGCATGAGGAGCAATTGCTCCGCAAGGACGTCGATTTCGTCGTCCATTCCCTCAAGGATCTGCCGACCCTCCTTCGTGACGGACTCGTCCTGGCGTCAGTGCCCAAGCGCGAGGATCCGCGCGATGTCCTGTGTGGCTCGGCGCTCGAAGACCTGCCGGAAGGTGCGCGGGTCGGAACCGGCTCGCTGCGCCGCCGCGCGCAGATCCTCAGCCTGCGGCCCGACGTCACCGTCGTTCCCATCCGCGGCAACATCGGCCCGCGGCTCGCCAAGATCGAAGGTGACGATGCGCTCGACGCCGTCATCCTGGCCCATGCCGGGCTGGAGCGGCTTGGTCTCGGGAGCAAGTCGTCGGCATTCCTCGACCCCGTCGCGTTTCCCTATGCCGTCGGCCAGGGCGCGCTGGGCATCGAGGCGCGCGGCGAAGATACCGAGCTGGTCGAGATCCTGCGCTCGATCGAGTGCCGCAAGACCAGGGCCGAGGTCGATGCCGAGCGCGAGATGATGCATGCGCTCGGGGCCGGCTGCAGCCTGCCCGTCGGCGCCGTCTGCAACTGGCAGGACGAGCGGCTGAGCCTGCAGGCCCAGATCACCTCGCTCGACGGCCATGAACGGGTCGTCGCGACGCAGGACGAGCCGGGAGAGCAGGCGAAGGAGCTCGGTCTCGCCGTCGCCGAAACGCTGAAGATCCGCGGCGGCGAGAAGATCCTGCAGTCGAGCTACCGGGAATTCTGCAGCCACTTCAAGATGCTGCAGTCCTGAGAGCCTGAGCGAAAAATCATCGATCCCTCATCCTTCGAGACGGCCCTTCGGGCCTCCTCAGGGCGAGGGCTGCAGGTCTGAACAGATTTTGAGACGGCTGCAGCGCCCGCCGAACGCGCTGCGACCAGGCCGTCTCACGCGGCCGTCGACTGCGCCAGCGTCTTCATCGCGGCCGCGATCGCCGCCTCGGTCGCCTCGATATCGGCCAGGCTGTGGGCGGATGACAGGTAGCAGAGACCGCGCGGCAGAGTCATCACCCCCTGCCTGAGCAGGGCGCCGGTGAACACCAGCGTCTTGTCCTTGTCGACCTTCGCCGTGTCGCGCAACGTCTCGACCGGCCCGTTGGCGGCGAAGATCTGCAACGCCGCCCCGGCCTGGCGCGCCCGGACCGGAACGCCGCGACGCGCGGCCTGATCGTTCAGGAACCCGCATAGCCGCGCCGCGAATCCGTCCATGCGCGGATAGATCTCCCCGCGCTCAGCCTGCAGCACCTTGAGGCAGGCGATCGCAGCCGCCACCGAAAGCGGGTTGCCGTTGAAGGTGCCGCGATGCATCAGCCGGCCACTCGACAGAACCTCCATCGCCGCACGGCTGCCCGAGACCGCACTGATCGGCAGGCCGGCGCCAAGCGCCTTGCCGAGCACGCTGATATCGGGCGTCACGCCATAGCGTTCCTGCGCACCGCCGAGGGCGAGGCGGAAGCCGGTGATCACCTCGTCGAAGATCAGCAGCGCGCCACAGCGCTGCGTCGCCGTCCGCAGCCGCTCCAGGAAGCCGGCAGGCGGCTCGAAGCAACCGCCATTGATCGCGGCCGGCTCAACGATGACCGCGGCGAAGCTGGAATCGAGCACCGCCTCGACCTGCTCGGCATCGCCCCAATCCAGCAGCGTCACGCTCTGCGCCGCCTGCGGATCCTGGCCGAGCGCCGAGGCGCCGTCCTGCCCGATCGCATTGCCGACATGGATGCCGTCGGCCCAGCCATGATAATTGGCCCGGAACTTGATGATCTTGACGCGCCCCGTCGCAGCGCGCGCGACGCGCAAGGCGAGCTGGATCGCCTCGGTGCCGGTGCTGACGAAGCTCGTCTGCTCGGCCGAAGGCACGCAAGCCGCGATCAGCTCGGCCAGCTCCGCCTCACCCCTGTGCACGCTCGCGGTCCGCAGGCCGCGGCCGAGCTCGTTCTGGACGGCGGCGATCACTGACGGAGGCGTATGGCCCAGGATCAGCGGGCCATAGCCGAGCGCATAGTCGACGAAGCGGTTGCCGTCGACATCGACGACATGAGCGCCTTCGCCGCGCTCGATAGTGATCGCAACCGGATTCTGCGTTGCGCGCGGAGTCGAGGACACGCCATAGGCGAGATGGGACAGCGCGCTCTTGCGATGCGCATAGGAGCCGACAAAGCGCGTGCGGTCTGCGGCGTCGAGGCTGTCACTCATCACTTGTCTCACATAGGTGTCAATTGGGCGTCAAAGGCAGCAAATAAGTATCAATGATATAAACATAATACAACATACTTCCGCGAGCAGCCGGCCTGATTGGTATTCCAGACCATACATGCTAGCGATTCCCCACGACGAATCCGGGAAGGCAATCCATGGCGAGACCGCAGACGGGTACGGCGGCTGAGCGGCCTTCGTCGGAACGGGATGTCATCCCGCTCTATCACCGCGTCTACGTCATGCTGCTTCAGAAGATCATGGACGGCTCCTATCCGCAGGGCTCCCCGATCCCGAGCGAGGACGACCTCGCCGAGACCTTCAGCGTGTCGCGCGTCACCATCCGCAAGGCGATGGAGAGGCTGGAGCGCGAGGGGCGCGTCCTGCGCCAGCGCGGTCGCGGCACCTTTCCGCTGACGCCGGCGAACGAGGCGGGCGAGCCCGCAAGCCAGCTGCTCAACAACCAGATCTCCCTCGCCCGCAAGACGAAGATCGCCTTGCTCGCCTATGATTTCGTCCGGCCCTCGCCCTTGCTCGCCCAGACCTTCGAGATCGCCGATGGCACGGAGCTCTTGCGGATCGAGCGCGTCCGGGGCGACGAGCGCTCGCCGATCTCGCACACGCTCTGCTACCTCCCCGCCGACCTCGCTCCGCTGGTGCCGCGCACCGCGATCTCCTCGCTGCCGGTCTCCGCCACGCTCGCCGCAGCGGGCGTCAAGCTCGCCCGCTTCGAAGAAAAGATCACGGCCGTGCTCGCCGATTCCGATGTGGCGCCGCATCTCGACGTCGCGATCGGCACGCCGCTGGTGGCGATGACCCGCCATGTCCGCGACGAGGACGGACGCCTGATCGAGTTGCTGCAGGCGCTCTACCGGCCCGATCGTTACGAATACCGCGTGCAGTACTCGATCGACGGCCAGAATCTCGGCACGCCCTGGAAGGCGATGATCACCGACAGCGGCGCCGCCTAGGACGCCGCTGCCAGTTTCGCGTCAGCGCCGGATGAACGGGTTCGGGATGTCCGTCGCCGTCGAGATCCAGACGCTCTTGGTCTCCATGTACTCCCTGATGCCGGCAATGCCGCCCTCGCGGCCGACACCGCTCATCTTGAAGCCGCCGAAGGGCGAGGTCGTGCTGGTCGAGCGGTAGTTGTTGACCCAGACCGTTCCGGCGCGGACCCGGTTCGCCATGGTCAGTGCCCGGCGCATCGACTGCGTCCAGATGCCGGCAGCGAGGCCGAACTGCGTGTCGTTGGCGATGCGGACCGCCTCGTCCTCGTCCTTGAAGCGGATCACCGACAGGACCGGGCCGAACACCTCCTCCTGGGCGATACGCATGCTGTTCTTCACGTCGACGAAGATGGTCGGCTTGAAGAAGAGTCCCTTCGGATAGCCCGGCACCGAGGCCGGCTCGCCGCCGGCAACAAGGCGCGCGCCCTCGGATTTGGCGATCTCGACATAGGACTTGATCTTCTCAAGCTGCGGCCTGGTCGAGATCGGCGCGACCTGCGTTGCCGGATCGGAGGGGTGGCCGAACCTGACATCGGCGATGAAGGCCTTGAGCTGCTCGACGAAGGCGTCGTGGATCGTGTCCTGTACCAGAAGGCGCGAGCCGGCGACGCAGGTCTGGCCCGAGGCCGCGAAGATGCCGGCGACAGCGCCCTTCACCGCCTGGTCGAGCTCGGCATCGTCAAAGATAATGTTCGGCGACTTGCCGCCGAGCTCCAGCGTCACTCGCTTCATGTGGCGGGCGGCCTTCTCGTTGATCATCCGCCCGGCTTCGGGGCCACCGGTGAAGGCGATGCGCTCGACCAGCGGGTGGCTGATCAGCGCGTCGCCGACCTCGGCGCCATAGCCGGTGATGACGTTGACGACACCCTTGGGGAAACCGGCTGCCTCGACCAGCTTGACGAATTCGAGCAGCGAGGCCGAGGTGAACTCGGACGGCTTCAGCACGACGGTGCAGCCGGCCGCCAGCGCCGGCGCCAGCTTCAGGCTGGTCAGCGGCAGCGGCGAGTTCCACGGCATGATACAGGCGACGACGCCGATCGGTTCCGGCTTGGTGTAGTTGAACACGCCGGGCTTGTCGGTCGGGATCACCGTGCCTTCGATCTTATCGGCCAGGCCGCCATAGTAGTAATAATAGTTCGCCATATAGCGCATCTGCATCGACAGCTCGGCGTAGAGTTTGCCGTTGTCGCGCATCTCGACCCGCGCCAGCCAGTCGGCGTTCTCGGTGATGAGGTCGCCGAGCTTGCGCATCAGCGCGCCGCGGCCCGAAGCCGACAAAGCCGGCCAGGCTCCTTCGGAGAAGGCGCGATGCGCCGCGGTGACCGCCTGCTCGACGTCGGCGGCATCGCCCCGCGCCACCCAGGCCCAGTCCTCGCCCGTCACCGGATCCGAAGTCTCCAGCCAGGCATTGCTCGCCGGATCGACGAAGGCGCCGTCGATATAGTGCTGATAGCGATAGCGCTGGTCCGAATCCTGCTGGGTCGGGCGGATTGCGGGCGAGATCGGATCGAGCGAAAGCGTGGCTGCGGTCATCGGAGGTCCCTGGAGAGCACGGCGTCGGGTAGCCGTTGACAGATATGTATCATCATCATATCAAAAATACCAATACGCTTGTCACGCGGGTGGCTGGCGGCTTAACGCGGCAGCGCGACTGCCGTCGACGGCCGTCGAAATCCGGGCTTGATATCCATAAGAACGAGGGGATGAGCATGAAGACGACGAGATTTGCCTGCGCGGGACTGTTCGCGCTCGGGCTGGCCGCTGCAGCGGCTCCCGCTTTGGCGCGCGACCTGATGGTGGTCGGCTTCGGCGGCGGCTTCCAGGACAATGCCCGCAAGCACCTGTTCCAGGGCTATGCCGCCGAGAAGGGCATCAAGGTCGCCGACGACGTCTACAATGGCGAGATGGCCAAGATCTATTCGATGGTGAAGTCGAACGACGTCACCTACGACGTGATCATGGTCGAGGCGCCCGAGCTCGCCCGCGGCTGCGAGGACGGCGTCTTCGAGAAGCTCGACTGGAGCGTCATCGACCAGAAGAAGTTCATCCCCGGCGGTACCACCGCCTGCGGCGCGGGCGCCGTCGGCTGGGGCGTCAGCCTGTTCTACGACCAGGCCCGTAACCCCACCGGCCCGGCCAACTATGCCGAGCTCTGGGATGTCCAGAAGTTCCCCGGCAAGCGCTCGCTGCGCTCTGGCGCCAAGATGACGCTGGAGATCGCCCTGCTCGCCGACGGCGTGCCGGCCGCCGATGTCTACAAGGTGCTGGCCACGCCGGACGGGCAGAAGCGCGCCTTCGCCAAGCTCGACCAGATCAAGCCGCATGTCGTCTGGTGGAAGTCGGGCACGCAGCCGCTGCAGCTCGTCGGCTCGGGCGAAGCCGCCTATGCGGTCGGTTATGTCGGGCGCACGATCCGCGCCAATGAGGGCGGCGCCAAGTACCCGGTGCAGTGGAACACGCTGCTGTTCTCGTTCGACTACTGGACGGTGGTACGCAACTCGCCGAACAAGGCCGAGGGCATGAAGCTGATCAGCTACATGACCGACGAGAAGCCGCTGACCAGCCTGGCGCAGGACTGGGCGGTGTCGCCGGCCAACACCGCCGTTGCCAACAACCCCGAGGTCATCAAGAAGAACCCCGGCATGGTCGCCAACCACGCCAAGGAAGGGCTCTTCATCAACACCGAGTTCTGGGTCGAGCACGGTGAGGATCTCGAGGCCCGCTTCAACGCCTGGCTGGCGAAGTAAGCCGTCGCGCGGGCACGGGGACTCGGCATGTCACGACGGAACCTGCTGGCGGCGGCGCTGATCGCGCCCCTCCTGCTCCTGGTCACGCTGAGCTTCCTCGTCCCGCTCGGGGCAACGCTCTATCGGGCGGTCGACGATTCCGAATTTTCGACCGCCCTGCCCCGCACCGCGACGCTTCTGCGCGCCTGGGACGGCAACGACCTGCCGCCCGACGAGGCCTTCGCCGCCATCGTCGAGGAACTGCGGACCGCGCAGCAGAACCAGGAGGCCGGGGCCGTCCTCAGCCGCCTGAACTTCGAGGAGACCGGCCTGCGCAGCCTTTTGCTGCAGGCCGCCCGCGCCTCGGCGCGCCTGGCTCCGCCGGTAAAGGACAGCCTGATCGCGCTCAATCCACGCTGGGGCGAGCCTGAGCTCTGGCGGATGTTCAAGCGCGCGACCGGCCCCTGGACCTCGCTCTATCTGCTGCGCTCGCTCGATATGCGGCCGACCGACAAGGGCATCGTCCATGCCGGTGCCGAGGATGCTGTCTTCCTGCCGCTGTTCTGGCGCACCTTCGAGATCAGCCTGATCGTCACGGTGATCTGCGCGCTGCTGGCCTATCCGGTCGCCTACACCCTCTCGATCCTGCCGCAGGGCTGGGCCAATGCCGGGATGATGCTGGTGCTGATCCCGTTCTGGACCTCGATCCTGGTGCGGACGACGGCCTGGTTCATCATCCTGCAGCGCGAGGGACCGATCAACGCGCTGCTGCTCGCCTTCGACATCGTCAACCAGCCGCTGACGATGATCTTCACGCGCTTCGCCGTCTATCTCGCCATGGTCCATGTGCTGCTGCCCTTCGCCATCCTGCCGCTCTACGGCGTGATGAAGGGGATCAAGCCGGACTATATGCGCGCCGCCGCCTCGCTCGGCGCGCCGGGCTGGCGCCGCTTCCTGCGCATCTATCTGCCGCTGACCATGCCCGGCGTCGCCGCGGGATCGCTGATGGTGTTCATGCTCTCGGTCGGCTTCTACATCACGCCCGCTCTGGTCGGCGGCTCCGGCGACCAGATGGTCAGCTACTTCATCGCCTTCTTCACCAACACCTCGGTGAACTGGGGCATGGCCGCCGCGCTGGCGACGCTGCTGATGACGATGACCGCGCTGCTCGTCATCGTCGCGCGGCTGATCGTGCCCGGCTTCCGCTCCGGCAATGTGAAGGTCTGAGCGATGGCCGGCACCGCTTCCTCCTCCCCTGCACGCAAGCTCTCGGCCGGACGCCTCGCGCTGGCGCTCGCCACGGCCCTGATCCTGCTCTTCCTGGTGGCGCCGATCGTCGTCGTCTTCCCGCTCTCGCTCTCCTCGGGCGAATTGCTGGTGCTGCCGACGCCGGGCTACTCGCTGCGCTGGTACGAGGACTTCTTCAGCTCCAGCCGCTGGCTCAGCGCCACCTGGAACAGCTTCGTCGTCGGCATCGCCACCATGATCCTGGCGACGCTGCTCGGCACCCTCGCCGCCTTCGGCATCTTCCTCGGCCGCTTCCCCGGCAAGGCTTTGCTGCTCGCCATCCTGTCGCTGCCGATGGTGACGCCGGTCATCGTCACGGCGATCGCCATGTATTTCTCGCTGTCGCTTGTCGGCCTCGGCTCGACGCTAACCGGCCTGATCCTCGCCCATACCGTGCTGTCGGTGCCCTTCGTGCTGCTGACGGTGCTGGCCTCGCTGCAGACCTTCGACCAGAACCTGCTGCGCGCCGCCGCCAGCCTCGGCGCCAATCCGGCGATCGCCTTCCGCCGCGTCGTGCTGCCGCTGATCGCGCCGGGCGTGGCGACGGGCGCGCTCTTCGCCTTCGCCACCTCCTTCGACGAGCTGATCGTGGCGCTGTTCATCGCCAGCCCCGGCCAGTTCACGCTGCCGCGCCAGATGTATGCCGGCCTGCGCGAGTTCCTGAGCCCGACCATCGCCGCCGCCGCCGTGCTGCTGATCCTCTTCTCGGTGCTGCTGCTGGCCCTGAACGAATTCATCCGGAAGCGCGCCCAGGCCCGCGGGGCCTCTCCCTCCGGACCGACCGCATGAGCCCGAGCATGAGCGACCCCATCATCGTCTTCGACAAGGTCACCAAGAGCTATGACGGCGCGACGCAGGTCGTGAAGTCGCTCGACTTCGCGGTCGAGCGCGGCGAGTTCGTCACGCTGCTCGGCCCTTCCGGCTCGGGCAAGACCACGACGCTGATGATGCTGGCCGGCTTCGAGGATCCCTCCGGCGGCACCATCACCTTCGACGGCCGCCCGCTGAACAACGTCCCCGCCCATCGGCGCGGCATCGGCGTGGTCTTCCAGAACTATGCGCTGTTCCCGCATATGAGCGTTGCCGCCAACCTCTCCTTCCCGATGGAGATGCAGAGCGTCGGCCGGGCTGAGCGCGAGGAAAGGGTTCGCGGCGCGCTCGACATGGTCAAGCTCGGCCATCTCGCCGACCGGCGGCCGACGCAGCTCTCCGGCGGCCAGCAGCAGCGCATCGCCTTGGCGCGGGCGCTGGTCTTCCGGCCCAAGCTCGTGCTGATGGACGAGCCGCTCGGCGCGCTCGACAAGCAATTGCGCGAGCACATGCAGCTCGAGATCAAGCACATCCACGAGCAGCTCGGCGTCACCGTGGTCTACGTCACCCATGACCAGGGCGAGGCGCTGACCATGTCGAACCGCGTCGCCGTCTTCCATCATGGCCGCATCCAGCAACTGGCGCCGCCGACCGAGATCTACGAGAAGCCGGCCAATGCCTTCGTCGCCTCCTTCATCGGCGAGAACAACAAGCTCGACGGCACCATTGCCGAGCGCGACGGCGCCCAATGCCGCCTGCGCCTCTCCGATGGCAGCGAGGTCCACGCCATGGCGGGCACCGATCTGCCGGTCGGCGCACCCGCCGTGCTGGCGCTGCGGCCCGAGAAGGTCCTGATCGGCCCGGCCGCCGCCGGCGAGAACCGCTTCGACGCCGTGATCGAGGAACTCGTCTATTACGGCGACCATACCCGCCTGCGCCTGCGCCTCGGCAGCTCCGACAGCTTCACCGCCCGCCTGACCTTCCGCGACGGGCTGCCCGCTCTGCAGCGCGGCGAGCGCATCCCGGTCGGCTGGGCGACGGCGAACTGTCTCGTGCTCGGCCCCGAAGAGACCTGACGGCCGACTCTGGCCGCTCTTGCTAAAACATATTAAGTAGCATACTTAATACAAATAGATGCGCGGCGCTCGGCGCCGCTGCGGAGGATGTCCATGACCACCAGCCTGACAACGCAAGTGATCGTAGCCGGCGCCGGGCCGGTCGGCCTCGTCGCGGCCCTGATCCTTGCCAGAGCGGGCGTCGACATCGTCGTGCTCGAAAAGCGCGCCGCCCTCACCGCGGCCTCCAAGGCCTCGACCTTCCACCCGGCGACGCTGGAGATCCTCGACGATCTCGGCGTGCTCGCGCCGATGCTGGCCGAGGGCGAGATCGTCAAGCGCATCCAGTACCGCACGCCGGAAGGCCCCTTCGCCGAGTTCGTCCTGGCCGATCTTTCCGAGCGCACCCCCTTCCCCTTCCGGCTGCATCTGGAGCAGGCGAGGCTGACGCCGCTGCTGCTGGCTCAGATCGAGGCCCTCCCCAATGCCCGCGTGCTGTTCGGCACCGGCTTCGAGGCAGTTACGCAGGACGAGAATAGCGTCTCCGTCACCGCCGATCGCGATGGGCAGAAGCTGACCATCGCCGCGGACTATTTGCTCGGCACCGACGGCGCCCGCAGCGCCGTGCGCGAAGCGCTCGGCATCGCCTTCGACGGCATGGTCTATCCGCACAAGGTCCTGCGCGTGATGACCTCGGACGATCTCGACGAGGTGCTGCCGGGGATCGCCTCGATCACCTATCTGCACAATGGCTCGAAGTCCCTGAGCTTCCTCAAGATGCCGGATTGCTGGCGCATCATCATCCGCGTGCCGGGCGATGTGCCGGACGAGACCGCCCTGCAGGACGGCTGGTTCGCCGACCGCATCCGCGAGGTCATGCCGAGCTGGACCACGCCGCCAACGGTGCTCGGACGCGACGTCTACGGCGCCAGCCGCCGCGTCGCCTCGCACTACCATGTCGGCCGCGCTTTCCTCGCCGGCGACGGCGCCCATGTCACCAACACCCGCGGCGGCATGAACATGAATTGCGGCATCCACGATGCGAAGGCGCTTGCCGAGGCGATGATCCGCGCCCTGCGCGAGCACCGGCCGGAACTGGTCGTCGCAGCCGCCGCCGAGCGCAAGCGCGTCGCCGAAGAGATGCTGATCCCGCGCACCGACCGCAACGTCGCCGGCGGCGAGGACTGGCTGCAGAAGGTGCGCGACCTCGCCGCCTCGCGCAGCAGTGCCATCGACTATCTCGCCGCCGCCGCGATGCTCGACATGCTCGAGCGCCCTGCCCGCGCCGCCTGAGGGACACCATGGATCTCGCCCAACTCGCCGCGCAGCCTGCACTCGGCCTGCTCGTCCCGCCGGCCAATCCCACCGTCGAGCCGGAGATGAACCGGCTGGTCTCCTCGGGTGCCCGGCTCTACGCCACGCGCCTGCCGGTGATGCCGGACACGACGCTGGAGCAGCGCAACCGCGCCTATATCGCCTCCTACCAACCGGCGCTGAAAACCTTCGGCAGCTTGAAGCTCGACGCTGCCACCGTCGCGCTGACCGGGCCGAGCTACCGGCTCGGCGCCAGCGCCGACGACGCGCTAGCCGCATGCCTCTCCGAAGCCGCGGGCTTTCCCGTCGAGACGGCAAGCGGCGCGATCCGCCATGCCCTGAAGGCGATCGGCGCCAAGCGCATCTGCCTGTTCTCGCCCTACCCTGCCTGGCTGACCGAGGAGGCCGCTGGCTACTGGACCGGCGCCGGCTTCACCGTCGCTCAGGTGGTCAAGGTCTCCGAGGCCTTCCGCGCTTACGAGCTGACCACGGAAGAGGTCGAGGAGGCCCTGCGCCAGGTCGAGACCGCCGGCATCGACGCCATCGTCATGAGCGGCACCGGCATGATCACCCTGCCGGCCATGCTGGCCCGCCCCGAAGGCTCGGCCCCGCCGCTGCTCTCGTCCAATCTCTGCTGCGCCTGGTGGATGATGAAGCAGGCCGGCGTGAAGCCCGGTGCGCTGTTCACGCGGGCCTGCGCCAGATTGAGCGCGACGCTGGGCTAAGCGAGGCCCGGCTCAGAGTCTATTCGGGCGTTCTCTGAGCCCTCATCCTGAGGAGTCGCGAAGCGGCGCCTCGAAGGATGTTTCAGGAGGCTCCGGAACCAGCTGGAACATCCTTCGAGACGGAACCTGACGGCTGCTCCTCAGGATGAGGGCTGAGTTTCCAGAAAGTCTCTCAGCGCCCGGGCCGGTGGGCGACGCATTTGATCTCGACCAAGAGGCCGGGATGGGCAAGCTCGGAGACGCCGATCCGCGTCCAGGCATAGCCTTCGCGCGGGACGAGGCGATTCTTGACCTCGCGGAACACATCCATGTGGCGCGCCATCCCGACATGGTAGGTGGTGACGTCGACCATGTCGGCGAAGCTGCAGCCGGCCGCCTCCAGCACGATCCGGACATTCTCCCAGGCAGCAGCGAACTGCTCCGCCGGGTCGTCGATCACCTGAAGATCGGCGGTGCGGCCGACCTGGCCGACCACATAGACGATCTCGCCGACGCGCACGGCCGGCGCATAGCCGGCCCGCTCGACGATGGCACGCATCGATTCCGGGACGATGATCTCGCGATCGGCCATAAGGGTCCTCTCAGGCGTCATGCTCGGGCCTGTCCCGAGCATCTCATGCCGAATGGGGCTCTGGAGCACACTCGTCCAGAGATTCCCGGCTCTCCGCTGCGCTTCGGCCGAGAATGACGTCTGGCGAAAGCCTCAGCCCTGCACGCCGGTCGGCAAATCGTCGCGAACCGCAAGCCCGCCGAGATAATCCTTCACCTCGGCCGACGGAATCACGTCGGCATATTTGCAGTTGAGGTCGAACAGGTTGATCGCATGGCTCGCCTGGAAGCGGTCGAACGCCGTCTCCTCCGGGATCACCACCTTGAAATTATAGGAATAGGCGTCGACCGCCGTCGCCCGCAGGCAGCCCGAGGTGGTGCAGCCGGTCAGGATCAGCGTATCGACGTCGAAGAAGTTGAGATGGCTCATGAAGATGGTGCCGAAGAAGCAGGACGGCTTGCGCTTGCCGATGCGGATGTCCTGCGGGCGCGGCGCCAGCGGTGCGACCGTCTGGGTCGCATGCGTGCCTTCGGTCGAGGTCTTCTCGGCGCCGCGATGGTTCTTGCCGACCTGCACGCCGGAATCGATCATGTCCGGCCGGCGGGCGCTCTCGGTGTAGAAGACCGGAATGTTCTTCTCGCGGGCCATCTCCAGCAGCGGCACGATGTGTTCGACCGCCGCCCAGGCTTCGGGGCCGCAATGGGTGCGGTACTGCTTGAGGCCTTCCAGGATGTCCTCCGGCTTGTCGCCGCAGAAATTGTACTGGACGTCGATGATGAACAGGGCCGGACGCTTGCCGAAGCCGCCGCGCTTGCCATAGCCGGCCTGCGCATAGACCTGCTTGTCGCGCTCGGTCAGGAAATCGTCCCAGATTCGCTTGGTCATCGTCTTCAGCTTTCGGTCTTAGGAGCGGTGCAGGTAGCGGCCGGCCGGCGTCGCGCGGGCCTGGGGATCGACAACGCCGTCGCTGGCGATGACGCGGCCGCGCAGGATGGTACGCACGGGCGCGCCCTTGAAGCGCATGCCCTCATAGGGCGAGTAGTCGGAGTGCGATTCCTGCGTCGCCGGATCGATCAGGACCTCCCTGTCCGGATCGACGACGACGAGGTCGGCATCCATGCCGACGGCGATACCGCCCTTGTTCGGGATCGAATAGAGCTTCGCGACATTGGCGCTGGTCGCAGCGGCGATCTGCTCGATCGGCAGGCCGCGCTTGTGCACGCCCTCATGGATCAGGACCGGCAGCAGCGTGCCGATGCCGGGAAAGCCGGCGCTGGCCTTCCAGATGTCCGGCCCCTTGGTCTCGCGCTTGCGCGGCACATGGTCGGAGCCGATGGTCGAGATCGTGCCGTCGCGCACGCCCTCCCACAGCGCCTCGACATCGTTTTCAGACCGTAGCGGCGGATTGACCTTGCCGAGGAAGCCGATCGGCGACTGGCTGGTCAGCGCAAGGTAATGGCTGCAGGTCTCGACATGGATCGGCGCGCGGCCGGGCCGCTTCGCCCGGCGCACGATCTCCAGACTCTCGGCGCTCGACATGTGCACGATATTGACCGGGCACCCGGCCTTCTCGCCGAAATAGATCACCCGGAAGACGTTCTCGGCCTCGAGGAAGCCGGGGCTCTGCTCGTCCCAGACGGGCAGGTCGTTGCGGCCGGCTTCCTTCAGCGGCTCGCGGAAGACCGGGATGACCTCGACATTCTCGCAATGCACGCCGACGACGCCGCCCTTGATGCGCGCGCCCTGCAGCAGCGCCCGGTAGAGCAGGCCGTCATCGATCTCGGTGAAGCCCTTCGCCGCGCCCGAGGCGCCCTTGTACATCAGGTAGACCTTGATCGAGGTCACGCCGAAGCGCTCGGCGCATTCCGGCAGCGTCTCGATGTGCAGCTTGCTGGTGACGCCGAAATGGAAGCCGAAATCGATCAGCGACTGGCTCTCGCCGCGCTCCTTCCAAGGCCCGGTCGACTGGCGCAAATCGTTGGAGCGGTGGAAGGTCATCATCCCGGTGACGCCGCCAATGGCGGCCGAGCGCGATTCGGTCTCGAAATCGGTCTCGTTCGAGCCGAAGCCGATATGGGTGTGCGGGTCGATCAGCCCCGGCATCACCCATTTGCCGCGGCAGTCGATCACCTCCCTGGCGCTCGCCTGCTCGCCCGGCGCCAGCAGCGCGGCGATGCGCCCGTCCTTGACCGCGACCGAGCCGGTGCGGACCCCGACGCCCGGGAAGACGATCTCGCCCCCCGCCAGCAAGAGATCGAAACTCATGGATGCTCCGTGACCAGGGCTGGCGCGGCGCGCCGGATGAAGAAGGCAAGGACTTCGGCCATGATGCCGCCGGCCCGCAGGCAGGCACGCTCGCTCATGGTCGAAACATCGGCCGTGACCGAGAAGCGGATCGACCCAGAAGCGCCGGTGGCGGTGACCGTGGCCGAGCCGATGCCGTCGATCGCGGCCGACAACCCCTCGATATCCAAGCTCTCGCTGCCGTCGAGGCCGAGCTGGCGCCAGCCCTGCCCTTCCGCGAAGCGCAGCGGCACCACACCCATGCCGATCAGGTTGGAGCGGTGGATGCGCTCATAGCTCTCGGCGACGACGGCGCGCACGCCGAGCAGAGCCGAACCCTTGGCCGCCCAGTCGCGGCTGGAGCCCATGCCGTAGTCCTTGCCGCCCAGCACGACCAGCGGCACGCCGCGCTCGCCATAGGCGCTTGCCGCCTCATGGACGGAGACAACCTGGCCCTCCGGCTGCAGTTGCGTCCAGCCACCCTCGCGGCCGGGCACCATCTGGTTCTTGATCCGCAGATTGGCGAAGGTCGCGCGCGCCATCACCTCGTGATTGCAGCGCCGACCGACATAGGTGTTGAACGCTTTCGGCTCGATGCCGAGTCCGATCAGATAGCGCCCCGCCGGGCTGTCGACCGGAATCTCGCCGCTCGGCGAAATGTGGTCGGTGGTCAGCGAGTCGCCGTACACGCCGAGAACGCGCGCACTATGCAGCGCCTCCGGTACGCCCTCGCGCGCTCGCTCGCGAGCGAGTTCCAGGAAGGGCGGCTCGACCAGATAGCTCGATTGCGGATTCCAGCCGAAGCGGAGCCCGGTCGGCGCGGCAAGCTCGTCCCAGAGCAGGCTGGAGGGCATATCGCCATAGACCTCGCGGAACAGGCGCGCATCGCCGGCACGTGCCGCCAACGTGGCGATCTCGGCTTCGTCCGGCCAGAGATCGGCGAGGCGGATCGCCCTTTCCGCATCCGCGCCGTTGAGCGGCTCGCTTTCGAGATCGATGTCGATCCGCCCGGCCAGCGCGAAGGCGACGACCAGCGGCGGCGACATGATGTAGTTGGCCCGCACTTGGCGATGGATGCGGCCCTCGAAATTCCGATTGCCCGACAGCGCGGCGGCGGCAACCAGCCCGCCAGCATCGATCGCCTGCGCCATCACCGGCAGCAGCGGCCCCGACTTGCCGCCGCAGGTGGTGCAGCCATAGCCGACCACGCCGAAGCCGAGCTGCTCCAGCGGCGCCAGCAGGCCGAGCTCGTCGAGATAGCGCGTCACCACGCGCGAGCCCGGCGCCAGCGAGGTCTTGACCCAGTCTGGGACCGTGAGCCCGGCAGCGACCGCATTGCGCGCCAGCAACCCGGCCGCGATCATCACCGCCGGGTTGGACGTGTTGGTGCAGGCGGTGATCGCCGCGATCGCCAGCGCGCCGTGCCGGAGCTCGGCTGAACCTGCTGGTGTCGAGACCGGAACGGCCGCGGCGGGGTCGGCGGCGAAACCGCCATCCGCCAGCGGTTGCGGTAGCCGGCCCACGAAATCCGTCGCGACTGCAGCAAGATCGAGCCGGTCCTGCGGGCGGCGCGGCCCGGCGACGCTACGACCGACCCTGGCGAGGTCGATCTCGACGACACGGGAATAAGCGGGGTCGGGCAGTCCGGGCTCGCGGAACATGGCATTGGCCCGCGCATAGGCCTCGACGAAGGCGACCTGCTCCGGCGAGCGCGTGCGGGCGAGATAGGCGATGGTCTGCGCGTCGATCGGGAAGAAGCCGGCGGTGGCGCCGTATTCCGGCGCCATATTGGCGAGCGTCGCCCTGGACGGCACCGACAGCGTCGCCGCGCCCGGCCCGAAATACTCGATCACAGTCGAAACGACACGCTCGCGCCGCAGCCGCTCGGTGACGGTGAGGACGAGGTCGGTGGTGGTCGCGCCGGCGGGCAGCGCCCCGACCAGCCTGACGCCGACGAATTCCGGCACTGGGAAGACATAGGGCTGGCCGAGCATCGCCGCCTGCGCCTCGATACCGCCGACGCCCCAGCCGAGCACGCCGATGCCATTGATCATCGGCGTGTGGGAATCGCCGCCGATGACGAAGTCCGCGCAGGCGATCTCACCGAGCGGCGTCGCGACCCGGGTGACGACCGGGGCGATGTGCTCCAGATTGACCTGATGGATGATGCCGGTGCCGGGCGGATAGACGCGGACGGAGCGAAACGCCTGCTGCGCCCATTTCAGGAAGCTGTAGCGCTCGCCATTGCGCTCGAACTCGCGCGCCATGTTGCGCGCCATCGCATCGGGCGTGGCGGAGACGTCGACCTGCAGGGAATGGTCGACGATGACGTCGACAGGAATGCGCGGCTCGACGCTGGCCGGATCGCAGCCGGCCTCGGCAACGGCGTCGCGCAGCGAAGCCAGGTCGAGCAGCACCGGCAGGCCGCTCGAATCCGGCAGGATGACGCGGCCGACGGTCAGCGGCACGCCGACGCCGTGGTTGTCGCGCCAACGCAGCATCGCCGCAACGGCGTCCGCACCGATATTGGGATCGCAGAGCCTGCCCCGTTCGAGATTCTCGACGAAGACGCGGCAGGCGTAGGGTAGCGTGGCGAGGCCTACGCCGGCACGCTCGGCCGCGCGGGCGACCGAGACATAAGCCCCGGCCGCGGCATCAGTTTTCAGGCTGTCATCGGACATCATGACGCCGGCCATTCCGCGGCTCGCATCGTTCAACACGCCCGGAAAATGCGAGGAGGGCCAATTAATGTCAACACTTTCAGAAAAGTATTTTTCTACAGACATTTTGATTTTCGACTGGCCGGCAGCTAAATCAAAGTCGCGGTATTTACGGGACCGGTCGTGCGAGGTCCTGCTTGCGGGCTTCCAGCGAGCACTCTTCAAAACTGTTGACACATTTTTGAGCCGCTCCTAACGTTCACGCATGGACCTGCAGGAACCGGCAACCGGCGAACGGCGCCCCGAGACGCTCGGCGAAGGGATCTTCGGCCGCATTCTCGAGCTGATCTACAGCACCGAGCTCGCCCCCGGCATGGTCGTCAACGAATCCGTGCTGGCCACGCGCTTCGGTGTCAGCCGCGGGCCGGTCCGCGAGGCCATCCGCCGTCTCCAGGGCATCCAGCTCGTCTCGCGCGAGCCCTTCCTGCGGGCGCGCGTCGTCTCCCTGTCCGCCCAGGCGATCCTGGAGCTCTTCCAGATGCGCGAGGCGCTCGAAGGCTACGCCTGCCGCCTCGCCGCCCAGCGGATGAGCGAGACCGAGATCGATGCGTTGATCGCCGATCTCGAAGCCGCCCATTCCGGGCGCCAGCCGGAAGGCGCGCACTTCGACTTCCACGAGCGGGTCGTCCGCGCCAGCGGCAACAGCCGCATCATCGATAGCCTTTGCGGCGATCTCTACCACCTGCTGCGCATCTACCGGCGCATCTCCGGCGCCGTGCCGGAGCGCAAGGAACTCGCCTTCACCGAGCACTGGCAGATCCTGCGCGCCATCAAGATGCGCGATGGCGCCCTCGCCGAATCCCTGATGCGCTCGCATGTCGAGCGCGCCGGCCGCCATGTGCTGGCCCAGGTTCCCGAAACCCCATCCATTGCTGCCGCCGATGCGGAGAAACGAGCATCATGATCGCCAGACGCGAGATTTCGGCTCCGGCCGCCTTCCGGGCCCTGCTCAATTCCGGCGAGTTCCTGGTCTCGCCCGGCGTCTATGACGGCTACAGCGCCCGCCTGGTCGAGGCCGCCGGCTTCAAGAGCGCCTGCACCAGCGGCGCCGCCATCGCCAACTCGATCCTCGGCGTCGAGGATCTCGGCATGATGGGGCTGAACGAGAACGTCAATCACTGCCGCCAGCTCGCCCGCTCGATCGCGATCCCGCTGACCTGCGACGCCGACAACGGCTACGGCAACCCGATGAACGTGCACTACACCGTGCAAATGTTCGAGGAGGCGGGCGTCGCCGGCGTCAACCTGGAAGACCAGGTCAGCCCGAAGCGCTGCGGCCACATGCCGGGCAAGGAGGTCGTCTCCAAGGAGGAGATGGTCAAGAAGATCGAGGCCGCCTGCCTCGCCCGCCGCGACGACGATTTCGTCATCATCGCCCGCACCGACGCCCTCGCGGTCGAGGGCATCGACGCGACGCTGGAGCGCATCCGCGCCTATGTCGCCGCCGGCGCCGACGCGATCTTCCCCGACGCCGTCAAGACCGAGGACCAGATCGCCCGTGTCGTCGAGGCGGCCGGCGGCAAGCCAGTCTCGATCAATATGGGTTTCGGTATCCGCCCGCGCCCGACCACGCCGCTGATCCCGCTGCCGCGCCTCAAGGAGCTCGGCGTGCGCCGCATCAGCCTGCCGCGCATGCTGCCGGCCGCCGCGATCAAGGCGATGCAGGAGGCGCTCTCGGTGATGCGCGGCGTGATGGAAACCGGCATCCCGGCTGATCGCTCCGACCTGCTGGTCGGCATCGAGGAGATCTGGAACCTGATGGGCTTCCCGGCCATGCAGGCGCTGGAGAAGCAGCTCCTCACCACCGACCATTACGAGACCAAGTACAAGGCGACGGCGAAGGCTTCCTGAGGCGGGGCCGGCCATGGCCTCCCCCGAGCCCGACCTCGAAGTCGACGTCCTGGTGATCGGCGCCGGCGGCTGCGGCCTCGTCGCGGCGCTCGCCGCGCATGAGGCGGGCGCCGAAGTCGCGGTCGTCGAGAAGCTGCCGCGCCTTGCCGGCAACACCATGCTGTCGAGCGGCTCGATCCCCGCCGCCGGCACCCGCTTCCAGGCTGCAGCCGGCATCGCCGACGATCCAGCCCGCTTCGCCGCCGACCTGCGCCGCACAGCCGGTCCGCACGAGGCCGAGGCGCTGGTCGACAGTCTCGCCGCCATCTCGGCGCCGATGGTCGAATGGCTCGCCGATACCATCGGCCTGCCGATCGAATTGATCGGCGCCTATCGGCATGTCGGACACAGCGTCAACCGCCTGCACGCCGTGCCCTCGCGCCGCGGCGCCGATCTGATGCAGGGCCTCTGGCAGGCGGCCGAAGCGCGCGGCATTCCGGTGGCGCTGGCCACCCCTGCAACCGCCCTTCTCGCCGAGGACGGCATCGTCCGCGGCGCGCGCATACAAACCCAAGGCAGCGCGGAGAGCCTGATCACGGCCAAGGCCGTGATCCTCGCCTGCAACGGCTTTGGTCATGACCGGGAATTGCTTGCCCGCCACGCCCCCGACATCGCCGGCGCCGAGTATTTCGGCGCGCTCGGCAGCGATGGCGAGGCCGTGCGTTGGGGCGAGGCGCTCGGGGCGCGCCTCGCCAATATGGGCGCCTACCAGGCTCATTCCGCCATCGCCCAGCCGCATGGCGAGCTCGTCACCTGGACGGTTGTCGAGAAGGGCGGTGTCATCGTCGACGAGACCGGCCGCCGCTTCGCCGACGAGACCCTCGGCTACTCTGCCTTCGCCGCCCCGGCCCTTGCACGCGGCGGACGCCTGTTCGCGATCTATGACAGCCGCATCCGTGAGGCCACCGCCGCCGGCCAGCCGGATTTCGGCGTGCTCGTCGCCCATGGTGGCGCGCCCGATTTCGCCGATACCGACGCGCTCGCCTCTGCCTGCCGGCTGCCGCCGGATGCGCTCGCCGAAACGCTGGCGCTGGCAGCCGGCGTAGCCACTGGCGATCGGCCGGATGCCCTCGGCCGCAAGGCCTGGGGCATGGGGCCGCTGCAGGCGCCGTTCGTGGCGACAAGGATCGCCCCGGCGCTGTTCCACACCCAGGGCGGCCCGCTGGTCGACGAGGAGGCGCGGGTGCTGCGCCAGGACGGCGGCATCGTGCCGGGCCTCTATGCTGGCGGCGGCGCCGCGGCCGGCGTCAGCGGACGGGCGGGCGGCGCCGGCTATGCCTCCGGAAACGGCCTGCTCGCCGCGCTCGGCCTCGGCTTCATCGCCGGGCGAGCTGCGGCTAGCCACGCGCAATCGACCTAGAGCGCAGGCGCAGCCGATGGACCTCAGGGCGCTGCGCTATTTCCGGACGGTCGCAGAATGCGGCAGCTTCAGCCGCGCCTCGGAGATGCTGCGCATCTCGCAGCCCGCCGTAAGCCGCACCATCCGCGAACTGGAGGCCGAGCTCGGCAAGGAACTGCTTGAACGTGGCCGCGACGGCGCCCGGCTGACCGAGGCCGGCCGCATCCTGTTCGAGCACTCCGCTCAGCTCCTGCGCCAGGTCGAGCAGGCCGCCAGCGACGTTCGCCGCGGCTCGGCCGCCCTGACCGGCCGCCTCACCATCGGCATGCCGCCGGGCGTCGGCCATCTCTTGGCGCCGCCTCTGCTCGCCCGCTTCAGCGCCGCGCATGAGCAGGTCGAGGTCAAGATCGTGGGCGGCTTTTCGAGCCAGCTGCACGACCTGCTCGCCCGTCGCCAGCTCGATCTCGCCTTCGCCCATGATCCGCTGCCGCAGCGCGGCCTCAGGGTTACGCCCCTGCTGCGCGAGGAGGTCTTCGTCGTCGGGCTCCCTGGCAGCCTCGGCGATGGCATCGGCGAATTGCCGTCGGCCGAGATCGTCAAGCTGCCGCTGATCCTGCCGAGCCGGCCGAACGCCTCACGCCGACTGCTCGACGCCTGGGCCGCGCGTGAGGGCCTGTGGGTCGATGCCCGCTACGAGGTCGACGACCACGTCATCACCAGCGGGCTGGTCAGGCGCGGCCTCGGCGTCAGCCTGATGACGCGCGCCACCCTTGCCGCCGGCATGCTCGCCGGGGAGATCGACATCCGCCCGATCGCGCCGCGCGCCTATTGGCCGCTGGCGCTGGTCGAGCTCGATTTGCCCTCACCCTCGACCATCGCGACCGAGTTCGCCCGCATCGCACTCGGGATCATACGCGAGATGACCGAGCAGGGAGGCTGGCCCGGCGCGATCGGGCCGGAGTGAAAAGCTTCTAGCCCGGCGCCACCAGCGAGGCCCCACCGCAGACATAAAGCGTCTGGCCGGTGATCGCCCCGGCCTCCGGCGCCAGCAGGCACTGCACGAGATAGGCGACCTCGTCCGGCGCAATCAGCCGGCCGATCGGCAGCGAGACGGACGGCGCCTCGCCGCGGCTGGGGTCGCGCAGCATCGGCGTGTCGGTCGCGGCCGGCGCCACGACATTGACGGTGATGCCGCGCGGCGCCAGCTCCAGTGCCAGGCTGCGGGCAAGGCCGTGCAGCGCCGCCTTGGTCGCGGCATAGGCGCCGCGCCCCGGCCGACCGAGCGCACCGCGGCTCGACAGCAGCACGATGCGGCCGCGCCCCTCGGGCAAGGCCGGCGCGAGTTCGCGCAGGATGGCGATGGCGGCACCGACATGCAGCCGCCAGAGCATCTCGACATCCTCGTCGCGGATCTCGGTGATGCGCCCGGTCCGCATCACCCCGGCGCAGTGCACGAAGGCGTCCGGCCGCTCCGCCAGGATCTCCGGCAGGACACCTGCCAGAGCTGATGCATCGAGCAGGTCGAGCGGGATCGTGCGCAGGCCGGCAGCCTCCGCCTCAGTCGGCGCCGGCTGGCGGTCGAACCCGGTGACGCGCCAGCCTGCCGCAAGCAGGCGCTGCGCCAGCGCAAGACCGATCCCGGACGAGCTGCCGGTGATCAGAGCATGGCGGGGTGTCACCACCTCAGCCATAAGCCGGCTCCGGCTGCATCGCCCCAGCATCGATGACGAGCCGCTCGCGCAGCAGCGGGACGACCTTGTCCGCGAAGTTCGCGAGCCCCTCCGCCATCGGGTGGAAGCGCAGCATCAGGCAATCGACGCCGATGCGCTGATAGGTCTCGATCCGTTGCGCCAGCAGCTCCGGCGTGCCGACGAGGCCGGCGCCGAGCCCGCGCGCCGCCACCGCCGCGATCCGGCTGCGCTTGCCATAGTCCAGCATCTCCTCGGCCTGGGCATGGGCATCGTCCAACGTATCGGCGCAGATCACATGCGCGCTGAGGCCGATCCCGAGCTCGCGGCCATGACCGGCGGCAAGCGCCTTCATCTCCGCGATCTCCTGCGTCATCACCGCGAGATTATCGTCGTAGAGCCGATAGTCGGGCACGTAATCGGCGAACCAGACATCGCAGCTTTCCGCCACCAGCGCCTTGCCCTCTGGCGAGCGGCTGGCGGCATAGATCGGCGGCGGCGAGCGGCGCACCTTCAGGGGCAGGCTCGCCTTGTCGACCGTGTAATAGCGGCCGCTGAACGAGAACGCATCTTGCGTCCACAGGCCGCGCAGCACCCGGACGAACTCGCCGAGGCGCGCGGCGCGATCGGCGCTGCTCTCCAGCCAGCCGCCATTGCCGAACAGATTGAGCTCGTCCGGCCACCAGCCATTGACCAAGTTGATCGCGAAGCGCCCGCCGCTGATCCGGTCGAGCGAGGCGCCCATCTTGGCCACGGCCTGCGGCGTGACGATGCCGGGGTGAGCCGCGACCATCAACTCCATCCGCCGCGTGCGCTGCGACAGCGCCGAGGCCATCACCCAGGATTCGAGGTCGGGCCCGAGCCAGCGCTCGGCGATCAGCGAGATCGAGAAGCCGGCCTCCTCGGCCTGCTGCAGGATGCGCGCGGCGAACTCGAAGGAGGTATCGGCCAACCCGCCGGCGCCGGCCGTGCCGAGTTCGGCGATCGCGCGCTCCATCTCGGGTTCGGCCCGGATGGTGTGGGGCAAGGGAGCCCAGATTCCCAGTCTCATGGCCTGCTCTCAGTTGGCACGAAGGTCGTGGCACGTTGCACGGAGGCCAGTCCGACCAGCGCCGCCGCCTGCCTTTGGGCGAAGGTGAGGACCTGCTCGCCGACGCGGACGAGATCGGCAGCGACCACCGGGTCGTGGCAGGTTCCGCCTGCGAACAGTCCGGGCGTGGTGCGGATCGTCGCGCCATAGGGCGTCGGCCAGCCGCGCAGGGCATGCGCGATCGTCCGCAGCGTCGCCAGCGTCTGGCCGGCGGCCTGCGAGCCGGCGGCGCAGGCGATCAGCCCGATAGGCACGCCGTCGAGATAGGGCCGCGCCTCCCCCGAGAGCTCTTCGGCATAGTCGAGCGCGTTCTTGATCAGGCCGGAGACACTGCCGTGATAGGCCGGGCTCGCGATGATCAGCCCGTCGCAATGCATCAGCGCCGAGACCAGCGCTGCAGCACCCGCATCGCGGCTCGCGACGCCCGGCTGGTAGAGCGGCAGCAGCAGGTCGCGCCCGGCGAAGATGCGGATCTCGGCTTCGTCCCCGATCGCCTCGCAGGCATGGCGCAAGGCGAGTTCGGTCGAGGATTGCTCACGGGGCGTGCCGCCGATGCCGACGATCAGCGGCTTGACGGCGGGTGTTCCGGCGGGAGGGGACGTGGCCAGCATGGTCTCCGCTCGAACAGGACAGATCGGCATCACGAAACCGGGTTGGCGAGCTGACGTCCAAGGCCGTTTCGTCATCGCCCCATAAGCGGATTGCATGCAGCCTCCATCAATACTGTTGACACTAATCACTACCAGCCCGCTCAACCTCCAACGCGCAGCGTCCGTGGATCGCATTGGCTTCAGCGAGGAATGGCCGCGCGACAACGTCGGGTTGCGACTTCTCTTGCCCGCAGTGACTTGACCGGCTGCCTTTTGAAATAAATGCCGAAATATGCGCCAGCCGGCGCAGCAAGAAGTGTTGACATTTTTTTGCATACAGCAAAGGCTCAGGCATCGCGCCTGGCCCGGGCACCTTGCCCGCCACGCGCCGATCAGGGCGGAACGAAGGAAGAAGACCGATGAGCGGGATGGACGATGCGGGGATCGGGAGGCGCGCCCTCCTCGGCGGGTTGGCCGCGACGGCCGGGCTCGGCCTGGCGAGCCGTACAGCCTGGGCCTTTCCGACGCAGCCGATCACCTTCGTCGTGCCCTATGCCCCCGGCTCGACCGACCAGTTCGCCCGTGCCTTCGGCACCGAGA
Source organism: Bosea sp. 29B (assembly GCF_902506165.1). Classification (NCBI taxonomy): domain Bacteria; kingdom Pseudomonadati; phylum Pseudomonadota; class Alphaproteobacteria; order Hyphomicrobiales; family Alloboseaceae; genus Allobosea; species Allobosea sp. 29B. Next base: position 769,413 of record NZ_LR733817.1, read on the forward strand.
TGGAGAAGATCCTCGGCAAGAACGTGCTGGTCGAGACCCGGCCCGGCGCCGGCGGCACGATCGGCGCGAACTACGTCGCCAAATCGGCCAAGCCCGACGGCCACACCTTGCTGTTCTCGACCTCGGCGCCGCTCTCGGTCGCCCCGCACCAGAACCAGCTTCCCTATGCGGTCTCGGACCTGCGGCCGGTCGCCCGCGTCGGCCTCGGCCCCAACGTGATGGGAGCGCGCATCGGCGCGCCCTTCAACGATGTGAAGAGCCTCGTCGCCTATGCCAAGGCCAATCCGGAGAAGGTCACCTTCGGCAGCGCCGGCACCGGCGGCGGCACGCATCTCTCCGGCGAGGCGTTCGCCCTAGCCGCCGACATCAAGCTGACCCATGTGCCCTTCCCCGGCGCGACGCCCGCGGTGGCGGCGACAGTCGGCGGCACCATCGACCTCGCGCTCGGCTTCGCCCAGTCGATCGTACCGCAGGCCAAGGGCGGCCGCATGGTCGCCATCGCCCAGTTCGGCAAGACGCGCGCCAAGATCCTGCCGGATGTGCCGACCTTCGCCGAATCCGGCGTCGATCTCGCCCTCTCGCCGCTGGTCGGCATCTGGGCGCCGAAGGCCACACCCGACGCCGTGGTGCAGCAGCTCGCCGCCGCGATCGAGAAGGCCGCCATCGGCCCGGCCGTCGTCGCCTTCGCGCAGAGCACGATGACCGAGGTCGAGTTCGCCGGCCCAGACGTCTTCGGCCGCGAGATCGCCGAGGAAAGCGCAATGATGAAGCCGCTTCTCGTCAAACTCGGCCTGGCCAAGTGACCGGAAAGACGAACGGCCTGGCCGAGACCCTGCGACCGCGCCTCGGCGCGGTCGTCGGCATCATCTGCGGCCTGATCGGCACCTTCGCCTCGCTGCAATTACCGCTCGGCACGAGCCGATTGCTCGGCCCCGGCGCGGTGCCGCTGCTGCTCTCCCTGGCGATGACCGGCCTGAGCCTCGCGCTGCTCCTCAAGCCGGGTGCGGACGAGACCGACGCGGATGAGGACGATGGCGGCCTGCACGGCGCGGCGATGGTCGCGCTCGTCGCGCTGATGATCGGCGCCTTCGCGCTGCTGCTGACAAGCCTCGGCTTCATCGTCGCCGGCACCGCGCTGATGTACGGCCTCTATGCCATCGGCGAGGAGAAACTGGTCTCGGCCAAAGCCCTGGTCCGGGCCGTGCTGACCGCCCTCGCCGCCTATCTGCTCTTCGTCGTCGCGCTCTCGGTCAACATGCCGGCCGGCTCGCTCTGGGGTTACTGATGGAAGGCTTGCTCGGAGGGTTCATCGTCGCCCTGAAGCCGATGAACCTGGTCTTCTGCTTCGGCGGCGCGCTGATCGGCACGCTGATCGGCGTCCTGCCCGGGCTCGGGCCGACGGCGGCGATCGCGATGCTGCTGCCGCTAACCATCGGGCTCGACCCGGTCTCGGCGATCATCATGATCGCCGGCATCTATTACGGCGCCAGCTATGGCGGCTCGACCACGGCGATCCTCGTCAAGATACCCGGCGAGGCCCAGAGCGTCGTCACCTGCCTCGACGGCTACAAGATGGCGCAGCAGGGCCGCGCCGGCAGCGCCATCGCCATCGCCGCGATCGGCTCCTTCGTCGCCGGCACGGTCGGCGCGCTCGCCATCGGCCTGATCAGCATGCCGCTGGTCGAGTTCGCCATCCGCTTCGGGCCGGCCGAGAACCTGTCGCTGCTGCTGCTCGGCTTCATCGTCATCCTGGTCCTGGCCAAGGGCAATGTCGTCAAGTCGCTGATCATGATCGCCGCCGGCCTGCTGCTCGCCATGGTCGGGCAGGACGTCATCACCGGCCAGCCGCGCTTCACCCTCGGCATCCCCGAGCTGACCGACGGCTTCGGCGTCGTCGTCGTCGCCATGGGCATCTTCGGCCTGGGCGAGGTCTTCGAGAACGTCGAGAAGTTCCGCACCCGCTCGATGCAGGCGGTGCCCGTCGGCAGCCTGATGCCGACCAAGGAGGACTGGAAGCGCTCGGCCATGCCGATCGCCCGCGGCTCGGTGCTCGGCTTCCTGATCGGCCTCTTGCCGGGCGGCGGAGCGACGCTCGCCTCCTTCATCTCCTATGGCGTCGAGAAGAAGTTCACGAAGCACCCGGAGGAGTTCGGCAACGGCGCGGTCGAGGGCGTCGCCGGGCCGGAAGCCGCCAACAATGCCGGCGCGGCCGGCTCCTTCATCCCGCTGCTAGCGCTCGGCCTGCCCGGCAACCCCGTCACGGCCCTGCTGCTCGGCGCCCTGATCGTCCACAACGTCACGCCCGGCCCGCTGATGATCCAGGAGCGGCCGGAGATCTTCTGGGGCGTGATCGCCTCGATGTATGTCGGCAACGTCATGCTGGTGCTGCTCAACCTGCCGCTGATCGGCATCTGGGTGCAGCTCCTGAAGGTGCCCTACCGCGCACTCTACGCCGCGCTGATCCTGTTCATGATCATCGGCGCCTATTCGCTCAACAACAACCCGGTCGAGGTCCTGCTCCTGCTGCTGTTCGGCGTGCTCGGCTACGGCCTGCGCAAGCTGCGCTTCGATACCGCGCCGCTGATCCTCGCCTTCGTGCTCGGCGGGCCGATCGAGTTCAACCTGCGCCAGACCATGATGCTGGCGCGCGATCCGCTCGACTATCTGATGGGCCGGCCGATCGCTTTGACCATCCTGGCCTTCGGCCTGCTGCTGATCGTGCTGCCGATGTTCTCGAAAGTCCGCCAGAAGCTGATGGTGGCGCGGGCGGTCAATGAGCTCTGACGCGATCCTCTCCCCTGCCCTCGCGGCCGAGCGCCATGACGGGCCACAGGCCCTCGCGCTCCGCTATCTCGCCGCAATGGAGCGGCGCGATCTCGATGCCGCCCGTGGCTTCGTCATTGCGAATGCCGAGTTCATCTTCCCCGGCGGCGCAAGGCACAGCGATCTTTCCGCGATCGTCGCCGGCTCGTCCGGCCGCTATCGCAGCATCGCCAAGCATGTCGAGCGCTGCGACCTCTGCGAGCGAGTGGACGGGGCGGCGATCGTCTACGTCCTCGGCAGCCTCTATGGCCAATGGCCTGATGGCAGCGCCTTCTCCGGCATCCGCTTCGTCGACCGCTTCGAGATTTCCAGCGGATTGATCCGGCGCCAGGAAGTCTGGAACGACAGCGGCGAGACACGGCTGGCCGCACAGATCCCGAGTCCCTGCTGAAGCCGCCTCATCCACCCGCTCCCGGCCGAATGCTGTAACCGCGTCTGCCTCGCGATCCGAGGCAGGATGATGTCGCCTGTCGGTAGATGTGGCCACCAGACAGGGCCGAGCCAAGGCGACTGCGGCAGATTTGCAACAAATTATTTTATCTAGAGATGTGAACGGCTGTTCATTGCCTCCTGCCCTTACCCGCCTAAGCCTGTGCCGCGGTTGGGTTGGGCATTCTCATGATATCGGTCACCACTCCTGCGCTCGGCGGGACATCTCGTACGCGGCTCGCCTCGCGCCTGCTCGCGGGCACGGCGCTCGTGCTGCTCCTGTCCGCCGGGCAGGCGCTCGCCAATGGCGGCCGCGGCGGCGACCGAAGCAGCGCGCAACCCGGCTCCGGCGGCGCGGGCGGCATCGACAACCCGACGGGTGCCGGTGGTGCGGGCGCCAGGGGGCAAATAGCGCCAGGAGGCAACGCGGGCGGTGGCGGCGGTGGCGCCGGCGCTATTACCGGCGGAACTGGCGGGCTCGCTGGCGATGGCAACCCCAGCGAGGGCCGAGGCGGCGATGGCGGCGTGCATGGCGCCGTCGGCGCGGCCCTGCCGGCCGGTGCCAATACCGGCAGCAATGGCGGCGACGGTACCTCCGGCTATTTCTACTCGGGCGGCGGCGGTGGCGCCGGCGGCTTTGGTGCCGTGGTCACGGGCGCGGGTGCGACGGGAGCGATCGCCGGCACGCTCACCGGCGGTAATGGCGGCCATGGCGGTGGTAGCTTTTATGGTTTCGGCGGCGGTGGCGGCTCCGGCGGCACCGGCCTGCTCTTCACCGATGGCAGCGCGGCCCAGACCCTGTTCATCGATGGCACGATCCAGGGCGGCAAGGGCGGAAATGGCGGCTCGTATGTGTCGGATGGTACTGGCGCCGCCGGCGCGGCCGGCGTTGGCGGCGCCGGGCTGGTCTTCACCAATGGCGGCGCGACGACGACGCTGACCGTCAACGGCACGGTCCGCGGTGGCGATGGCGGGCGCGGCGGCTCGAATTTGCCGACGTCTTTTGGTCGTACCCCTAATCCAGGCGAAGAGGCGAACGGCGTCGGCGCTGCCGGCGGCGAGGCCATCGTCGGTGCCGACCTGATCATCACCAATAACGGCACGATCGAGGGCGGCCTCTCGGGCGACGGCACGACGCGCGCCGCGGCGCTCCACTTCACCGGCGGCAGCAACAAGCTCACCATCGGCTCCGCCTCGGCGACCATCAATGGCGGCATCGTCATCGACACCGGCACACTGACCTTCGACCAGACGATCGCCGCGACGATCAGCAGCGTCGTCAGCGGCGGCGGCAGCGTGGCCAAAGAGGGCTCGGGCACGCTGACCTTGACCGGCGAAAACACCTATACCGGCGGGACGACACTTTCCGCAGGCAAGCTCTCAGTCTCGCAGGATACCAATCTCGGCGACGTATCGGGTGGGCTCACCTTCAACGGCGGCGCCTTGCAGGTGACGGCGAGCTTCTCGACGGCGCGGGCGGTCACGCTCAACGCCAACGGCACGGTCGAAGTGACCGCCGACCAGACTTTCACCATGGATGGCGCGATCACTGGCACCGGTGGCATCGCCAAGACGGGGACCGGCACGCTGGTCCTGACCGGCACGAATTTCTACACCGGCGGGACGACGATCTCGGCTGGCACGCTCTCGATCTCGTCCGATGCCAATCTCGGCAATGCCGGCACCGGCATCACGCTTTCCAACACCACGATCGTCGGCGGGGCCGGCACCGGTGCTGACGCTGTCCTGCGCACCATGTCGACCTTCTCCAGCGGTCGGAGCATCGCCTTCACCACCGGCGGTGGGCGGATCGAGACCGATGCGGGCACGACGCTGACGCTCACCGGTTCGATCACCACCAGCGGCAGCGCCAGCTTCATCAAGCAGGGCGCCGGCACGCTGGTTCTGACCGGCAACAGCTCGGGAGGCTATAATGGCCGGACCTGGGTCAACGAGGGCACGCTGCGGATCGAGGGCGGCGGCAAGCTCGGCAACGTTGGCACCAGCGGACAGGCCTATATCAGCAACGGCGCCACCGCGATCGTCACCGGCACGGGCTCGAGCTGGGAGACCTTCGGCCAGATGCGGGTCGGCGAGATCGGCTCGGGCACATTGCTGATCGAGAATGGCGGCTCGGTGAGGACCGGCAGCGGCTCCGGCACTGTCGGCATCGTCGGCGTCGACGGCGACAGCTCGGTGACGATCACCGGGGCGGGCTCGCAATGGGTCGGCAGCGGAACGCACCTCTATGTCGGCCATGCCAATGCCGGCACCTTGACACTGTCCGAGGGCGGAACGCTGCAGCTGACCGTGGGCGGCATCGAGAGCGGCGGCAGCAACACCACGCTCGATCTCGGCCTCGTCGGCGGCAGCGCCGGCGGCACAGTCAATATCGGCGCAGCCGAGGGCAGCACCGCCACGGCGGCAGGCAACCTCATCGTCAGCACCGTTGCGCTGAACACCAGCGCCAGCAAGCTGGTCTTCAACCACACCGAGGCCAGCTACAGCTTCTCGCCGTCGATCACCGGTACCGGCTCGGTGCGCCAGCTCGCGGGAACGACGATCCTGAAGAGCGCCAGCAGCTATTCGGGCGCGACGACGGTCTCGGGGGGAACGCTGCGGGCGGGCGTCGCCGGCGCGTTCTCGCAGAACTCGGCCTTCACGGTGGCATCAGGCGCGACGCTCGATCTCGCCAGTCTCAACCAGACGATCGCCTCGCTCGCCGGCGCCGGCATGGTCACGCTCGGCTCGGGCACGCTGACGGCGGGCTCGGACAACAGCTCGACCACCTTCTCCGGCACGATCACCGGCACGGGCGGGGTCACCAAGACCGGCACGGGCACGCTGACGCTGACCGGCACGAACACCTACACGGGTTCGACCAAGGTCTCGTCCGGCAAGCTGGTCGTCAACGGCTCGCTGGCGAGCACGGTGGTGCTCGATGGCGGCACGCTCGGCGGCTCGGGCACGATCGCCGGCGTGAGCGTCGGCAACGGCGCGACTGTTGCGCCCGGCAATTCGATCGGGACGTTGACGGTGTCGGGCAATGTCTCGTTCGCCTCGGGCTCGACCTATCAGGTCGAGGTCAATGCCGCCGGGCAGGGCGACAGGATCGTGGCCTCCGGCTCGGCGACGATCTCGGGCGGCACGGTGCAAGTGCTGGCCGAGAACGGCAACTACGCGGCGAGCACGAACTATACGATCCTGACCGCCTCGGGCGGGGTGAACGGAACCTTCACCAGCGTCACGTCGAACCTCGCCTTCCTGACGCCCTCGCTGAGCTATGGCGGCACGAACGTCACGCTGACGATGACGCGCAACGACACCTCGTTCGGCCCCGACAATAGTGGCGGCAGCTCTGGCGGAACCTCTGTCGCCGCGACCCGCAACCAGGGCTTCATCGCGATGGCGGCGGAGCGGCTCGGGGGCGGCAACCCGGTCTATGACGTGCTGATCTCGGCGACGGCCGATCAGGCCCGCGCCGGCTTCGACCTGCTCTCGGGCGAAGCGCATGCCCAGGCGGTCTCGGTGATGATCGACGAGAGCCGGCTGGTGCGCGACACCATCCTCAGCCATCTGCGCGGCCCGCTGCTGACGCAAGCCCCCGGTCAGGTCGCGGCGAGCTTCACTGCCGATCTGCCCGGCCGCAAAAGCGGGATCGTGATGCCCGCCCCGGTGCCGCAGCCGCGCTATGCACTCTGGGGCACGGCCTTCGGCAGCACCGGCAACACCGACGGCGACGGCAATGCCGCGAGCATGAGCCGCCGCAGCGGCGGCGCCCTGCTCGGTGCGGACGTCATGCTCTACGATGCGCCGGGCTCCTCGCTGAAGGTTGGCGTCGCCGGTGGCTACAGCCAGTCGCGCTTCGACCTCGACGCCCGCCGCTCCAGCGGCAAGCTCGAGAGCGGCCATGCCGCGCTCTATGCCGGGGCGCGCTTCGGCCAGCTCAGGCTCGATGCCGGCGCAGCCTACACATGGTCCGAGAGCGACATCCGCCGCCAGATCGCGGTCCGCGGTTTTGGCGATCTCCTGCGGCTGCAGCGTCCGGGTTCGGTGACGCAAGGCTTCGCCGAGCTCGGCTATGCCTTCGCCTTCAGTGGGGTCGCGCTGGAGCCGTTCGCCCAGTTGGCGCTGATCCGGGTCAGCACCGACGCCGGCACCGAGCGTGGCGGGGCGGCGGCCCTGCGTGTTCTCTCTTCCGACCAGACGCTCGGCTTCACTACGCTCGGCTTGCGGGCCGAGGCGCAGCTCGGGGCGATGCCGCTGTTCGCCCGGGCCATGCTCGGCTGGCGCCACGGCTTTGGCGAGCTCACCCCGCAGGCGCGCACCGCCTTCGTCGCCGGCACCACGCCGGCGCAGGTCTTCGCCGCCCGGATCGACCGCGAAGCCCTCGTCGCCGAAGCCGGGCTCGACTGGCGCATCTCCTCGGCCACCGCGCTCGGCCTGACCTACTCCGCCGCAATCGGCGAACGCTCCCGCGACCACGCCCTCAAGGGCAGGGTCGAGATGAGGTTCTGAAGGAAGGAGCTTTCCAAAGCAGTAGCGGCAACGGTTGACAGAGCCGAGATTTCGGCACGTACTGAGTCCGCTAGGTGACTTGTGCTGGAGGCCCTTCTCAAAGGCGGGCTTCCAGGGGAGCAATTCGAACCGGCGCTTTTCCTCTGAGCCCGCAAGGGCCGGAGCGGAAGCGCCGGTTTTTTTGTTTGGGTCACCCGACACCGCTTTGGAGGGGACAGGGATGACCGATAGGCCGAATGCAGCAAGGCCCGGCCCCGTGGCCGAAACGATCCTATACAACGGGGTGATCCGCACAATGGACGCGGCGAACCCCGTGGCGGAGGCCCTTGCTGTCTCCGGCGGCCGGATCGTAAGGCTCGGCACGCAGACCGAGGTCATGGCTCTGCGGACAGAAGCGACCGATCTCGTTGACCTCGGCGGCCGCATGCTGATGCCGGGGTTGATCGACTTCCATGTCCACCTCCTCTCCAGCATGATCGCACGCCTCCATACGACAGCGCTCGACACGGCCGACGATTTCGACACGATCCTGGGCAAGATCGAAGCGGCCTGCGCCCGCCAGGACGGGCGCGATTGGGTCGTCGCCGGCGCCTATGGAGCGCGTGCCCTCGGTCGGATGCGCGAGCCCGGCGCGCTGGCGGCCCTGGATGCGGTCAGTCGCGGCCGGCCCGTTGCGATGCAGCACCTCAGCGGCCATGGCTATTTCGCCAACTCCGCCGCCTTGCGGATCGCCGGCATCGATGCCGCGACGCCGAACCCGCCGGATGGTGAGATCGTCAAGGATGCCGCAGGACAGCCGACCGGCCTGCTCATCGAGTCCGGTGCCTGGCCTGTCACCGACGCCATCCCCGAACTCACCGCAGCCGGGAAGGCCGAGGCGGCGCGCGCCTCGATCGCCTATCTCAACAGCCTCGGCATCACCGGCTTCGCCGATGCGTCAGCGAGCCTGGAGGCGCTGCAGTTCTACCGGGCCCTCGACGATGCCGGCGCTTTGACCTGCTGGGCCGCCTTCCATCTCGCTTTGAGCCCGACCTGCTCCGGTTATGCGGCCGATGAGGTCAAGGTCATGCGCGAGCAGCGCCGCGAGCTTTGCGGCCCGCATATGAATGCCGATTTCGCCAAGATCTTCCTCGACGGCGTGCCGTCGTTGCGCACCGCCGCTATGCTCGCCCCCTATGCCAGCGCGCCCGACGAACCGCCAGTCGCGACCTCGCTGACCCTGGACGAGCTGACCGAGGCGATCGCCGATTTCGACGGGGACGGCCTCGGCGTGAAAGTGCACGCGGTGGGCGATCGCGCCATCCGCATGGTGCTCGATGCCGTCGAGCAGGTGCGCCGCCGCAACGGCCCCGATGGGCCACAGCACCAGATCGCCCATGGCCAGTTCATCACCGCAGCGGACATTCCGCGCCTGGCCGAGCTGAATGTCCTCCACGACATGTGCCCGCCGCTCTGGCATCCCAATTCGGCGAGCCTGACGCATGAGAGGATGGTCGGCGCTGAGCGCTATGCAACGGTCTGGCCGGTTCGCGACATCCTCGCCGCCGGCGCGGCCGTCGTCGCTGCCTCCGACTGGCGTACGATCGCGCCCGACCTCGATCCCTGGGAGGCGATGTGCGGCCTCGTCACCCGCCGCGATCCGACCGGACGCCACGAGGGCGTGCATGCGCCCGATCAGGCCGTGAGCATCACCGAGGTCCTGCCGCTCTATACGACCAATCCGGCGGCAGCGATGCGCCTCGGCCACCGCACCGGCCGGCTCGCACCGGGATTGTCGGCGGACATGGTCATGCTGGACCGCGATCTGATGACGATTGAGCCGCTGGCGATCGCACAGACGAAGGTTTTGGCCACCTGGTTCGAGGGAAGGCTCGTGCACGGCAGCGCCTGAAGAAACCGCCGCGGCACAGCCGGAACGAGATGACGATACAATCGACAAAAGGGAAGATCGGAAGCATGCACCGCCGCCACTTCATCGCCGGAGCGAGCGCCGCCGCCGCAGGGCTTGCCATGCCGCGCCTCGGCCAGGCCCAGGCGAACCGCGCCCGCACCTTGCGCTTTGCCCCGCATGCCGATCTCAGCTTCGTCGATCCCGGCTGGACGCTGGCCTATATCGCGCGGAACCACGGCTTCATGGTGTTCGACACGCTCTACGGGCTGGATTCCGGGTTCGAGCCGCAGCCCCAGATGGTGGCGGGACATGTGGTCGAGAACGATGGCCTGCTGTGGCGGCTGACCTTACGCGACGGGCTGCTCTTCCATGACGGCACGCCGGTGCGCGCCCAGGATTGCGTCGCCAGCATCCGGCGCTGGGCGTCTGCCGACGCGTTCGGCCAGAAGCTGATGGCTGTGACGGACGAGCTCTCGGCCGCTTCCGATCGCGAGATCCGCTTTCAGCTGAAGCGTCCTTTCCCGCTCCTGCCGGCGGCGCTGGGCAAGGCCAGCCCGTATATGTGCGCGATCATGCCGGAGCGGATCGCCCTCACCCCGCAGACGACGCAGATCACCGAGGTCATCGGCAGCGGCCCGTTCCGCTTCCTCGCTTCGGAGCGGGTGCCCGGAGCCTCGGCGGCCTATGCCAAGTTCGACCGCTATGTCCCGGCTCCCGGCAAGCCGAGCTTCGTCGCCGGCGCCAAAGTCGTCCATTTCGACCGGGTCGAGTGGGTCACCATTCCCGATGCCGGCACAGCCGCGGGCGCGCTCCAGTCGGGCGAGATCGATTGGTGGGAGGCTCCGCCGCCCGACCTGATCCCGCTGCTGAAGGGCAACGGCAAGGTCGCCGTCGAGACGCTTGACCCGGCCGGCTCGATCGGCGTGTTCCGGTTCAACCATCTCCAGCCCCCCTTCAACAATCCGGCAATCCGGCGCGCCGTGCTCGCCGCGGTCGACCAGGCCCCGTTCATGCAGGCGATTGCGGGCGACGATCGGGCGATGTGGAACGACCGGGTTGGCTATTTCACGCCCGGTACGCCGATGGCGAACGATGCGGGCATGGCCGGGCTGTTCGGCCCACGCGACCTTGCCAAGGCCAAGCGCGACCTTGCCGCCGCCGGCTATCGCGGCGAGAGGGTCGTCCTGCTCGCCGCCTCGAACATCGACGCGATCAATGCGCTCGCTCTGGTCGCGCAGGATCTGCTCACCCGCATCGGCATGAATGTCGACTATGTCTCGACCGATTGGGGCACGGTGATGCAGCGGCGAACCAGCCAGCAGCCGGTCGAGAACGGCGGCTGGAGCGCCTTCATCGGCACCTGGTCCGGCAATGATCTGGTGAACCCGGCGGTCAGCATCAGCCTGCGCGGCGACGGCAAGGCGGCCGGCGGCTGGCTGACCTCACCCGAGATCGAGCGGCTGCGCGACTCCTGGTTCGAGGCGTCCGACCTCGCTGAGCGCCAGCGCGTCTGCCGGGCGATCCAGGAGCAGGCCTGGCAGGACGTGCCCTTCATCCCGCTCGGCCAGTGGAAGACCCAGAGCGCCTGGCGCACCAGCATCACCGATCTGCCGCGCGGCATCCCCCTCTTTTGGGGCGCGCGGCCAAGCTGAGCGGGGCAGCCGCAGCCCCGCCCTTCTTGTCACACCGCGACAATGCCTGTGGTGAAGGTCTCGACGACGCCAGCAAGATCGCGCGTCGAGCGATCGACATGGCCGGCGGCCTCAGAGACATGGGCGCCCTGGCTCAAGGTCTGGGCCGTCCGCGAGGCAACCTCCTCGATCGTCAGGGCAGCGCGCTCAGCCGCCGCGACCCCTTGCGTCACCGCCTCGACGATCGACGCCACGCCGTTCGCCTGCAGATCGGCCGCGACGATGATGTCGTTGCTGACATTCACGATCGCCTTCGCCGAGTTGCCGATGGTCCGGCTCGCCGAAAGGGAATCCTCCGCGGCGGATCGAACGACTTTGATCCGGCCGCAGATCTCCTCCGTCGCCGCCTCCGTCCGTGAAGCCAGGAGCTTCACCTCCCGCGCGACCACGACGAACCCTTTGCCCTCCGGCCCCGCACGCGCCGCCTCGATCGTGGCGTTGAGGGCGAGCAGGTTGGTTTGCCTGGCGATATCGCTGATCAGGTCCGCGATCCGCTCGATGTCGCGGACGGCGCAACCGAGTTGCTCCTTGACGGCGATTGAGGACGCGACCTCGGCGGCAGCGACCTGGACGAGGGCAGTGGTGTTGCGCGCGGCGTCGAGAACCATGGCAATGCTCTCGGACAGCCTGAGGGATTCGGCTTCGACCAGCCGCATGCCCCCCTTCGTCTCCGCAACGGTCGCGAGCAGCTCTTCCAATCCCAGACGGGAGGTCGTCGAGATCTCCGACAATTGGGTGGCCGCGCCGTTCATCTGGTCGACGGCCTGGGACATCTGCTGCAGGGGCCGGCTGACGGTCTCCTTGAAGTCGCCGGCCAGGTGCTGCACCTGCGAGCGCCGCCACTCCTCATGACTCGCACGCTCCTGCGCCTCCTCGCCAAGGGAGGTGATCACCGCGGAAGCCTGGACATGCTCGATGAAGAGCTGCGCCATAGTCCGCAACGCCAGCACCAGCGCCAGGCCGTACATCGCCTGCTGCACCAGATTGGGGATGGCGTGGTCGAGCGGCGTGAAGCCGAGCTGAACGATGCGTCCGATCATCAGCATGGCGAGAAACAGCACTCCGGCCGAGGGAATGATCGCCATGATGAAAACGCCGGCGCAGGCCAGCCCGGCCAGCATGGTCGCGATGATCACCTCCATCTCCGGCGCGATGCCCGGATTGACGACGATCGGCAGCACCGCCCACGGCATCGCGACGACCGCGGTGTCGAGGATGATCCGGGCGACGAAACGTTGCGACGGCGCATCGGTCCGGCGCCGCTCCCGGACCCGCCGGATCCGCGCGATGCCTACCCAGGCGGTGACGATCACCCAGGAGGCCCAGGCCAGCGGAAAAAGCCGCCAGCCGTAATAGAGCGCGACGACGGCGATGGTGGCGGCGGAGAGCATGGCCGAAACCAGGATCGGCGGCAGGGTCTGGAGATAGCGGGCGGCTTGCGCCTGGCGCAGCGCAGCGGCGGCGTAGCCCGTCAACAGTGGAAGACGGAGCGATCGGACGACCCAGGCGTCGTAGCTCAGGAGCGAGCGCGTGTGCCAGCTCATCTCACGATGAATAGTGGTTCGCTCCATCACTCACACTCTGAAACGAGAGCACCCGGCGGGGAACGCAATCCCCGTCTCGGACCAGCCCGTGCTTTGACAAGATGGGGCGCCAATTGCGGCCCCGGGGGCGGATGGCGATCTCGCGACTCCGCAACCTGGGCGGCCGGGGGCCTGTCGCTGGAAGCGAGCGGATGACGGCCCCGCCCGCCCGAGGACGCAAGGCCGATGCCCACTTCGGTTCCCGCCTGCGCCAAGATCAGGTGTCCGTGGTGTCGAACTCGATGATCGCCTGCGTCCGACGGATCGCGGCCGCCTCGGTCGGCCAGCGGCCGATCAGCAGGTCAATTGCCATGGTCCGCCGCATCGGTACGCGGAGAAGCGCCGGATTGCTCGCCACCGTCAGCGGCCGAGTGGTCGCCCGCAGCGGTGAATTGCTCGGCGAGATCCTTGTAGGCAACGGAATAATACGTCACCAGTGACTTGAACGACAATTCGAAGATGCGGATGAAATTCGACAGGATGGCGATCTTGTCGTCGTCATTGATCTGCGCTCTCTCGATGATGTCCTTCATGAATTTTATTTCGGAATTCACCTTCGCGATCGACTGGGTGAACGCCTCGACGCCCCTGCTCTTTTTGAGAAGGACATGACTTTGCAGATCGATGACCGACATCTTGCTTATCCGATCAAATTCGGCACTTCAGTGCTGCTTTTCGCTTGAAATCCTGCAGAGAATAAAACACAGACACTGTTACGTTCATTTTCCAAAAACAAAATAACCAAATAATATTTGAAATACAACTTGCGCACACCAGATACGATTCTCGCATCAATTCCGCAACATCACCCGGAAATTCAATCTAGCTGGCGCTGGGAAAATGGGACAACCGGGCAAACACCCGAGTATTGCGCCACTATTCCCCTAGGGCTTACCTCGGCCAGCTGACATTGCAGATCGGCCGGAAAGCAGGTCTTTCGACGCGAAGCGCCTCTCCCCTCATTTTAATCGACGCATCTCCCAACGTGTCATCATCGGAGCCATGCCATGGCTTCGCCGTGAGGTGCCCGCCGAGGCAGGACAGTCCCCAATATCGCGCTCGATCAAATCCGTGGCTAGGGTTCGATCAGCCTGTTTCGGATCGCGTAACGGGCCAGATCGACCGCCGTGCGCAGATTGAGCTTCTTCATCGCCGAAGTGCGGTGCGTGTCGACGGTCTTGATGCTGAGGCCCCAGCGGCGCGCGATGGATTTGTTCGATTCCCCTTCCGCGACGAGTTGCACCACCTCGCGCTCACGGGCCGTCAATGTCTGCGATGCCACTATCTTTTCGCCGCTGAGGAGCTGATCCAGCAGGCATTTCGCCACGCGCTGCGAGAAATAGGTTTTCCCCTCCGCCAGCGCCCGGACGCTGGCGACGACCTCCCCGTCGTCCTCGGACTTGAGCAGATAGCCGCGTGCACCAGCCTTCAGCGCATCGTAGATCAGCCCGTCATCGTCATGCATCGTATAGATCAGCATCCGGATGTCGGGCAGGGCCTTGAGAACCTGTCGAACCGCTTCCAACCCGTTCAGCACCGGCAGGGAGTGATCGATTACCACGATGTCGGGGACATGTTCGAGCGTGAGACGCACCGCCTCTTCGCCATTCCCGGCTTCGGCGCAAACATGCCAACCCGGCTGAGTTTCGAGGATTGCCCTCAGTCCCCCACGGACGATGGGATGGTCGTCCACGACCAGTATTCTCAGCTCTCGTCTACCCATCATGTTCGGGTCTCGACTTGCTCATCGCAGTCTCGGTTGTCGATCTCGCAGAATCAAGCGGGCCGGCGCGCCGTATCCGGGACGGATGGCAGTGCGCGTGACCCGGCCTCTTCAGTCGCGTCGATCTCGGCCAGCGGCAGACGCAGGCGGATCGTCGTTCCTTTTCCTTGCTCGCTCGTGATCTCCAGCCCTCCCCGGCTGTCGTCGATGAAGGTCTGGACCTGGCTGAGTCCCAGGCCGCTGCCCTGCCCGGCCGTCTTGGTCGTGAAGAACGGGTCCAAGGCCTGGCCGAGGACCGTTTCCGACATGCCCTGCCCGTTGTCCGACACGCGGACTTCGCTCCAGCCCGGCCCGCCCTGCCCCGGAGGACGCTCGTCCCTGACATCGAGCGACACCCTTCCCCCATCCGGCATCGCGTCGCGCGCATTCAGGATCAGGTTCAGCAGGACGGCGAGAAGCTGGGGACGGTCGATCCGGCACGGCAAGGCCGATGCCGCGGTCGACAGGCGGACCTCCACCTTCGGCCCCGCAGCGCGATGAAGCATCGGCAGCGCCTCGGTTAGGACGAGATTCAGGTCATTGACCCCAGGCGCGCGGCTGCCAGTGCGGGCATGCGACAGCAATTGGGTGACCAGCTCGCCGCCGACGGTGAGGGTGGCGTCGATCTGATCCAGTAATTCGCTCGCCTTGGGCCGGTCGGCCGTTTGCGGGCGCAGCAGCAGGACGGCGGATCGAAGGATCCTCTGCAGGTTTCCAACATCATGCGCCACTCCCGCCGCGAACCGGCCGATCGATTCGAGCCGCTCCGCTTCCGCCAGGCGCGCCCTGGCCCGCTCCTCTTGCAGCCGATGATCCCGTGTCAGCGCTTCCATGCCGGCGAACATCACGATGATGATGGCCGCCCCGACGCTCGTCACGGTCATATGCGAGCGCCAGGAGCGCATGACGACAGCCTCCCGCATCGTTACGAGCATGACGAGCGGCAGGTTTTCGAGAGCCCTGAAGCTTGCGACCCGCTCATTGCCGTCGATCGGACTCGTCCCCCAGAAGACCTCCGGAGCGCTCCCGTCGCGAAATCGCCTGAAGGTTTCCCGTCCAGCGGCCGAGGTGCCGATCAAGGCGTGGATATGCGGAGAACGGGCGAGTTCGACGCCGTCTCTATGAAACAGGGCGACCGTGCCGCCATTGACCCAGAGCTGGCTGTAGAAGCGCTCGAAATACATCGGGTCGATCACAGCCACCGTGGCCCCGGCGAAGCTGCCGTCGAGCCCCTCGATCCGGCGCGACAGCGCGACGATCCAGGCCCCCGACGCGCGGCTGCGCAGGGGAGCATCGATATGCAGCCCCACGGACGGGCTGTCCTTCTGGACCGTAAAATAGGGTCGATCCGCCAGGCTGGTTCGTGGCGATGCCGGGTAGCTGGTGCTCTGCGACACGAAGCCGTCGGCTCCGACCACGAACAGCGCGCGCACATAGGGCAAGACACTCAGCCGCTTGCGCAGATCGGCGACGAAGCGCGGATCATTGTCGGCGAGGTTGGGCGTGCCTGCCGCCTCCGCCGCCATGCCTTGAAGGCTCAGATCGATCGATTGGATGGTGCGGCCCGTCTGCTCGGACAACAGCTTCACCAGGTTGACGACGTTGCGCTCTGCGTCCTCCTGTGCTGCCCGGTGACTCCGCCAGGCCTCGAATGCCAGCAAGCTCAGGATGCCCAGCACCAGAAAGAGCGCCGATGTCGGGCGTCGGAACACTGTCACCAGGGGCGCCGCCGATCACGATGCGGCAGATATCGCAGCATGCCCATCACTTCAAAAAGTTGGGATTGTCATGAAACGTAGAAGTGTGCCGATCCTCGCCCCTATCCATCACCTTCGCGCAAGCCGATATCCACTTTGCGCGGGACCATACTGACAGGCATTCATCGCCGCTCAAAATCAGGTCGATACCTGAGGCCGTCTCAGCCGACCTTAGGGCAGCGGTCTGCGCCGGTCATCCCATCGGCGAGACCACAGCCGAGATCGAGGCGGTCATCGCCGCGGCGCAGCGTGTCTTGAACCAGGCGCCGCTTCTGCCACGGCCTCCGGGCGCTTGGCTCCGACACGCCGCCGATTGAATTGGGGCCCGGCCGCTCACTCCCCCCTCGCCCTCGAAATGGAACGAGAATTCTGCTCTATCGCGCGACGCGATCCTCCGCCCGCGCTGTGCAGTCCCGCAGCACCTTCGCCAGGCGCCGCACGCCCTCTTCCATGCGATCGAGCGGGGCGGCCGAAAAGCTGAGGCGCAGCGACGCTGTCGCCTGCCCATCGGGCTGGAAGGCCGAGCCCGGAACATAGGTCACCCCTGCGACCGCAGCCCGGCTCAAGAGCGCATGCGCATCGATATCGGCATTGAGATTCAGCCAGATGAAGAACCCGCCCTGGGGAGCGACCCAGCTGGCATGGTTGCCGAGTTCCAATTGGAGTGCCGACAGCATCGTGTCCCGCCGGATGCGGTAAGCGTCGCGCAAGCGGTTCGCATGGCTGTCGAGGATGCCGTCGAACAGGCCGCGCAAGCAGGCCTGGGCCAGGCTGCCGGCCTGCAGGTCCTCGCTCTGCTTCATCAGGGCGAGCTTGGCGACCACGGAGCTCGGCGCCACCAGCCAGCCGACGCGAAAGCCGGGCGCAATCGCCTTTGAGAAGGTGCCGAGATAGATCGTCCGCGCCTCCTCGATCGAGCACGCCTCGATGTCGACGGCCAGGAGCGGCGGCAGCGCCGCGCCCTCATAGCGCAGCACTTCGTAGGGATCGTCCTCGACCAGGACCGTATCCAGCTCCTGCGCCAGGGCGATGAGCTCGCGGCGCTGGGCGAGCGACAGCGTGGCCCCGGTCGGATTGTGGAAATTCGACATCGCGTAGATCAGCGCGGGCCTTTCATCGGCAGCGCGCCCTGCCATCTCCAGCGATTGCACTCTTGCGCCGTGCGCGAAGAAGATCTGCAGCGCGCCAGGATAGGTCGGGCTCTGGACCAGAACGCTCGCGCCGGGCTCGGCGAACAGCTCGGTGACGAGATCGAGCGCCTGCTGAGCGCCGTTCGTCAGCAGGATGTTCTGCCGTTCACACGCCACGCCTTTGGCGCGCATATAGGCGCAGATCCGTTCGCGCAGAGCCGGGTCGCCCTCGCTCGGGCCATATTGCAGGGCAGCCCGGGTCCGCTCCGGCTGAGACAGGATCCGGGCGAGACTGTCGCGGATTTCAGCCACGGGAAAGAGCGAGGAATCGGGCTCGCCGGGACCGAACGATATGCAATCGGCTGCCTTGGCCATGGTCGCCAGGCCGCGGATGGCGGACGGCACGATACGGTTCGCATAGCGCGAGAAGCGCTGTTCCATCTGGATCATTCGACGTCCCGAAGGCTCGAGGTTGCGCGTGGGGCGGAGGGCGCACGCAGGCCCGTCAACTGGTCGACCAGCAGGCTGGCTGACGCGACGAGCTGGAGCACGAGGCGATGCTCAAGCTTCTCGTCGAGGCTACGGGCATCGAGGACGAGACTGACGCTGGCGGTGATGCCGAGCCCCGTCGCCGCAATCGGCACGGCAATGCCGACGAGCCCGTCATCGATCTCGCCGCGGGTGATGCAGTATCCAGACCGGCGTATGCCTGCGAGCACACCACGCAGCTCCCCGAGCTCTGCCCGCGCTGCAGCTTCGTCGGCCCCGGTCGTACCGGCGAGGCTGTCGGTCACGAGCCGGGACAATCGGCGAGCGGGCAGCAGCGACAGGATCGTCTTCGAGGTTGCGCCCCGGGTCAGCGGCATCGGCCGCCCACGCTCATAGGACGGGCGCGCCGGCAGGCTGCCAAAGGCCGCATCGGCGACGCAGAGCACGGTATCGCCGTACAGACGCGCCAGCAGTGCGAGGCATGGCACACCAGCTTGAGTGACGAGATCATGCAGGTGGGAGTGCCCGGCCCGGACCAATGGATCGGTCAAGCGGACGAGCCGGTCGAACTCGACGAAGGCCGGGCCAAGACGGTAATGCGCCTCATAGGCCGGCTCGAGAAAGCCCTCGCCCACCAGGTCCCTCACCGTCCGGTAGATCGTGCTTGGCGGCCTGCCGAGCGCCTCCGCCATCTCCTGCACCGTCCAGCTGCCCTTTGCCTCCCCGAACAGCCGAAGCAGCTTGATATAGCGCCCGAGGCTGCTCACGGCTCGCCCCGGCTCGTCTTGGTCACGACCTGGTCGGCCAGATGACCGACGGGCCTAGCCCGGCAGGCCTCGACATCGGCTTGCGCAAGGCCGGGCCTCTCATCCAGCCCTTCGCACGGGACCGTTCCTGGCCCGC
This sequence comes from Bosea sp. 29B, assembly GCF_902506165.1. Classification (NCBI taxonomy): domain Bacteria; kingdom Pseudomonadati; phylum Pseudomonadota; class Alphaproteobacteria; order Hyphomicrobiales; family Alloboseaceae; genus Allobosea; species Allobosea sp. 29B. Next base: position 788,389 of record NZ_LR733817.1, read on the forward strand.
ACGAACAGGGGCCGCGGTGCTGCCGGCTCCACAAAGTCGGGCGCATAAATCGACTTCTCCATTTTCTTGCTTTGTCGATATTACTGATACATTGGTCCAGTCAATTTCTCATATTTTGAGATTTCAGCAAATCTTGTACGCTTGACGGCAAGGCTGCCCGACCGCCGCTCCCGGGAGATCGTCATGGTGAAGCTCAACGACCGGCTCAGCCTCAAGACCATGAAGCTGATCGCCGGCATCGAACGTCACGGCAACCTCTCGCTGGCGGCCGAGGAGCTCCATATCGTGGTTTCGGCAGCGAGCCGCCGCATCCGCTTCCTCGAGGATTCTCTGGGTTTCCGCCTCATCGAGCGAGCCGGCCGCGGCATCGGCTTGACAGTGCCAGGGCGCGCGATTGCCACACATGCGCACAAGATCCTTGCCGATATCGACCAGCTCGAAGGTGAGCTGCAGGACATCACGGATGGCGTCCTGGAGCAGATTCGGCTGAGCGTTTCGGGGCCAGCCCTTTTTCATGACTTGCCCGAGCAATTGCGGACATTCCTCGGCAGCTATCCCTATGTCCGACTCTCGGTTGAAGAACAGACCAGCAATGCGGTCGCCGAGAGCGTGCTCGATGGCCGGGCGGAGCTGGGCATCCTGCTTGGCGCCGAAGTCAGTCCCGGCCTGCGTCTTCGGCCCTATCGATGCGACGCGCTCGGGATCGTGGTTCCTCCGGCGCATCCGCTCGCCGGCCGGACCACAGTTCGGTTCGCAGAGCTGCTCGACCAGGATTGGGTGCTGCCGCCGGATTCCGCGATCGGCAACTTGCTGGCCCAGAAGGCAGCAAGCCATGGCGCCGAGCTGGTCACGCGCATTCGCGTGCATGGCATCGCCTCGACCAGCCGAGTGGTGCAGGGAGGGCTGGGTATAACGGTGCTGCCGATGCGCAGTGCCGCGCGGGAGGTCGCCAGCCGCGGCCTCGTCAGCATTCCGCTGGCGGAGAGCTGGGCCTCCTGCAACCTGCACCTCGCGACCTTGCGCAACGCGATCCTCTCACCGGCCATGGCCGCACTGGTCGACATCCTGACGGCGCAGCCGGAACGATCGGTGCGGCCGCCGGTGTGCAGCAGCGGTCCCGATCTGGGCGGCCGCTGATCGGGCCTCCGGCGTCGGTTTCCCGAATGCGAACAATGCTTGACGAAATGCCGCTCGACGCCCGGCGGCGCGGACGGCCATGCTTTGCCTCACGATAATCGCTTCGCAGGCGAACAGCTTTGCGAATGCCATAATATTCGCGGGGGAAGACCATGTCGGCAGCGGCCATCGGCAAGCAATTTGCGCTTGGCAGGAAAGACCGTTCCAAAGTCGCGCTGTCCTGTTTTCTAGGCTCGGCGATCGAATGGTATGATTTCATGCTGTACGGTTTCCTCGCGCCGTTGGTGTTCGACAAGCTGTTCTTTCCCAATGCGGACCCGGTTGCGGGTACGATCGCCGTGCTCGGCATCTTTGCCGTCGGCTTCGTGGCAAGGCCCCTTGGCGGCCTGTTCTTCGGCCATTTCGGCGACCGCCTCGGTCGCAAGCCGGTGATGGCGGCGACGTTGATCCTGATGGGGCTGTCGACGACGGCGATCGGCCTCTTGCCGACCTACGGCTCGCTGGGGATCTGGGCGGCGGTTCTGCTGCTGGTCCTGCGCTTCCTGCAGGGGTTCGCCCTTGGCGGCGAGTCCACCGGGGCGCCGGTGCTGATGCTGGAGAGCGCGCCGGAGGGCAAGCGCGGCGTCTTCGCCTCGATCGCCCAGTCCGGCAACTTCGCCGGCGTCGTGATCGCCACCTTGGTGGTCTCCTTCGTGGCGACGCTGCCCAGTGGCATTCTGCTGGACTGGGGCTGGCGCGTGCCATTCCTGTTCAGCATCGTGCTCGTGGCCCTCGGCTTCTATGTCCGGCTCAAAGTCGAGGAATCGCCGGTATTCGAGGCTGCGCGGACGGCGCCGACGCGAATTCCACTGCTCCAGGTGCTCGACAACTACAAGCGGCCGGCCTTCATCGTGTTCTGCTGCGCGCTGGCCGAATCCGGCGTCTTCTATCTCACCTCGATCTTCGGCCTCTCCTATGGCGTGAAGACGCTGGGGCTTGATCAGGCCACGCTGCTGCGTGGCGTCCTGATCGGCAATGTCATCGCGATCGGAATGGTGCCGCTTTTCGGCAGCCTGTCGGACCGTATCGGCCGACGCCTGGTATTGGGCACCGGCTTCGTCTTGGCCGGGCTCTACGTGGCCTTTTTCTTCTTTCCGCTGCTGCAGACCCGCGACACCCTGCTCGTCATGCTCGCCATGGCCATCCCGGGGGCGCTCATCCAGCCCATGCATATCGGGGTCACCTCGAGCTTCTATCCCGAGCTGTTCTCGGACACCCGCATTCGCTTCAGCGGCGTGTCGCTAGGCCGGCAGTTCGGCACGATCTTCGGCGGCGGCGCCATGCCTGTGATCGCAGCCAGCCTGCTCGCCTGGAGCGGCGGCAGCCTTGTGCCCATCGTGATCTATTTCAGCATCGTCTCGATCATCGCCGTCACGGCCGTGGTCGTCGCCGACGAAACCAGGCTCCGCTCGATCTGAGCGAGCCGCCGGCCCCCGCCCGGATCAGTCCGGGCCCGCGCAGGGCCGGATCCAGCTAGGAACCACCATGCAGCCAACAGACAAGGCCGGCGCTCCGGGCCCGCAGCGCGCGGAGCCGGCCGGCACCGTTCGCGATGCGACCATCTCGCTTCTGCGCGCGCTCGGCATGACCACGGTGTTCGGCAATCCCGGCTCGACCGAACTCGCCTTCCTGCATGATTGGCCAGGCGATTTCCGCTATGTGCTTGGCCTGCAGGAGAGCAGCGTCGTCGGGATGGCCGACGGCTATGCCCAGGTCACCGGCACCGCGGCATTCGTCAACCTGCATTCCGCCGCCGGCGTCGGCCATGCGCTCGGCAGCATCTACACGGCCTACCGGAACCAGACGCCGCTCGTCATCACCGCCGGCCAGCAGGCTCGGCCGCTGCTTCCGTTGCGCCCTTTTCTCGGCGCCACCTCGGCGACGGAGTTTCCGAAGCCCTATGTGAAATGGAGCTGCGAGCCCGCGCGCGCCGAGGACGTGCCGCTCGCCATCGCACAGGCCCACGCCATCGCGATGCAGAAGCCCTGCGGCCCGACCTTCGTCTCCATCCCCGCAGACGACTGGCAGGCCCCCTGCCCCCCGGTGCTGCCCCGGCAGACCAGTCGTGACTTCGGCCCCAACCTCGAGCTGCTGCAAGACTTCGCCGCGGCGCTCGACGCCAGCGAGCGGCCAGCCATCGTCGTCGGAGCGGGCGTCGCACGGGACGATGCCTCGGCGCTCGTCGTCACGCTCGCCGAGCGTCTCCAGGCGGCAGTCTGGACCGCACCGGTCGCGAGCCGCGCCTCATTCCCGGAAGACCACCCGCTCTTCAATGGCTTCCTGCCGGCTGCACCCGAACCTCTCGCCAAGCGGCTCGGGCAATACGACCTGGTGCTCGTTCTCGGCGCGCCCGCCTTCACCTTCCATGTCGCCGGCGATCTGGCCGGGTTGCAGTCGGGACCGCCGATCCTCCAGATCACCGACGACGGCGATGCCGCCGCCTCCGCAGCAGCCGGCGCCAGCCTGCTGTCGTCCATGCGCCCTGCGGTCTCCGAGCTGCTGGCGCGGCTGCCACAACGAGAGCGCCTGCCCGCTGGCGCCGGGCGCTCTCCGGCACCGCGGATCACCATCGCCGACCTGATCCCGGCGAGCCTCGTTATGCAGACGATCGCGGATCTGCGTGCCGCTGGCAGCGTGATCGTCGAGGAAGCGCCCTCCCACAAGGAGGCGCTCCAACGCCACCTGCCGATCCACGACAACGGCTTCTACTGCATGGCGAGCGGCGGGCTGGGTTTTGCCTTGCCTGCATCGGTCGGCATCGGGCTCGCCGAGCCGACACGACCGGTGATCTGCATCATCGGCGACGGCTCGGCGATGTACTCCGTCCAGGCCTTGTGGACAGCGGCGCAACACCGGCTGCCGCTCACCGTGGTGGTCCTGAACAATGGCGGCTACGGCGCCATGCGCGCCTTCAGCCAATTGATGAAAAGCCCTGCCCCGCCTGGCATCGACCTGCCCGGGCTGGACTTCCCGGCCCTAGCCACCGGGCATGGCTGCGAGGCGATGCGCGTCGAGCGCGCCGCCGATCTGGCGCCTGCTCTCGCGCAGGCATTCGCCAGCACCTCACCGACACTCGTCGAAGTCGTGGTCGATCGGGCCGTGCCCGGCCTCTACGGGCTCGACTGACAGCGACCGCTGCCACGGCTTGCCACCAACCAATCAGGAAATCGTCCCGTGACACAGCTGCCGCATGCCTTGAACTGGATCGATGGGGAGTGGAGCGATAGCCCCATCAAGGCTTCGAGCGTCGATCCGGCTACCGGAGGAACCATCGGGTCATTCGCGGATGCGACGCTGGGCGATGCAGAGCGTGCCGTGGCCGCGGCGCGAAGGGCCTTTCTGCACAGTCCCTGGCGCGATGACCGGCGCTTGCGCGCCCGCGTCCTCAATGCGATCGCCGACCGTATCGAGGCACGAGCCGACGAGTTGGCGCAGATCCTGGCAACCGAGAACGGCAAGATCCTGCCGGAAGCCCGGTTCGAGGTCGCGACCGTCCCGTCGAAGCTGCGCTATTGCGCTGCCCTGGCGCTCGCCCAGCACGGCCGCGCCTTGGCGGTCCGGCCGAATGCCTATTCGATGGTCTTGCACGAGCCGGTCGGCGTTGCCGGCCTGATCGTGCCGTGGAACAGCCCCGTGGTCCTGCTGATGCGCTCGCTTGGTCCGGCACTCGCCGCCGGCACCACCGTCGTCGCAAAGATGCCCGGCCAGACCGCGCAGGTGAACGCCTTCATCGCGCGCATCCTGTCGGAGATCCCTGAGCTGCCGGCGGGCGTCGTCAACATCTTCTCCGAGAGCGGCATCGCCGGCTCGGCCTTCCTGGTCGAGGCGCCCGACGTTCCGGTGATCAGCTTCACGGGCAGCACCCGGACCGGCCGCGCGATCGCGGCCGCCGGCGCCGCCCGCCTGAAACGCTTCGGCCTGGAGCTCGGCGGCAAGACACCGATGATCGTGTTCGACGATGCCGATATCGAGGCCGCGCTACCCGTGCTCGAAAAGGCCGTCACCGTCTTCGCCGGCCAGTTCTGCATGGCCGGCAGCCGAATCCTGGCGGAACGCGGGATCGCCGACCGGCTGCGGCAGGCCCTTGCGGAGCGGCTCGCCAAAGTCCGGCTCGGCCCGGCCTCCGACCCGGCGAGCGAGATGGGTCCGCTGATCGACCAGCAAAGCGTGGCGCGCATCAACGCCGTGGTGGAAAAGGCACTGGCCGAAGGCGCCCGTGCCATCGTCCGTGGCGGCCCTGCGAACGACCCGGCGCTCGCCGCGGGAGCGTTCTATCGGCCCACGCTGCTCGAGGTTTCCAGCCCGGAGCTGGCGATCGTTCAGGAAGAGGTCTTCGGGCCGGTGGCGACCTTCCAGGTTTTCGAGGGCGAGGCTGCCGCCATCGCCCTCGCCAACAACAGCGATTTCGGCTTGGCAGCCAGCATCTGGAGCCGCAACCCGGATCGGCAGCTTCGCCTCGCCCGCGCGCTCCAGGTCGGCACGGTCTGGATCAATGACTGGGCCGCCATCCACGACGAGTTCGAGGAAGGCGGCTTCAAGCAGAGCGGCCTCGGCCGGTTGAACGGCCTCGCCTCTCTGCACGATTTTCAGGAGGTCAAGCACATCGCTCTGAAGGCAACTGAGCTGCTTCCAGTTTTGTCGTAGCCCGGTCCGCGAGAGGATGGGGCCGTGACGAAGAAGGCGACGAACGCGTCATCGCCTGAGCTCCCGCGAGGCCGTCTTGCGAAGCCGATTCCTATGCGGCCGCCAGGAAGCCCTTCACTGCGTCAAGGAATTCCGCAGGTCGCTCGACATTGAGCATATGAACGCCCGGCATCAGCACCAGCTTGGCGCCGGGAATCGTCGCTGCGATTTCCTCGCTATGGCTCGCCAGGGTCACCTTGTCGTCTATGCCGCCGATCACCAGCGTCGGCGCCTTGATCAGCGCGATCGTCCGGCGCAGATCGTTATCACGCAGAGCGGCGAAACAGCCGGCGAGACCTCGCGGCGGCGTCGCGAGGACCATGGCCCGGAAGGTGTCGACGATCTCGTTCGGACCCGCCAGCATCGAGGCGGGGAACCAGTTGCGCATGAACTGGTCCGCCGTGTCCGACATGTCCTTGACCGCGAGCACCGCCCGGATCTGCGCATCGAAATTGGAGGGCGGTCCGAGATAAGCCGCGGTGTTGGAGAGGATGAGCCGGCCGATCCGATCAGGTGCATGGACGGCGAGCCATTGCCCGACCCAGCCCCCCATCGACAGGCCGCAGAAATGCGCCTGCTTGATCTCTAGTGAATCGAGCAGCTCGATCACATCGCGCCCCAGCCGGTCGATCGAATAGGCACCGGCCGGCGTATCGGACTTGCCGTGGCCGCGAAAATCATAGCGCAGCACGCGGTATGTCTCCGACAGCGTCTGCACCTGCCCGTCCCACATGTGGAGCGAGGTTGCGATCGAATTCGACAGCATCAGGACCGGCCGGTCGGCAGCGCCGGTCAGCTGATAGGCGATGCGGCAGCCGTCGCCGGCGGTGAAATGACGGGTCTCGGTCATCTTGCTCTCATTCCTGGTCTGGTTTGGGTTGGCAGCGTTCCGCGCTGCGCCGGCGCTGGATCCGCCGGCCGACTGGGCTGCGGCCAGACCTGGCGCCATAAGGGCGGAGCCACCTAGCGCGATTGCGCTGCGACGCGTGACGAAACCGGCCATGCCGCATGTCCTTCCGATCGAACGGGAGCCTGTCCGGCCGCCCTGGGGCCGGCGGAATGCGCGCCGGTCGCAGATATCGCTAGGCCATGTCAGTGTCGTAGAATATTACTATGTTCTGACAATCTCTGTCGAAAATGAAGACATTGAGTGATCTGAAGCTTCACGATCTCAGGTGTTTCGACGCCGTCGCCAGCCAAGGCAGCTTTCAGGCCGCGGCGCTCGCCTTGAACCGCTCGCATCCATCCGTGTTCGCGGCCGTCGCCCGCCTCGAACATGTGCTGAAGCTGACCTTGCTCGACCGCAGCGGCTACAGGGTAGCTCTGACCGAGGCGGGGGCGCTGTTTCATGCACGCGCCCGGCTGATGCTGCGCGAGTTCGACCATCTGCACGGCTATGCCGATCAACTGGCGAGCGGCGAGGAAACGATCCTGCGCGTCGTGCTGGGCGATGTCTGTCCGAGGCCCTCCGCCCTGCGCCTGCTCGGCCGGTTCTTCGCCGGCCACAACCGGACGCGCCTCCATCTGGAGTATGAGACTATCAACGGACCGCTCGAGCGCCTGCTGGAGGGCCAGGCCGACCTGATCCTGCATCACGCCGATCCGTCGGATCCGCGTCTCGAGCGGGTCGATCTCTGCGCCGTGGAGTTCGTTCCAGTGGTGGCGCCAGGGTTCCTGTCAGTCGCCTTAGGACCGGCCACCACGCCTGAGCAGATGCGGCCCTACACCCAATGCGTCATCCGCGACACGGCGCGGCAGCCCTCGCCGGACAGCTATTTCCTCGTCGAGGGCTCGCAGCGCTGCTCCGTCCCCGACCACCAGATGAAGAAGGAGCTGATCCTTCACGGACTTGCCTGGGGGCATCTGCCGGCATGGCTCATCCGCGAGGAGCTCAAGGATGGCCGGTTGCTCTCGATCGCTGGCGAACATCTGCCCGGCCGGGTCGAAACCGTGGCGGCCATACGCCGGCGCGATCGGCTCCATGGCCCCGTCGCGGAGGCGCTGTGGCAGCACCTGCGGGCGCGGTCCGCATCGTTCACCGGCGATTTCTAGGACCGTTCATCTGAACGCCATTGCCCGGCGCTTGATACGTGGCCGCTTCTTGCGCTCGCGCAAAGCTTCGTCGAACACGACGCTGGGCCAATAACCGGCTCGAATTGGCCGGCGCACGCTCAGAAGGTTTGACGCGCGACGGCAAGGCTCCAAAATGTCCCGCACCTGCCCACGCCGAGCGCCCCCAGTCACCTCAGGGGCCTCTTTCACGCGCGTGGTCGCGACGTTGAGCGGCTTCGGCGCCGCCGCTCAGGGCGACGCCTGCGCCCGCTGGGTCGCGCGCAGTATCTCCCGCGGCAGCACGCCGGTCTGACGCTCGACCATGCGGTGCACGACCGGCGGCTCGGGCCCGATATGCAGATCCCTGACCCTGTCGCCGATCTCGGCGTCAGCCTGGGTGACGCGCTGGGCCTGGCGAACATATTCGACCCAGGTCGGGCTGTCGTAGCGCTCGATCCAGAGTTCGGCATCGGTCAGGTCGCGCAGCAGCGACCAGTGGCGGGCGCCGTCGCGGCGGCGGATGCGCCGGCGTTCCTCCATTGCCTTCAGGAACTCGACCACGTCCTCCTGCCGGATCCGCCATTCGATGGTGACGAAGACCGGGCCGCTGCGCGGCTCGATATCGACCGCGACCTCGGGCTTTCGCCAGCGGCCGAGCGGATCGAGATTGAGCGCCTCAAGCGGGGGCAGCTGGTACCGCAGCCCGGCGGCCGCGCCGAAGACCAGTGCGACCGCCGCCGCGGTGAGGCCGCCGGCCGGACCGGAATGGAGGGTGACCCAGCCCCAGGCCCAGCTGCCCGCGGCCATGCCGCCGAAGGCCGCCATCTGGTAGAGCGCAAGCGCGCGCCCCACCACCCAGCGCGGCGCCGATAGCTGCACCGTCGAATTGAAGGTCGAGAGCGCCAGCACCCAGCAGGCGCCGCCGACCGCAAGCGCAGGCATGGTGAGCCATAGGGTCGGGCTCAGTGCCACAATCAGGGCCGCAGCCGCATAGGCCAGGAAGGTCAGGCGCACGAGGGTCTCGGTGCTGAAACGACGGCGCAACCGGGCGCTGACGAAGGCTCCGGCGACCGCGCCGGCGCCGAAGGCTCCCAGCAGGATGCCGTATGTCAGCGGGCCGCCGCGCACGAGATCGCGCGCAACCAGCGGCATCAAAGCGAGACCGACGATGCCGCCAAAGCCGAAGAGGGAGGCTCGCAGGATGACGGCGCGGATATTGGGCGACATCGCGACATAGCGCAGACCGGCGCTCATCGCGATCAAGAACGTCTCGCGCGGCAGCACGCGCTCAACGCGCGGCGGCTGCCAGCGCGCCAGCACGACGAGCAGGCCGATATAGCTGAAGGCATTAACGACGAAGGCCGCGACCGCGCCGAAGGCGGCGACAATGGCGCCGCCGATTGCCGGGCCGACGCTACGAGCGATGTTGAAGGCGACGCTGTTCAGCGTCACCGCCGCCGGCACTTCGGGGCGCGGCACCATGTCGCCGACCGAAGACTGCCAGGCCGGGTTGTTGAGCGCGTTGCCACAACCGAGCAGGAAGGTGAAGGTCAGGAGCAGCCAGGGCGAGAGCAGCCCATACCAGGCGAAAACCGCCAGCATGACCGAAACAGCGAGCATGAAGCCCTGCGCCGTCAGCAGGATGCGGCGACGGTCGTAATTGTCCGCGATCGCGCCGGCGGCAAGCGAGAACAGCATCACCGGCAGCGCGGTCGAGGCCTGGACGAGCGCGACCATGTCCGGCGAATTGGAGAGCGAGGTCATCAGCCAGGCCGCGCCCACCATCTGGACCAGGCCACCGAAGTTCGAGGCAAGGCTAGCGATCCAGACCGCACGGAAGATCGGCTGGCGCAACGGCGCAAAAGCCGAATAGCGCCCGTCATCAGGCTTCAGGCCCTCGGCCGCGAGGTCGGCTTCGGCGGTTTCGGCAGTGGTCTGCGTGGCGGGCTCTTGCGGCATGCCACAGTTAGAGCATGCCGGCGGGCGATGGGAAGCGGCACTGCGCCATTGTCCATCATCAGATGATTTGAGACTGCTTTCGGGTTTCAGGAACGGAGGCTGTGGCTCATCTGGGGTTCAGGGGCGGCTTCGGGCCGATGATACGCCCTATATTCCAGGCTGACGCCGATGGGCCGGTTGAGCTTCGACAAGCATGCCGCATCCGAAACCTATATGCTGCGCCCGTCACTCGCCTGATGCGCCACAAGAGGGCGTTGGCATCTTGCCCAGAAGCGGCCCGTCGCCGCGGCAGCGCCGTGATCAATCTTCCCAAATCGATTGGTCGATATTTAACATATTTGCATCAATAAATGCAATATTGCTTCTCAACCATCGCAATGGAAAGGCCATGCTTCAGCGCGACAGGATCGGGCGAATGCGCGCCAGATCCTCGATCGTGTGGAGCAGATGGGCACGCAGTCGGTCGGCAGCTTCGTCCTGATCGCGGCGCGCGAGGCTGTCGAGGATGGCGAGGTGCTCCTCGCATTGCGCGCGGTAACGCTTGCGGTCCAGCATCGACCGGTAGGACAGCAAGCGGCGCACGCGATTGAGCCGCCTGATCGTATCGAGGAAGAACGGGTTGCCGCTCGCTCCGACGATCGTCTCATGGAAGCGCACCCCGCGCTCGTGCAGCGCGTCAGCGGAGTCGGTCTCGATGGCACCCGCGAGCAGCCTCTCCTCGGCATGGCGGCAGATGGCTATCTGCTCGGGCGGAAGGTCGTAGCCCGACTCGAGGAGGGCCGCAGGCTCGAGGACAAGACGGAGCCGGTAGCTCTGCTCCAGGCTTTCCGGCGTGTTCAGGACGGGCAGGAAAGTCCAGCCATAGCCGGCGCGTCGCTCGGCCCAGCCCTCGGAGCTGATGCGCGTCAGCACCATCGTGAGCTTGGCTCGCGTCAACCCGTAGCGCTCGCGCAGCTCGGCTTCTGTGATCTGGTCGGGAAGCACGCCGCCAAGACGATCCTCCGCGATCCGGAAATAGATCGCGTCGCGGCCGTCGGTGCCGGCGAGCCCCAGCTCCTCTGCGCTGGGAGGTTCGCTCTCGCCGACAAAATAGCCGCGGTTGGGCTCATGGCGCAGCACGCCCTTGCCGGCGAGCAGTTGAAGAGCCTGGCCCACCGGGAAACGCGAGACGCCGAGGCGGGTCGCGAGATCCTGTGCGCGCAGATGCGTCCCGGCGGCGAGCCGCAACTCCCGGATCTCTCCGAGCAGCTTCGCCGCCAGCGTCTCTCCGAGGTCCTGTCCGCCCGCCCGTGCCACGATGCGCTCCCTCCGGCCGACGAAGCCGCCGACGAGAGCATCTACCCGAGGCAGGCGGCGATTCGAAGCTTATTTGACGAGTCCGATCGAGCGCAGAACGTCAGCGACGCGGACCTGCTCCTCCTTGAGGAAGGCAGCGAAAGGCTCTCCGGCAAGGTAGTAATCGTCCCAGCCGCGGACCTTCAGTACCTCCGCCCATTCCTTCGACTTGACCATCTTGTCGAAGACGGCGGTGAGCTCCTGCCGTTGCTGAGCCGAGATACCGGGCGCCGCCATGACGGCGCGCCAGTTGACGACCTCGACGTCCATGCCCAGCTCCTTCAGCGTCGGGACATCCGCGCCGTCGAGACGCTTGCCCGAGGACAGGGCGATGGCCCTCAGCTTGCCTGCCTTGATCTGGCTCTCAAACTCGCCATAGCCCGACACGCCGGCCGTCACCCGCCCCCCGAGCATGGCCGCGAGCGCCTCGCCGCCTCCCGAGAAGGCGACATAGTTGAGCTTGCCAGGATCGCTGCCGGCCGCTTTCGTCACGAGCGCGGCGAGGATGTGGTCGGCTCCGCCGGCCGATCCACCGGCCCAGATGAAGCGCGAGGGATCGGCCTTGATGGCTGCGGCCACGTCCTTGATCGTCTTGTGCGGCGAGTTCTCCGGCACGACGATGACCAACGGATCGCCCGTCAGGCGCGCGAGCGGGGTGACCTGGTCGAGGCTGACCGGCGCCTTGTTGGTCAGGATCGCCCCCACCGTGGTGATGCCGTTGACCATCAGCTGGGACGGATCGCCCTTCGATCCGTTGATGAACTGGGCAAGGCCCACGGTGCCGCCCGCGCCCGTGACGTTCTGGACCTGGACGCTCTTGGCGAGGCCAGTGCTGGCCAGGACCTGCTGGATCGAGCGCGCGGCCGTGTCCCAGCCACCGCCTGGTCCGGCCGGGGCTATGATCTTGAGTTCAGCCGGGGCCTGGGCCATGGCCGGAGCGGCGATGAAGACGGTGGCGCAGGCGAGTAGAAGTCGACGATCGATCATGGACTTTCCTCCGTTTGTGGTCTGGTGTGGTCGAGACGCAAGGCGCCGTCAGGCGTGGCGGCGTTCGCTCGCATCGCCTTCACCCGGCGGGTGATCTCCGTGATCGGGCAGGAAGCGCCGCAGGATCAGCGGCAGCATGCCGCCGGCGCGCAGCGTCTCGCATTCGAGTTCCGTCTCGACCGCAAGGTGCATTGGGATCGACAGGCGCTCGCCGCCCGCGCGAGCGAGCGTGACCTGCGTCGCGAGACGCGGCACGAGCAGGCTCTCGGGCACCGCGATCTCGATGCGGTCGCCGGGCCGGAGCGACAGGCCGGCACCTTGCGCGGCATCGTCGAAGGTGAGCGGCAGGATACCCATGCCGATCAGGTTCGAACGGTGGATGCGCTCGAAGCTCGCCGCGAGCACAGCGCGGACGCCGAGAAGGCCGAGGCCCTTCGCCGCCCAGTCGCGCGAGGAGCCCGTGCCATAGCGCTCGCCTGCGACGATCACGATGGCTTCGCCCGCCGCCCGATAGCGCTCCGCGGCGACCCAGAGCGGCAGCACCTCGCAGCTGGCCGCGTGCCGGGTCGACCCCGGCGGGAGGTCGGGTTCCAGCCGGTTGAGCACCGTTCGGTTGGTGAACAGGCCGCGCAGCATGACCTCCCAATTGCCACGCCGCGAGGCGTAGACGTTGAGGTCGCGCGGATTCTCGCCATGCTCGATCAGCCACCGCCCCGCTTGGCTCGCAGCAGGGGTCTGCCCGGCGGGCGAGATATGATCGGTGGTGATGTCGTCGCCGAGAACCAGGATCGGGTGGGCGCTGAACCGGCCGAGGGAGATGGGCGCGTCGGTACGGGCGAAAGGAGGCCGGCGCAGATAGGTCGACGACGGGTCCCACGGGAAACGCGGCGTCGACGGCGCGTCGAGCCCGACCCAGTTCGGATCGGCGGAAGCGTGCGCGAACGCGTCACGGAAGTCGCCGCGATCGAGCCCGGCAGCCAAAGCTGCATCGATCTCCTCGCCCGACGGCCAGAGGTCGGACAGGTGGATTGCAATGTCACCGGCCCGGCCGATCGCGTCGCGTGAGAGGTCGCGCGTCGCGTCTCCTGCGAGGGCATAGGCGACAACGAGCGGCGGCGAGGCGAGGAAGCCGACCTCAACCTGGCCATGGACGCGTCCGGGGAAGTTGCGATTGCCCGAGAGGATCGCGACCGGAAGCGTCTCACCGGCCGAGACTGCCTGCTCCATCACCGGCAGCAGCGGCCCCGAATTGCCGATGCAGGTGGTGCAGCCATAGCCGACGATCCCGAAGCCGAGAGATTCGAGATCGTCGAGGAGGCCGGAGCGGCGCAAGAAACGCTCGGCCGCCGGCGAGCCCGGCGCGAGCGAGGTCTTGACCCAGGGCAGCGGAAGAAGGCCAAGCGCACGGGCCTTGCGCGCCACCAGCCCCGCCGCGACAAGCAGGCGCGGGTCGCTGGTGTTGGTGCAGCTCGTGATCGCGGCGATCGCGACCGGATGGCGTGGCAAACCCGCCGCCAGCGTCGTCGGCTGCGGAAGCGCGGCCAGCGCCGCCGGCACGCCGGAGAGCGGCAGCCGGTCCTGCGGCCGGAAGGGGCCGGCAAGGCTCGTCTCGACCGTCCCGAGATCAAGTGCCACGGTGTCGGTGAAGCGCGGCTCGGCGGCTGGGTCGAACCACAGCCCCTGCGCCTTGGCGTAGGCGTCGACCAGCGCGACGGCCCGCGCGTCACGGCCGGTCTGAGTCAGATAGGCGAGCGTGCGCTCGTCAATGGGGAAGAAGGCCGTCGACGCTCCGAATTCGGGCGTCATGTTCGCGACGACCGCGCGTTCGCCGGCTGACAGGGTCGAGACACCCGGTCCGAAGAACTCGACGAAAGCCCCGGTCACCCTGCGCTCGCGCAGGAGCTGCGTGACGGTGAGCGCCAGATCCGTTGCCAGGACGCCCTCGCGCAACCGGCCGTCCAGGCGCACGCCGATCACATCGGGCAGCCGCATCATCACCGGCATGCCGAACATCACGCTTTCGGCCTCGAGCCCGCCAACGCCCCAGGCCAGCACGCCGATCCCGTTGATCATCGGCGTATGGCTGTCGGTCCCGATCAGCGTGTCGGGCACGGCAACCGTGCGGCCCTCGATCACGGTCGTGCCGACGACCGTCGCGAGCTGCTCGAGGTTGATCGTGTGCATGATGCCGGTACCGGGCGGATTGACCCGCACCCCGAGCATCGCCTGCGTCGCCCATTTGAGGAAGCGGTAGCGCTCGCCGTTGCGGCGATATTCGCGCTCCTTGTTGAGATCGGCCGCGCCCGGCAGAGCCGAGACGTCGACACCCAGCGAATGATCGACGGAGACGTCGACCGGCATGACGGGGCTGAGCGCCTCGGGATCGCCGCCCGCATCGGCGAGCGCGTCGCGCATCCCGGCAATGTCGACCAGCGCCGGCGTGCAGGTGGTGTCGTGCATCAGCACCCGCGAGGGCTGAAAGGCAATCTCCGCGCTGCTCGTCCCAGCCTTCAGCCAGTCGCGGATCGCTGCGATGGCCGCATCGCGCTCTGCCGAGGAGGGCGCGTTTCGGGCGACGTTCTCGGCCAGTATGCGAAAGGTGTGCGGCAGGCGAGCGTACTCAGAACCGACCCCGCTGGCGGCGTCTACCCGGATTGCATTCCCGACTGCAGAGATCGCTGAGAACCGAAGCATGATGGATATTGCATATAGAAGATATAAAATGGAATATGTGGATCGACGTGCAACCTGTTGAGTTCCTGCTCGACGTCATCCCCGACACGGTCGTCGACGCCTTAGCCAAGGGCGACCTCCTGTCGGTGGCGCTGGTCTCGATCCTGTTCGGCTATGTGCTCCCGCATCTCGGCGAGCACACAAGCCCGTCCGCGGCGTCATCGACGCCGGCGCGCATCTCGTCTTCGGCGCGATCCACGTGATCGTGAAGCTCGCCCCGATCGGCGAGCATTCCGCTCCTTGATGTCGAACGTCTCCTCCGCGAGCGCCAGGCATGCGCTATGCACATTCAGCGGGTGTAAGGTCATACCCGCCGTGATTGCCACTCCGGGGAGGCTTGCTCGACATTGCCGTCCGGGACCTGATTCACGATCGCTAGGCTTGGGACTGAAAGTCGATGACCGAGGGACGACAGTCCGATATCCGCATTCTCGTCAGCGGCGGAAGCGGCCGGCTTGCCAGTGTGCTGTCGCTCGTCGGCGGGGATCGTGTACAGGCCCTGTCGCGCGCCGAACTCGACATCTCCGATGCCTTCGCCTTTCAGGCCGCGCTCGCGAGGCTGAAACCGGACGTCGTCATCAATGTGGCGGCGATCGCCAGCCTCGAAGCCTGCGAGCGCACGCCGGAGCGGGCCCAGGCCATCAACGCGCTGGCGCCCGGTCAGATGGCCCGCGCCTGCGCCCAGGCTGGAACGCCGTTCATCCAGATCTCGACGGATTATGTCTTCGGTGCCCCAACGCACCGTCCGTGGCGCGAAAGCGATCCGGTGTCGCCGGTCAACCTGTATGGCGAGCTGAAGGCCGAGGCCGAACGACAGGTCCTCGCCGCCGGCGGGGAGGTCTGCATCGCTCGGGTGGCCTGGCTGTTCGGCGACGGCAAGGACTTCATCGCCCATCTCCTGCGCGGACAGGACGATAGCGTCAGGATCGCCCGCGATCAGATCGGCTCTCCGACGCCGATCGTTCCGCTCGCCGGGCGGCTGCTGGACCTGGCCGAACGCATGGCGGCCAGAGAGCCCATCCCGCGCCTGCTCCATCTCACCGGCTCGCCGGCCGTGTCGCGGGCCGACTGGGTCGCCACGGCCTTCGACGCGCTTCGCCGCGCCGGACGGCGGACACCCGAACTGGTCCCTGTCCCGATGAGCGATCTCGGCTCCTCGGTCGTCCGCCCCCATTACAGCGCCCTCGACTCCGGCCTGGCGGCGGAGCTGTTCGGCGGCGAACTCGATTGGCGCGCCGTGGCCATGCAGGTCGAAACCTTCGCCGAGCGACCGGCGTCGAGCTAGGAGCCCCGATATTCACACCGGGCAGGCGCGCGACGCGTCCGCGATCCGCAGCCATTCGACGCAACCGATCAGGGCGACACGATCGTCGAGCAGGAGATGCGCGTCGAAATCCGCCATGAACGGACCCATCCGACCTTTGGCACGGAAGGCATCGCGAAAAGTGTCGGTACCGACAAGGAGAGGCGCGAGCGCCCGGCAAACGCCGCCATAGAGATAGATGCCGCCATGCGGCAGGAAGGTCAGGGCGAGATCGCCCGCGACCCGCCCGAGCAAGCGCAGGAAAAGATGGGCGGCCGCGACCGCCTGCTCATCGGTTCCCGCGACCGCGGCGCTGGTGATCTCGGCGCTCGTCCTGGCTCGGCACGGCCGACCATCGCGATGGCAGACCCAGGCATGGATCTCGCGCAAGCCATTGCCGGACAAGGCTCGCTCGACCGAGGCGCGGCCCCGGCCTGCCGCCAGCGCGGCCTGGAGCCCGCATTCCTCCTCGCCCTCGATCGCCAGTGTCGTGTGCCCGCATTCGGCGGCCGCGACATGGGGCACCCGTCCGAACGCCGGCCAATGGCAGGCGGCGGCGTTGAAGCCGGTGCCGGCACCCAGGACCATGCGGGTGGCACGCAGTGGCAGCGACACGGCCGATGCGAGAACCGGCTGCGTCTCCAATCGTTCAGGCGCGATGAGCGAATACCCCAGCGCCTCGAAATCGTTCAGGAAGCCGACGGAGGGCGCGCCGGTCAGCGCCTGCAGACCGCTCCGGGCGATCATCCAGTCGCGGTTCGTCAATTGCGCCCCGTCCGGCGTCGGAACCCCGGCCAGCGCGATGCAGCAGGCATCGAGGCGCCGCTGGCCGAGCCGGTCCAGATAGGTCTCGACCACCGCTTCATAGCTGTCGAAATCGCCATTGGCGAAGCTGCCCAGACTTTCCGGGACGAGCTCGCCATCCTCGACGACGCCGAGCCTCGTATTCGTGCCGCCGATATCGGAGACCAGTGCCATCATCGGGGCGCGCTCATTGCGCCGCTGCGCTCGTCGAGCATCTGGCTCGCCATGGCGTTGCTCGCTTCTCTTCGTTCAGGCTCTGACCGGCTCGGCGCGGCCGGAGCGCACCGAGCGATAGGCCGCGTCGATCATCGCGAAGGCATGGCGGCCATCGTCCAGGGTGACGGGCATGGGCCCGCCCTCCTTGAGGGCCTTCACGAACGCCCAGGCGACATGCTCGTGGAAGACGCCGGTCTTGAAATGCGGAACGGTCGGCGACGACGCCCAACGCCCACCACCCTCCTCACGGCGGAACACCCTGAGGAATTCGCTCTCGCGCGTCGGACGCGAGGCGATGTCGACGCCGCCGAGCAGGATCGTGCCCTCGGTGCCGTAGATCTCGATCGAGGTGTCGGCGGCGGCGAACGCCCAGCTCGTCGTGACCTCGGCGATCATCCCGTTCCCGTAGCGGAAGACCGCCGCGGCAGTATCCTCGACCGGCAGGCCGAAGGTGTCGGACGAGCTCGTCGCATAGGCGCTCTCCGGCATCCCGAACAGCCAGTGCAGGAAATCGGCGGCGTGCACGCCTTCGTCGAGCAAGGTGCCGCCGCCCGATTGCGCGGGATCGACGAACCAGCCCTTGCGGAAATTCGGGTCGAAACCGTGGCTGTGTCCGTGCCTGATGCGCACCAGCGTGATGCGGCCGACGACACCCTCGCGCAGCAGATCGGCGATCTCGTGGTTCACCGGGTCGAAGCGCTTCGGGAAGCTCTGCATGAAGCGGATGCCGGTCTCCGCCACGATCGCGGCGATGGCGTCGCACTGCTCCATGGTGGCGCCGAGCGGCTTCTCGCACAGCACCGGCAGCCCCTTCTCCGCAGCGGCGCGGACCAGCGCCGGATGGTTCACGGTTTCCGAGCAGATCGCGACCGCATCACTGCCGGCGAGCAGCGTGGCGAGATCGGCGACGGCTGCGATGCCGTGCTGCCTGGCGAAAGCCTCCAGGCGCGCAGGGTCGGCATCGCAGGCGCCGGCGACGGCGACGCCCTCGCTCGCCAGGAAGGCCTTCGTCCAGAAATTGGCGTGGTAGTGAGCGACCCCCAGGATCGCGATCCGCAGGCTCATCTCGGCTCCATTGGTGCTGTGGGCGCGGTCGGCACACGCTGCCCGGTCCGCGCCGCCTGATAGATCGCCTCGGCAACCTCGACCGAGCGCAGGCCGGCCTCGGCGGTGCCGTCAGCCGGCGCGAGCCCGCGCACGACATCGAGCCAATGGCGGTGATGGGCTTGCCCGAGCGGCACGTCGATGAGCGGCGGCGCGACCCAGGCCTTCTCGCCGGTCAGGTCGGGCGCGAAGAGCGCGGCCGAGCCCCGCTCCGTGCGCAGGAAGACCGTGCCGGCGTCGGTATAGAGCTCGAGCCGGAAACGGTCGCAGCCCGCCCGCTCGGTATAGCTCATCTCATGGCTGGCGATCGCGCCGTCGGCCAGGCCGTAGGTCGCGGCGACGGTGTCCTCCAGCGCGGTGCGGACGGTGCGGCCGTCTGCCAGCCGCCGCTCCGGCCGCGCTGTCCGCGCACGTGCCGCGACATCGCCGATCTCGCCGAAGAGATGGCGGCACAGGTCGATCCCATGCACGCCAAGCTGCATCACGACCCCGCCCGAGACCTCGCCGGGCCGGAAGAACCAGTCGGCCCAGTCGGCGCCGGGCGTGGCGTTGCGCAGTCGCAGCGAATGAACCCTGCCGAGCCTGCCGCTCGCCAGCAGCTCGCGCAGCCAGAGCACTTCGGGAAAGTAGCGGTGCATGAAGCTGACGCTCAGCGGCGCTGAGGCTTTCGCCGCTGCAGCGAGGATCGCGCGGCATTGCGCGCTGTCGAGCGCCATCGGCTTTTGCAGCAGCACCGCCTTGCCGGCGCCAAGCGCATCGATGGCGATACGCTCATGGGTGTTGTCGGGCGAGGCGATGACGACGGCGTCGATCGCGGGATCGTCGAGCACCGTCCGATAGTCGGTCTCGACGCGGGCGATGCCGAGCGCGGCAGCGCGCGTCTCGGCAACCTCGCGCCGCCGCCCGACGAGAGTCGCAATCTGCGCCCCGCCCGCGGCCCGGAGACCGCCGACATGATAGTCGGCGATGAAGCCTGCGCCGATCAGCGCCACGCAGACCTTGTCCGACGGGGAGCGGCTCATGATGCCTCGCGCAAAGACGTCAGTTCAGGAGAGATGAGCGAGGCGGCCTCCAGGAGAAAGCCGCCCCGTCCGGCGATCAGGGCTTCCATCGGCCCTCGATCGCGACCAGAGCCGGATCCACCGCCTTCAGCGGAGCGGTATAGGTGTAGGTCAGCGCGTCGATGGGCTGGCCCGGGATGCGGTTGGTCGCCTTCAGGAAGCCGACGATCGCCGCCATGTCGTCGACATAGGCCTGATCCACTTTCGAGTTGAAGCTGTAGTCGGCGAGCAGCGCCTCGTTCATCTCGGCCGGCTGCTTCTGGACATCCGAGAAGATCTTGATCACCTCCGCCTTGTTGGCGGGGTCGGCGACATAGGCCTGCGCCTTGAGTAGCACCTTGACCAGGGCGTTCGCCGCATTCGGGTTCTTGCGCACCCAGTCCTGCGAGGCGACCCAGATCGTGCGGTTGTTGGAGACGGGCGCGGCTTCGCCCTTGTTCTTGGCGAAATAGCTGGTCGTGCCGCTATGGACGATCCTGGCGCCCTGCTCCTTGACGGCGCGGTACGGGAACGGCTCCCAGAACACCATGCCCTGGATCTCGTTGCTGGCCATCGCCGCCATCGCTTCCGGCGGAGCGAGGTTGACGGTCTTGATCTTGCTCGCATCCAGCCCGTAGCGCTTGGCGACATTGTCGAGCAGCGCGCCGGAGGTCGAACTCACCAAAAGGCCGAGCTTGACCTTGTAGAGATCCTCCGGGTTCTCGACGCCGGCATCCTTGCGGACGACGATCTTCTCCAGCCCGTGGCTGACGGCATTGGTGCCGAGGATGACCACCGGCACGCCGTTATGCGCCATCGAGACCGGCGGCAGATTGCCGGGCGTCCAGAGCTGGACCTGGTCGGCGAGCAGCGCTTCGCCGGCGAGGTTGCCCGAGGCGAAGGTCTTGAACTCGACGGTCTTGAAGCCGGCCTCGGCGAACCAGCCCTTCTCCTTCGCGACGATGTGGACGAGGAAGGGCAGGTCCGGGCCGATGCTGATCGAGAGCTTGTCGGTCTCGAGCTTCTGCGCCGCCGCCGGCAGCAGGCCGGCCAGCGTCAGCAGCCCGGCCAGCGCCGCGCTGCGCAAATGCGTCGAAAATGCCGTCATTCGAACCTCCCCTTTTTGGTTTTCGGATAGTCGCCTCTAGCTGCCGTGCCAGCGGCCGACCCAATGCCGGATCGCCACGCCGATGGCCGCGTCGGTCAGGAGATTGAGGGCGCCGATCAGCAGGATGCCGACGATGATGACGCCGACCGAGCCGCCGGCATTGCGCTCGGCGATGATCATGTAGCCGAGGCCCCTGTCGGCTGCGATCAGCTCGGCGGCGACGAGCACGCCGAAGCTCAGGCCCCAGCCGATGCGCAGCCCCGTCGCCAGATCGGGCGCGGCGGCAGGGATCGCGACGCGCAAGAGCAGCGGCACGCCCGAGAGGCCCATGGTCTGGCCGGCGCGCAGCAGCATCGGATCGACGCCGCGCATGCCCTGATAGGCGGCGGTGACGACCGGGAAGAAGGCGCCGAGGAAGATGATGAAGAACTTCGAGGGCTCGCCGAGGCCGAACCAGATGATCGCCAGCGGAATCCAGGCCAGCGGCGGGATCGGCCGCAGCAGCTCGACCAGCGGGCTTACGATCAGTCCGAAGCGGCGATACCAGCCGGCGGGGATGCCGACCACGACGCCGGCGAGCGCTCCGAGGGCAAAGCCGGAGAAGACCCGGGCCAGGCTCCAGGACAGGTTCTCGCCGAGTTGCTGCGCCGTCAGGCGCTCGGTGGCGGCAGCGATGGCGAGCGACGGGCTCGGGAACACCGCCGGGTCGATCAGACCCGTGCGCACCGAGGTTTCCCAGAGCAGGATCACAGCCAGCGTGCCGATGACGCCGAGCGCAAGATCGTTGCTGCGAAGGGTGCCCGCGCTCATCGCCGCACCTGATCGAGATTGCCGGCCCAGGGCATGAGGATGCGTTCGAGCCCGGCGAGCCCGCTGGAGATCAGGAAGCCGAGCAGTCCGATCACCAGCATGCCGACGATGGTGATCTCGCTGCGATAGAAGGTGCGCGCCTCCATGATCAGGGCGCCCAGCCCCTGGATCGTGCCGATCATCTCGGCGCCGACGATAACCATGAAGCCGACGCCGAGCGCCATGCGGGCGCCGGCGAAGATGCGCGGCAACGCCGCCGGCAGCACGACCTCGCGATAGAGTTCCGGGCCCTGCATCCCGAAGGAGCGCGCCGCCCGAACCAGCACAGGGTCGACATAGCGGACGCCAGCGATCACGTTCGACAGCATCGTCCAGAAGCAGCCATAGCCGATCAGCACGACCTTGGTCAGCTCGCCCGCCCCGAACCAGACGATGACGAGCGGCAGCAGGCTCAGCGTCGCGACCGAGCGGCAGAACACGATGAGTGGGGCGCTCAGCTTGTCGAGCACCGGCAGGGCGCCGATCAGCAGGCCGAGCGGCACGGCGAGCAGGATGGCTGCGACATAGCCTTGCAGCACGCGCCAGATCGTCACGCCGGCATGGGTCCAGAGCGAGACGCCGGTGGGAAAGCCGGTGAGCGACAATTCGACGAAGCCGCGGGCGATCTTGCTCGGCGGCGGAAACTGATAGGCCTTGAGCAGGCCGTAGCCGACGGCGAGCTCCCAGGCCGCGAGCAGCACGGCGATGACCGCGAGCGAGCTGGCGGCGCGGGCGAGCCGGGCGTTCATGACGACAACTCGCTCCAGATCTCGTCGTAGAGCGCGTTGAAACCCGGCTCGGTGCGCGAACGCGGTCGCGGCATCGGCACCTCGAAGATCCGCTGGATCCGGCCGGGATTGGGCGCAAGCAGCACGATCCGGTCCGACAGCATCAGGGCTTCGTCGATCGAATGGGTGACGAAGACGACGGTCTTGCGCCGCGCCTGCCAGATGCGCAGCAACTCCTGCTGCAATTCGATGCGGGTCAGCTCGTCGAGGGCGCCAAAGGGCTCGTCCATCAGCAGGATCTGCGGATCGAGCGCGAGCGCACGGGCGATCGACACGCGCTGCTGCATGCCGCCCGACATCTCGCGCGGATATTTGTTCGCCGCCGCCTCCAGCCCGACGAGGCGCAGCAATTCGACGCTGCGCTCGCGGCGCTCCTCGCGCGGCAGGCCGGCCTTGCGGAAGCCGAAGGAGACATTGCCGAGGGCGGTGAGCCAGGGGAACAGCGCGTGCTGCTGGAAGACGACGCCCTGGCCCTGGCCGGGGCCGGTCACCGGCCGCTCGCCGATCGCGATCCGGCCGGAGGTCGCGGCGTCGAGGCCGGCGATAATGTTGAGCAGCGTGGTCTTGCCGCAGCCGCTGCGGCCGATCAGGGAGACGAACTCGTTCTCGGCGATGTCGAGGTCGATGCTGTCGAGGACCGTGAGCTCACCGCCCTGGCGCGCGGCGAACGCCTTGTGCACGGCCTCGATCCGAATGAACGGCGACCGGGCCGGATGGACCCTCTGGGGCGTCGCGTCCGGCTCGCGCATCGAAACATTGCCGGCGCAGCTCATCGGCACTCCTCCCCCGGCCTTTAAAGCCGGCCTTGAGGTCAGGCTAGTGCAAGAGAACAAATTGTAAAGTGCAATTTGTATTTCAGTGCATATAATGCCGTTAGCGAGTCGAAGCCGGTATCTCCGGTTGCAGCGCGCTGGTGGCGATTGTATGCGGCGAACACGCTTCGGCGCCGTGGCATCGGGAGGCTGTCGAGAGGGACCCATGCGCAACGGCTCGGCGAACATCGTCCTGCGGACGCTCCACGAGATGATCGAGCGGCTCGATGATGGCGCGCGCCTGCCCACGGTGCGCGAC
The DNA here is from genome assembly GCF_902506165.1 of Bosea sp. 29B. NCBI lineage: Bacteria > Pseudomonadati > Pseudomonadota > Alphaproteobacteria > Hyphomicrobiales > Alloboseaceae > Allobosea > Allobosea sp. 29B. Next base: position 811,597 of record NZ_LR733817.1, read on the forward strand.
CTGATGAAGAAGCATCAGGTCAGCCAGGCGACCGTCCAGGAAGCGCTTGATCATTTGAAGGGCGAAGGCCTGTTGGTATCGCAGGTCGGGCGCGGCACCTATGTCACCCGCGGCGGCGCAGTGCGCGCCGGCGAGAGCGGCCGCGAAACCGGGCTCGACAGCCTTCTGATCCTGTCGAACGCCAGCATGAACGAGCGCTGCGCTTTGGTGCAGAACTACATCGTCGAGGAGATGTCGCGGCAGGACGCCAAGGTGGTGCAGATCTCCTATCACCATACCGATCACCTGCTCGAAATCCTCAATTCGATCCCGAATTTCGACGCGGTCGTGCTGCAGTCGCATTACGAGAGCATCCCGATCCGCCTGCTGCATCTGCTGCAGCAGAAGGCGAAGGCGCTGGTCGTCGACGGCCATACCGTCTCCGGCGTCGACATCGACCGCATCGGCACGGATTGGGAGGACGCGCTGGAAATGGCGCTGCGCCAGCTCGTCGATCTCGGCCACCGCTCCTTCGGTCTGGTCTCGATCAACACCATGGCCCAGCCGATCCTGGCGGCGCGCCGCGCCTTCGGCCGCCATGCGGCGATCGAGCGAGGCCGCTTCAGCTTTCATCCGCCGATTGTGCTCGAACGGGTCCAGCACCCCAGCCACAGCGTGCTCGATGCTGTCGCCGATACGTTGCAGCCGCTCCTGTCCGACGATGGCCGACTGCCGTTCACGGCGCTGCTGACGCTCGGCATCTCGGATACGCTGGGCGTCACCCAAGGTCTGCAAAGGCTCGGCATCGACTGGCCGAACGATCTCAGCGTCGTCGTGCTCGGTCACCGCGACGTGCCGAGCGAACATCTCGGGGTCATGACCATCGCGGGCAGCTCACAGCGGAAGGCGGCCGAGAAGCTGGTGGAAACGATTCGCCGCCGGATCGAGCAGCCGCAGCTCTCGCCACAGATCATCTACCTGCATTGCGACCAGGTCGTGCGCGGCAGCACGGCGCAGCCGAAGCGGCCCTGACGAGATCGCGTCAGAGGTACATTGCAATATATATTAGACCACGCTAGCGTGCCCGCCAGAAAGACCAATAAGCGGGTGGGAATGGCATGCTTGGCGAGCGCCTTCCGGAAAGGCTGTCACCCTTGGCCTCGAAGGCGGGGGTCAGGCCGTTTTACGGCGACCTGCACAATCACTGCGGCATCTCATACGGCCATGGCAGCCTCGAACAGGCGCTGAAGCGGGCCCGCCGGCAGCTCGATTTCGTCTCGGTCACCGGCCATGCCTACTGGCCCGACATGCCGGTCGACGATGCCAGCGTCGCCCATATCGTCGACTTCCACGTCAAGGGCTTCGCCCGGCTGGACAGGCTCTGGCCGGGGCACTTCGCCACGCTCGCGGCAGCGGACGAGCCCGGCCGCTTCACCGTCTTCCCCGGCTACGAGATCCATTCCTTCGCCCACGGCGACTACACGATCGTCTATCGCGATCTGACGCCGCGCCCGATCCTCAAGGCGGACAGCCCGGCGGAGCTGAAGCCGATGCTGCAGGCCGAGGCCGGCGCGGGCGCCTTCGCCTTTCCGCACCATATCGGCTACCGGCTCGGGGCGCGCGGCATCAATTGGGCCTCGTTCGATCCGGAGCTGTCGCCGGTACTGGAGATCGTCTCCATGCATGGCTGCTCCGAGACCTCGATCATGGACCGGCCTTTCCTGCATTCGATGGGGCCGAGCGACGGCCATTCGACCGTGCGGCACGGCCTCGATCTCGGCCATCGCTTCGGCTTCCTCGGGAATACCGACCATCACAGCGGCTATCCCGGCTCCTACGGCCATGGCCGCTCCGTGGTCTATGCCGGCAGCAATGATCGCGGCGCGCTCTGGGACGCGATCATGCAGCGCCGCACCGGCGCCCTGACCGGCGACAACGCGCATCTCTTCTTCACGCTCGGCGGGGCGATGCCGGGCGGCGAGGTCGAGGCCGGCGCAGACCCCGATCTCCGCCTTGAAGCCGTCGCGCCCGGGCATATCGACTATATCGACGTCATCCGGAACGGCGCGCTGGTGCGGCGCGTTGTGCCCGAGGTCGAGGCATCCCCGATCGATGGCGACCGCGCCGGGCTGGAGACCATCGTCGTCCTGGAACTGGGCTGGGGCGCGCGTGGCAGGCAGCACCGCTGGAGCGGATCGTTGCGGGTCGAGGGCGGCGAATTCCTCTCGGTCGAGCCGCGCCTGCGCGGCAACGAGGTCGTCTCGCCACTCGAAGGCGATGCCGACGGGCAGGACGAGGACGAGATCTTGCTCGACGGGAATCGGATCGGCTTCTCGATCACCGCCTCGTCGAACCCGAACAACATGACGCCGGCGATGCAGGCGATCGCGGCGCGCGTGCGGCTGCGCAGCGATGCCCGCTTCGTGCTCGACGCCAATGGCCAGCGTTTCGAGGCGACGCCGGAGCGCCTGCTCGGCGGGGCGCTGGCGGCCAATCTCGGCCCGATCGACAGCCCGGCCTTCAGGCTCTTCCCCCTGCCGCGTCCGCATCAATGGCAATGGCAAGGCAAGATCGCGCTCGAACCGCTGCGATCCGGCGACTGGGTCTATGTTCGGATGCGCCAGGCCAACGGCCAGTGGGCCTGGGCCAGCCCAATCTTTTGCCGATAAGGGCGCAGGACTGACGGAAGACCGTTAAGCTGACGGCAGACTAGCGTGGACCGGTTTCGCAGGGAGGATGACATGAGCTTCGACTTTCGCATGCCGCGACGCGATCTCCTGAAGGGGGTGGGCGCCGCCGGCCTCGGCGCCGCGCTCGGCACCGGCGGCATCCGGCCGCTCTACGCCAAGGGTCTCGCACCCATCACCATCGTGGTGAACCAGTCGCCCTGGTTCGCCAGCTTCCGCCGCACGGTCGAGGCCTATGAGGCGGCGACCGGCAACAAGGTCGAGCTCGACGTCAATCCCTTCGCGGGATCGCTGGAGAAGCAGCGGAACTCGGTCCGTGCCCAGCGCGGCCAGTACGACATCCTGATCATGAACTCCGGCTGGTTCACCGAGATGTATGCCGGTGGCTTCCTCGATGCGATCACCGACATCGACCCCGGCTTCAAGCTCGATCCAGAGATCTACACGCTCGGCGACACCATCTATTACAACGCCCAGAAGAAGACGGTGACGGCCGACGGCAAGCTGATGTCGCTGCCGGTCTCGCCGCTGATCCCGCTGCTCTATTACCGCGGCGACCTCTACAAGCAGGCCGGGCTGTCGGCGCCGAAGACCTTCGCCGAGCTCGAGGCGAATTCGGCCAAGTTCCACAAACCGCCGGGCATGTACGGCATCGTCCAGCGCGGCGCGCGCGGGCCCCATACCGTCGCCTACGACTTCTACCCCTACCTCTACGGTTTCGGCGGCGGCATCTTCAAGGACCAGTCGGCCGGCGACTATTCGGTGACGCTGAACTCGCCCGAAGGGCGCGCGGCGCTCGACTACTACATCCGGCTGGCGCGCACCGTCGGCCACCCCAAGACGGCCGCCTCCGACCAGGCAGAGGTGATCCAGGCGATGGTGACCGGCCATGCCGCGCACATCATGATGGTGATCGCCGCCTGGTCGCAGATGGACGATCCCAACAAGTCGGCCGTGGTCGACAAAATCGAATTCGCGCCGCCGCCCTCGCAGCCGGGATTGCCGACCGCTCCGGGCCTGGGACACTGGCTCGCCGGCATCTCGCGCAACGTGCCCGACGACCGCAAGCGCGCGGCGGTCGAGTTCCTGCGCTGGTTCCAGACCAAGGACGCCCAGATGGAGACGGCGAAGGCCGGCGGCATTCCGGTGCACGCCGCCGTCTACAAGGATCCGATCGCCGATGAGCGCAAATACCGCTGGATGAAGCCCCTGGCCGAGGCGCTGCCGCACGCGGTCAACATCTACCAGTTCCCCGAGGCCAACGATGTCATCGCCGTGCTCGAGATCGGGCTCAACCGGGCCGTGGCCGGCGAGATCACCAGCATCGATGCCCTCAACGGCATGTCCGCCGAGATCCACAAGATCATGGAGAAGTATTCCTACAAGACCGGCGGGCTCCAGCCGCTGAAGTGACGCTAGAGCACGCTCCGATCAGCTTGCATCGCAAGCTGATCGGAAAAGCGTTCTCTATCATAAAGTTAGAGACGGATTCACCGATCAGATTGATTCAATCTGATCGGATCCGGCTCTAGAGCGGCGAGGGGAACGGGGCATGGCGGAAGCCGCGGCAAAGGGCGATGCGCAGGGCATTGCCGGGCAGATGGAGAGTGCCGACCAGCGTCTCTGGCGCTGGCTGACGCTCGCGCCCGCTCTGCTGATGCTGCTGGCGCTCAGTATCGTCCCACTCGTCGGGCTCGTCCTGACCAGCTTCCAGAACATCGCCTGGGCCGAGGGCCGGGCCGTGCGCAGCTGGGCCGGGCTCGATCATTACCGCGCTTTGTTCAGCGATGCCCTGTTCGGTGCTGGCCTCTGGAATACCGGCCTGTTCGCGCTCGGGGCGGTGACCGGACAGATGCTGCTCGGCTTCGCGCTCGCGCTGCTGGTCAGCAAGGTCAGCCGGGCGCGCGTGCTCTACCGGACCATCTTCATCCTGCCGATCCTGATCCCCGGCATCGTTATCGGCGCCATCTGGAAGCTGATTCTCAACTTCGATTTCGGGCTGGCCAACCAGATCCTCGGCCTCGTCGGGCTGGGACCCGTCGACTGGCTCGGCGATGGCCGGATCGCCCTGCTCTCGGTGATCATGGTCGACATCTGGCACTGGACGCCGTTCTGCTTCCTGCTCTTCCTGGCAGGGCTGGAATCGCTGCCGCAGGACGTCTACGAGGCCACCAAGATCGACGGCGCCAGCGCCTGGCAGGAACTGCTCTACGTCACCCTGCCATTGATGGTGCCGACCATCGTCGTCACCTTCGCCTTCCGCCTCGTCCTCGCCTTCAAGGTCTTCGACGAGGTCTATCTCTTGACCAAGGGCGGACCGGGCACGGCGACCGAGGTCATCAGCTTCACGCTCTACCAGCGCTTCTTCACCGAAGACAAAGCGGGCTACGGCTCGGCGATGTCGGTGACCGTGATCTTCCTGGTCTGCCTGCTGCTCGCGGTGGCGCTGTCGGCGCGCCGGCGCTCGGAGGGACGGGCATGAGCGGCCGGTCCGGCGCTTCCTCGGGCTGGCCGATCCACGCCACCCTCATGATCAGTGCGGCGATCGTGCTGGTCCCGGTGATCTGGACGGTCGCCGCCGGTTTCCGCACCCAGATCTCGCTGCTGATGGGCGAGGTCACCTTCTCGCCTGTTCTCTTCAACTTCCACGAGGTGCTGTTCTCCAAGACCTCGGAATTCCTGGTCAACTACCGCAACTCGATCATCGTCGGCGTGGCGAGTACCCTGCTCTGCGTCGGCGCGGCGACGCTGGCCGCCTTCTCGCTCAACCGCACGCGCTGGCGCCGCTGGGTCGTGCAGGTCTTCCTGGCCTGGACGCTGGTCTTCCACATGATCCCGCCGGTCGCGCTCGCCAGCGCCTGGTTCACCATGCTGCGCACCGTCGGGCTGGAGAACAGCTTCACCGGCCTGATCCTGGCGCATGCGACCCTCAACCTGCCGATGGCGATCTGGCTGATGAGCGTCTTCATCCGCGAGGTGCCGAAGGAACTGGAAGAGGCCGCGCTGATGGATGGCGCGACCACGCCGGTCCTGCTCTGGAACGTCGTGCTACCGGTGATCGCCCCCGGCCTCGCCGCCACCTCGGTCCTGACCTTCGTCTTCTCCTGGAACGAATTCGCGGTCTCGCTGGCGCTGACGATGAAGCAGACCGCGACCGTCCCGGTCGCGATCGCCAAATTCGCCCAGGAATTCGAGATCCAGTACACGCAGATGGCGGCCAGCGCCGGCCTTGCCATGCTGCCGGCTCTGATCGTGATGCTCTTCGCCCAACGCTACATCGTCAAAGGCCTGACCCAGGGCGCCGTGAAATAGCGCCCTGTCTGCGAAGCCGAGCCGGGAGACCACTGTGAAGGCCGTATTCGTCCTCTTCGATTCGCTGAACCGCCACATGCTCGGCTGCTATGGCGGCAAGCGCGTGCCGACGCCGAATTTCGACAGGCTGGCGCGCCGGTCGGTGAGCTTCGACCAGCATTATGTCGGCAGCCTGCCCTGCATGCCGGCACGGCGCGACATGCTGACCGGACGGCTCACCTTCCTGCACCGCAGCTGGGGTCCGCTCGAACCCTTCGACAACGCTTTTCCTGAGATCCTGCACAAGGAGACCGGGACCTACAGCCACCTGATCACCGACCACTTCCACTATTGGGAGGATGGCGGGGCGACCTACCACAACCGCTATGATTCCTACGAGTTCGTGCGCGGACAGGAGGGCGATCGCTGGAAGGCGATGGTGCAGCCGCATTGGGAGCGGCTGCGCGAGAAATACCATGCGCGCCAGTTCAGCGACGCCCGCCGCAGCTATTTCGGCCAGAACATCATCAACCGCGAGTTCATCAAGGCCGAGGAGGATTTCCCCTCGGTGCGCTGCTTCGCCGAGGGTTTCGACTTCCTCGAGCGCAACAAGGACGCCGACAACTGGCTGCTGCAGATCGAGACCTTCGACCCGCACGAGCCCTTCACCGCCCCTGCCCGCTTCAAGGAGGCCTTCGACACCGGCTGGAACGGCCCGATCCGCGACTGGCCGCGCTATGGCCGTGTCGACGAGTTGCCGGCGGAATGCGAGGAGCTTCGCGCCAACTATTACGCGGTCGTGGCGATGTGTGACGACCTGCTCGGGAAGCTGCTCGACTGGTTCGACGCCAACGACATGTGGAAGGACACCGCCCTCGTCGTCACCACCGACCACGGCTTCCTGCTCGGCGAGCATGATTTCTGGGCCAAGAACCGGATGAACCTCTATGAGGAGGTCGCCCATATCCCGCTCTTCCTGCACGATCCCCGCCATCCCGAACGCGACGGCACGCGCTCGCAGGCGCTGACCCAGTCGATCGACCTCGCGCCGACCTTCCTCGACCTGTTCGGCGCCACCCCGCCGGCCGAAAACGAGGGCCTCTCGCTCTGCCGCATGGCCGACGGCACTGCGCTGCGCGACGGCGTGCTCTTCGGCTATTTCGGCGGAGCGGTGAATGTCGCCGACGGGCGCTACACCTATCACCGCTTCCCGGAGGACCTGTCGAAGCAGGAACTCTACCAATACACGCTGATGCCGACGCACATCTTCTCGCCATTCTCCACGGAGGAGCTGGCGGGCGCGACGATCTCGCCGCCGCTCGGCTTCACCAAGGGCGCGAACCTGCTGAAAGTGCCGGTGATCGAGCGCTCGCCGATGTACAACAACTACGGCCCGGGCGGGCTGCTGGAATCCGAGACGCGCCTCTACGACCTCGCGACCGATCCAGGACAGGAAGCCCCCTTGAACGATCCTGCCACCGAGGCGCGGCTCACTGCGCTGATGCGACGCCTGATGGTGGCCAATGGCGCGCCGCCGGAGGCCTTCACCCGCATCGACTTCGCCCCGGATGCGGCCGACTAACGATGCGCAAGCCGGCGACCTTCCCGCGCCATCTCGCCGCCGATCCCCGGCAGTTCGCCAGCGTGCGCCGCATCGTCCTCGCAGAAGGGCCTGAGGCCGGTATCGAGACCCTGGCCTTCTCGACCGGCGGCGGGCTCGATTTCTGGGTGACTGTCGGGCGGCTGATGGACATCGCGACCCTGTCCTGGCGCGGCGTCCAGCTCGGCTGGCAGAGCCCCGCCGGCTTGCGCCGGCCGGATACCGGTCCGGCCGGCCGGGAGCGGCGCTTCAGCACCGCCTTCGGCGGCTTCCTCAACACCTGCGGCTTCGACCATATCCGCCAGCCGGCGGATGGGCGTCCCCTGCACGGCTCGGCCCCGTTCACGCCGGCACGGCTGATCGCCTATGGCGAGGACTGGGAGGCTAGCGCGCCGATGCTGTTCTGCGAGGGCGAGGCGCTCTGCTGGGCCCATGGCGGCTTCGGCTATCGCCTGCGGCGGCGGATCGAGGCGCCGATCGGCGGCAGCTCGCTCAGCCTTCGCGACCAGGTGACGGTGATCGGCGCCGAGCCCGCCCCGATCATGGCGCTCTACCATTTCAATCTCGGCTATCCGATGATCGCGGGCGGCAGCACGATCGAGCTCGACGGCGAATGCTTGGCGGGTCCGCTCTCCGCACCCGAGGACGCCGTGACACCAGCGTCGCTGCACCCTGCGACGAGCGCGCAAGCGAACTGCAGCGTAAGCGGCCAGGCGGCGACCATCGCCTTTCACTGGAACACCGTCGAACTGCCCTGGTTGCAGCTCTGGCGCGATTTGCGGCCGGGCGCCGGCGTGATGTCGATCGAACCCTGCTCGATCGGGCGCCTCGATGACGGCCGCAACGCCCCGTCTCCCGTGCTCAAGCCGGGTGGCAGCTGCGTGTTCGAGATCGACATCGACGTGGCCGATTGCCGGAGAAGCAGCGGTCCTCTCGGGGCTGCGTGACGCATCCGATGACCGTCGCAGGCCGTCGGTACCGTCGCGCTTTCCAGACCGTCAGCGCCCTGCCAGCCGAACAGCCTTCTTCGTCTCAGCGACGGCTGCTCGACGTCCGGTTCTGATGCCCATGGGACAGGAACTGCATGAAAGCCGGCGGGATCTCGATGTAGCCGAGTGCTTCCTGGCGGATGTCGAACTCCGCGATGGCCTCGGTCAGAAGCTCGAATTCTCGCTCGCCGTCAGAGCCTCTCGCGGATGAGATCAGCTGTGCAGCTCGCAGCACAGCAGCCTTCCGCTCTTCATAAGACGAGATCATCAAGGCGTCGGCGTTCGGCATGACACCACCTCATCGCTACGCAACTCACAACCACTACGCTAGCGGCCAAATCGCTGGAATACGAGTCACTTATTGACGATGACTATCCGGCGACAGCTCAGAATCTGATATCGAGTCTTGCGTTGAGCGTGTGGTCGGTGGCGCGCGAGGCGATCTGTGCGTCATAGGCGAGGGCGAGTTCGGCGCCTGGGGCGACGGTTAGCGTGAGGCCGGCGCCGAGGACGAGTGCGTCGCGTGCGATCGGAACGCCGGCGATCGCGAAGGGCGCGCCGCCGGCAAAGCCCTGCAGCGACAGCGGCGTGATGTCGCCGGCGGCGCGCCGCCAGCCGAGCGTGGTGTCGAGCCGCGCCGGCAGGCTGCCGAGGTCGAAGCGCATCTGCGCGCGCAGGCCGAGCGTGGCGAAGGCGACGGCGCTCGTCTGCGCCCGGGCAAAGAGCGCGGCGACGCCGCCGGTCTCGGCGAAGGCATCGCTGCGCAGGTTGACATAAGCGAGATTGGCGAAGGGCTCGAACGCCGCCGGCCCGAGATCGAAGCGATAGGCGATCTCGCCGAAGGCCTGGATGCTGCGCGCCTCATGCCTGGACGAAAGCTGCTCACTGAGGCCGGGGAAGGAGACGCTGCGCCGCGTCGACAGTTCGTGCCAGGCATGGCTGACGGCGCCGGTCAGGCGCAAGCGGTCGAAGCGGGCGCCGCCATAGAGACCGATATGGTAGCTGTCGGCCTCGCCGCGCGACAGCCGCCGCGCCACCTCGAACCGCGAACGCGAATAGCCGGCGGCGATGCCGATCCTGGCCTCCTGCGCCGCCGCGATGTCGAAGCCCGCGGCGAGCCCATTGCTCGAGCGCGTCAGCGAGGCGGCATTGCCGTCGCCGCGCGACTGGCCCCAGGAGCCGAAGCCGCGCGCCCAGAGCGCCAGGCTCTCCGCCGGCGCGGCCGAGATCGCCCCCTTGTCCATCGCCCCCTTGCCCGAGGCATAGGCCAGGGTCGCGATGCGCGGCGCGCCGATCCCGTCGAAGGCGGCGCGGATCCGGTCGGATACGGCCCCGCGCATCATCTGGCTGCCTTCGATCAGCACCGTCTTGGCCGAAGCATGGATCTCGCCCGACAGGCTGTCATAGGCCTGCCGGGCCTCGCTTTCGTCGCGCAGTTGCGTGAAGCTGAGCCAGAGCGGGTTGGCCTCGCCGAGGCTCTCCAGGCCGAGCGCCGTCTGCGCCTGGTTGCGCGTCCGGGCGATCGCGGCGAACGCCAGATCGTTCCGCAGCAGGGTCAGCGTGACGCTGTCGGCGCCGTAGTCCAGCGACGGATCGAGGAAGAGATAGCGCGAGCTGACCTCGTCGAAGCGGCCTTCGACCCCTTGGCTCGCCGTCAGGATGGTGTAGCGCTGATTGGCCCAATAGGTGCCGTCCTCGCCGAGATGGAGCACCGAGCCACCGGACAGCCGCGCCTTGCCGCTGGCGCGGATCAGGTCGCTTGCACTGCCGTCCGGGCTGACCTCGACTTCATAGGTCGAGCCTTGTGCGAAGGTGATGTCGCCGGCGACGGTGATTGTTCCGATCGAGTTGCCCGGTGCGATCGTCGCGCCCGCCTGGATCGTGGTCGAACCGACGGTGCCGCTGCCCTGCAGCCGGGCGCCGGCCTCGACCGCGAGCCCGCCGCCGAGCGCGCCGTTGACGATGAGCGTGCCGGCGGAGACCGTGCTCGAACCGGAGAAGCCGGAGCTNTGGAGGCTTGGCTCAGCTACTACAACGAGGATCGGCCGCACGGGGTCATCGGCAACAAGCCACCGATCCTGCTGCAAAATCCCGGCGGGACACCCAGCCCGCCGCCGTGATCAAAGGCCGGAAACTCTACCGTCCGGCGATCCAGCATCTGGTCTCGGATCAGAAACTCAGGACTCTCCCTCAGACCGGAGGAGAAAAGGGTCTCAGGTCACGCGAGATTAGGCGTGCGACTTGGGGGGCTTTTGAAGCGGGTGATCGTCGAAGATCACATGCATTATCTTTCCGGCATGCACCGCCCCTTCGGCGCAGGCGAAGAAACTGAAGGTTACCATGCCGATGACGCCGCATGCAACGGGCGAGATCGCGCGGTTGCGCCGAGTATGGATGCAAGCAGTCTGAGCCGTCGCCAAGACCCTCATGCATCGCAGCTAATGTGAATTCTCTGACCTAGTGATGCGCTATCTCGGTGGCGGAGATGGCCTATATGCCTGCTCGCGGAAGCTTATCGCTTGGCTTTGCGAAAGCAGCCTGCAAGATCTCCTTCCATTTGAGAGCCTCGCGATCCGAGTCGAAACAAGAGCGGATGTTAGCGACGAAATCCTCCTTAACATAGATCTCATCCGAGACGGTTGCGCGGCATGCTCTCTCAAGACCCGAAAGGAGATCTTCGAAATTACCGGGTTGGACCACGAATATATGATCATTTCCGGCTGTTACCAGATCCACAATCTCGCCCGTATTGGTGGTCACCATAGGAACTCCAATACACATTGCTGTCGTACGCGCGTTCGAACACCCCTCCCCCAAACTCGCAGAACAATACCAGTCACAGGTTGCCATGAGCTCCCAAACTCGATCTTTTGGGATAAAGCCGAGGAACTCATTCATGCCTGCCCGATATCTTTCTGCCTTCCACCCTTGCCAAAATTTTTTTTCAGCTTCTTCGACGCCGCCGCAAATCGTAAGTAGGATCTTGTGTCCGCGAGATCGAAGGATGTCGACCGCGCGCGAGAGCGCGTGCGTGCCTTTTTTGCTGGAATAACCGCAGTCAGAAAACAGGGAAATAATCGACCTCTCACGGTCCCGGGCCCAATGCAGCCTCATTGCTTCTTTTTCAACCGAGGGGCGCATGCAGACTACGCTCTCTAGCTGTCCAAGGCGGCTCAGCTGTCGCCGGTGGGTTTCGTTCAATGCGACAGCAACAGACGCGTTTTGCAGCACGTACTCTAATGTGGATCGCTCGGACGGAACATACAATCCACGGTTAATGTCGGTGCCAGCGGCGATCGCGACATGTGGCACTGATAGATCCTCTGAGATGGTCGCCCCGATAAATCCGGAACCCAGCATGAAATTCGAAAGCAGGACATGGTCCTGGTGCGGGCTTCTATCTCTCGCCGCGGTCAGTTTTGTCGAGATACCCAGCGCGGTGTATCGCAGAAGTTCGTTATTCACCTTGAAGCTAGGCATTCCCGACTGCTCGATAGGGAGCATCCAAAGGTGCCTCTCCGCCTCCATATCGAATAGATCAGCCCGACTGCTAAGACTGGCTGATCCAGTCGTAAGCCGGCTACCTTTGCCCCAGACATAAACAGAAACTTGTCCAACGAAATCACTCATCATCGCGACAAAGCGAGAGGTCCAGCTAGCGAGGCCACCTTCATCGCCATACTGTTGGGTGATAACGTGTACGTGAGATCTCTCAACCATCTTCTTGCCTGCCGGCGAAGTAAGACTTTAGGAAGTGCGATAAGGGGCCGTCTGGATCGCGCAGACACCATTCTCCAGAAGACCCTGGCTTTAGGTCATCTTCGGGATCAAAGCCTATCTCTGCGATCCGCTTATGCCTTTCCAAGTACTTCCTGTTCGCGATCTCCCCATGCCAGATGTGATAGAGTGGACGCTCTAAGTAACCTACCCGCCCTCCAACCTCTCCAAAGAAGGGTTGCCCCCAGCTTCGGTAGTGCAATTCGCGCTTTGTTGTCATGAAAGCCGTGGACGCGGCCTCAGAGAACCGGCCCCAAGCGGCGCAGGCAAGAGCTCGGTCTCCACTTCCACAGATCATTGTGTCGTAGAATCGATGGCGCAACATGAGCTCTAACGGGGCTGCCCAGGCAAGCCCGAACAGGCCTTTTCGCATGGCCGCGCCTTCTTCAGGTTGGAAGTCGCCGCTATCAAGTAGATTTGACGACACCAGATATGCGATTCCTCTGCCCGAGGCGCCCGGTTTCATGCGAGCCATGCCGCCCTTTCCATCCGGGGTGACATCGTACATCTTGCTGAAGAGCTGAACTAGGTCAGCACACACAAGAGCTCGCTGTAGATCTTGAATCCAACCATCATCCTCGAAGAAAGTGTCACAGTCGATCCAAGCGACAGCTTCCGTTCCCGTCGGCACGTTATCAAGGGCAATGTTAAGCAAACGCTCCTTGTGCCACAGAACGGACGGGCTGCGGACCTGGAGTAAGATATCCGCGTCCATCCTTCCAAGCTCGAAGACGTTGTTCGCTAATTCAACGGTGACAAGTGGAATCGAAAGCCGTTTCCGAAACTCGGTGTAGTTCTTCCGCCTGCTGATATAACCTGCTGGATTGTAATAAGTCGTAATCGCGCAGATCTTCATTATCAGCGACCCTCAACGGACTTCAGTGAGCCCTATTAATCCGTGATATCTAAGCACGGAGGGGGTGAGGCAGCCCAGCGGATAGGCTCATCCCAGTTTAATGGGATGCGCGGGTTCGCCCCTTTGGAAGAATACTGCAATACCAAGGCCAGTCGACTCTTATCTGACGAGTTCAATGAGCCATGCCAGAGACGTCCATGGAAGAGGAAGCCCTCCCCGGTTAAAAGAGGAATATTCAATGGCGCGTACTCAACGCCTTCGTGTCCGATGCAGCCACTGTTTTTCCATGCCATTAGTAAGGAGGGCTCAAGCTTGTGGGAACCAGGAACGACATTCAAGCTTGAGCTTGGCTCCATGTTTTCGATCCCTATAAATGCGGTCACACCGTCGCACACGGATAGCTCAACATCGACGTGCCATCTATGCGCCTGACCCGGCTGTCGCTCCGTTATAGTGCCCCCCCAAAGCACAACCTCCGGTCCAATTGCTTCGCGGACACGCCGCACAACCTCAGGACATCTGGCGGCCTCTGCGACACAAGGTAGAACGCTATGCATACTCTTGAACCAGGGCCGCTCGCTGAGAGCCCGCTCCGGCAGATGACTTGGAGAACCTTCGGGCCAGGCAAACAAGTTCCGAGATCGACGGTAGCTCTCAGCGATCTCGCGACAGTGTGATGGAGTCAGGCAGGTGAATGCGCGAGTGTAGCCGCGAGCCTCAAATGTGTCTTGCTCTTCTGCAGCAATTTTGGCTTCCATGTTGCCCTCAAACCCACAGGCGTTTCCGCTAAGGCAGGCACACGGTAGCAATGCAGGCTCACCTGGCAACACCCTCGTCATCTTTTGCCAGTCATGTCCACAGAAGAGCATCTGCTTCGGTCGAGGAGCTAGTGTACGAGGTCGAGCGAGATTTCCCGCAATTCCAGGGGCTTCGCTGGCGCTTGGTCGAGGGGGGACGGGATCATCGCGTCCTCGTCGGTTCGGATATCGTCGCCTTCAGGTTCCCGCGGACTGTGAGGCGCGCGCAGCGGTTTCAGCTAGAGATGCGTCTGCTGGATACGCTTGCTCGCGACTGCCCAATTCTAATACCGAAATACCAACATAGAGCGTCTGACTCGTCGTACGGCGGGTATCCGCTCCTTTCCGGAACTCCCGTGACCGGGTTCTTTTTTCGAAGCTGTACAGGCCCAGAGCGGGAGCGAATAGAAAGTCTAATCGGACTCTTCCTCCAATTCATTCACGCACAGATCCCTCATTGTTTTTTGCCGGGAGAGAATGGCAATCACATTATTAAATTCGGCAAAAGGTATGTTTCGTCGCACGCTTATATTGTAAATAATTTTCTTGGCGAAGTTTTTGCAAAGAAATTTGAAGCTTTCATTAAAAAATACAGTGAAGAAGAATGGATCATAACTAATCTTATTCACGGGGATTTAACGACAGATCATATTCTTTATGACACTCAGAAGGGAACACTTTCTGTTCTGGATTTTGGCGATTGTGAAATGGGGGATCGTTCGTTCGATTTTTTGTGCTTCTGGGAGCTAGGGGAGGATGTCGTGGACCGTGTGCTAGCCTGGGCAGTCCCCCCTGAGCAAGAGCGCGAGCGCCTAAAGCTGATGTCACTGCTCCACTATGGTCGCGCGCTCTCGTTCAAAATCTGCCGGGCGAACAGCGCGGAGCCGGAGGAGCTAAGGGAGACAGTAGCAGCCTTTCTGAGGCGCGCCGGGGTCTGATAGATTACCTGATCGTACCGGAATCAGCGCGTCGGTCCGGCACGTGCCCTTTCGACAGGAGCGCGGAGCTCCTCAAGCCGAGATGGGCGCAAGCTCGAATGTCCGGTTCGCCGCGCCCAGCCAATTTTCGCCCCCTCAGTCTGCGGCCACCGCTCAGGCGCGCCGCATGCCCCATCGGAGCAGACCGCGGGTTTAGCTGGACAGCTGCCGTGAAACGGATCCGAATGCCCGTTTCTGTGTAGAAACCCAACTTCGGCTTGCGCCCGGAGGTGGCCGTCGAGTTTTTGACCGCTATCCATCAGCCCTGCGCCACAAGCCGACATTGGGACTTAGCCCAGAAGCGGACACTGGATGTGATGATCGGTGCCTACTCTTTCGGCCGGTTGGGCTGTCGCGCTCCGCTCGATTGCATCTGCCGCCTTTTCCGGCCGCGCGCGGCCCATACACGCCGCGGCGGAGCCAGCCGAGTCAGGCTTCCGATGTGCATAGGCGCTCTTCTGTCCCCACCAATCGCTCGGTTCCCGGTTCCTCTCTGCGCCCGAGGAAGGCAAAGACCACGACAGCGGTGATGATTGTGATGGCGCAAAGCATCAGGAGCAACGTCGCGAATGCCTCGCCATAGCTCTGGACAAGCGCAGCATGGCTCATCTGCAGCACAGCGGCCGCAGCGCTCTCGACATCGCCGGTGACGAGCCGCTGGGCGACCAGGCCTGCCTGCGCCGACGCTCCGCCAGCAGCGAGATGCCCCGCCGTCAGGGCGGACAGCACGGCGCTGACCACAGCGAGCGCCACACCTTCGCCAGCCACGCGTGTCGTGCTGAAGATGCCGGTCGCCATGCCGGCGCGCTCCTTGGGCACGACGCTGACAGCGAGCCCATCCATCAGCCCCCAGGGTAGGCTGATGCCCACGCCGATCAATGCCATTGGCAGAGCGACGCCCATTGTCTCGCCCCCGAGAGGGATTCGGCTCAGCCAGAACAGGCCAGCGGCGCAGATCAGCAGGCCCACGCCGCAGATCGTCGCTGGTGCAAACCAACGCGTCAGCAGACCGGCGGCGATCGGCAGAACTAGCAGCGGCGCAGAGAGTGCGATCATCAGCCTGCCGGCCGCAATCTCGCTCATCGCCGGGCTCGGCATCGGCTGCATGCCGGACTTCCTGGTGCGCGATCCCCTCGCGAAGGGTCAGCTTCGCACCCTGCTCGACGACCGGATCGATGCTCCCGGCCATTTCAGCTTGATCTGGCCCTCCAACCGCAACCTCTCGCCGAAGGTCAGGGGCTTCGTCGATTTTGTCGGGGAGCGTCTGTTTTCAGCCCGCTGCGAAACGCGTCCTCAGACAACTGTCGCTCCGGGTTGAGCCGGCCTCCATGTCTGCAGCTGCGCGCCACAAGCTGACATTGGCGGGACGCCAAGGAGCGGACCTTCCGTCCACGCCGTAGAGAAGGCCTCAACGGCCCGCAACAGCCAATGATGGAGCCGAGTTCTAAGCTCGCTTAATCACGAGCCTTGACCCGTGGCGCTGCTGTTCTCGATAGAAGGCTGCGCTGGATGGCGAGAAGGGATTGGGTAGTTCGTAAACGGTCACGAGCGCAGGCAGGCGTACATGGGTGACGTAGAGTATGCGCCACTGGGGGCCGCTCTCTCCGGCCATGGAGGCCGCCGCCGTGATCTGCGACCTCTCCAGATCCACATAGCCGGGATCACCCGTGTGAGCCTTTACCTCGAAATGCACAGCTCCGCGCGATCTGGGGATTCGGAAGTCGAAGCCGTCGTCATCCTGGGTGGCGGGCAGACCGAGATAGCGTCTCCCCATGGACGATAGCCAATGCTCGTCCGCGAACCCCCGCTGGGTCAGCTGGAGATAGCGGTAAGCCGCCAACTCACCCGCGAAACCCAGCAGAGTCCGCTGCTCCTCGCTGAGATAAGTCGGATCGTCGCCGCGTCGCCCCCCAGGCCCGCCCTTCCGATCCCGTGGCGGCCGCGCTTCCGGAGTGAAGCGTTCGAGCTTGGCCGGTCCCGAGCGGGCGCGAAACGAAGACTTGTCGAACGCATCTCCAAACGCTTGCGCCACGGCTTGGAGCGGTGCTTCCGCGCCGCCGTCCACCTCGACCTCGCCAAAGACGATACTGCGCTTGGCGCGTTGAGCGCGCTCGAGAGCCGCCTGCTCCTGCTTCCGCTCCGCTTCCAAGTCGTCCGCCGATAGCCCCAATGCTTCGAGCTCGAGACTGGTCGCCGCACCGGACGGCCACAGATCGCCTACCGCGAGCGCCTTGGGTAGGGTCTGCAGATCGAGCAGGCGGAAATCTAGACAGCCGGACCCCATAGCAGCGCGTATAATAAGCTCGGCCGGGGAGGTCCAAGTCGTCGAAAGCTTCCGGGTCACGCTGTCCTTGCCGGCCCAGGCGCGCAATCGCTGACGGACGAAGTCCAGGTTCGCGTTGAGAAGAGCTCTGTTGGTGGCGCGCACCCGATCGATCGCGACGCTAGGCTTGTCGCTTTTGGTCAGGTTCGCCATCTGCGCGTCGATCGCGCTGTCGATGAGCCCCTCGTTGGCCTCGTCGTAGGTGGCAATCCAAGCCTGCGGCATAACGATATCCGGCAGCATAATCTGCATCCGGTAGTCGGCGAGGCTTTCCCCCGCGTCGAAGCGATCGAGCCAGGCATCGCGGACGCGTTGCTCCAGCTCGATCCGCCTCTCTTCCAAACGCAGACCGAACGCTTTCGCCAGACGATCAGCGAAGCCGAGCGGACGCCAAGGCGGTCCGAGAGCGGTCAATACGGCATTGAAAGTCGGGAGATCGAGGCCGAGCCGCCGGCGCAGATCGTTGAGGCTGTCAGCTTCGCGGCAAAGATCAATCAGATTTTGGGCCCGCGCTGCGCCGAGGCCGCCACCGATCAGCAGCGTCAGGACGTCACCCTCCTCCAGCAGCCGGTCGGCGCTCTGGCGTAGGCGGTCTGCCATGTCCGAACCATGCATCGCCTGCACGGCTGGCGTCAGCAGTTCGAGCAGCCGGGCGCTCGTCGAACGAAGAGAGCGGAGGACCTCTCGGATGCGAGCGATCGGCTTTCCGAGGGCAGCAGCCAGTGTCGAATCATCCGGCATTGCGAACGCCAATCCCTTAGCGCTCGCCTCACGCTCCAGAGCATAAAAGACAAGGCGGATATGATCGATCAGGCTCGGCCGGTTCAACGCCAGAGCTAGGGCGCCCGAGATCCGTGCCATGAGTTGCCAATCGACCTGCTCTGGGCCGCGGACGATAATAGCTGGGTTTTCGTCGTCCGGCGCGGGCAGGATGCCGTCGAGCTCCTCGGGGAGCGCGCCCTCGCTGCCGCCTACGGATACATGCACTTCGCCGACGAAATGGAGCCGTGTCCGCCGCATTCCGTCCATGAGGAGCTGGCGGGAGCGAGGCGTCACGCGGTTGGTGAGGGGCGCGCCCAGTTCGGCGATCAGGACCGCGAGCTCGACGAGCCATTCCCGATCGTCACCGACGAGCAGTTCACCGCCCGAAGCGGGCGAGAAGGTGCGACCATCGACCTTGACCTCCAGAAGGTCGTGGCGGACGACTTCGACTTTGCCGCCGAGCGTTCTTCTCAGACTCGTCGCGCACGCCTCGGCTTGGCTCGGCGGGGCGCTCAAGACCGCGCGGCCGAGCGCGGTCAGAAGCTGCTCCAGAACCGGCCAGGCGCCGTCGCCCACATAGACCGTCGGTCGATCTGGATCCGTGCGATCGAGCGGCAAGGTGGTCAGGCGGCCGCTTACCTCGACCACCAGCGGCAGTCGCCCTGGCAGGCTCTTCGGTTCCGGCCGCTGAAGCCAGTGTTCCCAGGCCTCGCGATAAGCCTTGCGGAAGCTGTCGTGTTCCGCGTCGGGGATGCCGGCCCGCCAGATATCACCGAGCGCAACGATCCGCCGGTCCGCAGTGTCCACGTTGGTCCAGATCTGCAGGCCTAGTCGCGCGGTCATTATTTGGCGTAGATCGGGAGTGGCGTCGAGCTGATCCCGGATCGTTCGGTCCAAGCGGCGCACGAAGCGCGGCAGCTCGGACCTCGGCGCATACCAGCAAGCGTTCGGAGCCACGCCATCGAACTCGTCGGACCCGGCTAGCGGCAGCCAAGGGGCCTGCCGCAGAAACGCAGCGAGCGGCGTTGACCAGCGAACCAAGTCAGAATTGCCGCCCTGACGTTGAAGATGGGCCTGAAAGTGGGCTTCGGGCGCGTCTTGCAGATAGCGGACCACCAGCCGCGCGAAGCTGTGCCGTGCAGCAGGCGTGAAGCGATCGTAGAACCCCTGGCCCGGCAGGAACCAGGAGTCCGTGAAGGTATAGGGCCGGCTCTGATAGTTCAGCCGCGGCGCATCGAAGAGCGCCTTGCGCCAGTATGGCCCTACCGTCATTTCGATCTGCTGCGCAGGCAGCTCGCCCCGTCGGAGCTGCGCCCATTGCCAAGCCTCGAGACGCACGACGGTGTACTTGACCGGGAAGAGTCCGTCTCGAACACCCGCCACACGGAGGAACGCGATCCGGTCCGCGCTGGTCCCGCCCATCCGCGCCGACCACACGTCCCACGGGGGCAGCAGCGACTTTTCGAGGTTGGCTACGAGCCTCGAAACTGGGCCGGCGGCGGCGACATATTCCGAGAGGAGATCGCCCTGCGTGTCACGCCAGGCGGCGGAAAAGTAGGTGGCGTTGGCGGCGGCATGAACACCGCTGCCCGTGGGCACGCGGAGCCCCGCTGACCTCAACGCCGCCTCCACCTCCGCCGTCCTGTGGTTCTTCCAAGCGCCGAAGGCCCACGTCAGGGCGGACGTCAGGTCTCGGGCTCGGGGACGCGCTCCGAGCAGCTTCCCGATGTTGCCCAAAACATGGACGAGGCTGAACTGACTGGCTAGGCCGGCGGCGACCAACGCGTTGGTAACACGGGTGGGCCATGTGAGCCCGGGGTCGGCGAACCTCACGTCCTTCAGCAGGCTGCGGGGCGGAAAGAGCTTAGCGTCGGTCAGCCTCCGGCGCTTGCCTCCGCCGATGTCCGCGTCGGGATGGATGTAGATGCGCCCGCCTCCGGCTCCGCCGTCTGCAGGCGCGAGCTTCCCATCTTCGTCGCGGAAGATCGGCGCGCCCTTGAGGTGAGGCAGGGTGTCCGTCAACGCGGCGAGGTCGGCGTAGAAGTCCTCCCACTCCTGCCGCGTCGCCTTGCGGCGCCGCGCGAGATCGGCCGCGATCGCCGGAATCCATTCCGCGAGCTTCTCGGGCCAAGGCTCCAGCGGGTAGTCGGCGTCCTCGGCTAGCGCTCTGAGCGCCTCGACCCGACGCCGGCCCATGTTGCGCCTTAAGAGCGGAAGGTCATTCGCCTTGGCGAGCGTGACGCCTTTCAGGATCTTGTGCTGCTCGTCCTGCCAATCGAACACCTCGTCGAACCGGCTCCACCGGGCGTCCGAGGTCGCCAAGCGCATGATCGGCAACGGAAAGGCGCCGAGATCCTCGCCCCGCCGCCCATAGACAGCGAGGAGCCGCTCGCGCCACCCGCTCCAGGCGACGGCGTCGACCGCCGCATGCACCAGGTCCGAGCGCACCTCGTTCGCGGCCGCGAACAGCTTGGTCGTGTCGATGCAAAGCTCGGCAACGGCGTCGAGCAGCATGTCGTTCAACGGATTCGCGAACGATAGGTCCTTGCGATCCGGGTCCGGGAAGAATGGCGCATCGACGTAGCCGTGAAAAGGCGTCACCGCCTCCATCGGCAGGAAGGCATAATACCGACCCATGCCGACGTCACTACTGAGCGGTATAGCCACGCTTATCAAGGGCTCGCCTTGCCAGTCGCGCCACTTCTCGACCCGGTGTTGTTCGGCGATCGCGCGCTCGACGGCCTTCTGGAAACGCCTTCGATCCACGGCGCGTGTCGCGAGGAGATAGGCGCGCTCGTCGACTTCGATCTCCGACAATTCCACGCCGCCGCCGTTCGGCAGGCGCCGAGCTGGGCGCCGCCGCCGCTGGAGGATCCGTCGCTCGATGCCTTGGGCGGTTACGCTCTCGATCGTGAGCTCGGCTAGGCGAGTGAGGAACAGTGGAAGCGGCGCCCGTTCGTCGAAAAGGGCGCGGCACTCTTCGCCCAGCTGCTCTGCGGCGCGCGCGGTGCGTAGCGGCAGACGAACCAGAGTCGCGAAGCCCTCCATTGCATAGGCCTGGACGTCCAGTGGCTGGTCGCGCAGGGGACGCGGCAGCTGAAGCGCGTGAGCCTTGCCGACGGCTTGATCGATCAAGGCACTGTCGGTCAACAGCCCGAGCCGCTCCCTCTGATGTCGTTCAGACGCGAAGCCGAAGCAATAGCCGTCGAATTGCGAGGCGCCGATCCTCCCGCCAATGGCCATGGAGAAGATCTGCGGATCCGCGCTCACCAGCTCAACACTGCGGAAGCCCAATCCCTTGTGGCCAATCGCATTTCCGGGCCGCTTACGGCTCTGAGCGGGGTTAACGATCGAGTCGACGTCCTGAGTGGTGAAGCCTTGCCCACTATTGGCAACGTAGAGCACGCCGTGGTCGCCCACCGTCAGATCGAGCCTAACGAGGATGCGCGCCATGTCGCGACCTGAACCGTCGTAGGCGTTTTGGATCAACTCCCGCAGGATGCGCCCGTCGTAGAGGCTGGCGGCTGTGTTTGTCAGCTCGCGCATTGCGTCGTCGCGCGCGGAGCCGAGTTCCACGCCGACCAGTGTGAGTCGTAACTCTCGATCCAGAATGCGCTCGATATAGGCGTGATGGTCTAATTCCACGGCCACGCAGTGTCACTCGCCCCCTGATTTCCGGTCGCCCCGGGCTAAATCTATGTTAGCGGCCAAGAAGAAACCTATGCCACAGCTTCAAGATGCTATGTCGCGAAGAATACCGCTTATCTTGCGACAATAGCTGACTTAAGCTCACGCCCCGTGTGGCTCTGCGGCCCCCTACTCCCGGCAGACCATGTACCCGTGCGCATTCACTTCGGCGCAGGCGCTGAAGAATGACATGAGGAGCCAATACAGCTGTACGAAATACGGGTCTGGCCTGCGGCCACCCGCCGCTATTTCCGCAAGGGCCCCTTGCACCGCGCCAAAGCTAAGGGACGATGTCACGATCACGACGCGACGGATCGCGTCCGGCGCCAGGCGCGCGGCCTCGAAGTCGGCAAGGAGGCGGTTCGCGTTGCCGCGTAGGGTCCTGGGGATGGCGCTTCTTACATTCTCGTTCGAATATGTCTGTTGCCACGTAGCTATCTTGGCGGGCATCGCGTCGACGGGCAGCGCCATGCGGCCCAGGTTCTTCATGGCCTGGCCCACGGAGACATGGAACGGTGAAGCGCCAAGGGAAAGAGCGCCATGCTTCGCATGGTAGAAGGTGATGCGGGGTGGGGTGCTGGTGTTGTTCAGGCCGATGAAGTCCGCCCACTCGTCGCCTAGGTCGTCGCAAACCAGCACGTCGTCGCCGAGGGATACGCGGTCCACCACGACCCCGAACGTGGACGTCGCCTGGAAGGCGGCACGATTGGCGGCGAATCGGCCCTTTTCGCTAGTTACCCCTGCTAACGCCGCATCCGGACGCAGATATCGCAGGAGTTCGGTGCCGCCTTGGGTCAGGCCGCCGTCGCGATAGAGCGTGCCGTCGATATAAGCTAACGAGACGTCTTCGAAGAGGACGATAAAACGGTTCTCGCGGTCGATGTGCTTGCGGAGTGAGATGCGATCGGGATCCTGACCAATCGGATGAGCCGTCCGCTCGACCTCCACGCTTGCGGCGAGCGGAAGTTGCAGGTCGCGAAGCGCGATGCGATCCTTATTGACTGCGACGGCACCCCTGCGTGCGCCGGCGTCGTCACGAATTTCCCGTGCCCTGTCCAAGCCGTGTACCTCGAAGACGACGTTCAGTTCCGCGAGGACAGCGGCAGTCTCCACGGCCGTCAGCGGCGTCGCGGCTCCATCGACCATACGCACGAGCCGAACCTGCTCATGTTCGTGAATGTCCTCGGCAAGTCCGGCGACGTCGACCGCGAATGAGGACAGGGCGACATTGCCAATGGCAGCGAGATCGATTGCCCGGGCGAAGGTATCGATGAAAGGTGCCGGTGCCCCGGCGCCTGCGAGCAGGCTGTCGATCACCGCTGCGGCATATTCTATGAGGTGTTCGTGCCCGACGCGGTCGGAGCGCTGGGCGATCCTGCCCGTGCTCGGTGTCGCGGAATAGTGCCCGACGCCGGTGCGTACGGTATATGCCTGAGGCACATAGCGGCTCGACGCTGCGGGGCCAACCGTATTGCGAAGGTCGTCGGCCTCCAGCGTTTTCGTGCGCATGGCCAGTTTCGACACCGACATGTTCCGCAATCTTATCTTCTCGAAGATCGCATCGTGGCGCGCGACGGCTAGATCGACCCGGCTGACGGGGACGCGCCTCAAATGCAGACGCTTGAACTGGGGCGGCAGGTCGAGACGGGATTTGAACACAGCGACGTGCCCACGATGCTCGACCACCATAAGGAAGCCGCAGGCCAGCTCACGCACGTGGGCCTGTTCGGGGAGAAATGATGGCGATTGCTCGTAGAGGAACGAGATCGCCGACCAAATCGATGCCCCTGAGACCTCGCGGCGATGGCGGAACAGGTTTGCCTGAGCGGTGGGCTGGCCCGCTCGGAGCTGATCGAACAGCGCCTCGATATCACCGTCCGTTAGTGGCTCGCTGAGCGCGAAAAAGTTGGCGGTCTTTCCCGCCTGCAGGTGTTCGATCATCTCTCCCCCCGACAGACGTTGCTGTCTGTACACGAGGATGCACAATCTGGACGCGGCATCAAACCTCGCGCTCTGTCGTCGGCTGGTCGATGAAGGCTGAGATGACGGCGGGACTCGTCACCGACGCGCTTATCATGGTGATATGCCGCCGCGGCAAGCCGGGCGCCCAGATGCATCGCTCCGATCAGGGCAGCCAATGCACCAGCCAGCACTTCCAGGAGCTGCTAGCCCAGAGCGGCGTCACCTGTTCGACAATGCCGCGATGGAGAGCTTCTCCTTATCCCTGAAAACCGAGCGGATTAGGGGCAAGGTCTACCGCCCCCCGACGCCGCCTTAGCGGATGTGTTCGACTACATCGAGCGGTTCTACAACACCATCCGCAGGCACTCGACCATCGGCTATCTCAGCCCGGCCGAGTTCGAAAAGAAGGTGGAATAGCTCAACTGAGCGTCGCCAGAACTGGCAGCAGGCCAATGTCAGCAGTAACGGTTTGGCGGATCGTAGGGCCTTGCGCCGCGATCTGACCTATGGTCGCCTCGCTTAATGGCTGAGCCGATAAAAAAATCGAGCGTTTTGGACATCTCGCTCGACGCGCTTTTCGATTGTGGGCGGAATGGGATGTCCATCGTCGCCGTTGACGAACACGGCAGGCTCGTTTCGATTCGTGACGTGCCGAGGGGCCTGGCCTGCAATTGCATCTGCCCGGGCTGCGATCGCCGAATGGTCGCAAGGACGAAAGATGATAAGCGGGCCGCTCACTTCGCCCATCACGGCGTAGCAGGCCTCACCTGCACATCGGCAGGCGAAACTGCCCTGCACAAGTTCGCCAAGGAAGTCGTCGACCAACATCTTGAATTCATGCTCCCTCCGCGGAAGGTGACGGAAGCTGGCGAAGAAGAGGTTGTGGTGCCCGCCGGCATCCGCAAATTCGATAAGGCCATTCTAGAAAGGAAGACGGGTGCGGTCATCCCGGACGTCTTGCTGGTGAAGCGAGGGCGGCCACTCATCGTTGAATTCAAGGTCACCCACGCATGCGGGCCCGAGAAGATCGCCGAAATTAAAAGGCTCAACATCGGAGCGATCGAGATCAACCTGTCGCCCTTTCGGCATATGAAGCTTGGCGAGCTCGCCGACATCATCCTGTTCAAAGCCGAACGGAGCTGGCTCCACAATCCGTTGGACGGTGAGGCGCGCCAGCGGGCCCGTAAGCGTGCCCACGACAGAGCGAAGGCCATCGACAAGGCTGCCTCCGACGTCGTCAGCAAATACCAGCATCGACGACCCGCCAAGGTGCCTGGCTCCGGGAAGGCGGAGAAGGCAATCCGCGGCGATGGGCTAGACGACTACATCGATACCGAAGTCAGGGGGTCGGGCTGCTTTACCGTGCCTCTTGCGCAGTGGCAGGCCGCAGTCCTGCAGATGTTTCTCGGGGCGGGATATCCGGAGTTTGGCCTCGCCGAGACCTACTTCATGACCGAGGATCAGGGCTGGGTCGATGCGTACTTCAGGGAGCTCAGCCGCGAGGTCATCGACGTGGCCCGGCGAAAAGCCGCAGATTTCCAGATCGCCATATACGCGGTTCGTGAATATCTGAAGTTTCTCGACGCCAGCGGGGTCCTCACGGCCACGGGAGACGGCGATGGATGGCGCGCTTCGCCAGGGCTGAGAAAGGTGGTTGAAAAGGCGCGCGAGCTTCGAGAGCGCCCCGCCAAGCGGTTCGATGACCTCGAATCGTGCGTTCTAGATGCGTTGAAGGACCTTCCTCCCGGGGAGACAGAGGCATTCGACATCAGAGCATGGGCCGATCAGATCATGCCCGGTCGCGATTTTTCGCCGAAGAAGGCCCTCCATCTCGACGACATGCCGTGGCGATCGTTCCGCGGCGACTTGGTGAATCTTCGATGGCAAATCCAGAGCCGCCCCGAGCCAGATATGGATCTGATGGGGCTGCCGCTGACTGGCGAGCTCCACCGCCAAATGGAACGTAAGGCCCTGGAGCGCGCCGCGCGCGAGCTGGCCAAGGCGCAGAAGGAGCAGGCAGCAGCCGATAGCCGTGTCGGCCGGCTGAAATCGGAAGCCTGGCAGGGATTGGGTGGAGAGGCCGACGGGTGGTTCAACGCCCCGCACCGAGATCTGGGCGGCCGAATTCCCCGGGAGGTCGCGGCGATCAGCGATGACGACTACGTCGGCGTTAACCGGCTCCTTAGCCAGCGCATCCGTGAATTCGAGCTGGCCAGGGCACAAGAGCAGAAAAAGGGCGCAGCTTTCGATGATGTTGTCAGTTTCGCTCGCACGAAATTAGGCGAGGTAAAGGCTGGACTCTGGATCCGCGGCTACCACCCTCGCCTACAAGCACGTCCGGAAGACTACATTATTGATGAAACTACGCGCGATGTGTGTCTAAAACTTATCGACCCCAAGGTGGATCTTGCGGGCTTCAGGAGGAAGCGGGCGTGATCGTAGTTCGGCGCAGAGTTTCCATGTCAATCAACACCGGCAGCTGCTGATACTACCCGCTTGCCAAGCCGACGCCCCCTGTATCAGCCGGGCGAGCTTCCCTTGCGCCTCGTTGTCGTGGCCGCGATCGCATCGTCGGCTCCTGTCGAAGCGGCTGAGCCAACGGATTGGGATGCCGTTCTAACTTAGAGCACCAGGCAGGACTGCTATCGAGCAGCGGCTTTTCGCGCCTTTCATAAACTGCACGGATTGGAAAGATCGCTACTGGCCCTTGAAGACTTCGTGCAAAGTCTGGCGTCGAACCGAGGTCAAACCGTCGAAGGCGGCACCTGTGATGATCACCTGGGCTCCTTCGAAGCTCTCGCGAGACAGAAGCTCGATGAAGGGCTTAACGATGAAATTTTCCTTGTCCTCCACCGACTCTCCGAGAAAGTCGCCAGGTAAGTCGATCACCGAGATTCCCGGATAGTGCATGCCCGGTTTGTCGCTGAGGCTTAGAAGCCCGTAGTGGTAAGCCATCAAAAAATACAGAGTATCGCTTCCCCCGAGCGCGGCCGACCAACGCCTTTTCCCGACGCGGAATTCGAACGAGCGCCTGTTGAAAGTGATGTTGACAGGACTGTGACTCCAGGCGCCCGGCTTGAGCTGTTCGATCCGTGTCAGATAGGCATTCATCCCTTCCGCAAGCCAGTCTGCGGGGGCTTGGAAGTCGACCGACTGCAGGATGGTGTCGACGATCTCCTGAAGCGGCTCGATCCTTTTTTGGATCGCATCAACCTGCGCCTTCAGATCCTCACCTGATTTTAGCGCGGTCTTCAACCGCGTGATTTGGCGCTGGCGTTCGCTCAGGCGGCCGAGCTCGACATCGATACCACTGACGTTCTCTTGAATCAGCGCTGAGACGGCCGCGCGGGCTGGTTCGAGTTCATTCTCGATCTGGCGAAGCTCTTCCTTGCGCCGTGTCCAACCCTTCCTTTGGATCTCAAGATCCCGGTTTAGCAGACCGACAAGGTCGGAGGCTTCTTTGACCTCGCCTTGCAGGCGCTCCTGCTCGAAGAGCAACCGAGCGTCTCCCAATTCGGACATCTCAGGCTCATCGGGAAGGTGCTGATGGCAAAGGTGGCAGTGGTCGGCACTTCTCTCGCGTGCCTTGAGCACTTGGTCGCACGCGGGGCAGTGCGTGATCCGCAGATCGGCGAGAAGCTCGCCGGCATCGTGTGCTCTCGCGAGACGCGTGAGCTCCTCCGTCAAATCAGCCCGATATCGCAGCATGTCGGCCAGACGATCGGCAGTCTCTCGTCCATGCCTTTCGCTTGTCTCACGCTCCACTAGGAGCCGCGCGCGCTCGGCGCTGAGGTGAGCCACGCGTGAGGATTGGGCGCTGGCGACACCCTGGGAAGCCTCATCGATCACTGCGATCCGCTTGGCTCGCAATTCAAGAATTTGGTTTGTGACCTCTTTGTCACCAGCTTCGATAGCGGCCTTTGTAACGCCCGCCCTGATCGGATCATTCTCGTCGAGCAGGTCGCGAGCGAGAGCATCGAGAGTCCAGTTGTATTGTTCGAGCCGAGCCGTGAGCCGCCGGGCTTCCAGTGTGAGCTCGATCAGATCTCCGTACTCGTCGGAATAGATGAGCTCGGCAATCCCGCCGAACTGAAGCAGGCAGGCGTGCTGCTCACCTTCGGGTTGTTTGTCGGCTAAGTCAGACCAGAACCCTTGCCGCCGATGAATGTGGCGAAGCAGGGACCGAAAACTCAGCTCCGGCCACGTCTGGCCGGACTGGGGGTTGCCCTTTGGATAGTGAAGGACGGGAATCCCGAGCTTGGCCATCAGCCTATGCTGGAATTCAACGGCGTCGATTACCTCTCCATCGACGATGGCCTTGGTCTTCATGCCGGCTTCGCGCCAACGGCGTTCCACGACCAGTTTCTCTGAACCGATGAGAAACTCGGCTGCGGCGGCCTCGTATTTCTCGGATAAGACTTCGTCGAAACGGCTTTCGAACGGATCCGGATCACCCAGCAGGAAGTCGATGATCTTGAGCCACTGGGTTTTCCCTGTGTTTGGGCGTCCGATCAGAAGATTGACGCCCGGCTCGAAGGCGATCGCCTCCGTGTTGCCGGTCCAGAGCCGTCGTTCAACTCGGCCAACGGAGAGATAGTGCCCAGTCATTTCTCGATTATCTCGCCCAGAGGTCGGCGGCTAACTTCAGAGTCGAACATGTTGTAGATCATGTTTTTCAACGAGCTTCCGGTGCGTAGTCCGAAAACCTTTTTGATCTCGCGCATCCTGGCGGCCAGCGGCTGGAAGGAAGGCTTTTCAGCGATACGCTGAGCTCGCTCTTTACCTATTTCGGTCAACGCAATGACGTAGGTCTTCTTGACCTTCGTGATCTTGATAAGTTGCTTCGCCTCTAGGTGGGCGAGGACGTGGTAGTATCGTTTGTCCCAAGGGCCGTAGTGGTGACGGACCATGGCGGACTCGACGGCTGCAGAAGGCTCGTGAGAGGGCACTGGTTTCGCCTGCGTTTGAGCTGCGGCCTCGAAGAACTCCGGGTAACGAGAGAAAAAATCCAGCTTCGCCATCTTCGTGAGGCCCTCGATGCGGCCGCTAACGCCGCACAGAAGGGTCAACAGCAGAAGCCGCGCCGCGTGAAATTCAACGATGTCGTCGGCCGCGAGCGGCAGGCTGGCCGGGCGTGTACCGAGTCGGTTTAGCGACCTCATCGGATCGGCCGACTAAAGCGGTGCAGGCACCGATCGGCGATGTCGTACATGCAGCCTTTCAGAAAGCCGGCCGCATCCGTTCCGTCGACAATCTCGTTTTGGGCGATCTGATCGATCTCCTTCAAGCAAAGAGCGTGAAACGCCTGACCTGACGGGTCGATTTCGCCTGCAACATACGCACTGCGAAGGGTGGCCATTTTGGATTGGACCAGCAGCTGCAGTCGCTCGAGCTGACCGTCTTCCATGTAACGCGACGTTCGCACGGCCGCGCCGTATCGACGCCGTAAATCGACCGCCATAGCGATCTGGCTGTCTTCCGAGCCTATGTCGCTCAGCTTCGTCGAGAGCTTTCCTCCCGCCGTATTGGAGACACCTTCGATGAGTTCTTGGCGTCGGCGGTTCCACCACGCCACGAGCTCCCGCCGAAGGATGATCTTTTTCGCTCGATCGGGCTCCCAGCGCGCTTCGCCAGCCGCCTTCATCCGAGCCAACAACTCGGTCAGCAGCTCTTCAGCCTGTTCGTAGACGATCTTCCAACCGTCATTGTGGGCGAGCTGGAGGATGGAGCGTAGATTCGCGTCGCGTACGTTGTGGACCTCGGCGCGAACCTCCCACAGGCAGTTGCTACACCAATACTTGCCCGCGTTTCCCTTGGCAGAGGTGACACCCGGCATTCGACCGCCAATGTCGTCCAAGAGGGCTCTGAATCGCTCCCCGTCCACCTCTCGGCCAGGTGCCCCTAGAGGATAGGTGAGAATTTCGAGCTCGCTCTTGACGGGCCGGTTTGTAATCAGCCGAAATCGCGAAGCTTCTCGATGGCGATCACGCCCGAGCGAGGTCTCGTAAAGCGAGCTCCCGGGCTTCTTGTCCTCTCGCGAGCAAAGGTTGGCGACCGAGTAGAGTGTCTCAGCGCCACCCCCTTTTATTTGCACATATTCGGCAATGAAGAGGGGGGTCCCGTCTTCAGGATTGTCCTCGATGGACACAACGATCATGTCGTCGTGTGTCTCGCAGTGGATCTTGGTGATACTGGGCTTAGCGAGCATCTCTAGCACGAGGCCGACGGCGACCTCGTCTTGATAGCTGAATCCTATCCGGGCGGTGGGGCCCCCTTCCTCGGCCGGCTTCACGTCATCAACTGACGGAAATTCCGCGGCAGATTCAGCCAAGCCTGCGTCGTCGCTTCTCAACGATTCCCCTCGTTGAATCACACCCTGGATCGCATTCCGATGCGAGACCAACGCTACAACCCGTGGATGTAGTCTGCCAAGACATTGAACCGAAATTCATCAATCGCTGCTGCCGCCATCTAGGTCAGGCCGAGCTGCGCCAGCTTCGTCTCCGACAAGTCGTCCAAGGCCAAGTCGATCCGCTGGTTTTCGACAATCCTTCCACGTTCGGAATTTCCAGATTGGCCAAACGCCTCGGCTCCACGTCCAGCACCGCGTGGGTCATCCCATGGAGGTAGCGCTGGATCAGATTTCGCAGGGTCGAGGCCATGGCTACTGACTAGGGCGCCGGCAAGGCTAGCGGCTGAGGTGCGGGCGGCGGCGCAGCCTGGCTTTCGGCCGCCCTTGAGTTGACACTGGCGTAGCTGAAATAGCCCCTCATCTCCGGGGCGATGCCTTCGGTCGCGCCCGGAACCGCTTCGCCGTTGATCTGCACGACGACCTCGGAAAGCGGGTGCTTCAGATAATGCTGGAACAACGCGTCTGCGACCGCTTTTTCTTTCGCCGTCGCGGCCATCTCAAGCACGCTGGCCCCGTCCCGCCACCCGATCGGGGTGCGCGTCCTGCGGGCTTTCTCCGCCTCAAGTAGGGTCAGGGCCTCGGGGTCGAATGTGCCAGACGTCCAGAGTTCGAAGTTGACTTCGGCTTCGCAGAAATAACGGTGACTGCGATAGTGAGCCTTGATGGTCGGGATTTTGGCAAGCCACCGGCGGACCTCCTCGGCGCCAACAATCCCGCCTGGTCCCTTGCCCTTGCATTCGATCGCAGTGACGGCGGCAGCCTGCGCCGTCACCTTCTGCACATCGATCTCCACCTTGCGCCCGGTTTCCGGATCGGTCGCGACGACGCCGATGTCGATCGAGACAGCGTCGCGGCGCGCTAAGTAGCCGGCGACCAGCTCGAAGAGGATGCCGCGCAGATTGCCAGCACGCCCTTCGATATCGACTAGGTTGTCGAGAAGGTAGACCAGCCGGTCTGGGCTCGTCGACGCGTAGCCCGCCGCGTTGCGAAGGGTCTCCAGCAGAGTGCGCATAGCGCTGCCGACCCGCT
This sequence comes from Bosea sp. 29B, assembly GCF_902506165.1. Taxonomy (NCBI): domain Bacteria; kingdom Pseudomonadati; phylum Pseudomonadota; class Alphaproteobacteria; order Hyphomicrobiales; family Alloboseaceae; genus Allobosea; species Allobosea sp. 29B. Next base: position 842,725 of record NZ_LR733817.1, read on the forward strand.
GGCCGAACAGATCCTTCGGCGTGGCCAGCATGATGCCAGCGGCGTGCCCCGCTGTTAGCGCAGGACCGCTGAAACTATCGGCGACCAGGATCGACAGCACCCCGATGTCCGGAAGGCTGGCTTTCAACATCCCAGCTTTGCGGATGAAGAACTGGAGCTGCGGCGGCGTCAGGGTGCCATCGGCGAAGACATCGGCCACGACGAAGCCATTCTTACCGGCCGGCCCTTGAAGGGGCAGAAGGAAGCTTGGTCCGCCGAGGTCGAAGGCGAAGGCGCCGACGAGCTGGTGCGCATCTTCCCCGCGGATGGTGATCGAGTTGTATGACGCCATCCCCATTTTGCGCGCCCACTCGCGCACGCCATCGAGCAGAACAACCTCGGCCAATCGGCGCGCTTTCAGTGGCGCCTTTCCGGTGCGCTCGGTGAAGCCCCGAGCAATCAACAGGTCTCCGACGTCGGGATCGTGGATGGCCGAGACGGCGCCCGCCGCCTGCAACCGCTTCAGCACGAGGTCGGCTGCAAGCTGCTTCTTCTGGGGCCTGGCGGGTGCGCCGCTGATGGTTGGAAAGTCCTCAGCGAGGATCGTGCCGCCCCGGGCCAGCATGCCGTCTATCGCCGCGCCATAGACCGATCCTGTTGCCCGTAGATCCCTAAGGAGGTGCTCCCAGAACTGCTCGGTGTTGCGTTGGCCATCGAGATAAAGGTAGCCCTCCCGCTTCGGCAGCAGGGGAATGGGGAAGCGCCGCACTGGCGCTGACGTCCTCGAGACGCGCTGCCGGGCCGCCTCAGCTGATAGTCCTTCAGCTTGCAGCGCCGCCGCAATCGTCGAGGCCCGTGTTGGGCCATGATTTCGAAGAAAGGATGCGACCGAAAAGGCCATCTTGAGGAGCCTGTCACACTGCGCAATTTATTAACACGACTACCCACCGGCGCTCCGTTCAAGAAGCCAGTAGTGCGTCGCATTTTTATAGAGCGTTTCCAACCGGTTGAGAAGAGACGTCACTTAGCCTCCCGCCCGCTCGCGTCACCAAGCTGTCGAACGCTGCTACCGCTTAGGCATATCTCACTCGTCGAAACGCGAAGCTTCGATGCGCCCGGAAGCTTGCGTTCCGAAGGTCCCGCCCCCCTGAACATGACCCTCGCATGATGACGCTGGCCAACCGGCCGGAAAGCGGACCCTCCCATTGTCTGCTATGGGCCATTTGCGGAAGTGGAAGCTCGGCGAGCGTTAGCGACATAAGCAGCGACTTAGACTCCCCGACTGAAGCCGAATCATCCAGCGAGCTCGTGAATTCGATCGTTTTGAAGGTTGAAGTATCGAGAATTTAGATCAAGCGTTGCCGCCGAGCGCCGGTTCTCTGTGTAGTAGCGGTCGCCGTTCTCGCTAACGAACCCGACCGCGGCATTCAGCCAGAACCTAAATTCTCCTACTGAGAAGGTGAACACGTTGCCTCTCGGCTGCGAGCACCACGAAGCCCGGACCTGTGATAGGCGACAAACCGTGATGACGAGCATAATCGGATTGTTGCTGCTCCGCGACCAAAGAGGGTCATCCCCAACGAATGAATCGATATCCTGCTCAGAGAACTCAAAACCGCGTGACTGTCTGACCGACGCGAAATCTTTGAACGGATGCGAGTGAAACTCCCCGAGGAATGCCAGGTGAGGTGACCACCGCGCGACGAAGTTATCCTTCAACGGTAACGCTTGGGGGTTTGGAATGACATAGCTGTCGCCTCGGCATGCCGAGATGCTGACCGAAGCTTTCGCGATGAAAATCGTCGTGAGGTCGGGAGCGATTTTCCTGTACCCCCACAGATAACCATATGTCTCAACATGCTCGAAATCTCGGCCTTGTCCGTCTCCTAGGCAACAGGCCTCAATCGCTGCCAAAGCCAGAGATTCGAGAGCATCGTCAGCTACCCTGATCAGATATCGCATCACAGCACGGCAAAATTCTCAGCTGGTTTGGCCGCGCTCAACTCGGCGATCGCGCCGGCATAGAAGTCCGTTCTCGCTCAGCCGACTGCACCGCATTGATTCCCTCCTGCACATGCCCGACCTCGGTGTGAGCTTCTCGCCGAATCGGAGTTTCATTACGCGGCACGCAACTTGAACGCGCATTCATATCCTAACGCGTTCAGTCGGCCCTCACAATGGATTTGGTCCCGGAGCGGTCCGGCAACTCATTGAAATAACCACGCTTTCTGAGGATTTCGTTCGATGCTTCAGTCTTTGGGACTAGGGCTCTCTGCGCGAGCTGCACGACCTCTAATTCTCGTCCGATGCGAGGTCTGCATGCGCACATCGCTGCCGCAGAGGCAAAAACGACCGAAGCTGCGTAGATCGGCGCGGCGATTTTTCTCAGCAACTGGGCTTTTGTAGGCGATTTTGTGAGTCGGCGGCGATTGCTTTAAAAAATTCTGAGCAAAATCAATATTTTATGAGAAAATATGGCGGACAGGGAGGGATTTGAACCCCCGATACCCTTGCGGGTATGCCGCATTTCGAGTGCGGTGCATTCAACCACTCTGCCACCTGTCCGCGGTCGCTCTGGTCGAGGCGGGGTGCTTACTACACACTGCATCCCCGCTGCACAAGCCTTTCCGGAGCAATGCATCCACAACGCCGTCATCGCCCTGAAATCAATCGCTGCCATGCTGCTTTTCCTTGACGGCTCGCCCCTGCGCGACTAGGAAGCCGCGTCCGGCGTGGGGAAACCCGCGCCTGATCTCTTTTGGCTGCCGCCGACCTTGCCGCTTCGATGCGGCAGGCGCAGTGGGCCTCAAAGAGCAAACCCGACCACGCAACCGACTGCCAAAAAGCCGTCCCGCGTGCGCCCTTCTGAGGGCACATGACAGGGCGGGGCTCAACATGGAGAACACTAAGATGTTCGCAGTCATCAAGACCGGCGGCAAGCAGTTCCGCGTCGCCGCCAATGACCGCATCACCGTCGCCAAGATCGAGGGCAACCCGGGCGACACCGTCGCTTTCGGCTCCGTCCTGATGCTGACCGATGGCGAGAAGTCGACGATCGGCGCCCCCTTCCTCGGCGACATCACCGTCGCCGGCGAGATCGTCGAGCAGGCCCGCGGCGAGAAGGTCATTGCCTTCAAGAAGCGTCGCCGCCAGAATTCGAAGCGCAAGCGCGGCTTCCGCGCCGAGCTGACCGTGGTGCGCATCACCGACATCCTCACCGGCGGCAAGAAGCCGGAGATGAAGAAGGGCGAAGCTGCCCCGGTCGCGCTCAAGGCCGGCAGCGAAACCGTCAAGGGCAAGGCTGCGGCCAAGCCGGCGAAGGCCAAGGCTGACGCCAAGGCCGAAGGCCTCGACGCCTCCAACCTCTCGCTGATCTCGGGCGTCGGCCCAACCATCGAGAAGAAGCTGCGCGCCGCCGGCATCACCTCCTGGAACGACATCGCCGCCTGGACCGAGGCCGATATCGCCAAGTGGGACGAGGAGCTCAAGCTTCGTGGCCGCGCCACCCGCGAGGAGTGGGTCGAGCAGGCCAAGGAGCTGCTCGCCGGCAAGCCGCCGCGGGCCAAGGCCGACCAGGCCGAGCTCGCTTCCGGCGAAGACTACTGACCGGCGCTGACAGGCACCGCGCAGCTTCATGCCCGGTCGGGGTGGCTTTTGCCGCCGATTCGGGTTACATCGACTGAAGAGTTTTTGAGGTAGGGCGTTATGGCTCACAAAAAGGCAGGCGGCTCGTCCCGCAATGGTCGCGACTCCGAAAGCAAGCGCCTCGGCGTGAAGCGTTTCGGCGACCAGGTGGTCGTGCCGGGCAACATCATCATTCGTCAGCGCGGCACCAAATGGCACGCCGGCGTGAACGTCGGCATGGGCAAAGACCATACGCTCTTTGCCACGTCGAACGGTCGCGTCCGATTCACGACGAAGCTCGGCCGAGCTTTCGTGAACGTAGTCCCGGCCCAAGAGGCCGCAGAATAAACGGCGGATAGGGAATGTTCTCGATCCGCCGGTTCCATCGAACCGGACGGATCAAGGGAATAAAAGCCCGAAAGCGGGTTTCCCGAAGGTCAGCGAGGGGGAGATGGGACCAAAGCCCATCTCCCCCTTTCGTTTGCGCCGACGGAGAGACCCGATGTTCCCCGAATTGACGAGAGACGACGTCTTCCGGCTCGAGACCAGGCGGCTGTGGCTGCGCTGGCCGCGGATCGCCGACGCCACCGCCATCCTGCGCCTCGCCGGCGAGAAGGCCGTGGCCGAGATGACCGCCTCGATTCCGCATCCCTATCCGACCCAGGCGGTCGACCCCTTCGTCTTCGCGACGCGCAAGGGCAACGCGCTCGGCGAGCACCTCGTGCTGGCGATCACCCCGCGCGAGAAGCCGAACGAACTGATCGGCATGATCGGCGCGCACAAGCAGGCGACCGGACGGCCGTTCATCGGCTACTGGCTCGGCACGCCGCACTGGAACAAGGGCTATGCCACCGAGGCGGTGCAGGCGCTGATCGACACAATGTTCTCGCTGGTCGAGATCGATGCGGTCGAGGCCGACACCCGCGTCATCAATCCGGCCTCGCGCCGGGTGCTGGAGAAGAGCGGCTTTCGGCAGGAGGGCTCCTTCCTGAAGTCGCTGCCGGCGCGTGGCGGCCTGTTCCCCTGCGAGCAGTTCCGGCTCGACCGCTCGACCTGGGCGGCGCTGAAGAGCTGGAGCGCCTCCGGCTGGGCGCCGCTGCCGGCGGCCGAACAGCAGCAGCAGGCTGACAGCTTCAGCGAGGAGCCCTGCCTCGCTTGAAGCCCTCGGCCCCGCCCTCCCGGGCGGGGTCGAAATCCTTCTTCACCGCATTAGGCCGGCTGAGCGCAGCGCGTCCTCGATGATCTTGCGCACGCCAGTGGCTGCAGGCCGCGTAGCCGACCGATCGATCACGCGCGGCGGTTCAGGCTCCGGCTGCGCCGGACCGGCGGCGATGGCAGGCTCTTGCACCGGGAGCGGAACAGCCGGCGTTTTCGCGTCCGGCCTGGCCTTCTCTGCCTCACCGGCCGCCAGCCCCCAGAACCGGGCGACCCGCTGTGTCGAGGAAATGCCGGCGGCCAGCATATACGGCCCCGGTCGGCCGATTCCGTCGCCGGCGATCGGCGTACCATGGCCCATTCCGGCAATGCTGTACTCCTCGATCAGGTTGCGGCCATCGGCGTCACGCCAGACCCGGCGCCTCTGGCCGTCCACCGATTCGCTCGCGGACGGCTCGGCAGGCAGGTCGTGGACACCGCGCCACTGCGCGATGAGCGCTGCGGCATTGGCAGGGGCGACGGTGCGGTCGGCGCTGCCCTGCCAGATCGAAATTGTCGGCCATGGCCCATCATGCCGCGAGGCGGAGCGCACCAGATCCTGCAGCCTTTTCTCCCCGGGCAGCCCATGGGCCCGCATGCGGTCGAAGGCTTCGGGAATGGTGGCTGCGACGCCATAGGGCAGACCCGCAATGATCGCGCCACCGGCGAAGAGCTCGGGATAGGTCGCGAGCATGACGCCGGCCATGGCCCCGCCCGCCGACAAGCCCGTAATGAAGACGCGGCCCCGATCGAGGCCATGGCGTGCGATCATCGCTTCGATCATCTGGCTGATCGACAGCGCCTCGCCCTTGCCGCGTTGCGTATCGCCCGGCTCGAACCAGTTGAAGCAGAGATTGGCGTTGTTGGCGCGCTGCTGCTCGGGAAAAAGCAGCGCAAAGCCGTCGCGATCGGCCAGTGTCGACCAGCCGGAGCCAAGATCGTAGCCGGAAGCAGTCTGGGTGCAGCCATGCAGCACCACGACGAGAGGAGCGCCGGTGGGAAGCCCGGGCGGAAGATAGCTCCGGGCGAGCAGCGCACCGGGATTGCTGCCGAACTCCGGCAAGGTGCCGAGGCGGCCAGACGCATCGATATTCGCCCCGCCCCCCAGCTGGGTGCGGTAGGCCGATAGGCGGGCGATCGTGTCGGAGAGCTTTCGCATCGTGATGGCCCTTGTGTCGTCAGTTGCCGGAGTGGTGCTGGCGGGTGACAACGTCCGAGATGGGCATTCGTTGCTGCACTGCAACATAATTTCGGAAAAGAGCGACGCAGTCGGACCGGAGAAGCGTCGCGACGCATTGCTCTCCTGCGCTCATGCGACTACCTACTCCTCCATGAAATTCCTCGACCAAGCCAAGATCTATGTGAAAGCCGGTGACGGCGGCGCCGGCTGCGTCTCGTTCCGGCGCGAGAAGTTCATCGAGTTCGGCGGGCCCAATGGCGGCGATGGCGGGCGCGGCGGCGACGTCGTGGTCGAATGCGTCCAGGGCCTGAACACGCTGATCGACTTCCGCTTCCAGCAGCACTTCAAGGCCAGGATCGGCGAGCACGGCATGGGCAAGGACCGCCATGGCGCCAATGGCCCGGCGATCGTCCTGAAGGTCCCCCCGGGCACCGAGATCCTCGACGAGGACGGCGAGACGCTGATCGCCGACTTGACCGAGCCCGGCCAGCGCTTCGTCCTGTGCAAGGGCGGCAACGGCGGCTTCGGCAACGCCTATTTCAAGACCTCGACCAACCAGGCACCGCGCCATGCCAATCCCGGCCTGCCGGGCGAGGAGCGCTGGGTCTGGCTGCGGCTCAAGCTGATCGCCGATGCCGGCCTCGTCGGCCTGCCCAATGCCGGCAAGTCGACCTTCCTCGCCACGGTGACGGCGGCCAAGCCGAAGATCGCCGATTATCCCTTCACCACGCTGCACCCCGGCCTCGGCGTCGTCCGTGTCGATGCGCGCGAGATGGTACTCGCCGACATCCCCGGCCTGATCGAAGGCGCGCATGAGGGCCATGGCCTCGGCGACCGCTTCCTCGGCCATATCGAGCGCTGCCGCGTGCTGCTGCACCTCGTCGAGGGCACGACCGAGCATGCCGGCAAGGCCTACAAGACGGTGCGCAAGGAGCTTGCCGCCTATGGCGCCGACCTCGACGAGAAGCCGGAGATCGTCGCGCTCTCCAAGGTCGACGCGCTGACGCCGGAGGCGCGCAAGGAACAGCTCGCCCGCCTGAAGCGCGCCAGCGGCCGCACGCCGATCGCGCTGTCGGCCGCCTCGGGCGAAGGCGTCGAGGCGGCGCTGCGCGCGGTCTTCGCGGTGGTCGAGGAAGCGCGCGCCCAGGAGGTCAAGGACGAGGCTCCGGCGCAGGAGAGCGGCTGGCATCCTTGACAGCCGTTCACAACTTCGACTTGCGCGGCGGTCACTCCTGGTCTTGAAGTCGGCGATTGCCCGCTTTGGACCATTGCAGCCATGCTGAGACGACAGACTGCCCTCGCCCTCTCCGCCGCGCTCATGGCAGGAACCGCTTTTGCCCAGGCTCCGGCGCAACGCCCCGCCCAGCCGCGCCCGGTCCAGGCCCAGGCGACCCCGACGCCCGGTGCCGTCTCCCAGCCCGACAACACCACCGCAAGCTATGGCGACTGGATCCTGCGCTGCCAGCAGAGCGTTGCAGCCCGCGTCTGCGAAATCGTCCAGACCCTGGAACAGCAGGGCCAGCGCGGCCCGATCGCGCTGGTTGCCATCGGCCGCCCGGTCAAGAGCGAGCCGATCAAGCTGGTGATCCAGGTTCCGCCGAACCTTGCGCTCGGCGACAAGGCCAGCGTGCGCGTGGTCGTCGCCGAGAAGGACGAGGCGCTCGCCGTCTTCCAGCGTTGCCTGCCCGGTGGCTGCTTCGCCGAGGCGACACTGAGCGACGACGTCTTCAAGCGCTGGCGCGGCTTCGGCGAGGCCGGCCAGATGCGCTATCTCGACGCCGGCAAGCGCGAGGTCACGCTGCCACTTTCCTTCCGCGGCTTCCCGGCGGCTGCCGAGGCGCTGCAGCGCGAGCCATGAGCAGCGTCATGCTCGGGCTTGCCCCGAGCATCTCAGGCCGGGTGAAGCGCTAGTCAGCGCCTTCTCGCCAGGAGATCCCAGGTCAAGCCTGAGAATGACGGTCTTCAGTGCGCCGCCGAAGGCTTTGCATCGCGCAACGCCGTCAGCGCCACGGCGATGCAGAAAACCATGCCGGCGATCGCGATCAGCGCGACCGCATGGAATCCCGTCATGAAGGCCTCGCGCGCCGCCTGCAGCAGGTGCGCCGACTGGTCGGGCGCCAGCTGCTCGGCTGCAGCGAGCGCCCCGCCGAGCGTCGAGCGCGCCGGCGCCAGCGTCGCGCTGTCGACACCCGCGACCGAAAGCCCCGCCATGCTCTGGCGATAGAGCGCCGCGCCGAGGCTACCGAAGACGGCGATGCCGAGCGCGCCGCCCAGTTCGATACTGGTCTCGGACATGGCCGAGGCCGCCCCCGCTCGCTCCTGCGGCGCCGAGCCGACCACGATCCCGGTCGTCAGCGCGATCACTGGCGTGAAGCCGATCGAAAACAGGATCGATGAAGCGACGATCTGGACGAGGTTCGGGGCGAAGGCGAGCCAAGCGAAACCAAGGCCGGAGAGCACCATGCCGCCGGCCATCAGCGTCGCGGGCTTGAAGCGCACGGACAGCGGCGTCACCGCGAAGGAGGCGAGCGTGAAGGCGACTGCCGAAGGCAGCGACCAGATGCCGGCTTCCAGCGGCGTCAGCCCGGCGACCAGTTGCAGATACTGCGCCATGAAGATGAAACTGCCGAACATCACCATGATGCCGGCGAGGTTGATCGCCAGTGCCGCGCGGAAGGCGGCAATCCCGAACAAGGTGAGATCGACCATCGGATCGGCGAGGCGCGTCTGCCGGCGCGCGAACACCACGCCGAACACCAGTCCCGCGACGATGCAGCCGGCGGCCGAGGCCGAGAGGCCGAACTCGGCCCAGTGCTTGATTCCGTAGATCACCGGCAGGATCGTCGCCAGCGAGAGCAGAGCGCTCGGCAGATCGAGGCGCCCTGCCTGCGGTGCCTTGTATTCCGGCAGCAGGATCGGCCCGATCACCAGCAGGATCAGCATCGGCGGCACCGCGATCAGGAAGACCGAGCCCCACCAGAAATACTCGATCAGCGCGCCGCCGATCAGCGGTCCGATCACGGCGCCAGCCGAGAAGCTGGCGATCCACATCGAGATCGCGAAGGTGCGCTCGGTCTCGTCCTCGAACATCACAGCGATCAGCGAGAGCGTCGAGGGCGCCAGTGTCGCCCCGGCGATGCCAAGCAGCGCCCGCATCACGATCAGCATCTCGGTGCTGGTCGAGAAGGCGGCGACGGTCGAGGCGACGCCGAAGGCGGCCGCGCCGATCAGCAGGAGCTTGCGCCGGCCGATCCGGTCGCCGAGCGTGCCCATGGTCATCAGGAATCCGGCGACCATGAAGCCGTAGATATCGATGATCCAGAGTAGTTCGCCCGCTGTCGGCTTGAGCTCGCGCGTCAGTGTCGGGACCGCCAGGTTCAGCACCGTCAGGTCCATCGAATAGATCATGCAGGGGAAGGCGATCGCGATCAGGCCCAGCCATTCGCGGCGGGTGGCCTTACGCGCCGGCGCGGCGGCGTTCGTCGGGGTCGTCACGGCAAAGTCTCTTTCAATTTTTTAAGCCGGAACACTGCCAACAGAATGTGGCAGCTCCTGTCAGCAGCTGCCCGCCACGCGCGCATGCCCGACGTGCTTGCGGCAGCGCCGACGCGCCAGCTTGGCGCTATGTCGGCCGCGCCCGCCGCAGCAGCAGCGTGTCGTGCCCGGAGAAGCTGACGATGCGCTCGTCCCGGAAGCCGAAGCGTCGCGCCAGCCGCAGCGACGGCTGGTTTTCCGGCGCGATCAGGCAGACTGAGCTGTCGTGTGCGCCTTGCCCGTCGAGCCAGGCGAGTGCGGCGGTGAGCGCCTCGCTCGCGAATCCCTGTCCGTGCGCCCAGCCTGCCAACACCCAGCCGGCTTCGGGGATACCGCGGATCGACGGCTCGATCGCCCGGTGGAAATCGGCGAAACCGAGATCCCCGACAAAGTGGCCGCTCGCCTTCTCGGTCAACACCCAATAGCCGTAGCCGAGCAGCGGCCACAGCCCGCGATAGCGCAGCAGCCGCATCCAGGCGTCCTGAGGCGTCGAAGGCTGGCCGATATGATGCACCACCGCCGCATCGCCCCACATCTCGCAGAGCGGCTCGAAATGCTCGAGGCCATGCAGGTCGAGGACGAGGCGTTCGGTCTCCAGGCGAATGGCTCTAGCCCTCCGCGAATTGCAGCCGGTAGAGCCGCGCATAGGCACCGTCGCGCGCGATCAGCCCGTCATGGTCGCCGGTCTCCACCACCTTGCCCTCGTCGAGCACGACGATCTGGTCGGCCTCGCGCACGGTCGACAGCCGGTGCGCGATGACCAGCGTCGTCCGGCCCTTCATCAGCTCCGCCAGTGCCTCCTGCACCAATCGCTCCGACTGGGTGTCGAGTGCGCTGGTCGCCTCGTCGAGCAGCAGGATCGGGGCATCCTTGAGGATGGCGCGAGCGATGGCGAGGCGCTGGCGTTCGCCGCCCGAAAGGCGCGAGCCGCGCTCGCCGACCTTCGTGTCATAGCCGTCGGGCATCGCCATGATGAAGTCGTGCGCCGCCGCCGCCCTGGCCGCCGCGACGATGTCCGCCTCGCTCGCACCCGGACGGCCGAAGCCGATATTGGCGCGCACCGTGTCGTCGAACAGCACGACATCCTGGCTGACCACGCCGATCTGGCCGCGCAGGCTGCGCAGGGTCACGTCGCGGATGTCCTGCCCGTCGATCTCGACCCGGCCCTCGGTGGGATCATAGAGCCGCGGCACCAGCGCCAGCATGGTCGATTTGCCGGAGCCGGAGCGGCCGACCAGCGCCGTGGTCTTGCCGGCCTCGGCGACGAGGTCGATGCCTTCGAGCCCGCGCTGGTCGTCGCGATAACGGAAACGCAGGTCGCAGAAGGCGACCTCCCCACCATTCACCGCCAGCGGCCTGGCATCCGGGCGCTCGGTGATCAGCGACTTCTCGTCGATCAGCGCGTAATAGCGCTTCAGCGAGGCGCCAGCCTCCTGGACGATGGCGTTGAGATTGCCGAGCGAGCGCATCGGCTGGGCCGCCAGCAGCAGCGCCGAGACATAGCCGGTGAAGTCGCCGACGGTGGAACTGCCCGAGGTGATGCGCACGCCGATCGCCGAGAGCACGCCGGCGACCGCGAGCCCGCCGGCGACCTCGAGCAATGGATCGAGCCGGCCGCGGGCATTGGCCGCCTTCATCTTCAGCGCCCGGATCGTCTCGAAGGCCCCGGCCGCGCGCTCCTTCAGATAAGGCTCGAGCGAATCGGTCTTGGCGACGCGCGCGCCCTGCAGGCTCTCGGTGACCAGGCTCGCCATGAGCCCGGTCTGCTCCTGCTGCGAGGCCGCCATCCGACGCAGCTTCTTGCCGATCCGGCCGATCGGCCTGGCGACGACCGGCGCGATCAGCAGCACGACCGCCGTCATCTTCCAGTCGATCCAGAGCATGGCGCCGACCAGCGCGATCGCCGTCATCACGTCGCGGACCGCGATGTTGACCAGCCGGGTCAGCGCCTCCTTGACGAAGGTGAAGTCGGTGGTGAAGCGTTGCGTGAGCGAGGCCGGGTTTTCCCTCTGGAGCTGCGCCAGGTCGGCATCGATCAGATGGTCGTAGAGCGCGCTCTGCATGTCGGCCTCGATCCGGCTGACGACGCTGTTGGTCATCACCGTCTGGGTCAGCAGCGAGAAGCCCTTGATCGCAGTGACGATCACCACGACGACCGCGACGGCGTTGACCACGCCGATCTCGAAATCGATCGACTTCGACACCAGCCGCTCCATGCGGCGCACGAAGCCGGTCGCCTCGGCCCCGATCGGGTCGGCGAAGGCGTCGAAAGCCGCCTTGATCAGCAGTGGATAGAAGCTCGTCGTCGCCGCGATGACCACGACGAGACCGAGGATGGCGAGGAGTTGCGGCGTGTATTGCCGCCCGCGCTCGCGCCAGACTCGGGCGAAGAGCGCAAAGGTATCGTCGGTGACGCGGCCGATCTTCATGGCGCGCGGCCTAACATGGCCGCCATGCAAGCGCCACTACCGGTCTTGCTCCGGACACGAAGCTGACGTCCGATGGACATGAGTTGATTCACCAGATTCGAGAGCACATGCCCCTTTCCCCGCCGGCCCGGCCCGGACAGTCCTTCGCCGAGATCGATACGCCCGCCTTGATCATCGATCTCGACGCCTTCGAGCGGAATCTCGTCACCATGGCGGCTTTCGCCGAGGCGACGGGCGTGCGTCTGCGCCCCCATGCCAAGACGCATAAGAGCCCGGAGATCGCCCTGCGCCAGATCGCCCATGGTGCGGTCGGGCAATGCTGCCAGAAGGTCGGCGAAGCGGAGATCCTGGTCGCCGGCGGCGTCACCGACGTGCTCGTCACCAATGAGATCGCCGGCGCCGCCAAGCTCGACCGGCTGGCCAAGCTGGCGCGCGAGGCCCGAATCGGGCTCTGCGTCGACCATATCGAGGGCGTGCGCGAGGCCGCCGAGGCGGCAGCACGCAACGACGTCGTCCTCGACGTGCTGGTCGAGCTCGACATCGGCGGGCGCCGTTGCGGCGTCGCCCCCGGCGAGGCCGCGGTCCGGCTCGCCGAGGCGGTGGCGCGCAGCAACACGCTGCGCTTCCGCGGCGTGCAGGCCTATCACGGCTCGGCCCAGCACATGCGTTCGGTCGACGAGCGCAGCGAGGCGATCGAGCGCGCCGGACTGCTCACCCGCAATGCGATCGAGCGCCTCGCCCAGGCCGGCCTCGCCTGCGAGACCGTCGGCGGCGCCGGTACCGGAACCTTCGAGCTGGAGAGCCGCTCCGGCGTCTGGAACGAGCTGCAATGCGGCTCCTACATCTTCATGGACGCCGACTATGCCCGTAACCGCATGGCCGACGGCTCGACCTTCAGCACCTTCCAGCACGCGCTGTTCGTGCTCGCGGGGGTGATGAGCAAGCCGGTGCCGGACCGCGCCATCGTCGATGCCGGCCACAAGGCCGCCGCGGTCGATTCAGGGATGCCGGTGCCCTGGCAGCGCGACGGCGTGATCTACACCAAGCCCTCCGACGAGCACGGCATCCTGACCGGCGATCCCGTCGCCGTGCCGCATCGCGGCGAGCGTGTCCTGCTCGTGCCCGGCCATTGCGACCCGACCGTCAACCTGCACGACTGGTATGTCTGCGTGCGCGGCCTGGGTGGCCCGGACGCTCATGTCGAGGCGGTCTGGCCGGTCGCGGCGCGCGGCGCGCTCGGCTGATTCCAGCGGGCATGATGTCGACCGAAAGCCGGCATCCACTTTTCGGCATCATGTTCTGATGCTCGCCGAGCTGGCGCTGCAGGCCCTGACGCCGGCTGCGCCGCTGGCGCGCCGGTTCGGCCTGCTGCGGGAAGGGATCGCGCTCTGGTCGCGCGGCCGGCGCCAGCGCAAGGCCTGGGAACCACATCAGGCCCGCTGCCGCGCGATCATCGCCGAGGTCGCAGCCTCCCTGCCGCAGCGGCGCAAGGTCGTGGTGCTCGGCTCCGGTCCAGCCCGCGACATCCCGCTGGACACGCTCTGCGCCAGCTTCGAGCAGGTCGTGCTCGTCGATATCGTTCATCTGCCGCTGCTGCGCCTGAAGCTCTGGCGACAGGGCAAGATCAGCCTCCTCAGCCGCGACCTCACCGGCGCCATGGCCTGGCTCGCCGGCGAGGAGGAGGGCCGGCAGGACCCGCTCGCCGATCTCATTGCCGACGACAGCGTCGACCTCGTCATCTCGGCCAACCTGCTCTCGCAGCTCGCCTGGCCGGTCGCCGACTGGCTTGAGGACAGCTCCGCACGCGCCGCGGCCCTGCCCGACAATCTGCCGGCCCGCTGCATCACCTGGCATCTCGAGGATCTTTCCCGCTTCAAAGGCCATGTCTGCCTGATCAGCGATGTCGAGATGGTCGAGCGCGACCGCAGCGGAGCGATCCATGACCGGCTCGACCTGATGTACGGCGTCGAGCTGCCGAAAGAAGATGAGAGCTGGCTCTGGCCGGTCGCCCCCTTCGGCGAGGCCGAGCGCAACCGGGAATATGTGCACAAGGTCTGTGTCTGGCGACGATATGAGGGCCGCTCGTCAGCCCTCTGACACCGTGTAGACCTTGTGGACCACCCCGTCTTCAATTCGGTGGGTCCGGAAGCCTCGCGCCTCGTAATAGGCGAGGCCCAGTGCGTTGTCGTCGCGGATAGCGGCATCGATCCGGCCGATACCCGCCTCCGAAGCAGCCTGCCGCGTGACCGCGAACAGCACCGTGCCGACACCCTTCCGGCCGGCACGCGGCGAGACATGCGTCCCGATGCTCCCCCAGCCATCGGGCGTTCCATAGGGATCACCAGGCCGTGCCCGGCGCAGGGACTGAAAGCCGAGGACCGTCCCGGCATCATCGAGCGCGACCGTGCAGGCGACGCGGTCGGGATGGGCAATATAAGTCGCGAGAACGAAGTCGGGATCACTGGGACGCTCCCGCCCGTACGCGACGATGATGGCGCGCAGGACCGCGCTCATCGCCTCCGCATCGCTAGTGACGGCCGGTCGCGTGCGCATATCGACGAGTCCTTCAGTTGCGAGGTTCGCCATCACGCCACAGCCAGACGCCGCCTGACGATCTCGGTGTGGAAGCGTGCGCCATGGATCAGCCCTTCGTCATCAAAATCGTAGCGTGGGTTGTGCAGCGGAGCGCTGTCGCCATTGCCGACGAAAGAGAAGCAGCCCGGCACATGCGCAAGGAAGCGGGCAAAATCCTCCGAGCCGGTGAAGGGCTCCGACACCACCGAGACGTTCTCAGGCCCGAGCACGTTCCGCGCCGCCTCCAGTGCCGCCTCGGTCTGAGCCGGCTGGTTGAGCAGCGGCACGAATTCGCGCGTGTAGCTCACCGACTGCTCGACATTGTAGGCGCGCGCGATGCCTTCGCTGATCACGCGCATCTGTGCCTCGATATCGGCGCTCACCTCGGGGTGGAAGCTGCGGGCATCGCCTAGGATGCGTGCCTGACCCGGCAGAGCGTTGCGAGTGCCGTCAGTGACCAGCTCGGTCACCGAGACCACAGCGATGTCAGCCGGACTGAGGCGGCGCGAAACAATCGTCTGCAGGCTGGTGACGAGGGCGCAGGCGGCGACCAGCGTCTCGTTGCCGACATGCGGGCGAGCAGCGTGGCCACCGACGCCGGTGAGGATAATCTCGAAATTATCCTCCGCCGACATGATCGGGCCAATGCGGGTCTGGAATTTGCCGACCGGCAGCCTCGGCGCATTGTGCAACCCGTAGATCTCCTCGAACGGAAAGCGCTCCATCAGCCCGTCATCGAGCATGGCCAGCGCGCCGCGCCCCCATTCCTCGGCCGGCTGGAAGACGAAGCGCACGGTGCCGTCGAAACCGCCCTCCTCCGCCAGGAGCTTCGCCGCGCCGAGCAGCATGGCGGTGTGGCCGTCATGACCGCAGGCATGCATGACGCCGGGGGTCTGCGAACGGTGCGGCTGCTCGCTTTGCTCGGGGATGCGCAAAGCGTCCATGTCGGCCCGCAATGCGATCGCCCGGTTGCCGCTGCCGCGCTTCAGCGTGCCGACGACGCCGGTGCCGCCGATGCCCTCGGCGACATCGTCGAGGCCGAACTCGCGCAGCTTGGCCGCGACGAAGGCGCCGGTGCGCGTCTCTTCGAAGCCGAATTCCGGATGGGCGTGCAGGTCGCGTCGCCAGCCGGTCATCTCCTGCACGAGCTTGTCGAGATCGGTCGTCACGGGCTGTCCTCGCCTGCTTTACTCCGCCGGAAGACTATGCCGACGCCAGCGCAACAGGCGCTGCAATTGCCCGCCCCATTTGCAAGCTTGTTTCGCAAGCGTCTGCTTAGCGGTTCAGCCGCACGCTCCCACTGGTCGACAGGTCATAGCCGCCGAACTCCCTTGCTCGCACCGCCATGTCGGCACCGCGCATCCAGGCGAGCAGCTTCTGCGTCGCCGGCTCGAAATAGCTCCGCCGGCGCATCACCAGGTCGACGTGCTCCCAGACCAGCGGCAGGAAGGCGAGGCCGAAGGCCATGGCGATGGCGCGCGCCGCGATGCCGCAATCGGCCCGGCCAGAGCGGATCGCCAGCGCCAGATCCTGGCCGGTGGCGCAGACGCCGTCGGCGACGACCATCCGGCCGGACGAGACCCCGGCCCGTTCGAGCAGGCTCAGCAACAACAATTGCGCCCCCGCTCCGCGCTGGCGCTGAGCAAAGCGGGCGCCTTTTGCGATGGCCGCGCCGAGCCCGTCGATTCCAAGCGGGTTGTCGGATGCGATCAGCAGCCCCTGCTCGCGCCGGGCGAAGTTGATCACGACCGCATCGTGCAGCGAGGCTTCAGCCCGGATCGCGGCGAGGTTGGCGGCGTCATCATCCGGCGTCGCGTGCAGATGCAATGCGGCGATGGCGACCTCGTTACGCACCAGCCGGTCGAGCCCCGCCTGCGACCCCTCGGCCAGCAGCGCCAGCCCGCAGCCGGATTCGCGGATGGCGAGTTCCAGCAGCGAATCCTGGCTGCCGCCGACGATCGGCGGCGGCGGGACCGCGTCGAACCCGGCCGGCCGTGACAGGCCCGCCTCGAGCCAGCGGTCGAGCCCAGCACGCGGGAACAGCCACTTGCCGGAAAGCTTGGTGCAGGGCACCGCGCCTTGCCCGACCAGTTCGTAGAGCTTGCGCTCTTTGAGACGCAGATAGTTCGCTGCCTCGTCAGTCGTCAGCCAAGTCTGATCCTGCATCAGCCTGCACGCACCTGCGCTGGTTACGATGTTGGCATTTGGTCGCATTGAACTCTACCAATTGCAAATGCTTGCAATCTCAAGGCAAGCGCGCGGGAGCAGGTTTTGGACGTCGGCGCAATCTTTCAGGCGGCGTTTGCCCTGGTGGTCGGGCTCGATCCCGGCTTCCTCGGCATCGTCTTCCTGTCGTTGCGCGTCACGCTGACCGCGGTGCTAATCGCGGCGCTGATCGGCCTGCCACTCGGCGCGGCGCTGGCACTGGCGCGTTTCCCGGGCCGCTCCGCCATCATCGTTTGCCTGAACGCGCTGATGGGCCTGCCGCCGGTCGTCGCCGGGCTTGCCGTCTTCCTGCTGCTCTCGCGCTCCGGCCCGCTCGGACCGCTCGGCCTGCTGTTCACGCCGACGGCGATGATCATCGCGCAGGTGATCCTCGTCCTGCCGATCGTGATCGCGCTGACCCGGCAGGTGATCGAGGACCTCTGGAGCGAGTACCGCGACCATCTGCGCTCGGTCGGGCTCGAAGGTCTGCGCGCCATCCCGACCCTGCTCTTCGATGGGCGCTTTGCCCTGGCGACGGCACTGCTCGCCGGCTTCGGGCGGGCCAGTGCCGAGGTCGGCGCCGTCCTGATCGTCGGCGGCAACATCGCCGGCTACACCCGCACCATGACGACGGCGATCACGCTGGAGACCTCGAAGGGTGACCTGCCGCTCGCGCTCGGCCTCGGCCTCGTCCTGCTCTCGTTGACGCTCGCTATCAACG
The DNA here is from genome assembly GCF_902506165.1 of Bosea sp. 29B. Taxonomy (NCBI): domain Bacteria; kingdom Pseudomonadati; phylum Pseudomonadota; class Alphaproteobacteria; order Hyphomicrobiales; family Alloboseaceae; genus Allobosea; species Allobosea sp. 29B. The sequence goes on from NZ_LR733817.1 coordinate 860,165, forward strand.
CCATCGCCTTCGGCGCCAGCCGCATCGGCGCCCGATATGCCGGTTGAACCGTCATGCTGAGCGTAACCTCGATCCTGCCGCTCACAGTCGAGGCCGCCGCCTTCTCCGGCGACGGCAAGCTCTTGGTCGAACCCAACAGCTTCACCATCCCGGCTGGCGGCCTCACCGTGCTGCTCGGGCCGAACGGCGCCGGCAAGTCGCTGACCCTTCGCCTCTGTCATGGCTTGCTGGCGCCGAGCCGCGGCGCGGTGCGCTGGGCCGCCGGAGCCGAAGGCCGGGCCAAGCGCCATGCCATGGTCTTCCAGAAGCCGATCATGCTGCGCCGTTCGGTCGAGGCCAATATCACCCACGCCCTCGCCGCCGCCGGTGCCAATAGCACCGAGCGCAAGGCCCGCGCGGCGCAGGCGCTGCAGCGCTTCGGCCTTGCCGAACGCGCCAGCCAGCCGGCCCGCCTGCTCTCCGGCGGCGAGCAACAGCGCCTCGCCATCGCCCGCGCCTGGGCGCTAAGGCCCGAATTGCTCTTCCTGGACGAGCCGACCTCGCAGCTCGATCCCGCCGCGACGCGCCAGATCGAGGAGCTGCTCTCCGGCCTCGTCGCCGAAGGCATCACCGTGATGATGTCGACCCATGATCTCGGCCAGGCCCGGCGCCTGGCCGACCGCGTGCTCTTCCTGCATCGCGGCCGCCTGGTCGAGGACGCGCCAGCCCGGGAGTTCTTTGCCGGCCCGCAGTCGGCCGAGGCGCGCGCCTTCCTAGCCGGCGAACTGCTCTGGTGATTCACAAAGACGACAACAGGAGAAACGCCCGATGACCGCCTTGCCCCGCCGCTCTCTCCTCGCCACCGGCCTGTTCCTCGGCCTGACCGGCATCGCGCTCGCCCAGGCACCAGCGGCCCCGAGCGGCGAACGATTCATCACCGTGGCCTCGACCACCTCGACCCAGGATTCCGGCTTGTTCAATCACATCCTGCCGCTGTTCAAGGCCAAGACCGGCATCGAGGTCCGGGTCATCTCGCAGGGCACCGGCCAGGCGCTCGACACCGCCCGCCGCGGCGATGCCGACGTCGTCTTCGTCCACGCCAAGGCGCAGGAGCTGAAATTCGTCGAGGAGGGCTTTTCGACCGAGCGCCGCCCGGTGATGTACAACGACTTCGTCCTGATCGGTCCCAAGGGCGATCCGGCTGGCGTCGCCGGGACCAAGGACATCGTCGCAGCGCTGAAGACAATCCAGGAGAAGGCCGCGCCCTTCGTCTCGCGCGGCGACAAGTCCGGCACCCATGCCGCCGAGCTCAATCTCTGGAAGGTCGCGGGCGTCGACATTGCCGCGCAGAAAGGTCCCTGGTATCGTGAGATCGGCCAGGGCATGGGCGCGGCGCTCAACACTTCCGGCGCCATGGGCGCCTATGTCCTTTCCGACCGCGCCACCTGGATCTCGTTCAAGAACCGCGGCGATCTCGTCATTTCGGTCGAGGGCGACCAGCGCCTGTTCAACCAGTACGGCGTGATGTCGGTGAACCCGGCCAAGCACCCGCATGTGAAAGTCGCCGATGGCAAGCTCTTCGCCGATTGGCTGACCAGCCCGGAGGGCCAGAAGGCGATCGCCGACTACAAGATCGACGGCCAGCAGCTCTTCTTCCCGAACGCCGGCCAAGCGGGAGCCTGAGCCGATGCGCAGGCTCGCACTCGCCGCCTTCGTCAGCCTGTGGCCGGCGCTCGCCCCGGCGCAACAGTCCGAAAAGCCGGTGCTGCTCCATGCCGCCGGCAGCCTGAAGAACGCGCTGACCGAGGTCTCCAAGGCCTTCGAAGCCTCGGCGCGCATTCCGGTCACGACCAGCTTCCGGCCCTCCGGCCTGCTGCGCGAGGCTCTTGCCAAGGGCGAGCCGGCCGAGGTCTTCGCCTCCGCCAACATGGATCACCCGCTCGCGCTGGCGAAGGACGGCAAGGCCGGCCCGGTCGTGCTCTTCGTGCGCAACGAGACCTGCGCCTTCGCCCGTCCCGGGCTCGACGTGACCAGCAACACGCTGCTCGCGCAGATGCTTGATCCCAAGCTCAAGCTCGGCACCTCGACGCCAAAGGCCGACCCGTCCGGCGACTATGCCTGGCAGGTCTTCGCCAAGGCCGAGGCGCTGAAATCCGGAGCCAAGGCGGCGCTGGAGGCCAAGGCGCTACAACTCGTCGGCGGCCCGAACAGCGCCCCGACCCCGCCGGACCGCAACGGCACCGGCCATCTGCTGGCGACCGGCGCCGCTGACCTTTTCCTCGGCTATTGCACCAATGCCGACCCGATCGCCCGCGAACAGCCCGGCGTCCGCATGGTCAGGTTGCCGGAAAAGCTGCTGGTCGGTGCCGATTACGGGCTGACCGTGATGAATGGCGCCTCACCGAATGCCTATCGGCTCGCCATGTTCATCCTGTCATCCGATGGACAGCGCATCTTGGCGCGGCACGGCTTCGTCGCGCCCGGCCTGCCGCGCGAAGGGAAGTGACCTTGGTTGCGCCGGCCCCGGTGAGCCTGCACGCTGCCGGCAGTCTGCGCGCGACCCTGCTCGACGTCGCCGGAGCTTTTGAGACCGAGACGGATATTTCCGTCTCGGCGCAATTCGGCGCTTCCGGCCTGCTCAAGGACCGGCTCGCGAGGGGTGAAGCCGGCGAGGTCTTCGCCTCGGCCAATCTGGAGCATCCTCAGGTGCTGACGCGCGCCGGCCTCGCCGGCCCGGCCGTGCTCTTTGCCCGCAACGAGCTCTGCGCCTTCCTGCGGCCGGGCCTGGTAGCGACGAGCGCCAATCTGCTCGAGCTGATGCTCGATCCCAAGGTCAGGCTCGGCACCTCGACGCCGAAGGCCGATCCCTCGGGCGACTACGCCTTCGCGGTCTTCGCCAGGGCGGAAGCGGTGAGGCCCGGCGCAAAAGCGGCGCTCGAAGCCAAGGCGCTGAAGCTCACCGGCGGGCCGGACTGCCTGCCGGCACCCGAAGGCCTCAACGTCTACGGTCACAAGCTGGCGAGCGGCGAGGCCGACATCTTCCTGGCCTATCGCACCAACGCCCAGCCGCTTGCCAGAGAGCAGCCGGGGATCGCGATGTTGCGGCTGCCGGACCAGCTCGCAGTCGGCGTCGATTACGGCCTGACGGTGCTGAACAGGGCCTCGCCTAACGGCTACCGGCTCGCCATGTACATCCTCTCGCTGCAGGGTCAGGCGATTCTGGCAAGGCATGGCTTCGCCACACCCGGCCTGCCGCGCGAGGGATAGCGGAAGGGCACCATCATGGATTGGCAAGCGACCCGGCCGGGCGAGACCGAAGCGCCACTGCCCGAGCAGACCGACGCCCGGCTCGTCTTCATCGGTCGCATCCGCACGCCGTTCGCGACGCGCGACGACTGCCCGCGCCAGGGCCGGCAGGACGGGCCGATCTGCCGTGTCGAGATCGCCTCCCATTGGCAGGCTGCGCTCAGGGGCATCGAAGCCTTCGCCGAACTCGACCTGCTCTACTGGATGCACGAAGCGCGGCGCGATCTGCTCACGCAGACGCCGCGTGGCGGCAGCGCACTCGGTACCTTCGCGCTACGCTCGCCGGTCAGGCCGAACCCGATCGCATTGTCACGGGTGAAGCTGGAGGGCGTGGAAGGCGGCACTCTGCTGGTACGCGGGCTCGACTGCCTCGACGGCACTCCGCTCCTCGATATCAAGCCTTTTCGCTGCAGCCATTCGCACGGCGCCACGGAAACCTCCCATGCCGCATCCTGACCGCCGCGCTGTCCTCGCCGGCCTCGGCGCGACGATCGCCGCTCCGCGCCTCGCCCGCGCCGCGACCATCCGCGACGGTGCCGGCCGCGAGGTCCCGCTTCCCGCCAAGGTCGAGCGCATCTTCCCGGCCGGGCCGCCGGCGGCGATCCTGGTCTACACGCTCGCGCCCGATCTCCTGATCGGCTGGCCTCGCGCCAACCGGCCGGAGGAGCGCGAATTCCTGCTGCCCGGCATTGGCGATCGCCCGGAGGTCGGCCGCATCACCGGCCGCGGCAACAGCGCCAATCTCGAAGCCGTGCTGCAGGCCAGGCCCGACCTGATCATCGATTCCGGCTCGACCGGCCGCACCTATGTCGAGCTCGCCGAGCGCGTGCAGCAGCAGACCGGCATCCCCTACGCCCTGCTCGACGGCCGCTTCGACCAGACCCCGGCGAGCTATCGCATCCTCGGCGAGCTCTCCGGCCACAGCGAGCGCGCCGAGACGCTGGCGCGCTGGTGCGAGGACAGTTTCGCCACCATCCGCGGCCGCATCGCCGCGATCCCCGCCGAGAAGCGCCCGAGCGTCTACTATGCCCGCGGTCCGCGCGGGCTGGAAACCGGGCTTGGCGGCTCGATCAATGTCGAGACGCTCTCTTTCCTCGGCGCCCGCAATGCCGCCGCCGAGCAGCAGGGCAGCGGCCTCGCTCAGGTCTCGCTCGAACAGGTGCTGGCCTGGAATCCCGACGTCATCGTCACCATAGACCTCGCCTTTGCTGAAAGCGTGCGCGGTGATCCGAACTGGGCCGGGGTCAAGGCGGTGCGCGAGGGCCGCGTCCATCTTTCGCCGAAACTGCCCTTCGGCTGGGTCGACTTTCCGCCCTCGGTGAACCGCGCGATCGGGTTGTGGTGGCTGGCCAAGCTGCTCTATCCCGCGCAATTCCCGGAGGACATCCGCAAGCTCGCCCGCGACTTCCACACCCTGTTCTACCAGGTGACGCCGAGCGAAGCGCAGCTCGACCGCGTGCTCGCTGGACGCGGGTGATGTCTCAAATGATCTTGTCATCCCGGGCGAAGCGCAGCAGAGACCCGGGATCCATTCCTGACCCGTTCCGGAATGTATCCCGGATCGGCGCCGCTTCGCGGCTTGTCCGGGATGACAATGTCGTGGTTCGGTGTCCCGACGAGTGCCCCCAATCGCCATGACCTCCTCCCTGCGCGGCAATCTGATCGCCCTTGTCCTGCTGGCGCTCGCCGTGCTTGCCGCCTTCGCGCTCGGGCGCTTTCCGGTCGCGCCCGGCGATCTCGGTCGCCTCCTCTGGTCGCTGCTCACCGGCGAGCCCTCCGGCCTGCCGACCCAGATCGAGACCGTCGTCTGGAACATTCGCGGCCCGCGCATCCTCGCCGCGATCCTGTGCGGTTCGGCGCTCGCCATCGCCGGCTGCGCCTTCCAGGGCCTGTTCCGCAATCCGCTGGTCTCGCCCGACATCCTCGGCGCCTCCTCGGGCGCAGCGCTCGGCGCCGTCATCGGCATCTATCTCTCGCTCGGCCTCATCGGCATCCAGCTCGCTGCCTTCGCCGGCGGGCTCGTCGCGGTCGGCGCGGTCTACGCCATCGGCTCGACGATCCGGCGCGGCGATCCCGTGCTCGTGCTGGTGCTGACCGGCGTCGTCGTCGGCTCGCTGTTAGGGGCCGGCATCGGTCTGGTGAAGTACTGGGCCGACCCGTACAACCAACTACCGGCCATGACCTTTTGGCTGCTCGGCAGCCTCGCCGGCACGGCCAAGCCCGACCTCATCCCCCTGCTCGGCCCGGTCCTGATCGGCGCGGTCATCCTGCTGGCGCTGCGCTGGCGCATGAACGTGATGTCGCTGCCGGAAGAGGAAGCGCGCGCGCTCGGCCTCGCCACAGGCCCCTTGCGCATTGCCATCATCGCCGCCGCGACGCTGGTGACGGCGGCGAGCGTCGCGGCGGCCGGCATCATCGGCTGGGTCGGCCTCGTCGTGCCGCATCTCGCCCGTTTCCTCGTCGGCCCCGATTTCGGCCGGCTGCTGCCGACGGCGGCGCTGCTCGGCGGCGGCTACCTCCTCGCCATCGACACGCTGGCGCGCACCGCCGCTCCGGTCGAGACGCCGCTCGGCATTCTTACCGCCGTGATCGGCACGCCATTCTTCATCTGGCTGCTCGCCTCGGCCCGCGGAGGTTGGTCGTGAGCCTCGAAGCCAGCGCCCTCGCCTATGGCTATCGCGAGCGCGAGATCGGCTGCGACATCGCGCTCGATCTCGCCGGCGGCGAGGTGCTGGCACTGCTAGGCCCGAACGGTCACGGCAAGACCACCCTGCTCAAGACCCTGCTCGGCCTGCTGCCGGCCAAGGCGGGTTCGCTCACGCTCGACAGCCAGCCATTGGCTGCACTTTCCGTCGGCGAGCGCGCCCGCGCTCTCGCCTATGTGCCGCAGGTCCATGCCGGCACCTTCGCCTTCTCGGTCAGCGAGGTCGTGCTGATGGGCCGCACCGCCCGCTCCAGCCTGTTCGCAGCGCCTTCGGCGCATGACCGCGAGATGGTGCAGGCTATGCTGCAGCGGCTTGGGATCACGCATCTGGCCGTGCGCCCCTACACCGAGATCTCCGGCGGCGAGCGCCAGCTCGTCATGATTGCCCGCGCACTGGCGCAGGAGCCGCGCTACGTCATCTTGGACGAGCCGACGGCGAGCCTCGATTTCGGCAATCAGGGCAAGGTGATGAACCAGATCCGCCGCCTCGCCGCCGAGGGGCTGGGCGTGCTCTTCACAACGCACGATCCCAACCAGGCGCTCCGCTATGCCGACCGGGCGCTGCTGCTGCGCGACGGCCAGGCCCTCGCCAGCGGCAAGGCGGCCGATCTGCTGACGCCGGAGCGGCTCGCCACGCTCTACGGCGTCGCGATCGAGACCGTCAGAGGCGACGGAAAGCTCGCCTTCCTGCCCGGCTGAGCAACCGGCGTGCGCAAGCGCCGATCCCGTCACAATCTCCTGATCCCATTTACCTACGGTCAGAACATGGCATGTGATCGTGGCGGCGCCGGCGGACGTACCGCTTTCGGCAGCATGATCGGCCGGCCTATGCGATGCCTTGGGGGATAGTGAATGAAGCGCATCATCGGAGCCGCGCTCCTCTGTGGCCTCGCCGCGATCTCGGACATATCGACGGCGGGCGCGCAGCAGCCCGCGCAAGCCTCGATCGAAGCGCTGTTGCCGGAGTTCGAGAAGCAGGTCGCCGAAGGCATGAAGGCCTTCTCGGTGCCGGGCGTCGCCATCGGCATCGTCCATGACGACAAGCTGATCTACACCAAGGGCTTCGGCATCCGCGAGCTTGGCAAGCCCGAGCAGGTCACCCCCGAGACCATTTTCCAGGTCGGCTCGACCACCAAGGCCTTCCTCGCCACCACCTTGGCGCAGGCGGTCGATGCCGGCCGGCTCGGCTGGAACGATCCCGTTATCGACCATATCCCCGAATTCCAGCTCGCCGATCCCTGGGTCACCCGCGATTTCCGCGTGCTCGACCTCGCCGCCCAGCGCTCCGGCCTGACAGCTTACGTCAACGACGCGCTGACCATGCTCGGCTACGACAAGCAGACATTGATCCGCTCGCTGCGCGTCGCGCCGCAGCTCGGAATGTTCCGCTCCGATTTCCGCTATCTCAACATCCCGCATGTCGTCGGCGGCGAGATCGTCGCCAAGGTCAACGGCGCGCCGTCCTGGTTCGACTCGCTGCAGAAGAGCCTGCTGGCCCCGCTCGGCATGACCGCGACCACGGCTACGGCCGAGGCGATCACCGCCGCAGCCAACCATGCGCAGGGCCATCGTCTTGCCGACAAGCCCGTCGCCGTGCCCTTCCACCCGTCCTTTCCCTATGCGCTCGGCCCGGCCGGGGCGCTGAACTCGAACATCCCCGATATGGCGAAGTGGCTGCGCCTGCAGCTCGGCCGCGGCCAGTTCGAGGGCAAGATCCTGGTCTCCGAGGACAATCTCGACGTCACCTGGACCCCGCGCGTCGCCATGAACGAGCGCAGCTCCTATGCCGTCGGCTGGGTCGCGACTGCGACGCCGCGCGGCCGGATCATCTGGCACAATGGCGGCACCTCCGGCTTCGGCGCGCATGCCGGCTTCCTGCCGGACGGCAGGACCGGCATCGTCATCCTGACCAATCTCGAGAATGGCGGCATGCCGGATTCGCTGGCGATGTGGTTCTACGACCGCGTGCTCGGCAATCCCGCCGTCGACAATATCGCGCTCGGTGCAGCCGCATTGAAGACACGGCGCGAGGCAGCGCAGGCCGAGGCTGCCGGCTTCGTGCCCGGCCCGCTCTCGCCGCTCGCCGCCGGCTTCGTCGGCAGCTACGCCTCGCCGATCCTCGGCGACGCCACCGTGGCTCTCGCCGGCGGCAAGCTCAGCCTGACGCTGGAGAAGACCGAGGCGCAGCTCCTGCTCGAGCCGAACAAGGACGATCCCTATCTGTTCCAGGCGCGGCTGGCCCCGGTCGGCGCCTTCGTCGCGCCAGCCGAAATGTCCGGCGGCGAGCCTTTCGTCCGCCTGCGCTTCGAGACCGACGCCGCCGGCAAGATCACCCAGATGCGCTGGCTCAGTCCCGAGCTGCCGCACAGCTTTGCCCGCGCAGCGCAGTGACGGGAGGGAGCAGCATCATGACGATCCGCATCCCCCTCCTGTCGTTCGCCGCCGCTCTCGCCATCAGCTCCAACGCCTCGGCCGCGCCGGCCTTCGCGCCTCTGCCAGAGACTGCCGCCTCCCTACCGGTGGAGCCCGCCCGCTCGGCCCTGCGCAAGTTCTTCGACGCGCTCGGCGACGATGACGTCCACGACGATCATTACGACTGGAACGACTATCGCGACACGACCTCGCGCAAGGATCGCATCCGCGACTGGCAGCGCATGCAGCTCGACGCCCAGAAGGACTACTGGCGTCAGCAGAAGGACATGCAGAAGCGGGCGATCAAGGCTCAGCGCGGCTGGTAGATCGCCGGCGTCGCAGCGGCCACGTCAGGGGGTGGCAGGAAACTGCCCCACCCCCCTTACTTTTCCCCGTCGGGCTGTTGCATAGTCGCCCAGACGTGGCGTCATGGCGCCACAGGATGGGGAATGGACATGAAGACCTTCGCTCTCGCTGCGGCGCTGCTCGCCGCCGGCACCCTCGCCGCTTCCGCACAACAGCTGGCGCCCAGCCCGACGCTCGATGCGATCAAGGCGCGCGGCCATCTCGAATGTGGCGTGCATCTCGGCCTGCCTGGCTTCTCCTTCGCCAACGACAAGGGCGAGTGGACCGGGCTCGACGTCGACTATTGCCGCGCGCTCGCCGCCGCCGTGCTCGGCGATGCCACCAAGGTGAAGTACACCCCGACCTCGGTGCAGCAGCGCTGGCCGATCCTGCAATCGGGCCAGGTCGACGTGCTCTCGCGCAACTCGACCATCACCTTCTCGCGCAACGCCACGCTCGGCCTCAACTTCCAGGGCATCAACTTCTATGAGGGCCAGACCTTCATCGTCCGCAAGAAGGCGAACGTGAAGTCGGCCGAAGATCTCGACGGCGCCTCGGTCTGCGTCGCCGCCGGCTCGACCGAGGAGAAGAACGCCGCCGACTGGTTCCGCGAGCGCAACCTCAAGGTCACCATCACCAATTTCCAGAAGAACGACGACGCCATCACCGCCTATGACAGCGGCCGCTGCGACGCCTACACCGCCGGCGTCGGCGCCCTCGCAGGCCAGCGCGCCAAGCTCAAGGTTCCGGACGACCACACCATCCTGACCAAGCCGATCTCGAACGACCCGCAGGGGCCGGTCACCCGCTATGGCGACGAGCGCTGGCAGCTGATCGTGCGCTGGGTGCTGAACGGCACCATCGCCGCCGAGATGCTCGGTGTCACCTCCAAGAACGTCGATGAGATGAAGGCGAGCTCGAAGAACACCGAGGTTCGCCGCCTGCTCGGCGCCGAGGGCGGCTTCGGCGCGATGATGGGCCTGCCCGACGACTGGATGTACAAGGCGATCAAGCAGGTCGGGAACTATGGCGAGAGCTATGAGCGCACCGTCGGCATGGGCTCGCCGCTGAAGCTCGAGCGTGGCCAGAACCAGCTCTGGACCAAGGGCGGCCTGCTCTTCACCCCGCCGTTCCAGTGAGAGCGGCCACCGCTCTCGCCTGACACGGGTCGTCCCGGACAAGCCGCGCCAGCGGCGCCGATCGGGACCCATGCCTGAACTTTTCCGGCATGGGTCCCGGGTCTCTCGGAGCCTGCCGTCGGGCCGACCGAAGGTCGGACCCGATGGGTCGCCCGGGACGACCATTCCCTCTTCATCGAGCCAGAAGGGCGCTGCGACCGTGGCCAAGGCCTTCGCCTTCATCAACGACAAGCGCGTCCGCGACGTCTTCTACCAGGCGGCGCTGCTGATCGGCCTCGTGGCGCTGCTGGTCTATTTCATCCGCAACGCCTCGCAGAACATGGTCCAGGCCGGCATCGCCTCGGGCTTCGACTTCCTCTGGCGCACCTCGGGCATCGAGGTGCCCTTCGTCCTGACCAACTACACCCAGTCCGACAACATCCTCGCACTGTTCTGGGCTGGCGTCGCCAATACGATGCTGGTGACGGTGATCGCGCTGGTGCTGTCGACGGCACTCGGCTTCCTGATCGGTATCGCCCGGCTCTCCTCGATCTGGCTGGTTCAGGCCATCGCCGGCGCCTATGTCGAGCTCGTCCGCAACATCCCGCTGCTGTTCTTCGTGCTGTTCTGGTATTTCGGCGTCATCGCCGCCCTGCCGGCGCCGCGCGAGAGCCTCTCGGTCTTCGGCGTCGCCTTCCTCAACAATCGCGGCCTGACTATCCCGCTGCCGGACGCCGGCGCGAACTTCAAATACGCCTTCATCGCGATCGCGATCTCCTGCCTGCTGCACTGGCTCTTCCTGCGCTGGGCCAGGCGGCGCAAGGAGGAGACCGGCAAGGACGCGCCGGTGCTGGGCGTCGGCCTCGCCCTGCTGCTTCTCGTCCCCGTGCTGGCATTCGCCTGGGCGACGCTGGCGACGCGCTGGGACATTCCGGTGCTGCGCGGCTTCAACTATCGCGGCGGCTTCGTCGTCATCCCCGAATTCGTCGCGCTGCTGGCAGCGCTCGTCACCTACACCGCCGGCTTCATCGCCGAGATCGTGCGCGGCGGCATCCAGTCGGTCCCGTACGGCCAGATCGAGGCGTCGAGCGCGCTCGGCCTGCGCTCCGGCCAGACGCTGCGGCTCGTCACCATCCCACAGGCGCTGCGGGTGATGACGCCGCCGATGACCAACCAGTATCTCAACGTTCTCAAGAACTCGTCCTTCGGCGCGGCCATCGCCTATCCCGACGTCGTCAGCCTGTTCATGGGCTCGGCGCTCAACAACACCGGCCAGGCGATCGAGATCATCGCCATGACGCTCGCGGTCTATCTCGTCATCGGCCTCGCCGTCTCCGCCTTCATGAACTGGTACAATGCCCGCATCGCGCTGGTGACCCGATGAGTGCCGCCGCCTCCCTCCCGACCAGCTGGCGCGAGCGCCTGTTCGGCTCGCCGACCATCACCGTGGTGACGCTGCTGCTCGCAGCGCTGATCGCCTGGATCGCCGTGCCGATCATCCGCTGGGCCCTGATCGACGCGACCTGGAGCGGCCAGACCCGCAATGACTGCACCGGCACCGGGGCCTGCTGGGTCTTCATCAAGGCGCGCTTCAGCCAGTTCATGTACGGGTTCTATCCCGCAGAGGAGCGCTGGCGGCCGAACCTCGCTGGCCTCGCCTTCGTGCTCTCCGGCGCAGCGATCGTCTTCGCGCCGAAACGGCTGAAGCTGGGCTTCGGCCTTGCTGCGCTCGTCATCCTGCCGCCGCTCGGCGTCTGGCTGCTCGGCGGCGGCTTCGGCCTGCGCGCGATCGAGACGCGCGAATGGGGCGGGCTGATGCTGACCGTCTTCATCTCGATCTATGCCAGCCTGATCGCGATCCCGCTCGGCATCCTGCTTGCGCTCGGCCGGCAGTCCGAGCTCAAGGTGGTCAAGCTGATCTCGGTACTGTTCATCGAGTTCTGGCGCGGCGTGCCGATCATCGCGGTGATCTTCCTGGCCTCGCTGCTGCTGCCACTGATCATGCCGGCCGGCATCGGCGTCGACCGGCTGGCGCGCGCCGTGATCGGCCTCGGCTTCTGCATCGCCGCCTACATGGCCGAAGCCGTGCGCGGCGGCCTGCAGGCCCTGCCGAAGGGCCAGCGCGAGGCGGCGACCGCGCTCGGCCTCAGCTACTGGAAGGCGACCTGGTTCATCATCCTGCCGCAGGCCCTGCGCATCTCGCTGCCGGCGATCACCAACGAGTTCATCGCGCTGGTCAAGAACACCACGCTTGTTCTCGTCGTCTCGATCCTCGATCTGCTCGGCATCGCCCAGGCCTCGCTCGCCGATCCCAACTGGGTCGGCATGAACATGGAGGCCTATGTCTTCTCCGGCGCCCTCTATTGGCTGATCTGCTTTGCGCTCTCGCGCTGGAGCCGGAGCATGGAGACGAAGCGAGGGCGGTAGCGGCCTCTAGCGCGTCATGCTCGGGCTTGACCCGAGCATCTCAGGCCGAAGGAGGCTCCGGCCAGCGCCTTCTCGTCATGAGATTCTCGGGTCTGCGCGGAGTTTATCCTTGGGCCGACCGAAGGTCGGACCCGAGGGCTTCGCCCGAGAATGACGCCCCCGCCTCACCCCTTCATGTAGTCGTGGATCTTGCGGCCGAAGGGCAGCGTCAGGTCGGCGATGAAGTGATGCGCGCCCAGTACCTTGCGCACCGGCAGGTCGGCGACCGGCGCGTTGACATGCGGGATCAGGTGCAGCCGGCCCGGGCCGATCCAGGAGCCCTTCACCGTGATGTCGGTGAGGTTGAGCGCGACGAGCTGGCAGATCTCCGGCTCGCCGTCGACGCCGGGAATGATCTTCAGGTTGACCTGCGTCTTGGTCAGCATCGCCGTCGTCCTGACGCCGTTGCCGGCGAGGCTTTCGTGCTTGTAACCCATCGTGCCCATGGCGACCTGCTGGCCGGCATATTCGAGCGTGCCGGTCAGCGTGTCCTTGACCACCTCGAGCTTGGGATGGGCGTATTTCTTCGGGAAGCCCCAGATCTCGCGTCCCGCCGAGATCGGCGGCTCGATGTCGAGATACATCTGCGAGACGAAGCTGACCTCCTCCTCACCGAACAGGCAGGGGATGACGATCCCGGTCTCGGTATAGGTGCCGAAGCCGGAGGAATCCGGCATCTTGATCCATTCATAGTGCACGATCGGCTGCGCCGTCGGCATCAGCGGCTCGGGCAGATGATGGCGGATCAGCTCCGGATCGGTCTCGTAGCTGATGATCATGTATTCGCGGTCGATGAAGCGGTACGGCCCGGCCGGATAGCTCGGCCCGGCGAGCGGCATCGAGGGCAGGTCGAGGATCTGCTGGCGGTTCATGGTCGTGCCCTCACTGCGCGGTCCAGCCGCCATCGACCGGCAGGATGACGCCGGTGATCGACTTTGCCGCATCGGAAGCGAGGAAGACAGCGAGCGCCGCCACCTCCTCGCTGGTGACGAACTGCTTGGTCGGCTGCGCGTGCAGCAGGACATCGTTGATGACCTGCTCCTTGGTAAGATTGCGCGCCGCCATGGTCTCGGGAATCTGCTTCTCGACCAGGGGCGTCCAGACATAGCCAGGACAGATCGCGTTGGCGGTGATACCGAAGGTCGCCGCTTCCAGCGCGACCGTCTTGGTCAGCCCGGCGATGCCGTGCTTGGCCGCGACATAAGCCGATTTGAACGGCGAGGCGACCAGTGCATGAGCCGAGGCCGTGTTGATGATCCGGCCCCATTTGCGCTGCTTCATCCCTGGCAGCGCGGCGCGGATGGCGTGGAAGGCGGCCGAGAGGTTGATTGCGATGATCGCGTCCCATTTCTCGACCGGGAACTCCTCGACCGGCGAGACGAACTGGATGCCGGCATTGTTGACGAGGATGTCGACGCCGCCGAACTCAGCCTCGGCCTCGGCGATCATCGCTGCGATAGCGCCACCATGGGCCATGTCGGCCGGCGAATAGCGCGCCTTCACCCCGAAATCGGCCTCGATGCCGGCACGCTCCTGCTCAATCGCCTCCGGCGCGCCGAAGCCGTTGATGACGATATTGGCGCCCTCGGCCGCATAGGCGCGGGCAATGGCGAGGCCGATTCCGGAGGTCGAGCCTGTGACGACGGCGGTCTTGCCTTTGAGCATGCTCTGATCTCCCGGCCACGAGGGCACGACGCGATGCTGCGTCGCAAACTCCATGCCGCTGAGGTGGAAGAGCAAGCTGACGCGGCGATGAAGCTTGTCTGACGGGCCGGTGACACCGATATCCAACACTGCCCGCGTCACATGCCTGTCACCGCCCACCCCCCAGACATGGGCGCAATCCAGCTCTTCCCAATGATCGAGCGAACGGAATCCGCGCCATGAACGCCCCTTTTGCGCCGTCCCCCACCGACCGCTATCTCGGCTGGCGCCCGGAGCGCTGCGACCGCGTCGCGCTCGTGCTCCAGGGCGGCGGCGCGCTCGGCGCCTATCAGGCAGGCGTCTATCAGGCGTTGCACGAGGCCGATATCGCTCCCGACTGGGTCTCGGGCGTCTCGATCGGCGCGATCAACGCGGCACTGATCGCCGGCAATCCACGCGAGCGCCGGCTCGAACGGCTGGAGACCTTCTGGAACCGCATCACCGACCGCAAGGTCTGGTGGTTCACGCCGGAGGGCGACATCTTCCGTCAGGCCCGCAACGCGACGTCGTCCTTCATGACCACAGTGCTCGGCCAGCCCGGCTTCTTCGAGCCGCGCCGCACCAGCGCCTGGCTGGCACCGGCCGGCGCCACTGACGCGACCAGCTTCTACGACACCTCGCCCTTGCGCGAGACCCTGCTGGAGCTGGTCGACTTCGACCTGATCAACGAAAAGCGCACGCATTTCTCGGTCGGCGCCGTCAACGCGCTTTCCGGCAATTTCGTCTATTTCGACAACACGCAGGAAGAGATCACACCCGAGCATGTCATGGCCTCGGGCGCGTTGCCACCGGCCTTCCCGACCGTGCAGATCGGCACCGACCACTACTGGGACGGCGGCATCGTCTCGAATACGCCGCTGTCGCATCTGCTCAACCAGGACGACACGCTGAACTCGCTGATCTTCCAGGTCGACCTGTTCTCGTCACGTGGCCCGATCCCGCGGACGATGCAGGACGTGATGGGCCGCCACAAGGACATCATGTACTCCTCACGCACCCGCATGGTCACCGATCTGTTCCAGACGCTGCAGAGCTGGAAGAAGAAGACCCATGATGCTCTGACCCACATCCCCGAGGATGCCCTGAGCGAGGAGGATCGCAAGCTCCGCGACGAGCTCGCCTTGATCCCCGAGCACACCATCCTGCAGCTGATCTACCAGCAGAAAAGCTATGAGAGCCACGCCAAGGACCACGAGTTCTCGCGCACCTCGATGACGGATCACTGGCACTCCGGCTACGAGGACACCAAGCAGACGCTCACCCGCAAGGACTGGCTGACGATCCCGCCGGACGGCGCCGGCATCGTCACGCACGACGTCCATCGCGATTTCGAGCGCCGCTGAACCTCAGAGGCCCTGTCAACGCTCCTGCGGCGGTACGTTGCGCAGCAAGTCGCTGCGCTCGCGCCGCTGCTCGGCCGTCCATTGCGAATGGTGGCGCTTCGTACCGGCGGGGCGGTTCGCCAGGCCGAGGCCGAGCCCGCCCCAATCGCCGACCGGCCGGATCGGCCGCTGCACGAAGCCGCCGCCGCAGCTCGGGCAGACGTTTTCGAGCGTCTTCTCGGCGCATTCCACGCAGTAGGTGCATTCATAGCTGCAGATGCGCGCCTCCAGCGAGGCTGGCGGCAGGTCGCAGTCGCAGAGTTCGCAGTTCGGCCGCAGCTCAAGCATGGCGTCTTTTCCTCTCGTTGCAGGGACTGGATGCCATGAGGCGACAATGTCATAAATGACAAGATGACCTCGTTTCCTGCCATGACTGTCACGCCGCCAATCCGCGTCGTCATCGTGCTCTTCCCGCGCACCAAGCTGCTCGACGTCACAGGGCCGTTGCAGGTCTTCAATGATGCCAAGCACCCAGATGGCAGCTCTGTCTACGCGATCACCCTTGCCTCCGAGCATGGCGGCCCGGTCGAAACCGATGCGGGCGTGCCGCTGCCGAGCATCCCCCTCGCCGAGGCTGCCGCCCGGCCGATCGATACGCTGCTGGTCTCAGGTGGCCGCTCAGCGCTGGACGCGGCCGGCTCGGCTGTACTGCTCGCCTTCCTGCACGAGCAGAGCGGCAAGGTCCGGCGCCTCGGCTCGATCTGCCTCGGTGCCTTCATCCTCGCTGCCGCCGGCTTGCTGGATGGCTGCGAGGCGACGACACATTGGGAATACACCGAGCGCCTCGGCAAGGCCCGTCCGGCGACCACGGTCAGGCCGGATGCGATCTTCGTCAGCAACGGCCAAATCTGGACCTCGGCGGGCGTCTCCACCGGCATCGACATGGCGCTCGCCATGGTCGAGGAGGACCTGGGGCGCAAGGCGGCGCTCGATCTGGCGCGCGATCTCGTGCTCTATCTCAAGCGCCCCGGCGGCCAGGCGCAGTTCAGCGGCGAATTGCAGCGCCAGTCGCGCGACGCCGCCGGGCGCTTCGACGCCCTGCATGCCCATATGCGCGAACACGCCGCCGGCGATCTCTCCGTTCCCGAGCTCGCCCGCATCATGGCGATGAGCCCGCGCCATTTTGCCAGAATCTATGCGCAGGAGACCGGCGCCAGCCCGGCCAAGGCGGTCGAGGCAGTCAGGCTCGACCTCGCCCGCGACCTGCTCGAAGAAACGGATATCGGCATCCAGCAGATCGCGGTCCGCGCCGGCTTCGGCGACGACGAACGCCTGCGCCGCGCCTTCCTGCGCCGCTATGGCGTCGCGCCGGGCGAGTATCGGACGCGCTTCGGAAACGCGCGAACCGCCTAGCCCCGCCCGAGCTCCACCGGCACCGAATAGGAGCGCTTCACCCGCCCGAGCGCGAAGCTCGATTCGATCGAGGCGACATTGTCGAGCCGGGTCAGCTTGTCCTTGAGGAAGCGCTCATAGGCGGCAAGATCGCTGACGATGATGCGCAGGAGATAGTCGCGCTGCCCGGTCATCAGGTAGCAGTCGGCGACTTCGGGCCAGCGCGAGACCGCCGCGGCGAAGCGGTCGAGCTCCTCCTCGCGCTGGCGCTCCAGCTTGATCGAGGCGAAGACCGAGACGGGAAGGCCCAGCTTCTCCTGGTTCACGATGGCGACATAGCCCTCGATGATCCCCGCCTCCTCCAGCAGGCGCACCCGCCGCGCGCAGGGGCTGGGCGACAGCCCGACCTTGCCGGCCAGCTCCTGCACGCTGATGCGCCCATCCGCCTGCAAGGCCTGGACGATGCGGCGGTCGATCTCGTCGAGCTTGAACTCTGGCATTTTCCCTCGCCTCGCCAAGCGAGCTTAGCGGAAACCGCCAATTCCGTAAGCCGGCGAGGCGGTCTTTAGCTGCCTTCCCCAAGGCAATTGTGCATGATGTCCCGGCCCAAGGAGCACCGCGATGTCCGATCCCCGCCTGCCCATCCTCGCCGAGCTGGAGAAGAAGATCCTCTGGCTGGCTTCGTGGACGATCCACAATGCCAACCACATCCGCCCGAACGAGGACGGGATGAAGGTCGGCGGCCACCAGGCTTCCTCGGCCTCGCTGGCGACGATCATGACGGCGCTCTACATGGCCGCGCTCAAGCCGCAGGACCGGGTGGCGGTGAAGCCGCACGCCTCGCCGATCTTCCACGCCATCAACTATCTGATGGGCCTGCAGACGCAGGAGAAGCTCGAGAACTTCCGCGGCTACAAGGGCGCGCAGAGCTATCCCTCGCGCACCAAGGACATCGACGATGTCGATTTCTCGACCGGTTCGGTCGGCCTCGGCGTCGCCCAGACGCTCTTCTCCTCGCTGGTGCAGGACTATGTGAAGGCCCATGGCTGGGGCAAGGACGCGCCCGAGGGCCGCATGGTCGCGCTGATCGGCGATGCCGAGCTCGACGAAGGCAACATCTTCGAAGCCCTGATGGAGGGCTGGAAGCATGGCCTGCGCAACACCTGGTGGGTGATCGACTATAATCGCCAGTCGCTCGACGCGGTCATCCGCGAGGGCCTCTATGACCGCTTCGAGCAGATGTTCAAGAATTTCGGCTGGGATGTCGTCACGCTGAAATACGGCTCGCTCCAGCAGGCCGCCTTCAAGGAAAAGGGCGGCGAGCGGCTGAAGGCCTGGATCGATTCCTGCCCGAACCAGCTCTATTCGGCCCTGACCTTCCAGGGCGGAGCTGCCTGGCGCAAGCGCCTGATGGACGATCTCGGCGATCAGGGTCCGGTGACCAAGCTGATCGAGAAGCGCTCCGACGCCGAACTCTCTAAGCTGATGTGCAATCTCGGCGGCCACGACCTGCCTTCGATCCTCGAGGCCTTCGAAGCTATCGATCATGACCGGCCCGTCTGCTTCCTGGCCTACACGGTCAAGGGCTTTGGCCTGCCGCTCGCCGGCCACAAGGACAACCATTCCGGCCTGATGACCAAGGAGCAGATGGAAGGCTTCAAGGCCGCCAACAAGGTCCGGCCCGGCCATGAATGGGACCTGTTCGAGGGGCTGACGCTCCCGGAAAAGGAAATCCGCGCCTTCCTCGACAAGGTGCCGTTCTTCGCCAAGGGGCGCCGGCGCCTTTCGGCTCCGGCCCTGCCCGTCCCGGCCAAGCTCGAAGCCGGCATCCAGGCAACGATGTCGACGCAGATGGGCTTCGGCAAGGTGCTCGACGAGCTCGCCAAGCTCGGCGGCCCGCTCGCCGACCGCATCGTCACCACCGCGCCCGACGTCACCGTCTCGACCAATCTCGGCCCCTGGGTCAACCGGCGCGGCCTGTTCGCGCGCGCCTCGATGGCCGACACCTTCAAGGACGAGCGCATCCCCTCGATGCAAAAATGGGAGTTCTCGCCGAAAGGCCAGCATATCGAGCTCGGCATCGCCGAGATGAACCTGTTCATCAACCTCTCGGCGCTCGGGCTGTCGCATTCGATCTTCGGCGAGCGCCTGATCCCGATCGGCACGCTCTACGATCCCTTCATCTCGCGCGGGCTCGATGCGCTGAACTATGCCTGCTACCAGGACGCCCGCTTCATGGTCGTGGCGACGCCGGCTGGCGTCACGCTGGCGCCCGAGGGCGGCGCGCACCAGTCGATCGCGACCCCGTTGATCGGCATGAGCCAGGACGGGCTCTGCGCCTTCGAGCCAGCCTTCGTCGACGAACTTGCCGTGATGATGCGCTGGTCGTTCGAATACCTGCAGAAGGATGGCGAGGGCGATCCGGACGAGCGCACCTGGCTGCGCGACGAGACCGGCGGCTCGGTCTACCTGCGGCTCTCGACCCGCCAGGTCGAGCAGCCCAAGCGCGCCATGACCCCTGAGCTGGAGCGCGACATCATCGACGGCGCCTATTGGCTGAGGAAGCCCGGCCCGAACGCCTCGGTCGTGATTGCCTATACCGGCGCCGTCGCGCCCGAGGCGATCGAGGCTGTCGGCCTGCTCGGTGAGGACCGGCGCGATGTCGGCCTGCTCGCGATCACCTCGGCCGACCGGCTCAATGCCGGCTGGCAAGCGGCGGAGCGGGCGCGCCAGCGCGGCAACCACGCCGCGACCAGCCATGTCGAGCGCCTGCTCGGCGAGCTCTCGCGCGATTGCGGCATCGTCTCGGTGCTGGACGGCCACCCGGCGACTTTGGCCTGGCTCGGCAGCGTCCATGGCCATCGCCAGAAGGCGCTCGGCGTCGAGCATTTCGGCCAGACCGGCACGGTCGCCGACCTTTACCGCCATTTCGGCATCGACGCGAACGCGATCGTGCACGCGGCGAACGCAGCCGCACCGGGTCGGCCGGTGCGGTATCTGAAGGCGCTGCCTTGATACAGATCGTCATGCTCGGGCTTGACCCGAGCATCTCAGGCCGCAAGAGGCTCCAGTCAGCGCCTATTCGTCATGAGATTCTCGGGTCTGCGCTTCGCTCCGCCCGAGAATGACGCTCTTTCAAGCCTCGCCGGTGTAGCGGCTGCGCAGATAGGTTTCGAGATCGGCCTGGCTGCGCGGCGACAGCAGGAACCTCCGCCAGGCCGCGGTCTCATGCGAGACCGCCGTCATCTCCCAGATGCAGAATGTCCCGCGATGGGCATGCGGGGCGTCGAACGGCGCGAAGGCCGCCATGCCCTCGTCGATGAACTGCACGGTTTCCCAGAGCTCGTTGGTGCCGCGCCAGGTGCAGAGCAGCAGGAAATGAAAGTGCTCGCCGCAGCGATGCAGGATGGCGAAGCCGACCTCGCCGTTCCGGCCGGCCGCAAACCCTTCTGCCGCCTGTCGTGCCAACGCGACGATCTCGGCATCGATGCCGGCTTCGGCGATCTCATACCATTTCAGCACGGCCTGCGGCGCGACGAGATTGTCGCCGATCGCCACTTGCTTCAGCTGGGCGCCCTGCCCTGCGGGCGCGTCCATCTCCACGATCCGCATCGCAACCCTCCCGCGCCAGCCAGGCTTTGAGTTCGCCTTTCCGGACACGATAGCGCACCTGCTGCCAGCCTGCGTCGGCAGCAGTGTCGAGCGAGCCTACGGGCGCTTCACCTTCACCCCAGCGATCAGCCACGCCCCAGTCAGGAAGAAGCCGATCAGCACCGCCAGGCCCGCGCGCTGGCTCGCAAAAACGGTCGTCGCCAGCGCGACCAGCGTCGGCCCCAGGAACGAGGTCACCTTCCCGGCCAATGCGAACAGGCCGAAGAACTCGCCGATCCGGGCGGGCGGCGCGATGCGGGCGAGCAGGCTGCGCGAAGACGCCTGCAACGGGCCGGCGACCAAGCCGATCAGCAGCCCCAATCCGAGATAGACCTTCTCCGGCAGCGAGGCGAAGAGTCCGTCGCCGGGTGTTGCCGGCGCGGCCTCGATGACGAAGGCGACCTGTCCCGGCCCGAGCGAGAGGATGCCGATGCAGGCGAAGAGCAGGCAGGCTATCGCGCCGAGGATCACTGGCTTGCCGCCGATCGCATCGTCGAGCTTGCCGCCGGCCCAGGCCCCGAGCGTGCCGGTGACGGTGAGCAGGATGCCGAAGACACCCAGCTCGATCGTCTGCCAGCCGAAGACGCCGGCCCCATAGATGCCGCCGAAGGCAAAGAGCGCGACCAGCCCGTCCTGATAGATCATGTTCGCGAGCAGGAAGCGGCCAAGCCCGGGCAGCGAGGGCAATTCGGCGATCGTCGCCTTGAGATGCGAGAAGCCGCCGGCAGCCGCCGCCTTCAGCGGAATGCCGGTCCGCGGCGAGTCCGGCGTCAGCAAGAACATCGGGGTGACGAAGATCACGAACCAGAGCGCGGTGAGCGGCCCCGAGAAGCGGTCGCCCTCGCGAGCGGCAGCATCGAGTCCAAACAGCGGCGACAGGCCAGCCAGGGTCTTGCCAGTGTGCGGATCGGCGGCGAGGAAGCCGAGCGTCAGCGTGAGCGAGACCAACCCGCCGAGATAGCCGACGGCCCAGCCGGTGCCGGAGAGCCGTCCGAGCCGCTCCGGCGGCACCAACCGCGTCATCATCGCATTGTTGAAGATCGTCGCGAACTCGGCACCGATCGTGCCGATGACGAAGCCGGCGAGAGCGATCGGCACCGCCCAGGGCGAACCCGGCTTGGCGTACCAGAGCATCGCCGAGCCCGCGACCAGCATGGCGCCGAACACGGCGATCCATGGCTTGCGAGGGCCGGTCCTGTCGGCGATGCCACCGAGCAGCGGCGAGAGCAGCGCGATGGCGAGCCCGGCAAGACCGGTCGCATAGCCCCAGAGCGCCTGCCCTTCCGCCGCATCGCTCGCCAGGGCCGAGGCGAAGAAGGGCGCGAAGACGAAGGTGGTGACGAGGGTGAAGAAGGGCTGCGCCGACCAGTCGAAAAAGATCCAGGCGACAACCGAGCGCCGTGGCGGATAGGTGGCGGGCGGGCTGTCCGCGCCACCAGATTGAGTCATTGCGGCAGTCAAAGGACCATACCTGAATTGAAAGGAAGCTGGTCGTCCCGGACAAGCCGCGCCAGTGGCGCCGATCCGGGACCCATGCCTGAACTTCTATCGGAAACGCTCAGGCATGGGCCCAGGGTCTCCCTCCGGTCGCCCGGGACGACGATGGAAGGGAAAGCCCGCAAATCACTCACTGCAGCGTCGTGTCCGGATCGGAGCCGCCGCGCGCCAGCTCGATCTCGGTGATCGCGACCAGCACCTCGGCTCGGGTCTTCAGGCTCGGTGCCTCCAGCAGCGCCTGTTTCTCGCGCGGCCCGAACGGGCACATCATCGAGAGCGCATTGACCAGCGCCTCGTTCGGCGCCTCGTTGACACCCTTCCAGTCGATCTTGAGCTCGTTCGCCTTGGCGAAGCTGCGCAGCGCCTTGATGAGCCCGGCGCGATCGACCTCGTCCTCGCCGGCGCGAGCCTCGAAATCGACGGCGAAATCGCCATAGGAGACACGGCCCTGGCGATAGGGCGTGGTGACGGAGAGTTCCTCCTCCAGCCGGAAGCGCGAAATGCCGGTCAGCGTGATGATGTAGCGGTCGTCGCCCGTCTCGGCGAACTGCGTGATCCGGCCGATGCAGCCGACCTGGAGCAGCGGAGGCACCTGCGGCTGGCGTCCGTTCTCCGGCTCGGGCTGGATCATGCCGATGACGCGATGCGTGCGCAGCGCGTCGTCAATCATGGCAAGATAGCGCGGCTCGAAGATGTTGAGCGGCATCTGCCCACGCGGCAGCAAGAGCGCGCCGGCGAGCGGAAACAGCGGAATCACCGCCGGGCAATCCTCAGGCCCGGAATAGACCGCGTTCATGCCCATCGGCGTGCGCTCCTCTCTCCTCACGAAAACAGCAGGACCGACAGCTTGCGACGGCCGGCGACGCTGTGCTCGTCCATCGGCCCCCAGGCCTCGAACAACTGCAGCAGCTGCTTGCGGGCGCCGTCATCGTTCCATGTGCGGTCGGCCTTGATGATCGCGATCAGATGGTCGACCGCCTCCTCGCGCTTGTCGCGGGCGTTCAGCGCCAGGGCCAGGTCGAACCGCGCCTGATGATCTTTCGGATTCGCCGCGAGCATGGCCTCGAGCTCGGCCGTGTCGCCGAGCGAGGCGGCCTGCTCGACAAGCTCGACCGCGGCCCTGACCGCCGCGACGGCCGGATCCTGGGCTTTCGCCTCGGGCACCATGGCGAGGAAACCTTTGGC
The DNA here is from genome assembly GCF_902506165.1 of Bosea sp. 29B. Lineage (NCBI taxonomy): Bacteria > Pseudomonadati > Pseudomonadota > Alphaproteobacteria > Hyphomicrobiales > Alloboseaceae > Allobosea > Allobosea sp. 29B. The sequence goes on from NZ_LR733817.1 coordinate 883,246, forward strand.
ACCCTCGATGTCGCCGGCGTCGAGATGCAGGCGTGCCATTCCGGCAATCGCAGTGATGTTCTCCGGCTCGGCCGCCAGAACCTCGGCATAGAGCTCGCTTGCGCCCGCCGCGTCGCCCGCCTCCAAAGCCTCCGCCGCAGCCGCCAATACCTCCTCGATCGGCCCGGGCCCCATCGGTCCCACGAGCTTCTCGATGAAGGCCTTGACCTGGCTCTCCGGCTGCGCGCCCATGAAGCCGTCGATCGGCTGGCCACGCTGGAAGGCGATCACCGCCGGAATCGACTGGATGCCGAGCTGGCCGGGGATCGCCGGGTGCTCGTCGATGTTCATCTTGACCAGCTTGACCTTCCCGCCGGCCTCGTTGACCACCTTCTCGATCACCGGGGTCAATTGCTTGCAGGGGCCGCACCAGGGCGCCCAGAAGTCGACCAGCACCGGCTGGTTCATCGATTCGGCGATGACGTCCTGGCGGAAGCCTTGCGTCGTCGTGTCCTTGATCAGCCCCTTGGCCGGGGCCGCATCGCCATTGACCAGCATGGCTCGTCCTTCACCTAGCAATCTGTCGATGTGAAAATCGAAAAAACCGGATGCCCGCGCCGCGGGCCATCCCATAGATGGGTGGCTTCAGCCGTTCTGTCCATCGTCCGGCGGCGTCGGAAGGTCAATGATCATCGGCTCGTGCCCGACCGCGCGCAGGAAGGCGATCATATCGTCTCTGGAGATGCCAAGCGTCGCCGTGTTGACCAAGGGATGGAAATTCAGGCGCTCGCCATCCATCAGGGCGGCATCGAGCACCATTGTGACGTCTCCGGCATGGTCATTGACCACGGCAAAGGCGGTGACCGAGCCTGGCGTGACGCCCAGCTTCTCCATCAAGAGCTCGGCCGAGCCGAAAGACAGCCGCCCGCTGGCGCCGAGCCGCTCATGCAGCCGCTTCAGGTCGATCCGCGTGCTCTCCAGCGCCGAGACCAGGAAGATCCGTCCCTTCTTGTCCTTCAGGAACAGGTTCTTGGTGTGATGGCCGGGAACCTTGCCGCGCAGTTCCTTCGATTCGGCGACGGTGAAGACTGCGACATGGTCGATGCGCTCGGTCTTGATACCAAGTTCATCGAGCTTGGCGATGAGAGCGTCGGGAGAAAAAGGCGTGGGCATGCTCGGCCGGTCAGAACAGGGAAGCTGCGCGATGCCTAAGGCCGCCGGCCGGCGCAGGCAAGCGAAGCGAGGCATGAAACAGGCCAGCTGCCCCTTCGCGTCGCTCCGCGCAGCATAGGGCGGCCGGACATCGCTCGCATCGAGATGGCGCCCGAGTCGCCCAGGATGACAGGTGTTTCTCCATCATATCGCCCGCCGGATCGGCAGAACTGGCGGCACAGCCGGCGCTTGCCCCGGCTATGGCGCTGTTTCTTCGGCGGTTTTGCCGACCTGTCACGCGACGATCAGAAAATTGCAACAAGGCGCTTGCGCTTCTCGTCCCGTTGGGCAATAAACCGGCCGCGCCGCCAACACGGCGCGACTGTCTCGGATGCGGGTGTAGCTCAGGGGTAGAGCACAACCTTGCCAAGGTTGGGGTCGAGGGTTCGAATCCCTTCGCCCGCTCCAGACAATCTCAAGGCTTGAGAAGCACGTAAGCGTCGGGTTTCCCGGCGCTTTTTGCTTTTTGGGCCTCGGCAGTTCGAGGTGATTTCCCAGCGGCTCCGGAAGCCTGTGGTTACCTCGCGGTTACAAGTACGATCCGGCGCCTATCCGCCTACGCTCATTGTTTGAAGCAATTCTCTCGATGCCACCGTAGGAAATGCGGATGCAGACGATCATGGGCTCGCAGTGGCAGTAGTGCTCGACCTGGCCCGCAATTGAATGTTAAGCGCAATCGACTATCCCGTCAGCAGTGCGCCACTAGCGGGTTTCGAAGCGTCGCCGGAATGCCGACATTCTGCCAGCTGTGAGAATTACCTGAGCCAGGGCTCGAGCGAGATTGTGTTTGGCTCATCGCGGGCGCGATTATCACGACAAGAGAGCACTTCACCCGCCCGAGGAGATCAGCGCGAAGGTCGACGCCTACGAAGTCCGATACGGCAAAACCGCCTTCCGGCAGATCGGCGATGACATGTTTGCGGAGCGGAACGCCAGCGGTAGCTGCGGGCGCAACCGGCTCTTGCGGTCGGTTTCGGGCGAATTGGCTAGACGGATGGTTGAACAAAAGTAAGCGCCACGCCGGTCCCCTCGTGCGGTTCATGAGCTGTATGTGGCAGCATCCTCCGATTGGCGAGACGGAGGATCGGGATGGAAGCAGACGTGCAAATGGACGTCCAATTGGACGTCGCGACACACCACCGCGACACGCGCCGAGACCGCGCTCATCGAGCGCGCGATGTCGTCGGCGAGAGAGATCACCCGCGACGACTTCGTGCCCGGCGCGGGCTCAAGCTCGTACAGCGTCACAACAGGGCCGGGGCAGGCCTGAACCACCTCGCCACGGACGTTGAAGTCCTCCAGAATCCCTTCGAGCAGGCCGGAATTCTGCTGGATGAGCTCGATCGGGATCGTTGCCGCGATCTGCGGCGGCTCCGCCAGGAACTCGATTGGCGGCAGCTCGAAGCCATGGAATGCGGCTGGCCTGGTCAGGGGCATAGCCGCACGCAGCTTCGGCGCCGCAGGCACGACCGAAACCTTCTGCTGCACAGGCGCAGGCACGGCCTCCGCCTCGACCGCCTTGGGTGCGAGCGCGACGGCAGGAGTTGCAGCGGAAGCGAGCTGCCCCATGATCCTGCGACGCGGTGCCGGAGCCGGAGCCTTGGGTGCGGGTGCCGGGACGGCCGGCGCAGGAGCCGGAGCGATGATCTGCAGAGCAGGCGGCGTCAGGCTCAGCTCGAAGCGATAAGGCTGCGTCCAGCCGAAGGACATCGTCGCCGACGCAGGCGCGGGAACCGGAGCAGGCACCGGGCGCTCCGGTTCGGCCGCCGCCATCCGTGCGATGGGCTGGACCGTCTGCAGAGGCGCCCTCGCTGCGAGGACCGGCGGCGCACTCTCGAACGTGGATTCGTCCTCCTGCTCCGCATCAGGGATGAACTCCCAGAAGGCGGCATCGGAGAGGAAAGCGAACGGGGTCGTGACCGCCTCGGTCGAGCTCTCTTCCGGCAGCGGCGAATCGAGGTCGGGCGCCATCAGCGCACCCTCGCCCTCCCCCGCCATCTCGGCCTCGGCTTGCGGCGTCAGTTCGGGCATCGGTGCCTCGGGCGCCCCGCCACCCCAGACCTGCTGCAGCATGTGCCGCGGAGTGCGCCAATAGCGGACGCGACCGGGATCGACGGGCGCCTCCGGCTCGGGCGCGGGCAGCGTGACAGCAACCGCCGCGGCAACGCGCTCGACATCCTGCCGGCGGACCTTGTCGGGCGTACGTCCGTAACGGACGAGCCCAGGCGCAGCCTGTTCCACGGAGGCGCGACGATCGGCCGAAGCAGGCTCCGGAATATCTGCGAAATCAGTAAGTTGATCCGAGATCCGAGCCGCGGGAGAGGCGCTGTTCGTCTGGAGATTGCGATGGATTCGACGCATGGATCAACGCTGGCCCGACACTCACTCGACTGAGCATCGAGAGGTACCGGCGCAGGGTTAACAGCCCCTGAACTCGCGCCGGAGATTGCTGTGGATCGTGGCCTGCCAGGTCTCGTTCCTTGAGCGGTGTGGTTCCTCCGAAAGGTCAGCCCTTCAGCGCGTCGTCCAACACCCTGACCACATGCACGGCGTCGCGGCCGGCGCCGTCATGGATCTGGTGGCGGCAGCTTGTGCCGTCCGCGACAATGAGATCGTTCGCCGCAGCCTTGCGCACCGCCGGCAGCAGCGAGAGCTCGCCCATCGCCAGCGAGACATCGATCGTCGCAGCGCCATAGCCGAAGGCACCCGACATGCCGCAGCAGCTCGATTCGATCGGCTTGACCTCGAGCCCCGGCACCGCCCGCAAGGTCTTCTCGACCGCGCCCATCGCATCAAAGGCCTTCTGGTGGCAGTGGCCATGCAGATGCGCGACGCGCCCGGTCTGGTCCTGCAATAGCAGGTTGGTCCGGCCCGCAGCCATATCGGCGGCCAGCAGTTCCTCGACCAGCAGCGCCGCCTTGGCCAGGGGCTCGACCTCGGCCTTCGGCAGCAGCGCGCCGAACTCGTCGCGGAAGCTCATCAGGCAGGAGGGTTCGAGCCCGACGATCCGCGCGCCCTTGGCGACGAAGGGTGCGAGCGCATCGAGCGTCCGCCGCACCTCGGCCCGCGCTTCGTCGACCAGCCCGGCCGAGAGGAAGGTGCGCCCGCAGCAGAGCGGCCGCCCTCCCCCCGCAGCTTCGACGCGGTGCAAGCGGTAGCCGCCGGCAACCAGCACACGCTCGGCCGCCTCCAGGTTCTCGCGCTCGAAATAGCGATTGAAGGTGTCGCCGAAGAGCACGATGTCGCGGCCATCGCCTCGCACGGCCGACGGGTCCGACCGGCCAGCCGCCTCGCGCCAGGGTTTGTGCCAAACCGGCAGCGAGCGCCGTGCCGAAAAACCGAGCCAACGTTCGCTGAGCTTGGCCAGCAGCGGAATGCGATCGCGCAGGTTCATGAGCGGCGCGAGCTTCGCCGTGAACGGCGCATAGCGCGGCAAATAGGCGATCAGGCGCTCCTTCAGCGGCAGGCCGTGCTTGCCATGGTAGTGATGCAGGAACTCGACCTTCATCCGGGCCATGTCGACGCCGGTCGGGCAGTCGCGCTTGCAGCCCTTGCAGGAGACACAGAGATCGAGCGTCTCCTTCATCTCCGGCGAGGTGAAGGCATCCGGCCCAAGCTGGCCGGAGATGGCGAGGCGCAGCGTATTGGCCCGCCCCCGGGTGAGATGCTGCTCCTCGCGCGTCGCGCGCCAGGACGGGCACATCGTGCCGCCCGCCATCTTCCGGCAGGTGCCGTTGTTGTTGCACATCTCGACGGCGCCGCCGAGACCGCCCCAGTCGGACCAGTCGAGCGCGGTCTCCATCGGCACCGGCGTGGCGTAGCCCGGCGCAAAACGCATCAGACTACGGTCGTCCATATGGTAGGGCCGGACGATCTTGCCGGGGTTGAGATGGTTCTCCGGATCGAACCCGTCCTTGACCGCCTCGAAAGCGCGGGTCAGCGGTCCCCCGAACATCGGCTCGACGAAGTCCGAGCGCGAGATACCGTCGCCATGCTCGCCCGAGAACGAGCCCTTGAAGCGGCGCACCAGCTCGCAGGCCTCCTCGGCGAGGCCGCGCATCGCCTTCACCCCGGCTTCCGTCTTCATGTTGAGGATCGGGCGGACATGCAGGCAGCCGACCGAGGCATGCGCATACCAGGTGCCGCGCGTGCCGTGGCGCTCGAACAGGGCAGTGACCGCGTCGGTATAATCGGCGAGATGCTCGAGCGGGACGGCGCAGTCCTCGATGAACGAGACCGGCTTCCCGTCGCCCTTCATCGACATCATGATGTTGAGGCAGGCTTCGCGGACGTCCCAGACCGGCTTCTGCCGGGCCGGCTCGATAACCTCCACCACCGCATCGGGGAAGCCGTAATCGGCCATGCACTGGTCGAGCCGCCTGAGATCGCCCTTCAGCGCGGCGAGGTCGTCGCCGGCGAACTCGACCAGCAACAGGCAGTTGGGCTTGCCCTTGGTGATGTCGGCGAGCGTGCGCACGAAAAGCGGGATGTCGGCGCCGAGCACCAGCACATTGTTGTCGACGAGCTCGACCGCGACTGGCCCGAGCGCGACGATGTGCTGCGTCGTCTCCATCGCGGCGCGGAAATTCGGGAAATGGCAGACGCCCATGACGCGGTGCTGCGGCAGGGGCGAGAGCTTCAAGGTCGCCTGCGTCGTCAGCGCCAGCGTGCCCTCCGAACCGACCAGCAGATGCGACAGGTTCGGCCGCGGCACGATCAGCTCGTCGAGATTATAGCCGCCGACGCGACGCTGTACCTTCGGGAAGATCGCCTCGATCTCGTCGCGATGCCGGTCAGCCAGCGCCAGCATCGTCTCCATCAGCGCCCGTGCCCGCGGCGAAGCATTGTCGCCGACCGGCCCTTCGCCGAGCGCGAAGGGCTCGCCGTCATGGAACATCGCCTTCAGGCCGATGACATTGTCGACCATCTTCCCGTAGCGCAGCGAGCGCGCGCCCGAGGAGTTGTTGCCGACCATGCCCCCGATCGTGCAGCGGCTCGCCGTCGAGGGCTCGACCGGGAAGAACAGCCCGTCCTTCTTCACATGCGTGTTGAGCGCCTCCAGCACGATGCCGGGCGCAACCGAGACCGTATGCGCGGCCGGGTCGTAATCGCGGATCCCGTTGAAATACCGGCTCATGTCGAGGATCAGCGCATCGCCGATCGGCTGGCCGTTCTGCGAGGTGCCGCCACCGCGCGCGATCACCGGCACGCCATGCTCGGCCGCGATCGTCAGCGCCGCGGCGATGTCGGCCTCGCTCCTTGGGAAGGCGACGCCTTGAGGCACGATCTGGTAGATCGAGGCGTCGGTGGCGTAGCGCCCGCGGGTAAAGGCGTCGAAGCGCACCTCCCCTTCCAGCGCCTGCGCCAGCTTCCGTTCGAAGCCGAGATTGCGGCTGTGCGGGCGCGGCAGTGTCGTCTGGTTCATTCCGCAGCCTCAGCGGTCTTGGGGGGGTTCCGACCGCGCAACGCCAAGATCAGATCGCCCATCGGGCCCCAGAACAACAGCAGCAGAGCGAGCACGACAAGCGTTCCAACGAGACCGTTCGCCCAGAACACATTGAGCGAGCCGCCGGAGCCGAGCAGCGCCTGGCGGAAGGCGTCCTCCGCCCTGTCACCGAGCACCAGCGCCAGGATCATCGGCGCCAGCGGGTAATCGAGCTTCTTGAAGACATAGCCGACGATCCCGAAGATCAGCATCAGCCAGATGTCGAAAATCGAGTTCGAGATCGTGTAGGCGCCGATCGCACAGACGATCAGGATCACTGGCGCGACGAAGGAGAACGGGATGCGCATGATCGCCGCAAAGAGCGGCACCGTCGCCAGCACGATGATCAGCCCCGCGAGATTGCCAAGATACATCGAGGCGATCAGGCCCCAGACGAAATCCTTCTGCTCGACGAACAGCATCGGCCCGGGCTGGAGCCCCCAGACCAGGAGGCCGCCGAGCAGCACCGCCGCGGTCGCCGAGCCGGGGATGCCGAGCGCCAGCATCGGCAGCAGCGCGCTGGTGCCGGCCGCGTGGGCGGCCGTCTCCGGCGCCAGCACGCCCTCGATCTCGCCCTTGCCGAAATTCTTGCCGTGTTTCGAGAAGCGCTTGGCGAGACCGTAACCCATGAAGGAGGCGGCGATGGCGCCGCCCGGCGTCACGCCCATCCACATGCCGACGATCGCGGAGCGCAGCAGCGTCGCCCAATAGCGCGGCAGGCCGGCCCAGGTCCGCAGCACGACCTTGAGGTCGATCTTCGCCTGCTTGCCCTTGAACACCAGCCCTTCCTCGACCGTCAGCAGGATCTCGCTGACGCCGAACAGGCCGATCACCACGATCAGGAAGTCGAAGCCGCGCATCAGCTCGGTCGAGCCGAAGGTCATGCGCAGGTCGCCCGAGATCGAGTCGAGGCCGACCGCCGCAAGCAGGAAGCCGATGCAGAGCGAGGCGATGATCTTGGCGCGGTTCTCCCGGCCCATGCCGATGAATGAGCAGAAGGTCAGAAGGAAGACCGCGAAGAACTCGGCCGGGCCGAATTTGAGCGCGAACTGCGCGACCAGCGGCGCGACGAAGGTGATCAGCACGACGCCGGAGAGCGCGCCGATGAAGGAAGCGGTGAAGGCCGCCGTCAGCGCTTCCGCCGCCTTGCCCTGCACCGCCATCGGATAGCCGTCGAAGGTGGTCGCGACCGACCATGCTTCGCCGGGGATGTTGAACAGGATCGAGGTGATCGCCCCGCCGAACAGCGCGCCCCAGTAGATCGACGAGAGCAGGATGATCGCCGAGGTCGGGTCCATGCCGAAGGTCAGCGGCAGCAGGATCGCGACGCCATTGGGCCCGCCTAGGCCCGGCAGCACCCCGACGATGATGCCGAGGATGACCCCGACTGCCATGAAGCCGACATTGTGCCAGGAAAGCGCGACCTGGAAGCCGGCGATGAGCGAGGAGAGATCGTCCATCGGGCGTCCTTCAGTAGCCGAGCATGGCTTCCAGCGGACCCTTTGGCAGGGGCACGCGGAACTGCAATTCGAAGATCCAGAAGCAGGCGATCGGCACCAGGACGGCGGTCAGCGCGATGCTCCACCAGCGCGAGGTGCCAACCACACCCATGAAGACCAGAATGAAAATCGCCGAGGCGACGTAGATCCCGAGCGGCCCGATCAGCGCCACGAACAGGACGAGCGGCCCCAGCACCCTGACGACCTGGCGCAATTGCTCATAGGTGACGAAGACCGCATCCGGCCGGCGGAACGACTGCCAGAGAATGAAGAGCGAGGCGGCGAGGAAGATCCAGCCGACGCGAGCCGGGAAGAAGCCGTTCTGGGGACCGCCATCCCAGCCGGCACCACGCCCATGCGAGTCGTATAGGACGATGCCGGCGAGCCCGATCAGCAGCAGCGCCGTAACGATCTCAACTGGACGGCGCGAGATGCCGGGTTCTTGGGCCTCAGCTTCAACTGGGTGTGTCATTCACCGTTCCTCGCGCGTCATCCCGGACAAGCCGCGTAGCGGCGCCGATCCGGGATCCATTCCTGAAGCGTTCCGGAATGGATCCCGAGCCTCCCTTTGGTCGCCCGGGATGACGAGGCACCCCGGCAACGGTCATCCGCTCACTTCGCCATGAAGCCGGCTTCGGTCATCAGCTTCTCGTGCTTCGCCTCGTCGGCCTTCAGGAAGGAGACGAAGGCCTCGCCGTCGCGATAATCCGCCGCCAGCGCATTGCGGGCGAGGTACTCCTTCCATTCCGGCGTCTCGGAGACCTTCTTGAACAGGTCGACATAAAAGGCCTGCTGCTCCTTGCTGACCTTGCCGGGCATGAACATGCCGCGCAGCATCTGGTAGCTGACATTCAGCCCCTGCGAGGCGCAGGTCGGGATGTCGGCCCAGGACTGTCCGTCCGCGACCTTCTCGGTATAGGCCATCTTTTGCTCGGCGAAGACGCAGAGCGGGCGCGTGGCGCCGCCGCGCCAGTTGGCGAGGTCCTCGGCCGGGTTGTTGGTAGTGGCCTCGACATGCCCGCCCGAGAGCTGGGTCGAGGCCTGGCCGCCGGAGGTATAGGGGATATAGGCGAACTTGGTGCCGCCCTGCTTCTCCATGGCGAAGACGAGCAGATTGTCCTCGCGCTTGGACGAGGTCCCGCCGATCTTCATCGCCGGATTGGCGCTCTTGGCCGCCGTCATCAGGTCGCTCGCATTCTTGTAGGGCGCCTTGGCGTTGACCCAGAGCAGGAAGGAATCCTGCGCCAGCATCGCGACCGGGGTGTAGTCGGTCCAGTTCAGCGCCAGCTTGGTCGCCATCGGCGTCATGAAGATGCCGCTCGAGGTGGTGATCAGCTTGTGCGGGTCGCCCGCCGATTTCTGGATGTCGAGCATGCCCTCGGCGCCGCCGGCCGCCGGCTTGTTGACGACGATGATCGGCTGCTTGGTGAACTGCTGCTTCTGGATGATGCCCTGGATCGTCCGCGCCATCTGGTCGGAGGCTCCGCCGGCCGAGAACGGCACCACGATCTCGATCGGCTTCGTCGGCTCCCAGGCGGAAGCCGGCGCGATGCCGGCGGCCAGAATCGCGGTCGCGGCCAGCCATTGCTGCTTCATGATCGCACCTCCCTGTGATTGCGCTCTGACGGCGCGGTGACGGGAGCTTAGATCAAAAAATTTTGCATTCAATCCAAAAAGTAAGAATACAGGATATGACGACGATCTGGCGCGACTGTCATTGCGAGCATGGCGAAACAATCCAGGCCCGCGGAGATCGTCCGACCCCGGATCACCGCGTCACTCACGCCTCCGGCAACGACGATCACTCCGAAGCCTGCGCCGCCTTCCGCTTGTTGCGCAGATGCAGGAACAGGATGTCGGAGAGTTCCGAGCCCGCCCGGCGCCGCAGCGCATCGAGGATCGCCTCGTGCTCGCGCATGGCCTCACCGAGACGATCACGGTCCTTGGCGAGATTGGCCGAATAACGCACCCGCCGGATTCGCCCGGCAACGCTCGCATAGGTCGCAGCCAGCGTCGCATTGCCGGCAGCTGCAACGATCAATTGATGGATCGCCTGGTTGCAATGGAAATAGCCGTGCATGTCGCGACGGAGATAGAAACGATACATTTCATGATGGATACGCTCGATCTCGGCGAACTCCACCTCCGAAATCCGTTCGCAGGCCAGCCGCCCCGCCAGCGCTTCCAGCCCACCCATCACATCGAAAAGCTCGCGGACATCGGCGGAACTCAGCTCACGTACGCGCGCGCCGCGATTGGGCAGGAGTTCGATCAGGCCCTCGGCAGCCAGAACCTTCAGCGCCTCGCGCAGGGGCGTGCGCGAGATATTGAAGCGCTCGCACAGCGCTCGCTCCGGAACGCGGGCACCATCTTCGAGATTGCCCTCGACGATGAAGTCCCGCAGCGCAACCAGCAACCCCTCGTGCAATGAGGCAACCGGCTTCGCAACCTCGGCCGGCGCCGGGCTTTGCTCATCGAGAGTATCGAGAAATGGCTCGCTCATGCATCATCGCTAAGTCGGCTCGGGCCACCTGTCGAGCCCGGCTGTCGATTATTAGCATACCATGCTGCAGTTGATCTTCCAAAAAATGAATGCAAAATAACTGGCAATGGCGCTGCGGCGTCCAAGCCCTGACGGGAGGAAATCAAGACCATGCAAGGGCGTCACTTCCTGCACATTCCCGGTCCCAGCCCGATTCCGGACCGGATCCTGCGCGCCATCGCCATGCCGATCATCGACCACCGCAGCGCCGAATTCGCGGCGCTCGGCAAGGAGGTCCTCGAAGGCAGCAAGGCCGTCTTCAAGACGAAGCAGCCGGTAGTGATCTATCCCGCCTCCGGCACCGGAGCCTGGGAGGCGGCGATCACCAACACCCTCTCCCCCGGCGACACCGTGCTGATGGCCGAGACCGGCCATTTCGCCACGCTTTGGAAGAACATCGCCACGCGCTTCGGCATCGAGGTCGAGTTCATCCCGGGTGACTGGCGCCGCGGCGCCGATCCCGCTGCGATCGAGGCCAGGCTCACCGAGGACAAGGTCCGCAAGATCAAGGCGGTGATGGTCGTCCACAACGAGACCTCGACCGGCGCGACCAGCCGCATCGCCGAAATCCGCAAGGCGATCGACGCTGCCGGGCACCCTGCCCTGTTCATGGTCGACACCATCTCCTCGCTCGCCTCGGTCGACTACCGCCACGACGAATGGCAGGTCGACGTCACCGTGTCCGGCTCGCAGAAAGGGCTGATGCTGCCGCCGGGCCTCAGCTTCAACGCCGTCTCGGAGAAGGCGCTGGCCGCCTCGAAGAGCAACACGCTGCCGCGCTCCTTCTGGGACTGGCAGGAGATGATCAAGTTCAACGCGACCGGCTTCTTCCCCTACACGCCTGCGACGAACCTGCTCTACGGGCTGAAGGAAGCGCTCGTCATGCTGCGGGAGGAAGGCCTCGACAACGTCTTTTCCCGCCATCAGCGCCTCGGGAGCGCCTGCCGCGCCGCGGTCAAGGCCTGGGGGCTCGAGGTGCTCTGCCAGAACCCGGCTGAGCAGTCGCCTGTGCTGACCGCTGTGCTGATGCCGCCGAGCCATGATGCCGACCGCTTCCGCAAGATCGCGCTGGAGAAGTACAACATCTCGCTCGGCTCCGGCCTCGGCAAGGTCGCCGGCAAGGTCTTCCGCATCGGCCATCTCGGCGAGTGCAACGAGCTCGCTTTGCTCGGCGCCCTCTCAGGTGTCGAGATGGGCCTTGCCGCGGCGGGCGTGCCCCATCGCAGCGGCGGCGTCGCGGCGGCGATGGCCGATCTCGAAGGTGCTGAAGCTGGCAATGCGGCCAAGGCCGTGGCCTGAGTTTCGAGGAAACCGCCTATCCGCCCCGTCATGCTCGCCCTTGTGGCGAGCATCCACGTCTTGAACACGCCTGCATTGGGGAAGACGTGGATGGTCGGGACAAGCCCGACCATGACGGATGCGCCCGCCTGAAACCTATTCAGCCTCAGCCGCCTTCGCCCCCTGCCCTCGCGCCGCGCGCAACAGGTTCTGGCGCAGCCTGACCACAGCCTTCTGAACCACCGGAAAATCCTCGCCGAGCCCGGCCGCTGCCACCAAGTTCATCGGCAGCGCCTTCTCGCGCAGCTTGCGCCCCTCCGGCGTCAGGCTGACGCGCACCTGGCGCTCATCGGCGGGGTCGCGCTGGCGGCGGACATAGCCGAGCGCTTCCAGCTTCTTCAGGATCGGGGTCAGCGTGTTCGACTCCAGGAACAGCTTCTCGCCCAGGCTGCCGACACTCTGATTGTCCTCCTCCCAGAGCGCGATGATCGCGATGTACTGGGTGTAGGTCAGGCCGAGCTCGTCCAGGATCGGCTTGTAGGCGCGCCCATAGGCCAGATTGGCCGAATAGATCGCAAAGCACAGGAAATCCGCCAGTCTGGGCACCTTCGGATCGTCTTGGGTCGGAACAGGCATGGCCAGGCCTCGTCGTGAGCGGGTCATCGTCGCTCTCATATATATCGCATCCGATTAAATCGGAAGGGTTGACATCGCTTCCGCGCTTCACATATAGAAGCGTATCCGATTAGATCGGACACGATCTAAATCACAGAAGGAAGCCAGACATGTCCAGCACCGACAAGGTTCTCTACACCGGCCGCACCCACACCACCGGCGGCCGCGACGGCGCCGCCCGCAGCTCGGATGGCCGCCTCGAGGTCAACCTGACCTCGCCCGGCGCCCCCGGCGCCGGCACCAATCCCGAGCAGCTCTTCGCCGCCGGCTGGTCGGCCTGCTTCATCGGCGCGATCGGGCTGGCGGCGCGCGAGCGCAAGGTCGCGGTGCCCGCGGACACCGCGGTCGACGCCGAGGTCGACCTGCGCCACGGTGAGCGCGGCTACTTCCTGCAGGCTCGCCTGAATGTCGCCTTGCCGGGGCTGGATCGTGACACCGCCCGCGCTTTGGTCGATGCCGCACATCAGACCTGCCCCTACTCCAAGGCGACCCGCGGCAACATCGAGGTCGAGATCAACCTCGTCTGACCAGCATGGGAGGCGCCGCGCAGAAACCTCCGCCGGCGCCTCTCTTCCCGACCCTCCCGCGCAGAAGGCATTCCCCCATGGCCAAGACCTCCGAAACCATCGATCCCAGCCGCCGCCTCTTCGTCGGCGCCATGGCCACAGCAGTCGCCGCGGCCGGACTCGGCCTCGGTCGGCCGGCGCTGGCAGCATCGCCCGCATTGTCGTCCTTCGGTCCGCTCAAGCAGATCAATGCGGGCGTGCTCAGCGTTTCCTATGCCGAGCAGGGCCCCGCCGACGGGCCGGCCGTCATCCTGCTCCATGGCTGGCCCTATGACATCCACACCTATGTCGATGTCGCTCCACTGTTGGCGGCCAGGGGCTACCGGGTGATCGTGCCTTCGCTGCGCGGCTATGGCGGAACCCGTTTCCTCTCCGCCGACACTCCGAGGAATGGCCAGCAGGCGGCGCTCGCCGTCGACGTGATCGCGCTGATGGATGCGCTCAAGCTCGACAAGGTGCTGCTCGGCGGCTGCGACTGGGGCGCGCGCACCGCCTGCATCGTCGCAGCGCTCTGGCCACAGCGCGTCAAGGGCCTGGTCTCGGTCAGCGGCTACCTGATCGGCAGCCAGAAGCTGAACGAGGCGCCGTTGCCGCCCAAGGCCGAACAGCAGTGGTGGTACCAGTTCTATTTCGCCACCGAGCGCGGCGCGGCCGGCTACGCCAGGAACACGCGCGATTTCGCCCGCCTGATCTGGGACACCGCCTCGCCGAAGTGGGCGTTCGACGATGCGGTCTTCGCGCGCTCGGCCGCGTCCTTCGACAATCCCGACCATGTCGCGATCTCGATCCATAACTACCGCTGGCGCCTCGGCCTGGCGCAGGGCGAGCCGCAATTCGATGCCCTGGAGAGCAAGCTCGCGACGTTCCCGGTGATCACCGTGCCGACCTTCACGCTGGAAGGCGACGCCAACGGCGCGCCGCATCCAGACCCGTCAGCCTACGCGAAGAAGTTCTCCGGCTGGTACCGGCACCGGACGCTCGATGGCGGCATCGGTCACAACCTGCCGCAGGAGGCGCCGGCAGCCTTTGCCGAAGCGATCATCGCGGTCGACCACGCCTGAAAGCAGCGTTGCGGAGAGCGGCTTGGGAAGGGTTACCCGAGCCGCTTCTGGATGCCGACAAATGTAAGGAAATCCCGAGGGCCGCCTTTACGCCTCCTCCCTTACGATCCCCGCGATTTTAGGGAGGTATTGATGGCCTTGAAGATGATGCTCGCCGGCGCGGCCGCGATGATGCTGCGGCAGATTCCGCTGGTGGCACCTGGCGAGCAGACGCCGGTCGTCTCGCGCGCCCTGGGCGACCTGCCGATGGAGCCGGCCCCGATCGAGCCGTCCTGGATCATCGCCGGGGAGCCGATGGCCCGCGTCGGCCTGCATTCGCGCAGCGGCGACGACGCCGCCTCCACTGCCATCTGGGATTGCACCGCCGGCGAGTTCCGCTGGTTCTTCGACTGGGACGAGACCGTGATGATCCTGGAAGGCGAGGTGCACGTCACCGCGCAGGACGGCTCGGAGCGGACGCTGCGCCAGGGCGACATCGCCTATTTCGCCGGAAAGACCTGGGCGACCTGGCAGATCGATACTTACGTCCGCAAGATCGCCTTCTGCCGCAAGCGCCTACCGGCGCCGGTCGCCCTCGCCTACCAGTTGCGCAACATGCTCCGCGGCGACCGCGGATCGCAGGGCGGCCTCGCCGCCTGAGGCTGGAGCTGCCGCCGGGCAGCTCCGCGGATCGCCTTCAGCCAGACGATCCCGCTTCCGGGGGCGTTGAACCGCGCCCTGCCCGAAGACACTTCGCTCAAAACCTCATCTCGACGCGCCCCTTGAGAGCGTGGTCGCGGGAGCGCTCGCCGATGGCGGCGGAGTAGGTCAGGCCGAGCGCGGTCGCCGAGGAGATGCGCCAGTCGAGCCCGGCTTCGGCGACGAGGGCTTCGCGGTCGATCCTCGCGGCGAAGACCTGCGCCGGCGTGGTGCCGGCGACGAAGGCCGTCCTGGCCTGCGGCGTGAGCTCGCCAAAGCCGTGGCGCCAGCCGAGCATGGCCCGGGCGAACAGCGGCATCGCCCCGAGCTGCGCCTCGGCCCGCAGGCCCAGCGTGGTGAAGCCGAGCGTCTGGTCGCTGGAGAGCACGCGCAAGGCCGCCGCCCCGCCGCGCTCGGTGCCGGCATCGGTCGAGACCCGGATCAAAGCGAGCTGGGCGAAGGGTTCGAGTGCGATGCCGCTGAAGGCGAAGGCGTAGCCGAGCTCGGCAAAGCCCTGCGTCACCGAACCCGGACGCTGCAGCCGCAACAGATCGCCGAAACCGCGGATCTGGACCTGGCGGCGGATGTCGCTCTCGGACCATGTGTAGGCTGCGCCGGCATCGAGCCTGAGATTGCCGAAGCGCGCCCCGGCATAGAGCGCGGCATGGCCGCTCTCGAGCTTGCCGCTGGAGCGGCGGGCATCGAGATCGAAGCGCGACTGGCTGTAGCCGCCGGCGACGCCAACCTTCAACGACGAACCCGGCGCGTCGTAGAGCATCAAATCGGCGCCGAGCAGGGCGCCGCCGCTGCGGCGGCTCATGCTCGCGGCATTGCCGTCGCCATCGCTGTTGCCGGTGCTGCCGAACGCCGTGCCCCAGAGCGCGTAACGCGGCTGTGGTACCGGGGCGGGCATCACGACCCCGCCCTTGCGGCCGGGCAGATCGGCGCTGAAGCTCGCCGCGACCTGACCGGGAGCCTGCGTCAGCAGCGGGCCGCGCAGATGGCTGAGGATGGTGTCGCGCACCAGCCGGCTCTCGTCGATCATCACCGAGACCGCCTGGGCATGCGCTTCGCCCGAGAGCAGATCGAAGCCGGCGCGAGCCTGATCGGCCGTCGCCGAGATCAGCGCGTCATAGACCGGGTTGCCGACCCCGAGCCGCTCGGCAGCGATCGCGATGAAGCCCTGGTTGCGGGTCTGCGCGATGGAGCTGCGGCCGGTGCTGCTGCCACCGCCGGAGCCTCCGCCGCCATCGGGGCCGAAGGAATTGTCGTTGCGCGTCATGGTCAGCGTGACGTTCTGGCTGTCGTAAGCCAGCGACGGCGTCAGGAAGGCCAGGTTTGAGGTCACCGTCGAGAACCGACCGGAGACCCCGCCCGAGGCCGTCAGGATCGTATAGTTCGTGCTCGCCGCATAGTTGCCGTTCTCGGCCAGCACTTGCACGGTGCCGCCCGAAAGCGTCGCCGAGCCCGACGCCACGATCCTGTCGCTCTGGCCGGCCGCGTTGACTTCGACCTGATAGGCCGAACCGCTCGCGAAGGCGACATTGCCGGAGACGCTCAGCGTCCCGATCGAGTTGCCCGGCGCCACCGTCGCGCCGCTGCCGACGCTCACCGCCCCGACCGTGCCCGAGCCGCCAAGCACGCCTCCGTCCAGCGTCACATTGCTGGTGATCGAGCCGTTGACGACGAGCTTGCCGGACGAAACCGTCGTGCCGCCGGTGTAGGTGCTGGCGCCCGTCAGCGTCAGCGTGCCCGTGCCGCGCTTGGTCAGCGTGCCCGAGCCGTCGATCGCCATGGCCAGCGTTGCGCTGTCGGTGAAGTCGGCGACGATCGTGCCGTCATTGAGGATGGCGCCGGCATTGAGCGTGACCGAGCCCGCCTTGCCGCCATTGCCGATGTTGAGCGTGCCGAGCGAGCCGATGCCGAGATCGCCGGAGGCGATGACGAGCGCACCGCCATCGGCGACAGTGACCGAAGCGGCATCAGTCGAACCCGAGCCGCCGATCCCCAAGCCGCTGCCGCCGGCGATCCATTGCGAGCCGGCGCCGGTCACCAGCACGGATGCGGTCGCCCCGAAGCCGCCGACGGCAGCGCCGCCACTACCATTCAACGTTGCACCGCCCGAGACGGTGACCGAAGTCGGGCTGAAAGCCCCAAAGACCAGCACATTGCCGGTCGTCACCAGCGTGCCGGCACCATCGATGCGGACGGTCGAAACGACGAAGAAGGTGGCGGGACCGTTGTCGAGCCTGCTGCCCTCGCTGACCACCAGCGTGCCGCCGATGACCTGGATATCGCTACCTGCCGTCAGCGAGGCCCCCTGGTCGAGGACGAGCGTGCCAGCCTCGACCTGAATGCCGCCACCGAAGGTCAGCGCGCCGCCGCGGACGATAAAGGCGCCAGTGCTGCAACTGCAGATGCTGAGATCGCCGCCAAGCGTACCGGTGCCGGTGACGATCTGCGTGCCGGAGCCGACGAACTCGAGCGAACCATCGCCGAGGAAGGTACCGGAGAAGGTGGTGGTCTGGTTGGTGGTCCCGGTGATCAGCATCTCGTCGACGCCGATCCGGACGAAACCGGCTCCCGACAGCGAACCGATCGTCGCAACGGTACCGGAGCCACCGGCCACTTCGAGCACGGCGCTTGAGGCAACCGTATAATCCGAATTCGCCGAGAAACCGCCCGAGCTGCCGGCGATCAGGCGCCCACCGAGGACCTGCGTCTCGCCGGAATAATCATTGTTGCCAGTCAGGACGGTAATGCCGGCGACCTGCCGCACCGAGCCTGAGCCGGTGATCGCAGCGGTGAAGCTGTAGCCGATGTTGGTGTGGTTGAAGACGACCCTGCTGGCGCTGGTGTTCAACGAGACGGTTTCGACGACAAGGTCGCCCGCCGCCGCAGCAGCACTGCCCTCGGCCGCGCCGATATTGATCGTGCCGCCGGCGCTGCCGCCGACCAGGCCGGCCTGCAGGATCGAGCTGGCGCCGGTGAGCTCGAACTTGCCGCCATCCGAGAGCGTCAGCGAGCCGGCATTGGAGTGGCCGATATAGACCTCAGTGCCGTTGCCGACCCATTGCGAACCGCTGCCGGTGATCGTCACCGAGCTGTCGCCACCGCCGCCGACGATGCCGACAGTGCCCGAGCCGCCGCCGGTCCTGACCGAGCCACCGGCCTCGATCCGCAGCGTGCCGGAGCCGTGCTCGCCGACCCGCATCTGGCCGAAGGTCTCCCAGCTCGAGCCTATGCCGGTGACGATCGCGGTCGCGCCGTTGCTGATATAGGCCTGCCCGCCGGCGGCGTTGCTGCCGAGCTTGCCGCCGCCTTCGATCCGCAGCGTGCCCTCGTTGACCCAGGTGCGGCCATTGTAGCCGGCCGAGCTATCGCCGGTCAGCACGAGCGTGCCGGTGCCCTGCTTGATGAAGCTGGCGCTGCCGCCGGTCGTGATCGAGCCGGTGAGCGTCAGCGTCGTCCCGGTATCGGTCTCGATCCGCCCGCCGCCGCTGGTGAAGGCGATGTTGCGGTTGCTGGAGAAACTCGCGGTCGTGCGCAGCACGGCGTCGGCCCCGGTGCCTGCTCCGCCGACGATCGTGGTGTTGGAGAGGGTGATCGCCGTAGCCGCATTGCCGAGATTGGCGTCGGACGAGATCGAGACCGTACCCTCCGAGATCGTTGTCCCGCCGGTGTAGAAATTGGTGCCGGTCAGGGTCAGCGTCCCGCTTCCCGTCTTGACGAGGCCGCCTGTGCCGAAAATCGCACCGCCCATGGTGAAATTCTGGCCAGAGGTCACCTCGATCGTGCCATTGGCGTTGAGCGTCATTGCCCGCGCCGTCGAGAAGCTCCCCGTCACCTGCAGGGTGCTGGCGCCGGCGAAGGTGATACCGCCTGCTGCATCTCCGAGATTCGCATTCGAGGAGATCGAGAGCGTGCCGGCGGTGAGCGTCGTGCCACCTGTATAGGTATTGCTGCCGCTTAACGTCAGCGTGCCGGCGCCCTGCTTTTCGATACGCCCGCCGCCGCTGATGATGTTGTCGACCGTGACCGCGCTCGCCTGGTTGAAGATCAGCGTACCGCCGTCGATGACGATGCCGCCGATCAGGCCGGAGGTGGCGTTGCCGAAGGTGAGTGCGTTGAGGCCTCCAGTGAAGTGGATCGCCGCCGCCCGGGTCGTGCCGTCCCCGGACATGCCGCCCGCGATCGTACCGCTGGTCGTGATCCTCAGATCCGAGCCGACGATGCCCTCGCCGCCCGCGCCGGCCGCGCCTGGGCCGCCGGAGCCATTCGAGCCGCCGGCAGCGCCGCCATCTCCGCCCTGGATCGTACCGCTCCCGCTCACTGTCAGGATCGCGAGGCCGGAGAAGAAGAACAGCCCGCTGCCACCTGAGCCGCCGGAGCCACCCTGGTCGAAACCGCTGCTCGACGTGCCGCCCGCGCCGCCCGAGCCACCCGTGATCGTGCCGCTGACGGTGCCCGTCTCACCAGCTCCCATCACGACCGCGCCGTAGCCGCCGGCGCCGCCGCCGCCGCCGGCACCGGAGCCCGAGCTGCCACCGGCGCCACCGGCGGTGCCAGGCGCCGCACTCAGCGGAATCTGCACCTGCACGACGCCGTGGACACCGCCCGCTCCGCCATTGCCGGCCCCGCCGACGCCCACTCCGCCTGCTCCACCGGCCCCTTCACCCGCTCCGCCGCCGCCACCGCCGCCATAGCCGTTGCTGCCATTGCCGCCGGCGCCGCCGGCCGCGATGGGCTGGTCGATGCCACCCGCGCCGCCACCGGAGCCGGCGATAAAGGGGTTGCCGCCCCTTCCGCCATCAGCCGATGCCGGCCCGGCGAACGTCATGGCGATCAGCACGATCCCCGTGCCGGCGAGCAAGCGCCGCGCCAGCCGCGCGCGGCTCGGCTCCTCAGTCTCGGCAAACAGCACGGATGTCACGAAGGTCCCCCAACCAATCGCAATTATATCGTGTAGCGCTCCCGCAGCCTATGAACCGCTGTTCACATCCGTCGGCGGCGGCACTCTGTTGCAGAGTTGCCGCAGCGTTCGCAGCCATCGCCCCGGATCATGGCGGTTGCGGGCCATGCGAAACTCTTTTCGTTCAGGAAAGCAGACGCCGGATCGATGGCGATTCCATTATGGTGCCTCGACCAATCCCCCCATTCGACAACACAGAGATATTGCCCCAACGTCAAGTGCGTGCCCGCCAGCGTCGCGGGGACAACCTCCCAATCAATCCCCGTCTGCAAAACCTGCGCTATCTTCCTCCCGTCCCATCCGACCAAGGGGGCTGTCGCGAGGCATCGTGCGGCCGGACGGGAGAGCGGTGTCCGCTTTGAACAGCCGTCGCGGGCTGGAATGGCGGAGGGGCCTTGTCCGGGCGAAGCCAGGTCTTGCCCGACCTGAAGGCCCGGCGAGGCACCTTGAAGAGAACCGCGCGCGGGTTCGCAGGCGGCGAGCATTTGGCCGCTTCGACATTCGACATCGACATTCGACACAGCAGTGGAAGGCCGCCGCCACCGACCCCGCGCACCCCTTGGGCTCGCGCTCGCCTTTCAGACCCTCGCGGCTCAGGCCGGCGAGGCCATCGGCGCAGCTAGCGCGCGTCCTCGCGCACCATCTGCGCGCCCTTCTCGCCGATCATCATGCTGGGCGCGGCGGTGTTGCCGGAGGTGATCGCCGGCATCACCGAGGCATCAATGACGCGCAGGCCTGCAATGCCACGGACGCGCAGGCGCTCGTCAAGCACGGCCATGGCATCGTCCTCGCGGCCCATCTTCACCGTGCCGACGGGATGGAAGATCGTGGTGCCGATCCGCCCGGCCACCTCGGCCAGCGCCTCGTCGCTGTCATAGCCCGGCCCCGGCAGATGCTCCTGCGGCTTGAAGCGCGCGAGCGGCGGCTGCGCGACGATGCGGCGGGCGAGCTTCAGCGCATCGACCGCGACCTGCCGGTCCTCTTCCGTTGAGAGGTAGTTCGGCGCGATCGCGGGCGCGGCAGCGGGGTCCGCCGATTTGATGTGGACGCTGCCGCGGCTCGACGGGCGCAGATTGCAGACGCTCGCGGTGAAGGCGCCAAAGGGGTGCAGCCCGTCGCCCCATTTGTCGAGCGAGAGCGGCTGGAAATGGAATTCGAGATTGGCGGTCGCGTAATGCGGCGCCGATCTGGCGAAGGCGCCCATCTGCGAGGGCGCCATGGTCAAAGGGCCGGTGCGCCGCGCCGCATATTCCAGCGCCATCAGGGGCCGGCGCCAGAGCTTGGCGTAGTCGGTGTTGAGCGTGCGCACGCCCTCGACCTTGTAGATCGGCCGTAGCTGCAGATGGTCCTGCAGGTTCTCGCCGACGCCGGGGGCGTGCCGGACGGTTTCGATGCCGAGCCCGCGCAAGCGCTCGCCGTCGCCGATACCCGAACGCTCGAGGATGGCGGGCGAGCCGACGGAACCGGCGCTGAGCAGGACCTCGCCCGAGACCTCGGCGAGATAGCGCTCGCCGCCCCGCGTCAGGACGACGCCAGTGGCGCGGCCGTCCTCGACCACGATGCGCTCGACCATGCAGCCGAGCTCGACGCGAAGATTGTCGCGGTTGAGCGCCGGCTCAAGGAAGGCGCGCGCCGCGCTGAAACGCCGGCCGCGCTTCTGGGTGACCTGGAAATAGGAGGAGCCCTCATTGTCGCCGGTGTTGAAGTCGTCGATCTTGCGGATGCCGGCCGCCTCGGCCGCGTCGCGCACCGCATCGAGGATATCCCAGCGCACGCGCGGATGCTCGACGCGCATCTCGCCGCCGGAGCGATGGAAACGGCCATCCGGGGCGATATGGTCCTCATGCTTGAGGAAGAGCGGCAGGACGTCGTCCCAGCCCCAGCCGCTGAGCCCCTGCTGGCGCCAGCCATCGTAATCGGCCGCCTGGCCGCGCATGTAGATCATCGCGTTGATCGCCGAGCTGCCGCCAACGACCTTGCCGCGCGGATAGGCGAGGACGCGCCCGCCGAGCCCGGCCTCGACCTCGGTCTGGTACAGCCAGTCGGCCCGCGGATTGCCGATGGCGTAGAGATAACCGACCGGGATGTGGAACCAGATCCAGTCGTCCTTGCCGCCGGCCTCGACGATCAGCACCTTCCGACGGGGATCGGCCGAGAGCCGGTTGGCCAGCACGCAGCCGGCCGAGCCGGCGCCGATGACGACGTAATCGAAGCTGCCGATGCTGATCTCGCCAGCCATGGTCGCCGCCCTGCCCTGTTCGCCTAGTCTCCAGTCAGGGATAGAGCGGCGATGCGCCCCCGGCAACGCATGCCGGGCTCAAACGATGGGACAGCGCCAGAGAGCCGCGTCCCGGCCTGCGCCTGTTGTCGGCAGATCAAGCCATTGCCTCGCGAGCGCGCCCTTGCCCTGCGCCGAATTCGCGGCCCGGGATCGAGGCGAGCAACGCCTTGGTGTAGGGGTGCTGCGGCTCGCCGAAGACCGTGCCGATCGGCCCGGCCTCCACCACCTCTCCGCTCTTCATCACCGCGACGAGATCGCAGACCTGGGCGGCGACGCGCAGGTCATGGGTGATGAAGACGATCGAGAGGCCGAGGCGCTGGCGCAGCTCCGCCAGCAGCTTCAGTACCTGCGCCTGCACGGAGACATCGAGCGCCGAGACCGGCTCGTCGGCGACCAGTACCGCCGGCTCCAGCGCCAGCGCGCGGGCGAGGCCGATGCGCTGGCGCTGGCCGCCCGAGAATTCATGCGGATAGCGTTCGGTCGCCGCCGGATCGAGCCCGACCAGCCCGAACAGCTCCTTGGCGCGGGCCAGGGCCTCTGGCCGCGCCATGCCGTGGACGATCAGCCCCTGCGCCACCGCCTCGCCGGCCTTGCGGCGCGGGTTCAGCGAGGCGAACGGGTCCTGGAACACCATCTGGATATGGCGCGTCGCCGAGCGCATCTCCTCGCGGCTCAGGCTCGCGAGATCAATGCCGTTCAGGCGGATCTCGCCGCTTTCGGGATCGATCAAACGCACCAGGCAGCGCGCCAGCGTCGACTTGCCCGAGCCGGATTCGCCGACGATGCCGAGCGTCGCGCCCCTGGGCAGCACCAGAGAGACATCTTTGACGGCGTGCGTGACACGCTGGCCGCGCCCGAGGAAGCCGCCGGTGCGATAGGTCTTCGAGACGTGCGCGATCGTCATGATCGGCTCGGCGGACAAGGCCCGCGGCGGCGGCGCTTTCAGCGGCGGCACTGCGGCGATCAGCTGGCGGGTATAGGCATGCTGCGGGTTGCCGAGCACGGCCTCGGTCTCGCCGGCCTCGACGACCTCGCCCTTGCTCATCACCGCGACCCGGTCGGCGACCTCGGCGACGACGCCGAAATCATGGGTAATGAACAGGACGGCCGTACCCTTGCGGCGCTGCAGATCGCGGATCAATTTCAGGATCTGCGCCTGGGTGGTGACGTCGAGCGCCGTCGTCGGCTCGTCGGCGATCAACACCTTGGGATCGAGCGCCAGCGCCATCGCGATCATGGCGCGCTGGCGCTGGCCGCCGGAGAGCTCGTGCGGATAGGCCTTGAAGGCGAGCGCCGGATCGGGAATGCGGACTTCATCGAGCAGCGCAAGCGTGCGGGCCTTGATCTCGGCCGCCGACAGCTCGCTGTGCAGTTCGAACATCTCGCCGATCTGGTCGCCGATGCTGCGCAGCGGGTTGAGCGCCGTCATCGGCTCCTGGAAGATCATGGCGATGCCGGCGCCGCGCACCTTGCGCATATCGGCTTCGCCCAGCCCACAGAGGTCGCGCCCCTCGAACAGGATGCGGCCGCCATCGATCGCAACGCCACCCGGCAGGAGCCGCATGATCGCATTGGCGGTCATCGACTTGCCGGAACCGGATTCGCCGACGACACAGAGGATCTCGTTCGCCGCCAGGGAGAGCGAGACCTTTTCCATGGCGTGCGAGCGGTCACCACCAGCCGGCAGTTTCACGCTGACATCGTCGAGGACGAGGATCGGGCTCATCGGCTCTTCAGCCTCGGATTGAGAGCGTCGTTGAGCCCCTGCCCGACCAGCGAGACGGCGAGCACGGTGACGAGGATGGCAATGCCCGGAATGGCCGAGACATACCATTGCACCCGCAGCACGTCGCGGCCGGCGCCGATCAGATTGCCCCAGGAAGCGACGTTCGGGTCGGAGAGCTTGAGGAAGGCGAGCGCACTTTCGAGCAGGATCGCGATCGCCATGACGACGCTGGCATAGACGATCACCGGCGGCAGCGCGTTCGGCAGGATCTCGCCGAAGATCAACCTCATATCCTTGAGGCCGAGCGTCCGGCCCGCCTGCACGAATTCGCGATTGCGCAGCGAGAGGAACTCGGCCCGCGTCAGCCGGGCCGAGGCCGGCCAGGAGACGATGCCGATCGCGACTGTCACCGTGGTGATGGTCGAGCCGAAGACCGCGACCAGCACCAGCAGCAGCAGGAAGTTCGGCAGGGTCTGGAACGCCTCGGTGACGCGCATCAAGGCAGTGTCCACCCAGCTGCCGTAATAGCCGGCGAGGGCGCCGATGGTGATGCCGATCATGACCGAGATCACCGTCGCGACGCCGCCGATCAGCAGCGAGATGCGCGCGCCGTGGAAGATCTGGGCGGCGATGTCGCGCCCGGAGTTGTCGGTGCCGAGCAGGAAGCGCGGATTGCTGAACGGCCAGATCAGCGGCCGCCCGGCGAGTGCCAGCGGATCACGCGGATAGAGAAAGTCAGCGCTCGCCGCCATGGCGAGGACGAGGATGAGCAGCACGAGGCCAATGACGGCGGCCGGGCTGCGGACATAGAGCTTCACCAGATCCATGACTCAGCTCCCCGCCGTGATGCGCGGATCGAGCCTGGCATAGAGCAGGTCGACGATGAAATTGACCGCGATCACCAGCAGCGCCGAGACGAAGACGATGCCGAGCAGCGTGTTGAGGTCGCGCTGGATCACCGATTCATAGGCGAGGCGCCCGAGCCCCGGCAGCGAGAACACGCTCTCGACCACGACCGAGCCGCCGAGCATGGTGCCGGCCTGCAGGCCGATCAGCGTCACCATCGGCAGCAGCGCGTTGCGCAGCACATGCCGCACCACGACGCGCGTCTCGTCCATGCCCTTCGAGCGCGCCGTGCGGACGAAGTCGAGATTGAGCACCTCGAGCATCGAGCCGCGCATGATGCGAAGGTAGATCGCCATGTAGAACAGGCCGAGCGTCAAGGTCGGCAGGACGAGGTGGAGGGCGATGTCGAGCGTCCGCCGCAGGCCGGTATAGCTGACGGTGATGTCCTCGAAGCCGCCGGCCGGCAGCCATTGCAGGTAGATCGAGAAGACGACGATCGCCATCAGCCCGAACCAGAAGGTCGGCATCGCATAGAACATCAGGCCGAATGTCGAGATCAGCGTATCCGGCCATTTGTTGACGCCGCGCGCCGCGACGACGCCGAGGATCAACCCGAAGAAGAAGGCAAAGGAGAGCGAGGCGGTCATCAAAAGGATGGTCGCCGGCAGCCGCTCGGCGATCACCGTCGCCACCGGCTTGCCGTAGATCGCCGAGAAGCCGAGATCGAGCCGGACCAGCCGCCAGAGATAATTGCCGAGCTGGGCCCAGACCGAGAGGTCGAGCCCGTAGAACTCGCGCAGCTGCTTGGCGGTCGTGGCATCGCCGCCGCCCATCTGCGCCATCAGCGCATCGACCGTGTCGCCGGGCGCGAGCTGCAGCAGCAGGAAGACCCCGATCAGGATCAGGAACAGGGTCGGGATCGAGGCGGCAAGACGCCGCCCCGCGAGACTTAGAACACGCATGGCAACTGGCCGTATCGGGCTGACAACGTAGGCGAGAGCGTCACTCCGCCAACCAAAGATCGTGCCAGGACGACGAGCCCCAGCGCGGCGTGTTGGAGTGGTTGCGGGCCTTGGCGCTGATCGCGGTCAGGAAGATCTGCTCGATCGGCGTCCAGATCGGCAGCTCGGTGTTGGCGCGCCGCACGAAGTCGCCATAGAGCGCCTTGCGCTTGGCCGCATCGACCTCGGTCGCCGCGTCGTCGATGATCTTGTCCATGGTCGGGTCGGTCCAGTCCCACTGATTGGTCCAGGGCGCGCCCTTGGGCTGGCCCGACCGGTACCACACCGTGGTCGAGACGGCCGGGTCGTTGCGGTACTGGTGCCAGCCGGTGGCGAGATCGAAGGCGTGGTCGTCATAGACCTGCTTCAGGAAGCCGCCGCCATCGGTGCGGACGATGTCGACCTTGATGCCGACATCGGCGAGCGACTGCTGGATGAAGGTGGCGAACAGCGAAACGTCCTCGCCCCAGGGCGCCGGCAGCAGCCGCAGCGAGAAGCGCGTTCCCCCAGTGCCGGGCTTGAAGCCGGCTTCGTCGAGCAGCTTGGCGGCCAGCTTCTTGTCGAACGGATACTGCGGGCCGTTGTCGGCCGGATAGAAATCAGTCGAGACCGAGGGGATCGGCCCAGTGCCGCGCTTGGCGAAGTCGCCGAGGAAGTTCTCGATGAAGAACGGGATGTCGAGCGCATGCGCGATGGCACGCCGGACGCGGATGTCGGCGAGCTCCTTGCGGCGGAAATTGAACTCAACGGTGTTGGTGCGGGCGTTGCCCTCATTGCCCTTGGTCGAGACGATGAAGCGCGGGTCCTTGCCGAGGCGGGCCGAGTCCGAGATCGTCAGGCCCGAGAACGGGCTGTAGTGGATCTGCCCGGCTTCCATCTGGGCGGCGGCGGCAGCGCGATCGGTGACCACGCGCCAGACGATCCGGTCGAGATAGGGCGCATTGGCGCGCCAGTAGTTCGGGTTGCGCTCGGCGATGACGTGCTGGCCGCGCTCGTACTGGACGAACTTGAACGGCCCGGTGCCGACCGGCGCCAGATTGACCGGGTTCTGCCGGATGTCGCCCTTGCCCTCGTAGAGATGGCGCGGCGAGACATAGCCGAGATCCGGCAGCGCCCGCAGCAAGAGGTTGAGCGGCATCGGGCGCTCATAGCGGAACACCGCCGTCAGCGGATCGGGCGTATCGACCGCTGTGAGGAAGAGCTGCAGCGTCGAGCCGTAGTTCAGGATCTTCTTCCACATCTCCATCGCCGTGAACTGCACGTCGGCGGAGGTGAAAGGCTTGCCGTCATGCCAGGTCACGCCGGGGCGGAGCTTGAAGGTGATGGTCTTGCCGTCGGGCGCGGCTTCCCAGCTCTCGGCGAGCACGCCGACCGGCTGGCCCTTGGCGTCGAGGTCGACCAGCTGCTCCTGAATCTTGCCGCCGATGATGTAGACGCCGGTCGAAGCCTGCAGGCTGGGGTTGAGCTGGCGCTGCTCAGCGCCGTAATGGACGGTGAAGACACCGCCCTTGCGCGGCGTTTCCTGGCCGAAGGAGCGCATCGGGAACAGCACGCTCGAGGCGATGGCGGCGCTGATCTTCAGCGCGGCGCGGCGGGTCATATCCATGGATGATCTCCTGGGCCGGCGTGCATGTCAGGCACGATGCGGGCGTCACAAGGCCCCGTCAATGCGACGGGGCCGTTAGCGGAAAGGGGAAAGCCGCACTATTGCGGCAGGAAGGTCACGATCAGGCCATTGGCGGACGCAGCGGGAACGCTGAGTGCCGCACCATGCCGGACACCGACTGAGCCGAGCGCCTTGGCCGCGCCATCGAGGTCCGCGCTCGCCAGCACGATCGCCACGGCTCCGCCAGGCGCAGCGCCGGCTCGCACCGCCTCCGGGTAGCGCCGGGCGAGGCCGGCCGCATCGTAGAACAAGAAGTCGGCGCGCTTGCCGCCGGAGGGCACCAGCCAGCCATCGTCCTGCTGCTTCACCGGCTCGTCGATCAACCGGCTCAGATGCCCGGCTGCGGCCTTCGGATCGTCGGCGAGCACTTCGACGCGGATGATCCGGCTCGCGCCATTGGCGTGGCTCTGCAGCTCGGGAATCCAGACGGTCTCGCGAGTCAGATGCTGGCAGGCGAAGATGCGCAGGCTGCCGGGGTTCTCGTCGAGCGGCCAGCGGAAGACATTGAACTTGGCTTCGCCCTTGCCACCATTGGGCAGGTCGACCGGGCGGCCGAAATGCACCGGGCCAAGCGGCTCGAGGCCGCGGCTCTTGAGCTCGGCCGCACCAGCGGCAGCATCATCGGTGGTGAAGGCGGCCCGCTCGATCCCCTCGCGCTCCCGGAGGAAGTCGCGGGTCGGCTTGTTGTGCTCGGTCTCGGCGAGGATGCCGAGCAGCTCGACATAGTCGTCCCCGAACATGATCGTGTAGTTGCCGCTGCCGAGAATGGCCGAATGCGTGCCGCGCGGCGAGACGGTGAAGCCGAGGCTCTGCCATTGCCGGGCCGAGGCGTCGAGATCGCGAACCGTCACCACGACATGGTCGAGACCGAGAATATGCTTGAGCGGCATGACGCCCCCTTGTGACCAGAACCCAGCGGAAGGGAGAGTTCATCCGAACGGAAGTTAGGGCGCAACCGCTTCGGGATGACAATTCCGGCAGCCCCCGCTGCGCCGGAGACATAGCGTCCGGAGAATAGAATTTTCAAGGAGACGAGCGGAGAAGCCAAAATTTGGTAGAATCCATTCGTTTCAGCCAAGAAACATAGAAAACTATTCTCCCTCGGATGAACGGCTGGGAACGCCCTGCTTGCAGCTCGGCGGACATGGCGGCAAGGATAAGGCTGGCCCGCCACGCGGGTCCTCACTCATTCATGCCCAGCCGAAAGACGCCGCCGATGACTGCCCCCTCCCCCGTCACCTGGCCGCCCTCGCTCTGGGCCGCCACGGCCCAGCCCGGCCCTGTGCTCGGGACGCTTGAAGGCGCAATCGAGAGCGATGTCGTGGTGATCGGTGCCGGCTTCACCGGGCTTTCGACCGCGATCCATCTGCGCGAGAGCGGGGTCGGCGTCACAATCCTGGAGGCGGCCGAGCCGGGCTGGGGCGCCTCCGGGCGCAACAACGGCCAGGTCATCCCGACTTTGGCCGGCCACGATCCCTCTGCAATGACCGCCCGGCACGGCGAGGCCGGCGAGCGCTTCAACGCTGTGTTGCGCGATGCAGCACAATATCTCTTCGACCTCGTGCGCAAATACGAGATCCCGGCCGAAGCCGAGCAGGCGGGCTGGGTCCAGCCGGTGCATTCACCAGGGCGCTTCAAGCTCGCCGAGAAGCGCGTCAGGGAATGGTCGGCGATCGGCGCGCCGGTCGAGCTGCTCGATCGTGCGGCCACGGCCGAGATGCTCGGCTCGGATGCCTGGTTCGGCGGTTTCTGGAACCGCACCGGCGGTCACATCAACCCGCTCGCCTTGACCCGCGGCCTTGCCGAGGTCGCGCTCGGGCTCGGTGCGACCATCCATGCGCGCTCGCCGGCCGTGAGCATGACGCATCAGAACGGCCGCTGGCTGGTGACGACGGCAAACGGCTCGGTAACGGCGCGGGCGCTCGTGCTGGCGACCAACGCCTATACTGGCGAGTTCGAGCCCGGCCTCGCGCCGGAGATCGCCAATGAGGTCATCCCCGTCCTGTCCTGGCAGATGGCGACCAGGCCGGTCAGCGACAACATCGCCAAGACGGTGATCCCCGGCCGGCAGGCGATGTCGGACACGCATCGCGAGCTCTATTTCGCCCGCTGGGACGCCCGCAATCGCCTGGTCACCGGCGGCGCCGCCGTCCTGCCCGGCGTCGGCGGGGCCAATCTGCGCCCGACGGTTGCGGCGCGGCTGAAGCGACTCTGGCCGCAGCTCGGCGAGGTCGAGTTCGACTATGTCTGGTCCGGCTATGTCGGGATGACTCCCGACAACCTGCTGCAGCCGCAGGTGCCGGGGTATCCGCGTATTCATCAGCTCGGGCCGAACGGTTTTGGCTGGGTTGGCTGCAATGGCCGCGCCGTCGCGCTGTCGATCTCGCTCGGCCGCGAGTTGGCCAAGGCGACGCAAGGGACAGCGCTGGAGACGCTCGGCCTGCCGCTGTCGACGCCGAAGCCGCAGCCCTTCCAGGGTCTGATCCGCCGGATCGCGCCGCTCGCCCTGCCGCTCTACCGCAAGCTGGACGCGCGGGAGATCTAGGCGAGCTCCCCTACCAGGATCGCGCGGATTTCCTGCCAGCTCTGTTCATCGGGCGCGCAGAGCAGGCCGAGCGTCGGCTGCGCCGGCCGATAGGGCTGGCCGTCCAGCATGCGGACATGGCCGCCCGCCTCGGCATGGATCAGCGAACCCGGCGCGTGATCCCAGGGATTGAGCCGGCCATAGAGCAGGAAATGGCCGTTGCCGGCAGCGGCGAGGCGGTATTCGTGGCCGCAGCAGCGCAGCGAGCAGACATTCGCGAAGGCAGGCGTGCGCCCCGGCAGCGTGCTGCGCAGTGGCTCCGGGAAATACTGCCAGCTCATCATCCCGGTCATCTCGCGCGGGGCGGCCGGCGGTGCCACACGCAGGTCACGGCTGGTGCCGTCACCGGCGAGCCAGGCGCCTTCGCCGCGCAACGCCATGGCGCTGTCGGCAACGATGGGATCATGGATCACCGCGGCGACGACCTCGCCCTTGACGACCGCAGCGGCCATCACCGCAAAGAGCGGCAGGTCGGAAGCGTAGTTCAGGGTGCCATCGATCGGGTCGATGACGAAGGCGAGCTCGGCATCGCCAAGCCGCTCGATCAGCGCAGGATCGGCAGCGGCAGCTTCCTCGCCGATCAGCACCGCGCCCGGAAAAGCCTTGGCCAGCTCGGCGCTGATGAAGCGCTCCGCTGCCTCGTCGGCCTCGGTGACCAGATCGGTCGCCGAGCGCTTCTCGCGGATCTCGCCCTCGCCGAGATTGCGAAAGCGCGGCATGACCTCGCGCCGACCCGCTTCGGCGAGGATGCCGGCAAGTCTCTCATGGTCCTGGCGGGTAAAGATCATCGTGGTCCAGTCGGCAAAGGGAGTGTGGCAGGGCAATCAGGAGAAAGGTTTACGCATTCCCTTCCCCCCGCTTGCGGTGGGGAAGGGTTAGGGATGGGGGGCCGCAAAGCAGGGCTCGGGACTTCTTTCATGTCGCGCTAAGCGGCACTGCCCCCACCCAACCCTCCCCNAAACGCCCTGTTCGCGGGCCACGAGGTCGGGGCGGAAAACTGGGCGCTGCTATCGTCCCTCGTCGCCACATGCAAGCTCAACGACGTCAATCCCGTCGCCTATATCGCTGAAACCCTCGACGCCATCATCAACGGCCACCCGCAAAGCGGCGTCGAAGATCTCATGCCGTGGCGCTTCCGGAAATCCTCAATCCCTAATCCATAGGGTGCTGGCGCGGCGCTTACGAACAAAAGGGGCAAGCAGGAAGGATGTGTCTACCGAAGAGCAGCCTCAAGCGAGGATTTCCGCTGCTGCCAATCGGGCATTACGGCGTCGAACATTGAGCGCCACTCTTTGCCGTGATCAGGGTGGAATGCGTGCACTAGTTCGTGACAGATGACGTAATCGATCAGCAACGGGCTGGCGCGAACCAGATCGACGTTAAGCACGATCCGCCCTTTTGGCGTGTAACTTCCCCAACGCTTCGATAATTTCCGAATGATAAGTGGCGGCTTCGTAAGGCCCTTGCGGGCAAACGGCGGGAAGACATGTTCGAGACGCTCACGAAACACATCGCGTGATTGCAGCGCGTAGAAGGCGGTTAGAAGGCGTCGGTAGTGGGCTTGGTCATTGAGCTTCCTGACGCCTACCAAGAGACGAGCGCCATCTATCCGGACGCAAGGATCATCGATGGCTTCGATGGCCAATCGATACTGCCGCCCAAGGAACAGATGTGTCTCGCCAGAGACGTAGCGCCGTTCGGGCGTTCGAACCGGATGGTCCGCGATACTATCCAATTGTTGAAAGATCCAACCGCCTCGGCGATTTACGCGGCGAACGATTTCGGAAAGATCGGCGGACATCGGCGCAGTGACATTGATCGAGCCATTAGGATCGACTTCAATCCGGAGGTAACGGCGCTCTGCACGTACGACCTTGCCCGTCGTTCGGCGATCACCAAAGGTGATTTCAATCAGGAGATCCTCTGGCGGCATTGTAGCGCCTATTGAGCGAGTCGAACTCTCGCCGAGGCGAGAACATCGTCAACGACCGCATCAAGCACCGACGGTTCTATGAACAGTCCCCGCCGCCCGCGCAGCTCCTCAAAGAAAAAATCATCGATGTCGTTCCGGATTGCGTTCTCGACATCGCGAT
Source organism: Bosea sp. 29B (assembly GCF_902506165.1). Classification (NCBI taxonomy): domain Bacteria; kingdom Pseudomonadati; phylum Pseudomonadota; class Alphaproteobacteria; order Hyphomicrobiales; family Alloboseaceae; genus Allobosea; species Allobosea sp. 29B. The sequence continues at coordinate 915,390 of NZ_LR733817.1, forward strand.
CATTCTGCCAGCCGACCTTGCGCCGCTTCTGAACGATCGAACTGAACTCCAGCGCAATGTCGGCCGCAAGCTCAGCGTCAGGCGCCCCGCTCGCTTCGAGATTACGTTTGGCCAGCCCCCAAAAAGCCTCGGCATGGCTATCACTTCTCAGTCGTTCCGGAGTTGGTTCTCCTTCGCCGCGCCCTGACTGGACGCGGTCACGTAGGCCTTTGATCTGAGCCAGATACTCCAGCTCGCTCAAGCGGCCCTCGTGGAATTTCCGGATCGTGTCCTTCACGAGCTTCGAAAAGCGATCGAAAAGAATGGGGTCCTCGTCCCATTTCTCTTCGACGATCCGCGTGAGCTGATGTGCGATCGTATCGGCGATCGACGCGTCCGTTTCTTTCTTTGAATTCCTTCGGACTTCGATGGCCAGATCATCGAAGATGTTCAGCGGTTCAACTAACTGAATGACGTCGCGCGCCACAACATGCCGATCCAACAGTTGCCGCACTCTTTTTTCGTAGTCTCGCCAATCAACGCGCTCTGCGTATCGCAGACTCACGGCAGCGCGGAGCGCCGTGAATCGGCCGAGATCATCCTTCCAGCGCCGGAGGGCTTCCGGCTTTGTCGCTTCGATGAAGCTAGGAGAAGCAAGAGCGACGCTCAAGGACCGACCAAATTCGGTCAGCCTACGATAAAACTCTTCGCGGATTACCTCATCGGCAAGCAGCTTGGCATAAGCTTCAGCATCATAGGTATTCGAGATCGACTTGAAAACGTCGAGCAGCGCCGCGTGAGCATCCGGCACTTTGCCAGCCTCTTCACGGATAGCAACAATCGTTTGCGCGATATCCACCTCGCTAAAACCTTCAAGCTCGTCATAGGCTGACAAGGCTTCGCCAAGGTCTTTGAAGACGCCTGTATAATCCACGATGAAGCCGAACGGCTTTTCGGGAGCGCCATCTTCATCGAAGACGCGGTTCACGCGCGCGATGGCCTGCAATAGGCCATGCTCCCGCAGCTTGCGCGCGACATAAAGGACCGTGTTGCGGGGCGCGTCGAAGCCAGTCAACAGCTTGTCGACGACAATAATGATGTCAGGGTCGGATGGCCCCTTGAACTGCTCGATGATCGTCTTGTTGTAGGCATCTTCTCCGCCGTACCGATCCATCATTCGACGCCAGAACGTGCGGACGAGATCATCGTCGCTCTCGTCGACCTCATCTTCGCTTTCGCGCATGTCCGGCGCGGAAATCACGACTTCCGTGGTAACGACGCCGAAGGTGTCGAACAGCTTCTTGAGCTGGATCGCCGCCCGTTTCGAGGATGCGGCAACCTGGCCTTTCAGGCCCGTACTTTTGAAGTTGGCGAGGAAGTGCTGGCCCACGTCAAAAGCGATCGATTGCAGCCGGGATTCGATGCCTTCGATCTCCCGCGCGCGGCTCATCTTGCGCTTCAAATCGGCCCGCTGCGCATCGGATAAGTCGCGAGTGTGAACGTCGAACCAGCGATCGATCTGACCTTCGTCGACGTCAGTGACGACTTCGCGCCCCTCATAAAGGAGCGGCACGACCGCCTTGTCGCCGACCGCATCGCGCATCGAATAAGCGGGCTGCACGAGGTCACCGAACTTGGCGAAGGTGCTCTTCTCCTTCTTGGCGATCGGCGTGCCGGTGAAGGCGATGAAGCAAGCGTTCGGCAACAGCTCGCGCATGCGATCATGCATGGAGGCCAGCGCCACCGACTTCGAACTACCGTGCTGGCTCCGATGGCTTTCGTCGACGAGCACGAAGATATCTGGCGAGGTGTCGACAACTCGACGCTTATTGAGACCCGCCCGGAACTTGTGAATAAGCGTGGTGACGATCGGCGTCCGATCTTCGATAAGCGTGAGCAGGTTCTCGCCCGTTGCCGCCCGTTTCGGCTCATGTCCGGTCGCACGAAAGGTCTTGGTAATTTGATCGTCCAGGTCAGTTCGATCCGTGACGATCACCATCCGCGCGGCGGTATGCGACATCACGATAGACTTGGCGAGCATCACCATGGTGAGGCTCTTGCCAGACCCTTGCGTGTGCCAGACGACGCCGCCTCTGCGCTTGCCTGCCGCGTCGAGCTCTTTGATCCGCTTCATCAAGGCTTCGATCGTCGCGACCTGCTGATAGCGGGCAACCTTCTTGTGGGGCCCGTCGAACAGCATGTAGTGCCGCACGAGCCGCATGAAGCGTTCCGGCCTACAGAGCCCGACAAGCGTCTCATCTAGCGGCGTCGCAAAGCGATTACCGTCTTCCATCAAGCCGTCGTGGCGCTTCATATAGGGAGCGAAATCAAGCGCGACGCGCCTGTATTCGATGCCGTCCAGCGGCCTATTCACCACATCGGCGATGAAGCTGTCCGGGTCTTCCCGCTCTTTCCACACACTCCAAAGCTTGCGCGGCGTGCCGACCGTGCCGTAGCGTGGATCATGGCTGTTGGCCGCAACGAGAAGCTGCGCGGAATAGAAAAGCGCGGGGACGCCTTCGCCAACCTTCTGATTGCGGATTTGCTGGCCGATGCCCTCATCGGACGCGACGTGCGAGGCCTTCACCTCGATAACACCGAGCGGAATGCCATTAACGAACAGCGCGAGGTCGACGCGGATGGTTGTGCCTCCCGCCTCACTCACTGTGTATTCGGCTGTCACCTGAAAGCTGTTGGCCCGCCAGTCGGCCCAATCAATGAACTTGAAGGGCCACTCACGCGACGTCGCGCCGATCGTCTGCGGCAGGGCGATGCCTAGCAACAAGTCATCGGTCATGCGCTCGTTGGCGCGCAGGACGCCTTCAGGGATGCGATCGGCAAGTCGCCGCACTGCAGCGTCGATATTGGCTTCGGAGAACGCATGGGCGCGCCCGTCGAGGTGGATGCGGTTGATCCGGGCGAGGTCCTTGCGCAGTTGCGTTTCGAGAAAGGGCAGACTGCGCCGTCCGTCGCGCCACTGATCGGCTTCCGCCTTGGTCACATAGCGCCAGCCGCAATTGATCAGCGTATTCAGCGTTTGCAGCTGCGCTCCGCCAGCCTCAGAGGTGGTGAACTGGGGGGAGCGCGTCATGGCGCACCGCCGCCCTTTGGCTTTCGGGGCTTCTTGGCCTTGGTCGAAGCTGGTTTCTTGATCCACGCGAAGGCGCAGGAGAAGCCAAGTGCTTGAAGATCTTTTGCGGCCTGACGAAATGTCACGAGGCTAAAGAACGGCAGCCGCGCGGTATTTTGAGCGCAGAGCACGCCGTAGATTACCTTGTGTTTCGCGGGATCGAGGGATGTTGATGCGCCCGCCAACTGAGCCTGGTAGCCGGTCAAGGCAAACGCCGCTTCTTGCTTCCCGATTTCAACTCGAAGCAAGTCGCGGAAAGCGCCGTCCATCTTCAAGACGCGCGCTGAGACCGTGCCCTGATTGAATAGATGGCTGAGGCGCGACGAAGAGGTGTGGTCCTTGACGTGAACGAACGCGCCGTCTTTTCCGAGGAAGTCGCATGCCTCAATCGCGTAGTTCGCGCCGGTCGGCTTAACTGTTTTCCTATCGAGACAAAGCAGATCATGTCCGCCTGAAGCGACACGCTTGTTGTAGCTCTCTTCGTTGTCATTCGCCTCAGCAAGCGGCAGGGTGTGGATTGGGATCGTGGCGAAAAAGTCCGAGACTTCTTTCGCTAGATTTGCTTCGATGCAGTACCATCGATCGCCTGACAGCACGTACTTCTGGCCATCGACTTCGGCTTCGAAGACAAGGCATTCCTTGATCTTCCAGCTTCCGCCCTCGTCCTTCCCGTTCGCATCGCATTCGTGCGCCTTGTGCAAGACAAGATGCTCAGCCGCGTACGCCGTGACACCTCTTTCCTTCAAATCAGCCATATAGGCGCTGATTTCGAGATCAGTGTGAATGTTGGTCGAGCGGAACCCCTTGAACTGTATGTGCCGCGCCTTCTCGGGGTCATAGATGACCGGATAGGCAAGATGCAGCGTGTCGGGAATCGGCCCCGTCAGAGCCCCGTGAAGGGCGGCGGCGAGGGCCACATTGAGCTTTTCGATCAATGCCTTGTCGCGCACATGCTTGATCTGATCGACCCAGCCGAAATTCGTCTTGTAATCGGTCTTGCTGAACGCAGTCAGCGCGTCGGCGCAAACCTGAGGTAGGTCGCCGACGTCCATTTCTTTCGTCAGCGTCAAGCCGTCGCTGCCGGCCACTCTCAGCGCAAACGTTGTATCATGCGGCTCGCCAGCCAATCCGCGGACGATGTCACGTTCAATGTCGATGCTGAACGCCGTCTGGTCCGAGCGACGGGCCGTCTGAGTGCGTCGGGTCGTCGTGTTTTCGTCGGGCGTTCGGATGTCAGCGCTGCGAAGCTTGGTCGGCGCAACAGTGTTGAGCACCACGCGCAAGCCGAAGTCTTGCTCGAACGCGTCGGGATCAAGCTTGACGTGTCCAAGCCCAAACGACAGTGCGAACCAACGGCCCTTTGTTGACAGAAAGATGAGACCATAGGCGGTGACGTTGAAGATCGCTTTCTTCTGCTGCTCCGTCAGGTTCAGGAACTTAGCCCATTTCGGCGTACCACCGTTCAACGTGTCGAGCGCGATCTTCGCGCCCTCCAACTTGTCCCATTCCGATAGAGTCACGCCCTCGCGAACCGCTTCATCCGGCTGCTTGTGGTCCCGGAGCAAGCGGATCGATACCGTATGCGTCTTCTTGCTCATCACGCTCCCCTCACGGCCAGAAGAGACACGGCAACGACCGGATCGAAACGCGCATCGAGCCGCCAGCCGCCGGTCAGCAGCTTTTGCATGAGACCGCGCCTTTGAGTGCGCAGGCGATCGAGCTGTTTTTCGAGGCCATCGATCTCTTGCAATCCACCAACAACAACCGAATGCGCAATATCCACTTCGCGAACGCCTTCAGGAACTCGGAGCTGGAAGGCTTTCAACCCGTCGAGGTCGATGCTTTCGACCGTGGTTCCGGTTTTCACTGTGGCCCGCCGTAGGCGGTCGGCTTCGGCATGGATCAGCGCTGCAATGATGCTACCGAAGCGAACATCAGACATGACTAGCGCCTTGATGTCTTGATTGAAGGACACCGGCCTTGTTGCGACAGCTACGGGCACTTTGGTTCGGAGAATGCCGCTGCGCGTGACGACCAGCACAGAGCCTGCGGGAAGCAGTTGAGTTGCACTCTCTCGAACCGCGCGAGCCGTGATCGTGTCTTCTGATGAAGACACTTGCCATTCGGTCATATCCTTGGGCGACACCCATGGAATGTCGCCATTCTGCCAATAGTCGTTTACGACCTTGCTTGGCGTGCCGCCGCCAACCCATCGACCAAGCTTTCCGAGCGCGACAGGTTTCCAACGATTTTGGCGTAACTCGCCTACCAAGAGCCGCCAACGCCGCCGCTTTGCGTCGATGAGCTGTTCGGTCTCGGCGATAGCGCGATCCCATGTTTCCAGAACAGCGACGATCCGCCGTTGCTCGTCGAGAGGGGGAACGTCGAATTCCCAGCCCATCCAGTCTTCGAGCCGGAAGACCAGCTTCTCGACATGGACACCGATGCTTGAATGGAAGCAGGTCTGCTGGAAATAGACCGAGTGCGACAACGCGTTCAGGAATGCGAGGTCAAGCTTTGGTGACGTGCGAAACGCCGTGTACTCATTCGACACCACAGCGCAGTGCAGGCTTTCCGGCACGATGCCGCAAGCCCCATGGGACACCTGCCGGTTGGAGATCAGGAAGTCGCCACCCTCGACATAGAACTGAGTCTTGGTCTTGATTTGATCGCCGCGCAGCGTCTCACGCGCAACGATGCCACCCCGGCTGCGCTTCGCCGTAACGAGCTGATAGGCTTCGGCGTCACGAAGCTTCGCCGGTCGTACAACCCTACGCAGGAGGTCGCCCAGGAAGTATCGCGTCCATCCCTTCGGCGTTTGTCCAAGCTTAGGAATGCCAGCCTGAATGCTCGGCGGATAGGCGGTCGCGTTCTCAATTTCGATGTCTTCGGGGGCGTCGCTCATCCTGCACCCCCGCCGATCCTGCGCTTGCGCCAGTCGCCATAGGTTTCGCCGGTCGTCGCGTGCTTCCAGTAGAAGCGGCCATTGACGTTGCCGCCATAGACCGCGCCCGCCGCGCCGGAAGGCGAGTCGAAGGCGACATCGGCGGTGAAGCGCAGGAACTTTGGATCATCCGAGGGCGTCAGTATGCCGTCTGTGATGAGTTCCGCACGGCGGCGCTTCAAGCCCTCGCCGCAGCTCGGAACTTCCAGCGCCTTCGCCAGCGATCCGGCGAGCACGACGAACTCGTCGCCGGCCTCGCGAGCGGTCGCTTTGGTGCCGGCTTCTGTAAAGGAGAACACGGCATCGCCATCCATCGGCGATGGAGCCGCGACCGGCATCGCCGTTTCCGCTTTCACCAACTCGCCCGCCTCATGCCCCGCCGGACGCAGCACGTCAAAACCGAGCACCGGGAGCAGCACCTCGATCTCGTCGAGAACGCGCTCCATATCGGCGATCTCGGGTTCTGGCAGGCCCTTGAACGGCGGCTCCGTGCCGTTGACGAGCTTTGCACGGCCTGCGCCGCGAATGGCCGCGATGATCCGGCTTTCGAGATAGCGCCCATGCGCCTTCGTCAGGTTTTCGTCCTTGGAGACGATCAGCACCGTGCGGGTGAAGAACTCCTTCGTCTCATCGCTGTCGTGATGAGCGAGGCGCGTCTTCACCTGATCGCCTTCGCCGACATAGACGAGCTGGCGACCCGGCATGTTGGGATCGGGGCCCACGAGTAGATAGATGCCCGTGCGCGCGGCTTCCTCACGCCTGATCAATTCCGGCAAGGCCGTGCGAGAGGCGACCGCCGCGCGGACCGAAGAGACGCCCAGCTCCGCCGTGATGACACCAGACGGCGACCCATCGACCAGATAGAGCTTCAGTGTTCGGCCGCGCTTGGAAGAGTATCGTGAAGGAGACTCAGACATCGATGCCGAGTTCCTTCAGGTAGAAGTTCATCTTGGCCCGCGTCTCGGCGAGCTTGCTTTCGAGATCACGAATTTCGTTCTGGACCGCCTGAAGGTCGACCTCCGGCTCGGGTTCGAAGGTGTCGACGTAACGCGGGATGTTGAGGTTGAAGCCGTTCTCCTCGATTTCCTCGAAGCTCGCCTTGTGGGAGTAGCGTTCGCGTTCGATGCGGCCCCGATAAGTGTCGATGATCTTGGCGACATCCTCGTCCCGCAGCCGGCTCTGCTTCTTGCTCGCCTCAAAGTCGCGGCTCGCGTCGATGAACAGGATGTCCCGCTCGTGGCTGCGCAGTCCCTTGTCCTCGCGCGCCCTATCGAACACCATGATGCAAACCGGAATGCCGGTCGTCGGGAAGAGTTGAGCAGGCAAGCCGATGACCGCGTCGAGCAAGTTGTCGCGGATCATCTTTTCGCGGATGCGGCCTTCCGCGCCGGACCGAAACAGAACGCCGTGTGGCGCGACCACGGCCATGCGTCCGACCGTGGGCCGAGTGATCGCCAGCATGTGGAGAATGAACGCGTAGTCGCCCCGGCTTTTCGGCGGCATGTGCGGTGTGAAGCGTTTATAGGGGTCGGGAAGGGCATTCCCCGCCGAGTCAGTGTTGCCGTTCCACTTGTCGAGGCTGAAGGGCGGGTTCGCGACCACGACGTCGAAGCGCATCAAATGATCGCTTTCGATCAACGTCGGCGTGTTCAGAGTGTCGCACCAGTCGATGCGCGCTCCGTCCTGCTTGTGCAGCAGCATGTTGAGGCGCGCGAGTGATCGGGTCTGGCCATTCGATTCCTGGCCGAAGAGCTGGTAGTTGCCGTCACTCACCTCTTCACCAGCCCGCAGGAGCAGCGAGCCGGACCCGCAGGCCGGATCGCAAATGCGATCGCCCGACTTCGGATGAGCGAGCTTGGCAACGACCTCGGACACCTTGCGCGGCGTGAAGAACTCGCCTGCCTTCTTGCCAGCGTCGGAGGCGAATTTCTCGATCAGGAAGATGTAGGCATCGCCGAGCACGTCCTCCGACGTGTCCGAAAGATCAAGCCCTGGCTTGGCGAAATCCTCCAACAGGGTCTTGAGCCGCCGATTGCGATCCCTCGCCTGTCCGAGGTTTGTTTCGGAATTGAAATCGATCGCGCGGAACAGGCCGCCAAGCTTGCCTTCGTTCGCTTTCTCGATCGCGTCGAGCGCGATATTGATCAGCTCACCGATATTGTCACGCGAGCGTCGTTCATGGAGACTATAGAAGTCCGCTAGAAATTTTTCTTCCACTGCATTCGTTTTAGCGTTCTTCAGCTCGATGCCGGGCAGCTTGAAGCGCTCACGATCGAGCCGCCTTTGAATGCGAAACTCATCGCCGCCGAATTCACGACGAAACTCTTCGATATGCTTCCGCCGGACGTCGCTGATGTACTTCAGGAACAGGACCGTGAGGATATAATCCTTATACTGCGTTGCATCGACAGCGCCGCGAAAGGTGTCGCAGGCACGCCAGACCGCCGAGAGGATGTCGTCTTGTCGGAGTGCGGTCATGGGGCTGATCCTTTCCCTTGCGCAAACTTGATCTGCACCGCCGCCTCGATGGCTCGTGCGATCGTCTCGCGACCCGTAGTTTCGTTGAGATTGAGCAGCCGCTGGAGCAGTTCGTTTTCCGAACGGAAGGCGTTTGACAAACCTGCGATAAGGCGCTGCCTATGCATCGGCGGAAGGGGCACTTCCATCCGTTCCAAAGCTTCCTTTGGCAGGCGCGCGAGACCGCTCCCCTGCTTGCTGGCGGCAAACGCGGCTTGCGTCGTCGGCAGATCGAGGAACGCTGCGAGGTAATAGGGATCGACCATCGCGCGATTCGGTCGCACCAGATAAAGATCAAGAGAAACAAAAGCCCCCATGATTGCGGCGTCGCCTACATAAGAGGCCGTCAAAGATCCTCGCGCGCCGACGATCACATCGCCTTCATCGATCGCATAGGCGCGAGCCACAGATGGCGCCTCTCCGGACATCAACTTGGGCGAATGCCCCGCTCGCAGTTCCGTGAGATCAGACAGCCGAACACAGCGAGACATGCCGCCCGCAGCCTCTTTGACCGCGACGCCGGAGACCACATCCGCAATTTCTCTGAGTTCGAGCATGACTCAAACTAGCAAAGTGCGAAATTTGAGTCAAAGCGAATATGAGGGATTCTCTAGCTCTGTTTTATCTCTTTGCCCAGCGATGAAAGCCCGTCAGCCGGTACGATTTGAATGCCCACAAGCGGACCTTACCGGTGTCCGGAATGGCCATATTCAGCCGTATTGGACCTGCTGATCGCTTACTCTGCCTGCCGCATCAGCATGTAGGGCTCGGCCTCGATCGCCCTCGCGATGGCAATGTACTCGGCCACATCGAGCCGTCGTTCCTCGGTCTCGTATTTCGACACGAAGGTCTGTCTTCGCCCGATGCGAGCCGCGAGTTCCACCTGCGTGATGCCGGCGTCCTTTCGCGCCTGGATGAGCGCCTGGAGCAGGGCCTTGTAGAGGTCGGGTTGGGTTGAAGCCAAAGCCGGCGCCTGAAGCGGTGAAACCGGCCGTCCAATTCAACCCGAATTTCGAATACCCCAAAATGGAGTATTTCGGCATGCTGCACCCCGAGGCGATGATTCGGGGGATGGAGTGTGAAGGAGCAGTACGTCGGCGACGTCAACGACTATCGGAAATATGCCCTGCTGCGGCTGCTTGCTCGATCCGGCCTGAGGCTCGGCGTCTGCTGGATGCTGACGCGCGACGACGCCAGCGGGCACGGCAACAAGCTTGGCTATCTCGACCTACCCAAACAAGAGGCGCACGACCCGGAGCTACACGCGATCATGCGGACGGTGCGAGAGACGCCCCGCGGGCAGCGACTGGGAACAATCGAAGCAAGCGGCGTCTTGGCACGAGCGATCTATTTCAACGAGATAGTGCCGGAGGCGCTGTTCGAGCGACAGCTCTGGTTCCGGCGTGCCGGCGCGGCTCTAGCCAATACCGACCTGATCTTCTTCGATCCCGATAACGGCATCGAAGTGCGAGCCACACCGAAGGGTCGGAAGAGATCGTCAAAATACGTCTATCACGACGAGCTGAGGGCGACTTACGCCGCAGGGCATTCCCTGCTCGTCTACCAGCACTTCCCCATGAAAGAGCGAGCTAGCTTCATTCAAACTCTGGCTCGTGACCTCCATAGCGGTGCACCGGGCGCGGAGATCTGGGCGATACTTACCTCGAATGTCGTGTTCATGCTGGCGATCCAACAACGGCACCGCCCGGCCTTGTCGCAGGCGGCGCACCATGTTCTCGAGACCGCTGATCCGAGCTTCCTGCACGCACAGTTGATCGCTCCAGCAAACCCATGATTGTGCGCGAGTTTTCGGCGTGTTTCCGTGTCGATTTTTTGCCCGGAGAAAATTATGCGCACCAAAATTCTGACCACCCTCGCACTCTGCTCGATCTCACTCGCCGGCTGCCAGACGCCGCAACAGGTCGCCGAAGCCCGCTCGAAGCTGGTCTGCTTCCAGGCCGGCTATGGCGAGCGTTCGCCGCAGCATGATGAGTGCATGCGCACCATGCTGCCAGTCGCGCAGCAGATGGAAATGCAGCGCCGCATCGCCGATATGAGCGAGGGCCTGGATTTGATCGCCGCGGGAGTGCGGCGGCGCTAACCAGCGCGTGCCATAGTATCAGCCATGGGACTGTGCGGATGTCTCGCGGGTCCCCCGGCCTTGGCTTCAACAATATGAAGATGGGGGGAGGTCGCGAAGGCGTCGCCCCCCGGAGGGCGCCGCGCATTGTCTCTACTGCGCGCGGGCTGGCCCCGCCCTGCCCTGCCCTGCCGCCGGCATGAGCGTGCCCCTGGCGCTCCGTACCGTACCCCGCGGCTGCGGCGCCCTGCGCCGCTATAGCTATAGCCGCGTGCCCTGCCCGCCCGCCGGTCAGCCCTGCGCTTCGGCCTGGCGCAGGAGCTCGTAGGGATCGACCTCGAGCGCGCGGGCGATGACGATGAACTCGGCGACGTCGAGATGGCGGGCGCCGGCCTCGACGCGGAAGACGAAGTTAGTCGAGCGGCCGAGGCGCCGGGCAAGATCAGCCTGCGTCAGGCAGTGATCTCGCCGCGCGGCGACGAGCAGCGCGACGACGCGCGCATGCAACCCCGGTCGCATCAGAACGCAGCGGGCTCCTCCATGGCCGCGATGACGTGCAGATCGGTCTCGCAGATGCCCTCGGCCTCGATCGCCCAGACGATCTCGTCGGCGTCGATCTCGGCGAGCTCGGCCGCCCGCTCCAGGGTGACGATGGTCAGCGCCTGGGTGCGCAGATCGATCAGGCGGTACTGGTCCATGGCGTCGTCTCCATCGTGTTCCGAAGACGATGGAAACATGCGGCGACGCCGCGCATAATTTTGCAGGAGACAGGCTGATATTGCGTCGGACGCAGGATCGCCGCGGCACCAATAAGCCCAGCAAGACCGCAAATGCCGACGGGGAGCAGCGGCTTGCCGCCCCCCTCCCCGCTGGTGTCCGCCCGCATGCGCGAGCGCGGTCTACCTCGCTCTCAGCGCGTTCTACCTGCCCACGGCGTAGGCCCGGTCCAGCGCCGCCACCGCCGCCTCCCCGCCGCGAACAGCCTGGGTGTAATGGCCAAGCGTCACGGTGGCGTTGGCATGACCGGCGAGCTTAGCGACGAGACCGACCTCGATGCCCTCGGCCTGCAGCGTCGAGATGAATGAATGTCGGGCAGAGTGCGGCGTGACATAGGGCAGGCCGAGCTTCTCGAACACCGGCTCCCAGTAGCGCTGGCGGAAGTTCTGGTAAAGCAGCGGCCCGCCGCCGCCGATGCGAGCGACCTTGGGCCAGGGCTGGAGCCGGCCGGGGCCAGGAAAGACGCGGTGCAGCTCCTTGCCCCGCCGCGGACAACGAACGCGCCAGTCGAGCAGCATCGCCCGCAGCACCCCGCTCATTGGAATGTCGCGCGTGCCCGCCTCGGTCTTGGTCATGTTGGTCAGCGAGCCGTCGCGCTCCTGGATGCGGCGGATGCGAATGACGTTGGCGTCGAAGTCGACGTCTTCCCAGAGCAGCCCGAGCTGCTCGGACGGCCGCGTCCCGGCGAGGAACGGGAAGGCGTAGTACAGCCCATGCTCCGGATCGCTCCTGGCCGCCTCGACCAGCTTGCCGATCTCGGCCGGGGTGAGGATGACCTTCTTGGTCTTCACCCGGTTGCGGCCGAGGCCGCGCGGCATCGACGGCGCCCGCACCCGGAAATCCTCCTCGTTCAGGGCGAGGATCGAGATCAGATGCGACTTCGCCCGGTTGGCAGTGTACTGCCCCGACAGCGCCGTCAACTCGCGGTGCCAGGCGCGGATGCGAGCCGTGGTCAGCTCGCTCGTCTTGATCTCGCCAAGCATCGGCACGAGGCGGCAGCCCTTCGGCAGCTTGCCCGACGCCTTCCAGGCGAGCTTCTCCTTGGCCGCGCCATCGAAATAAGGCCCGCGGATATGCTCGACCACGACCTTGTAGCCCGCGAGCGTATTCGGCTTCACCTTGCCGTCGCGATCGGCAAGCCAGTGGTCAATGGCGGACCCAACCGTCGGCGCCTTGCGCTCGTCGGCGTAGCTGTCCGACATGACCTTGGCGGTGAGATCATTGCGGCGCGCCTCAGCAGCCTTCAGCGTCTCGTAGAACTCCTGCCGGCGGTCGCCCGAGATCGGTTCGCGGTAGTTCAGCACGTAGCGCAAGTGCTTCACGACCTCCCCTGACTTGAGCCTGCGGCGGCGAACTCGCTTGGTGATGTTGGCACGGAATGTCATAATGACCTCGGAAAATGAAAAACGCTCAGAAAATCACGGCCGAGGAACCCGCACAATTAATCACCGGGCGCCGGATAGCTTCAGAGCATTCGAATTGAAACCACGAGCGTAACCAAGAACCTTCGAGATACGTTCAGATGCCGTCTCGGTGGGGCTTGCTATACTTGAGAACAATCGCTCGCCGAGGTTGAAATCGCAGTGGCGCCGTAGCGGCGTAGCAGTGCGTAGCGGCCCAGTGCACTGGCGCCGGGGCTGGCTACCCGGGCCGCTGTGCTGCCTGCCCACCACGCCGGGCCGCCCTAGGGGACCGCTACGCACTGCTACACTGCTACGCTGGTCCAGTATCGGTCTTGCGGGCGGTGATCGCCTCGGCCATATCCGGTTTCCAATCGTCAGGCTGCGGTCGCTCGTAGCCGCGGACGTTGACGCCATGGACGCGCATGCTCTTGGGCCCGTCCCAGCCGAGCGCGCGCATGCAGGCGCCGAGCCGCGTCGCATCGGGGTGCTTTTGGCGGCCGACCTCGATGTTCAAGACGTAGCTCAGGAGATGCTTGGTCGAGGCCTTGACGGTCGTACCGTTCCCCTCTTCCCCTCGGACGCTCGCCAGGGTGTCGAGCCATGGGTCGAACGCGGTCCTCGCCGCTTGCTCCGCAGATGCCGCCTCCCACAGTTCCTGGGACAGTCGGATCGGTTCGTCGGCGGCTTCAAGAACAGCCGCCTCGGCCCACAGTTGGTCGCGGTCGCGCGCGAGGGCCTCGAGGTCGATCGCACCTGTCCTGACCGGCCAGAAGCGGCGGTTGCCGGTGGGGTCGCTGAGGTAGTGGTCGTCGTTCGTCGTCCCGATGAAGATGCATTCGCGCGGGCGCTCGTCAGCGAAATACGCATAAGCCATCCGCGCACGGTCGCTTCCTTGCGAGGCAAAAGCCTTGACCTTGGCCGCATCGGCCTTGCGGAGACCCTCAAGCTCGCTAAGCTCGTAAATCCACTTGCCGGCCATGGCCTCCATCTGTGCCCGCTTGTCGAGGGTCAGAATTTCCTGATCGGAGTGGTTCTCGGCCCCTGCGAGGATCGCCAGTGCCGTCGACTTCCCGGTGCCTTGTTTGCCTTCGAGTACGAGAATCTCATCGAACTTGCACCCCGGCCGCCGAACGCGCCGCACGGCCGCGATCGGGACAATCCGGCCGATTGCCCGGTTCAAGGGAGTATCCTCGGCGCCGAAATAGTCGACGAGCAACGTGTCGATCCGAGGCTTACCATCCCATTCTAGGCCGGCAAGGTAGTCGCGGATCGGGTGGTAGGAGTTCTCGAGCGCCATCATATGCAGCGCATCGCGGACATGCTCGCGGCCAGGATCGAACCCGAACTCGTCCAGCACGGTCTTGCGCAACATGGCGGAGAAGTCGTCCGTCAATTCGCCCTGGAAGGCCTCCAGCTTCAGGCCGAGCACCATATGGCGGCGCCGGAACAGGTCATGAGAAGCTTGGACGCCAAGACGCTGGAACGCGACGATCGCGTTGCGCAGTGTCGGGCGCGGGTTTCCCTTCTGTGTCGTATCCGGCCAACCGTTGCCAACTGCCGTGACTGCCGCACGGGCCTGCTTCAATGCGTATTTTTCTGGTGCCTTCTTCTCGAGGATGGAGGCCGAGATTGCGTGAGCCCTGTTAATCAAGACACCGGCAATCTGATGCTCGGTGCAGCCGGCGCGGGCAAGCCCGCACGCGACCGAGAAGACAACCTCGCTGCGCGAGGGGAAGCGCGCTCCGTCCTGCCCCATCGGACGCTCGGGATCGTCGCCGGCCTCGATCAGCGCGCGAACGGCCCCCGGGACCCTCGCCGACAGCTCGTTGACGGACAGCGCAGCGATCTGAGCCACGTCGACATCGCCGAGAGCGACGATCGCCGCGGCAGCCGGTTCGCGGAACTCTGAAAATTGGTCGAGATGGTAGATGTTCATAGTTCAGATCCCCTCGACGACATAGGCGAGCATCGGCGCGCGACCGGCCTTGCGCTTTTTCGCGTTCGGAAGGTTGATCGTACCCGGCAGCCGCATGATGCGGTCGATGTTGTGGCAGTTGTCGCCGCCGAGATCGGCGGCGAGCTGGCGGTTGATGCGCTCGACGCGCTCAAGGTCGGTCGTCGGTTCGGCGAATTTCCAGAAGGCCTGATAGCCGCCACCCGAGAAGACGATGAGCGACGGCGGGAGCTTGTAGATCCGCAGCCGCTCAAGACCGTCGAGATGGTCGATGTCGACATGGGCATAGTGCGCAGCCACGATGTCGGCCTTGGTCGCCTTCACGCCGCGGAAGTCCGGCCGGACCTCGTTGACGCTGTAATAGAGGCCAGCGACGCCCTGGAGCGCGTCGATCCAGCCGACTGCTTGCTCACGTTCAGCGGGGGTGAAGACCTTACCGGTGGGAGGTCCGCCGGTCGGCTTGATGGCGGTCAAGGACCAAAGGCCGTCCGAGTGGACGGCCTCCAGGAAGCTGATCGCGGCAGAGGTATCAGCTGCAATGCCGAGGCTCATCGCGCCGGCCTCTTCAGCTGGATGGTGTGCGGTTTCTCAGCCAACCCGCTAGTGGGCAGCAGCAACACGGTGCCGTCGATTTCGAGGATTTCGTATAATCCGGTGCCGCTGGCCCAGCCGGCAGCCCACTCATAGATGAAGTCGTGAAAAGCGTCGGCATCGTCGCGATTGAGGACAAAAACGTAATTCTCTGGTGTGTCGTCCATGATCTATCTTTCAGACAGCAGCTCCCGTTCGCGAAAGCGTTGCTTCCGCACGGAGAAGGAGCAGAGATTTGTGGGAAGGTTAGTTGTGGAGGCGGATGCGCGCTTCGATGTCGCGCAGCTTCACGTACTTGCGACCGTTCAGAAGCGAATAGGTGGGGAGCTCACCGCGAGCAGCGGCGCGCTGGATTTTGAAATAGGGCAGGCCGAGCGCGTCAGCGGCCTGCCTATACGTAATCAGCTTGTCCGGCGGGTGATAGTTGTCTTCTGTCATCTCGTTGCTCCTTGCGCTGGGTTAGCAATCGCAAGGTTGCGCAATCGGCGAGCCATGACATGACCGGGTCACTGGGGATTGACTTTACACGTCAGGGATATCTGCGAATCGATCGTGTGCTCGATCGCGAATTTCAGATTCCTTCAGCTCGCGGAAGACACGGCGAATGTCTCCGTCCTTCGCGTAAAATTGGGCAAACCAATCAGCCCCAAACTCACCGCCTTTTGGCCCGGACGCGCGCTGATGAATCATGTATTCAACGGCTTTCCGCGCTGCCGATAAGGTGTCCTCTTGGTACAAACGTTTCGTGATAGATTTACAATACCACGTTAGATGGTCTTCGACCGGCTTTGCATTCGATTTTCGGCTGGTACGCAGCTCGTCACTATCGTCAAATAAGCGGTCGATCAGAAACCCCAGACATTCGCTTAAATCACTGTAGAGTCGTATAAATTCCTCGGTCGCCAATCGTTGGTCGATAAGGTCTTCACAGCGGTCAAATACCTCTTGGAGCAGATCGATGTAATGGGGAAGTTGATCGAGTTCAGGCGAAATGTCCCTCTGCCTGATCCCCTGTTGGAATTCCCATGTCGACTTATGCTCGGAGTTCAGGCGCCACGTCCCCTCTCTAAACTGCTGCCGAGTTTCGATGGCTTGAGCCTTCAAGAAACGGGCGTCCTCCAATTTCCCCCTAGCGATGCTCCAAAATGTGTCCGACACGGCGAGGGACGAGGCGCTTTCGTTTTCCATTATCACGCACCAATAGGCTCCAGTGGTTGGATTGGAGCACATACTCCTCCCTCTGCGCCACTTGGTCGGAGCTGCTACGTCCGATCACACCTGCCACATGTCACTCGCGGAGGAAAAACGAAGCATATGACAGGCGTGTCAGGCCGAAAGCGGCGATGGCGTAAGAAAGTCGAGCGCGCCCGTGCGCACGCGCAATCGCCGCCGCTTCCTAGTTCACAGCAGGCGCAGCATGGCATGTACGTGGCGGCATGGCTGCGGCGCCTCGAAGACTGGCAGGAGTGGCCTGGTCAAGCCTCTTCAAGGTCCGGATCCGCTGGTAGCGGCGCGAACGGATCAACCTCGGGAAAGAGCTTCTTCTCCCGCAACCAATCGCCGAACCTTGCCGGGTTCACCGCGCGCTCAATCGAGGCGAGACGGGAACGAGCCCACTCGAGCATGCGCTTCGTTTCAAAGTCCTCGATCGGCGCGGCCCAATCAATCCAGGCCCTGAGATCGCGAGCCTTCGCCTGAAGCTGAACAATCTCCGCGATTAGAGCGTCTCGCTCATCCTCGCGCTTGCGACGCTGCTCGGCCAATCTCCGATTTTCGTCAGCGCGGATCGAAAGCCGACGTTCCCGCTCCCGTCCAATCTTCCGCAACCGGTCGGCTTCCAGGCGCTCCTCGAAAGCGATGACGATGTCATCAATCTGATCTTCCAAAGAGAATGTCTTGCGGTCTTGCCAATCGAGTCGACTGCCGTGGCTGCCCCAAAGCGACATTGATAGCTTGAGAGCGCCGGTCAGCAGGTAATCAAACTCGGGATACGCTTTGTTCCAATACCAGCTGTAATTTTCGCCTCCCGAGCGGAGCCGGCGCGCCTCCTGCTGCAACTCGTAATCAGTCGGAACGTGCTTCACCTTCGCAACCTTCTCCGACAGCTTGAAGTCGACCGACTCGTCGCCGCGGGTGACAGTGAACCATTGGCGTGAGAGTTTGATGCCAATGCCGCGCGTCTCGAGGTCGCGGAAGATCCTGTCGAGAACAAAAATGGCGCGTTCGACCGAAGGAAAGCCGACCGACGTGTGCGGAGTCGTATCGCCGCTGGTGATAACAACGCCATGAGCGTCTGGCTTCTTTGCCCTGAGCTCTTTCGCCACGGCGAGTAGAGCGTGATGTGGCTGGGCGACCTTCACCCACTCGACACCTTTCGCCCGTGCCTTTTTGGGGAGCTCGCGCTTGGGCGCTGCTGGCGGGCGAACCGGTGCCGGGCTAACGGTGGGAAGAGGAGCGATTGGTTTGCTGCCGTTGAAGGTAATCACCTCAAGCGTCGCGTCCATCGTCGTTGTGAAGATTGCTTGCTTGGTTCGCCTTCCGGCTGCCTTGTCGCGCCAAAATGCGGCCTTCGGCAATGGCACGCGGTGATCCTCGCAGATCTGCCGTATCTGCCATTCAGAGATACCGAGGTGTTCGGCAACTTGCGGCATCTCGTGCGACCAGATCAGGTCATAGAGCTGGCGGCGGGTCAGGTTGGAAGTCATAGGCGATACCGAATGGCAGCGGGCGAATCGCTGTCAGGGTGCCGCCTCAATCGGATTTTCTCGGGACCGGAACACCGAAGAAGCCCCGCGGTTACATCGCGGACTGGATACTAGCGCATTTTGCGGCTTCCAATGCGAACAAGCTTCAAGACGGCCCTGCAGCTACAACACCTCAATCCACAGCGTGCGGGCACAGCGGCGGCGCCTCGAAACGACGCAGATGCCGATATTTCTGACGAGCCGTTCCCAGCGACCAATCAAGTGTCCGCCCGCCTCTTCTGCAGTCCGGAACGCCGACACTGGGCGACGAGATCGCCGTGCTGGTTATAGGCACGATGCAGGAATGTGACGATGCCGGCCTGCGGTCGCGAACGGCTCTCGCGCAGCTCGACGACCTCGGTCTCGACCCTGATCGTGTCGCCATGAAAGAGTGGCTTAGGAAAGCGCACCTCGTCCCAGCCGAGATTGGCGACCGCGGTACCGAGCGTGGTGTCACCGACCGAGATGCCGACCATCAGCCCGAGCGTGAAGGCACTGTTGACGATGCGCTGGCCGAACTCGGTCTCGGCTCGGCAATACTCCTCATCGAGATGCAGATAGGCCGGATTGTGGGTCAGCGCGCTGAACCAGACATTGTCCGCCTCCGTGATGGTGCGGCGGATCTCGTGGCGGAAGATCTGCCCGACGCTGAGCTCGTCGAAATAAAGGCCGGCCATTGTCGCTCCTCGACTGAATTGCTGCGGGTCAGGCGCCGGTGTAACGGGGTGGCCGCTTCTCGCTGAAGGCGGTGGAACCCTCGCTGGCGTCGGCGCTGGTCTGGAGCAGGCGCAGCATCAACTGCTCCAGTCTGAGGCCAGTGGCGAGGTCGACATCGCGGCTGCGCAGCGCCAGTTCCTTCGCCGCCTGGACGGCCAGCGGCGCGTTCTCGGCGATGCGACGGGCATAATCCAGCGCCACCGGCATGAGGTCATCTGGTTCGACGACTCGATTGACCAGACCCCAGCGCTCGGCCGTCACGGCATCCATGCTGTCGCCCGTGAGGAGAAGCTTCATCGCGATCGCATGCGGCAATTGCTGGATTAGCCGCTGGGTGCCGCCATTGGCGGGAAAGAGCCCGCGCTTAACCTCGGCGACCGAGAAGCTCGCATGCCGAGCGGCAACCCGGATATCGGTCGCCAGAACCAGCGTCATACCACCGCCGAGGCAGGCGCCGTTCACGGCCGCGATCACCGGCTTCCAGATCTCGAGCCCGCGGTTGAGGAGCTGACCTTGCTGGGTCAGCATCAGCTCGGCCAGCGGTGCCGGCGCGGCGGTGAAGCTCTTGAGGTCGGCACCGGCGCTGAAGGCCTTGTCGCCGGCGCCGGTGATGATCGCTGCGCGGATCGCCGGGTTGTCACGGACCTCGGTCCAGGCCCTGGAGAGTCCGGCATAATGCTCGGCATCCATGGCGTTGCGCCGCTCCGGGCGGTTGATGGTGATGATCGCGACGGCGCCGTCCCGGTCGAGGTCGATGGACATGAGCCTCGTTCACCTCCTCAGGCGACCGCGCGCAGTTCACGCAGCGCCGCGATCTCGTTCTGGGAGAGGCCGATCTCGGCCAGCACCGCATCCGTATCCTGCCCGAGCAGCGGCGGCGGCAGGCCCGGTCTCACCGGCTCACCATCGAAGCGCACCGGCTGAGCGATGCCCTTGAGACCACCGGCGGCGGGGTGCTCGTAGTTGAGCACCATCCCGCTCGCGGCGGTATGCGGATGGGCCAGCAGTTGCGCCAGCGAATTGATCGGCGAACAGGGAATGCCGGCCCGCGACAACGTCGCGTGCCAATGCGCCACCGTTCCCCCTGCCAGCGCGGCTTGAACCTGCGCGAGTGTCCGGGCCCGGTTGCGGACGCGATCGGCATTGCTGCGAAAATCGGGGTGATCGACGATCTCCTCAAGGCCAACGACCGCGCAGAACTTGCGCCAGAGATTGTCGTTGGCGACGCCGATCATGATCGGCCCGTCCTGCGCCTCGAAGGCCTGGTAGGGGCAGAGCGATTCGTGGCTCGAGCCACATTTCGCCGGCTGCACGCCCTTCTCCCAGAAGGTCTGGAGATTATAGCCGAGCAGGCCCATTGCGGTGTCGTAGAGCGAGACGTTGACGGTGCCGCCCTGCCCGGTCACCGCACGCTGATAAAGCAGGGCGAGAATGCCGCTCAGCGCATGCGTGCCGGTCATCTGGTCGATCGGCGAGATCGGGCTGCGGATATGGCCGCCGCTCTCGTCGCCGGTCAGCGCCATCACACCGCAGAAGGCCTGCAGGATGACATCGTAGCCGGGCGCGTCGCGCATCGGCCCGGCGCGGCCGAAGCCCGAGATACTGCAATAGATCAGCCGCGGATTGAGCCCGCGCAACGTTGCGGCATCGATGCCGAGGCGCTCGACCACCCCGGTGCCGAAGCTTTCGATCGCGATGTCGCAGCTCGTGGCGAGGCGATGCACGACCGCCTGCCCCTGCTCGGTCTTGAGATCGACAGCGATGCTGCGCTTGTTGCGATTGGCGCTGAGGAAGACAGCGCCGAGCCCGGGGGCGCGGAAGGGCGGCCAGCCGCGGGTCTCGTCGCCGGTGCCGACCGGCTCGACCTTGATGATGTCAGCGCCCATCTCGCCGAGATATTGCGCGCAGAGCGGGCCGGCGAGGACCTTGGTCAGGTCGAGGACTTTCACACCTTGAAGCGGCTTGGCCACGATCGATCTCCCGCGCCCTGGGCCGGGCGCTTCACTCTGTCTGATGGGAATGGGCAGGGCCCGGCCGCGATCACTTGCGCTCGATCTTGGCGATCTCGACCAGATCGACCCAGCGCTTCGCATCCTCCTCGACGAAGGCGCCAAGCTCCGCCGGACTGGTCGAGAGCACCTCCGAACCGATCTGGTTGATGAAGCCGATCATCTCGGGATCGCGCAGCAGCGTGTTGAGTGCCGTGTTGAGCTTCTGCACGATCGGCTGCGGCGTGCCGGCCGACGCGAAGGCGGCGACCCAGGCGACGATGTTGAAGTCGCGGACACCGAGCTCCATCAGGGTCGGCAGCTCCGGCAGGCTCCCGATCCGCTTCGGCCCCGTCACCGCCAGCACCTTGAACTTCTTCTCCCGGATCATGCCGAGCGCGCTGGCGGGATCCGGGAAGAAGACGTCGATGCGCCCGCCGATCAAGTCGGTCATCGCCTGCGGCGTGCCGCGATAGGGCACATTGACCATGTCGAAGCCGAGCAGGGATTTCAGCAACTCGCCGGAAGCGCGCCCGCCGGTATTGCCGCTGCCATAGGAGAGTGGCGGCTTCGCAGCCTTGGCCGTCTTGACGAAGCCGCCGAAATCGTCGGCCGGGAAATCGGAGCGAACCGCCAGCATGTAGGGGATGCGGATGACGCCGCCGATCGGGGCGAAGTCCTTCTTCGGATCATAGGGCAGATGCTGGTAGATGCTCGGATTGGCGGAGTGCGTGGTATTGGTGGTGATTAGCAGCGTGTAGCCGTCCGGGGTTGCGCTCGCGACCTGGCGCGCGGCGATGATGCCGTCGGCGCCGGCCTTGTTCTCGACGATGAAGCCTTGCCCGAGCTGCTTCTGCAGGCCCTCGCCGACCTTGCGCGCCACGGCGTCAGTGGCGCTGCCGGCAGGAAACGGCACGATGAGCGTGACCGGCCGCTGCGGATAGCTCTCGGATTGTGCCTGCGCGGCTCCAATCCCAGCCGCCAGCGCGGCCGCGACCAGCAGCGCTCTCCTCGTCAAACCCGTCATCCGCAATCTCCCTGGAAATGACCGCCCGGCACGCCTGTCACTAAAGCGCTGCGCATGGTTCGGGCTTGATCTCGAGCGCCGGTGCGCCGGCAAGGCGAAAGCCGCGATAGCCCTCAGCGGCGACCTCGTCGCAAATGCGCCGGTAGACATTCACACCGCCGATATAGGGCATGAAAACCCGCGTCTTTCCGGGGACATTGGCGCCCATGTACCAGGAGTTGGCCTGCGGGTAGAGCGTGCGATGCGCGACCTCGTTGACATGGGCGACCCAATTATCCTGCGCCGCCTGCTCGGGCTCGATCGTGCTGATCGCTTGCCGGCGCAGATGCGCCAGGCAGTCGGCAATCCAGTCGACATGCTGCTCGATCGAGACGATGACATTGCTCAGCACCGAGGGGCTGCCTGGGCCGGTGACGGTGAACAAGTTCGGGAAGCCGACGCTCATCAGGCCGAGATAGGTTCGGGGGCCGGCCGACCAGGCCTCCTTGAGCGTCGCACCGCCACGGCCATGGATGGCGATGGCGTCGAGCGCGCCGGTCATTGCATCGAAGCCGGTGGCGAAGACGATGGCGTCGAAGGCGTAGTCCCGCCCGCCGATGCGCAGGCCGCCCTGCGTCAGCCGCTCGATCGGCGCCCGGCGAACATCGACCAGCGTGACGTTGTCGCGGTTGAAGGTCTCATAATAATCGGTGTCGACGCAGATGCGCTTGGCTCCGAGCGGGTGGCCGTGCGGCAGCAGTGCCTCCGCGGTCTGCGGATCGGCGACGGTCTCGCGGATCTTGCCGCGAACGAACTCGGCGGCTGTGTCATTGGCCGCTTTGTCGACCAGGATGTCGTTGTAGGCGTGCATGAAATTGGCACCGCCCTGCTGCCAGCGCCGCTCGTACTCGCGCCAGCGCGTCTCGGCATCGACAGCGAGGGCGCCCTTGTCGCTGAACTCGTAGATCGTGCCGGACCGCGTCTCCTCGCGAGCGCGCCGGCGTAATGCGGCATAGTCCTGCTTCCAGGATTGTTCATAGGCGTCGGTCATCCTCCAGTTACGTGCCGGCACGCTGAAATTCGGCGTGCGCTGGAAGACGGTGAGGTGCCTGGCCTGTGCCGCGATCGGCGGGATCGCCTGGATCGCCGACGAGCCGGTGCCGATGATGCCGACGTTCAATCCGCTGAAGTCGACGCCCTCATGCGGCCAGTGGCCGGTGTGATAGACGCGCCCGCGATAGTCCACCATTCCGGGAAAATCGGGGATGCGGGCGGCCGAGAGACAGCCTGTCGCCATGATGCAGAAGCGGGCAACGATCCGCTCGCCCGCTTGCGTGGTCAGAGCCCATTCCGCGGCGTCCTCATCATAGGTCGCCGATGCGATGCGCGTATCGAGGCTGATGTCGCGGCGCAGGTCGAAGCGATCGGCGACATGGTTGATGTAGCTGAGTATCTCGGGCTGGGTGGCGAAGCGCTCGCTCCAGCGCCAGTCCTGCTGCAGCGCCTCGTCGAAGGAGTAGGAGTACTGCATGCTTTCGACGTCGCAGCGCGCACCGGGATAGCGGTTCCAGAACCAGGTGCCGCCGACATCCGAGCCGGCCTCGCAGACGCGGACGGAAAAGCCGAGGCCGCGCAGCCGGTGCAGCATGAAGAGCCCGGAAAAGCCGGCGCCGACGATCACGACATCGAAGCGGCTGTCGCCGGCCGGCCGGCTGTTGGCCTCCATTGTCATGAGCTGCGTCCTCCTGCCCGGCGGCAACGCGTTACCGCCTTTGGACGCTAGGCTAGCGCAAATTATAAAATGGTCAAACCATTTGACGATTATCGATTTGGCGCGCTAACCCTGTCGTCACGACATAGGGAGGCGACCCCATGAGACTGCGTTCACTGCTTTTCGTTCCGGCCGACAGCGAGCGGAAATTCGCCAAGGCCCAGGCTAGCGGCGCCGACGGCCTGATCCTCGATCTCGAAGACGCGGTCGCCCCTGCGCGAAAGCCGGTGGCGCGCGAGATGGTTCAGGAGATGCTCGCCGCGGACGCGCCGCGAAGCTGGAGCTTCTGGGTCCGCGTCAACGCGCTCGACACCGGGCTGACATTGGAGGACCTTTCAGCCGTGGTCCGGCCCGGGCTCGACGGGATCATGGTGCCGAAGGCCAATGGCGCGGCGGACATCGTCCGGATCGGACACTATCTCGACGCGCTAGAAACCCGCAGCGGCATGGCGCGCGGTACGGTCAAGATCATCGTCGTCTCGACCGAGACCGCGGTCGCGATGTTCAATCTCGGCAGCTATGCCCCGGCGCATGAGCGCCTCGCCGGCTTGACCTGGGGTGCGGAGGATCTCGGCGCCGTCGTCGGCTCCAGCACCAACAAGCAGCCGGACGGCGACTGGACCCAGCCCTATCGGGTCGTGCGCAGCATGTGCCTGTTCGCAGCGGCCGCGGCCGAGGTCGCACGCATCGACACGCTCTATGCCGATTTCCGCGATCCGGTGGGCTTGGAGGAAAGCTGCCGCATCTCACAGCGCGACGGCTTCACCGGGCGCATCGCGATCCACCCTGATCAGGTCGAGACGATCAACCGCTGCTTCTCACCTTCGGCGGAGGATCTGGCACAGGCCAGAAGGATCGTCGCTGCCTTCGACGCCGATCCTGGCATCGGCACGATTGGCATCGACGGCAAGATGTACGACATCCCGCATCTGAAGCTGGCTCGTGCGATTGTTGCCGCTGCGGAAGGTTGAACGCGGAGCCTAGTCCGGCAGGTCGGTTTCCTCGCGTGCCCTGGTCTTGGCGCGCGTCGCCTTGACGTGACGCTCCATGCGGCGGAAGGCGGCATCGCCATCCCCTGCCACGATCGCCGCGATGATGCGCTCATGCGCTTTCACCACCTCCTGGCGCAGGCTGGAGGTGTCGTATTCGTCGCTCACGGTCGAGACCACGACGTCATAGGAGATCGAGTAGAGGAAGGCTGCCAGCAGATCGTTGCGGCTCGCCGTCGCGACCGCGTTGTGCCAGGCGATATTGATCTCGGCGAAGCGATCGCGATCGCCCAGCGCCTGCGCCATCTCGGCGTTCAGATCCCGCAGGCGGACGATGTCGTCGGCGCTACGATGCTCGGCGGCAAGACGCGCAAGTCCGGGCTCCAGCGTCTCGCGCGTCTGCTGCAGCGTCCGTAGCGACAGGCGCCGCCCGCGAACGAATTGCGTGACGAAATGCGCCATCGAGTCGTTGCCGGGCCGGCTGACGATATTGCCACCAAGGCGGCCGAGCTTGGTCTTCACCAGCCCCTCGACCTCGAGCTTGCGCAGGGCTTCGCGCACCGAACCGCGGCTCAGGCCAGTCTGGCTAACGAGTTCGCGCTCGGTCGGCAGATGCGTGCCTTCTTCCAGCGAGCCATCGAGGATGGTCTGGCGCAGCTTGTCGGCCAGCACCTCATAGGACTTCTGGACGGAGATCCGTCCCAGCATCGGCTCCGGAAAATCGCCCCGTTTCGTCATCTCGCTCGGTTCCGCAGGCGGGAAGCCATATCATACGCCTGAAAAGGTATAATGGTAAGAGCAAAGACAAGGCAGAAGGCAGCTAGCCCCAGCCACCTTGGTCCAGTACCGCGCGCGTATGTTCCCCAAGATGCGGCGGTAAACGTCGCAAGGCCGGCCGCCAATTGCTCCAGTCGCCGACCGGGCCGAACAGCCGCAATCTCTGGCCGTCCTCGCCGGTCGCGTCCTGGAAGAAGCCCGTGGCCAGCAAATGCGGATCATCGCAGAGCTCTTCCAGCGAGCGCATCGCGACCGCAGTGAGCCCCGCCTCCCGCAAGGTTGCGACCCAATGAGCGGTCGGATGCTCACGGGTGATCGCACCGACCATCTCGAACAGGGCATCGCTATGGATGGTCCGCGCCGTCATGTCGGTGAGCCGGCTGTCGCGTGACAAATCGGGGTCGCGGCCGACCACCTTCAGGAAGCTGCGCCACTGCGCGTCCGTGTAGATCATGCAGCAGATGTGTCCGTCCTTGGTCGGGAATGGACCGCGGTCGCGCACCATCAGGCGCGGATATCCGATAGGAGCGGAGGCAGGCTTGAAGGTCTCGCCGAAGAGATGGTCGCCGAAGAGCAGGCTCGCCAGCGTCTCGAACATCGGGATGCCGAGCTCGCAGCCAATGCCGGTGCGCTCGCGCTGGAACAGCGCCGCGCTCATCAGGCCGAAGGCATAGAGCCCGACTGTGCGGTCGGCCAGATTGGCGGGAACATAGCGCGGCTGGCCGTCGCTGGTGCGGCCGAGCAGGTCGGCGAGGCCTGAGATCGCCTGGATCAGGTCGTCGAAAGCGCCCTGCTCGGCATAGGGTCCGCGCTGGCCGAAGCCGAACAGTCCGGCATAGATCAGGCGCGGATTGAGCGCCGAGAGCGCCTCGTAGCCGAGCCCGAGGCGGGCCATGGCCTGCGGGCGCATCGAGTGCACGAACAGGTCGGCATCGGCGACGACCCGCAGCAGTGCCGCGCGCCCCTCCGGGCTCTTCAGGTCGAGCACGACGCTGCGCTTGTTGCGGTTGAGATGGACGAAGAGCGGCCCGCGATCCGAGCCTGGCGGCGCGCCTGCCTTGCGTAGGATATCGCCTTCGGGCGGCTCGACCTTGATGACGTCGGCGCCGAGATCGGCGAGCAGCTGCGTCGCCAGCGGCCCCATGACGATCGCCGTCAGGTCGACGACACGGACGCCGGCCAGCGGCGCAAGGTTTGGTGCAGGGGATTCGCTCACGCCTTCAGTCGTACGAGTTGCTTCCCGAAATTGCGACCCGTCATCATGCGCAGGAACGCCTCGGGCATGCGCTCGAAGCCGTCGAGGACATCCTCCCTGGTCTGGATCCTGCCCTCGCGGTGCCAGGCGGCAAGCCGCGCCATCGCCTCGCCGCGCCGATGCCACCAGTCGAAGGCGATGAAGCCCTGGACCAGCGCCCGCGTCACGATCAGGCGCGAGGAGGCGCGCAGCCCGATATCCTCTTGCTCGAAGTCATTGGCGAGCGCGATGCGGCCGCAGATGGCGACGCGCGCCCCGACTGCGAGATTACGCAGCACGGCGTCATGGATCGGCCCGCCGGTATTGTCGAAGAAGACGTCGATACCGCCGGGCGCGAGTGCTGCCAGAGCGGCGGTGAGGTCGTTCGTCGTCTTGTAGTTGAGCGTCGCGTCGAAGCCGACGGAGCGACACCAGGCCAGCTTCTCGTCAGAGCCGGCGATGCCGATCACGCGCGCGCCGCAGAGCTTGCCGATCTGCCCGACGAGCTGGCCAACGGCGCCCGAGGCGGCGGAGACGACGAGCGTGTCGCCGGGCTTCGGCCGGCCGATCTCGAAGAGCCCGATATAGGCAGTCAAGCCCGGCATGCCGAGCCAGGACAGCGTCGCCTGCGGCGGCCCGAGCGCCGGATCGACCTTGTTGGACTTGGCGGCGCCGGGCAGGTCCGGCGTCAGCACCGCATATTCCTGCCAGCCGAAGCCCATCGCCTCGGCGATGTCGCCGGGTTTCCAGTCGGGATGGTTCGAGGTGACCACCTCGCCGACGCCACCGCCCTGCATCAGCTCCCCGATCCCGACGCCCTTGGCGTAGTTCGTCGAGGGGCTGATGCGGCCGCGCATATAGGGGTCGAGCGAGAGCCATTGCGTCCGGACCAGGATCTGGCCGGGGCCGGGCTCCGGCATCGGCGCCTCGTGCAGGCTCCAGGTCTCGAGCGTCGGCATGCCCTGCGGATGCGAGGCAAGACGCCATTGGCGGTTCGTCATCGTCGTCTCCTCGCTTGCATCCGAAGGCCCGACCCTGGCACGAAGCCAGGGCCGGCTGGAAGGTGCCTTAGCCCTTGACCAGCGGACAGGCCGCCGGGTCGGCCTTCTGGAAGGCCTCCTCGCCGGGGATCGTCGCCAGCGTCTCGTAGAGATCCCACTCTCCCTTCGAGGCCGCCGGCGTCTTGACGCGGAAGATGTACATGTCGCGGACGACGCGGCCATCAGCCCGGATCTTGCCGTTCTTGGTCATGAAGTCGTTGACCGGTGCCTCCTTCATCCTGGCCGCGACCTTGATGGCATCGTCCTCGCCGACAGCCTTGACCGCGTTGAGATAGTGCATGACCGCGCCATAGGCGCTGGCCTGGACCATGTTCGGCATCTTCTTGAAGCGCTCGAAATAGCGCTTGGCGAAGGCCCGGGTCTCGTCGTTCTGGTCCCAGTAGAACGGCGAGGTCACCAACAACCCCTGCGCCGTCTGCAGGCCCATGGCCTTGACGTCGTGCAGGGTCAGGCTGAGCGCGGCGAGCTTCTGCTTGGGGCGGATGCCGAACTCGTCGGCCTGCTTGACGATGCTGGCGACATGGGCGGTCGTCGTCGCGAGCGCGATCACATTGGCGCCGGAGGTCTGTCCCTTCAGCAGATCGGAGGAGAAGTCCTTGGTGTCGAAGGGGTGGCGGGAGGCGCCGACGACCTTGCCGCCACCGGCCTCGATCATCGCCGTCGTGTCGCGCTGGACGTTGACGCCATAGGCGTAGTCCACCGTCATGAAATACCAGTTCTTCTCGCCGGCCTGGGTGTAGAACTTCGTGACGCCGAGCGCCTGGCTGTAGTTGTTGTAGGTCCAGTGGATGCCGTTCGGGCTGCAGTTCTTGCCGGTAAGGTCGCTGGAGGCCGAGCTCAGATAGATGGCGAGCTTGTTCTTGTCCCTGGCGAGCTCCTGCACGCCGAGCGCGACCGAGGTGATGCCGACGTCGAAGATCGCGCTGACGCCCTCGTCATACCATTTGCGCGCGGCGGTGATGCCGACATCCGGCTTGTTGAGATGGTCGGCCTCGAGCACCTGGATCGGCCGGCCGAGCACCGAGCCGCCGAAATCCTCGACCGCCAGCTTCATCGCAGTGACCGTGCCCGGCCCCGACAGGTCGACGACGATGCCGGACATGTCGCTCAGCGCGCCGATCTTGAACGGCGCCGGCTGCTGGGCCCGAAGCTCTGTGCCTGTCAGAGCCAGCGCGACAGGCAGGGCAGCGAGGGCAGGCAGCCACCGGCGGCGGGAAGCTGGAGGCTGATCGAAGGCGTTCGGTGACATGGCTGCTCCTCCCTGAGCGCTGCGTTATTGCTCGGTGCCGGCGCAAAGGCCGGCCCGGCTGGTGGTGTCGTCAGCTGTGGTGGACGTATTTCTGGTGCAGGAAGCCGGCGTGCCCTTCGCTGCCGCCCTCATAGCCGTAGCCGCTCTGCTTCACGCCGCTGAACGGCGCTTCGGTATGCGAGACCGCGAACGAGTTCAGGCCGAGGACGCCGACCTCAAGCTCCTCGCCAAGCTTGACGGCAGCGGAGGCCGAACGCGTGAAGGCGTAGCCGGCGAGGCCGACCTTGCTGCGGTTGGCGCGGGCAATGGCCTCGTCGAGCTCGTCGAACGCGCTCACCAAGGCGAGCGGGCCAAAGGGCTCCTCGGACATCGCCGCCGCATCGTCCGGTACGTTGGCGAGCAAGGTCGGACGCCAGAAGAAGCCGCGCTCCCCTGCCCGCTCGCCGCCGGTCACGACCTCGGCCTGATGGCTGATGGCGTCGGCGACGAGCCGTTCCATCGCCTCCGGGCGGCGCGCATTGGCCAGCGGGCCCATGCCGGCATTCGGGTCGAGGCCATCGCCGAGCCTGATGCTTGCGAGTGCCTGGCCGAAACGCTCGACGAACCGTTCATAGGCCGGCCGCTGCACGTAGAAGCGCGTCGGCGAGGTGCAGACCTGGCCGGCGTTGCGGGTCTTGCCGATCGCCGACAGAGCCGCAGCCGCGTCGATGTCGGCATCGTCGAGGACGATGACCGGCGCATGCCCGCCCAGTTCCAGCGTGCACGGCTTGATCTGCTCCGCCGCCAGGACCGCAAGGCTCCGGCCGACGGGGACCGAACCGGTGAAGGTGACCTTCCGGATCACCGGGGACGCGATGAGATGCCGCGAGATCTCGGCGGGGGCTCCGAAGACGATGTTGAGCACGCCGGCAGGCAGGCCGGCATCGACCAGGGCACGGCCAAGTGCGAGCGCCGAGGCGGGCGTCTCCTCCGCCGGTTTCAGGATGCAGCTGCAGCCCGCAGCCAGCGCCGGCGCGACCTTGCGGGCGGCCAGCAGCGCCGGGAAATTCCAGGGCGTGAAGGCCGCGACGGGGCCGATCGGCTCCGGCAGCACCATCTGCCGCGCGCCCGGACCGCGCGCCGGGATGATGCGGCCATAGGCGCGCCCGGCCTCGGCCGCATACCAGTCGAAGGTCTCGGCGCAGAGGCTGATCTCCAGCTCGGACTGCGCCAGCGGCTTGCCCTGCTCGAGCGTCATCAGCCGGGCGATCGCCTGGGTTCGCTCGCGCAGCAGCTGAGCGGCTCGGGCAAGGACCGCTGCCCGGCCGGTCGCCGGCGTCCGCCGCCAGAGCCCGAAACCCGCCTCCGCGCTGGCGAGTGCTGCGTCGAGATCATCGCGTGAAGCACCTGTCGGCTCAGCAAGCACGCCGCCGGTCGCTGGATTGGTGACCCGCAGCGCCGAACCACGGCCCTTCCGCCATGCTCCGCCGATTAGCAATTGCAGTCCGTCCACGGCGTAGTCGCCGGCCATCGCATAGGCGATCGGCGTCGCGAGCCCTTCCATTCCATCCTCCCAGTTGGCTTGTTGATAACAAGCGACCATTAAATGGTCAAACCATTTGACGATTTAATTGCCGAGGGCTACCCATGAGCCAAGACAGGCGTGGCCACCGAGGCGAAAGAACACGACTGGGAGGAGAAGACCGATGCGAGCGATGATGCGCTGCTATCAGTTGACCGGGTTCGGACAGGCCCTCGCCGCCGGCGAGCAGCCGCGCCCGGAGCCGACCGGCACCGAGGTCCTGCTCAAGGTGCGCGGCGCCGGCGTCTGCCACAGCGACGTGCATCTCTGGGAGGGCCATTACGATCTCGGCGGCGATCGCAAGCTCTCCTTCGCCGACAGGCTGAAGCTGCCGCTGACGCTCGGCCATGAGAGCGCCGGCGAGGTCGTCGCGCTCGGCCCCGAGGCGAAAGGTGTCACGATCGGCGCAAGCTGCCTTGCCTGCTCCTGGATCGGCTGCCTCGAATGCGCCGCCTGCTCCGTCGGCGACGAGCATCTCTGCGCGGCGCCGCGTTTCCTCGGCGTCAACCGCGACGGCGGCTATGCCGACTACGTGCTGGTGCCGCATCCGCGCTATCTGGTCGAGATCGGCGATCTCGATCCCGTCGCCGCGGCCCCCCTCGTCTGCTCGGGCCTCACCACCTACAGCGCGTTGAAGAAGTTCGGACCGCTGCTCCAGCGTCAGCCGCTCGCGATCATTGGGGCCGGCGGGCTTGGGCTGATCGCCATCGGCCTCTTGAAGCAGCTCGGCGGCAAGGGCGCAGTCGTGGTCGAGCTCGATCCGCGCAAGCGCGAGGCAGCGATGGCCGCCGGCGCACTCGCAACCATCGACCCGAAAGCACCCGACGCCGCGGCCCAATTGCGCAGGGCCCTCGGCGGCAGCGTCCTCGGCGTGCTCGACCTCGTCGGCAGCGGCGAGACCGCGACGCTCGCGGTCGAGACCTTGGACAAGGGCGGCCGGCTCGTGATCGTTGGCCTGTTCGGCGGAGCGATGACCCTCGCCGTCCCGCTGGTGCCGATGAAGGCGCTGACGATCCAGGGCAGCTATATCGGCAGCCCGGCCGAGCTGCGCGAGCTGGTGGCGCTGGTGCGCGAGCATGGCCTGCCGGCGACGCCACTCGACCGTCGCCCTTTGACTGCTGCCCCCGCCGCACTCGACGATCTGCGCCGCGGGCAGGTCCTCGGCCGCGTCGTGCTGACCCCCTGAGAGCCGTGCGATGCCGCTGCACCCGTTCTTCCAGATGATGATGGAGAGCTTCGCCGCAGCCGGCCGGCCGGCCTTGTCGGACGGCACGCCGGAGCAGAGCCGCGCGCTCGTCGCGGCGGGACGTGCGGCGCTGGGGCCCGGAGCCGAAGTCGGGTCGATCACCGACCTCTCGATCCCGACACGCAGTGGCGCGATCCCGGCGCGGCTTGTGCTGCCGAAGACGGCTCCCACTGGGCTCGTCGTCTATCTCCATGGCGGCGGCTGGGTGATCGGTGAGCTCGACGATTACGAGGTGCTGGCGCGCCATCTCGCAACGCTGAGCGGCTGCGCCGTGCTGCTGCCGGACTACCGGCTCGCGCCGGAGCGCAAATTTCCGGCCGGGCTGGAGGATTGCGAGGATGCCCTGCTCTTCGCTGCCGAGAAGGTGGCGGAGTTCTGCGGCGCAAGCGTCCCGCTGGTCGTGGCCGGCGACAGCGCCGGCGCCAATCTCGGCACGGTGGCGGCGCGCAGGGTGCGCGGCCGCGTCGCATTCGCGCTGCAGGCCCTGCTCTACCCCGTCAGCGATTGCGACTTCGACCGGCCGAGTTATCGCCAGCATGGCGACGGCCTACCGCTGACGCGCAAGGACATGCTCTGGTTCTTCGACCATTACGCGCCGCGGGCGCAGCGTGGCGATCCGGACATCTCACCGCTCAGAGCGCCCGATCTCTCCGGCTTGCCGCCGGCCCTGATTGTCACCGCCGAATACGACGTGCTCCGCGACGAAGGCGAAGCCTATGCGGAACGGCTCGCCGAGGCCGGCGTGCCGGTGACGCATCGCTGCGCCGCCAGCCTGCCTCATGGCTTCGCCCGCCTGCACAACCATGTTGGTGCGGTCGATGCCGAGATCCGCGCCGTCGCGGCCGCGATCGCCACCGCCTGCAGCCGAGTCGGAGCCTGACCCATGAAACGTCTCGACAAGGTCATCATCAGCTGCGCCGTGACGGGCTCGATCCACACCCCGTCTATGTCCGAGGCTTTGCCGGTCAATGCCGACCAGATCGCCGAGCAGGCGATCGATGCCGCCAAAGCGGGGGCTGCGATCCTGCATCTCCATGCCCGCAACGAGGCCGACGGCTCGCCCTCGTCGGCGCCGGAGGATTACATGCGCTTCCTGCCGCGCATCAGGCAGAGCTGCGACGCGGTGGTGAACATCACCACCGGCGGCGGGCTCGGCATGAGCCTCGACCAGCGTCTGCTCGCCGCGAACACGCTGAAACCCGAGCTGGCCTCGATGAACATGGGTTCGCTGAATTTCGGGCTGTTCCCGGCAGCGGAGAAGATCAAGGCCTACAAGCAGCCCTGGGAACAGGGCTACCTGGAGATGACGCGCGACTTCATACTCTCCAACACCTTCGCGCAGATCGAGCGCGGCATCGGCGAGCTCAGCGCCCACGGCACCCGGTTCGAGTTCGAGTGCTATGATGTCGGCCATCTCTACAACCTGGCCTGGGCCGTCGAGCGCAAGCTGGTTCAGCCACCGTTCCTGGTGCAGTGCATCTTCGGCGTGCTCGGCGGCATCGGCCCCGACACCGAGAACCTGATGCACATGAAGCGCGTCGCCGATTCCCTGTTCGGCGACGACTACATCCTCTCGGTGCTCGGCGCCGGCCGCCACCAGACCAGCCTCGTCACCATGGGCGCGATCCTCGGCGGCTGCGTGCGCGTCGGGCTCGAAGACTCGCTCCATCTCAGCAAGGGGGTGCTGGCGCGCTCGAATGCCGAGCAGGTCGACAAGATCAGGCGCATCCTCGGCGAGCTCTCGCTGGAGATCGCCAGCCCCGCCGATGCCCGCGCCATGCTCGGCCTCAAGGGCGCCGACAAGACAGCCTTCTAGATCAAGCGAGAGTTCTTGAGATGATCGAGCTGAACGACGACCAACGGGCGCTCTGCGACGGCGTCGCCGCGGTATGCAAACGTTTCGACGACGAATACTGGGCCGCCTGCGACCGCGACGCTCGCTTCCCGCGCGAGTTCCACCAGGCGATGGCGGCCGATGGCTGGCTCGGCGTCACCATGCCGGAGGAATTCGGCGGAGCCGGGCTCGGCGTCACTGAGGCGGCGCTGGTCATGCACACCGTCGCCGGCTGTGGCGGGGCGATGGCGGCGGCCTCCTCGATCCACATCAACATGTTCGGCCCGCATCCGATCGTGGTGCACGGCTCGCCTGAGCAGAAGCAGCGCTGGCTGCCGCGGCTGGTCTCGGGTGAGGATCAGGTCTGCTTCGGCGTGACCGAGCCCAATGCCGGGCTCGACACCACCAACATCACGACTTTCGCGACCAAAGTGGAGGGCGGCTATCGCGTCTCCGGGCGCAAGATCTGGACCTCGACCGCGCAGGTCGCCAGCAAGATCCTGCTGCTCACCCGCACCACGGCGCGCAAGGACGCCAAGCGCCCGACCGAGGGCATGACGATCTTCTACACCGATCTCGACCGCTCGACATTCGAGGTGAAGAGCATCGCCAAGCATGGCCGCGCCGCGGTCGATTCCAACATGGTCTTCATCGACGACGTCTTCATTCCCGACGAGGACCGCATCGGCGAGGAAGGCAAGGGCTTCAGCTACCTCCTCGACAGCCTGAATCCCGAGCGCGTGCTGATCGCAGTCGAGGCAATCGCGATCGGCCAGGACGCGCTCGGCCGGGCTGCCCGCTATGCCCGGGAACGCAATGTCTTCGGTCGGCCGATCGGCCAGAACCAGGGCATCCAGCACCCGCTGGCCGAGCGCTGGATCGCACTCGAGGCCGCCTGGCTGATGGCGATGAAGGCGGCCGCGCTCTACGACGCCGGCAAGCCCTGCGGCGCCGAAGCGAACGGCGCCAAGTTCCTTGGCGCCCGCGCCGGCTATGACGCCTGCCTGCAGGCGGTGATGACCCATGGCGGCATGGGCTATGCCAAGGAGTACCAGGTCGAGCGTCTGCTGCGCGAGGTGCTGGTGACGCGGCTCGCCCCGATCAGCGAGCAACTGATCCTCTCTTTCATCGCCGAGAAGGTGCTCGGGCAGCCGAAATCATATTGAGGGGTCCAGCTACGCGGTTACCTCGCGGTTGCAGTCTCCAGGCTGCATCGGCGTCAATGCCAGTCTCCTGATTTCAGTGCAGCCTCGGCATTACAACCTGAACTGGAGTGCACTGACGCGCCATCGCGAGACAAGCATGGAATGGTGTAAATCTCTGATACTTCTTGATAAATTGCTTGCCAAGGTTGGGGTCGAGGGTTCGAATCCCTTCGCCCGCTCCAGACAATCTCTAGGTTTGAGAAGCACGTAAGCGTCGGGTTTCCCGGCGCTTTTTGCTTTTCGGGCCTGGGCAGTTTGGGGCCATTTCCAGAGGGCTCAGAAAGCCCGTGGTTACCTCGCGGTTACAAGTCCGATCCGGAGCCGCACCGGGCCTCTCCGCCCACTCCCGCTAATCCTCACTGTTTAAAGCAATTCTCCCGATGCCACTGCAGGAAATGCGGGTGCGGGCGATCGTGGGCTCGCAGCGGCGGTAGTGCTCGGCCTGTCCAGTTGATGAAGCTGCGTATCCCCTCCGCATCATTGGCCTGCCGCGAGACCAGGATGTCGAGATCGTCCGACAGGCTGATCAAGCCGCGATCGAACATCCAGTGAGCGGTGCCCGACAGGGCGATGCCATTGTTGACGATGTCCGGTCCCCTCGCCTCAACCGGACGAATGTGGGCCGCGGCAACCTCGGCCCGACCGCCGCCATTGATCAGTTTGAGACCCGTAATCGCGCAGCGCTCGTCATAGGCGCGCAGAACGACACGACGGAAAACGCGATCGCGAACGATCCGAGACGCAAGGAGCGTCGCCCGCTCGCGATCCTGCTCGAACACAAACGGAGCTTGCTCCTCCGCGAAGCCGCCCAATGCCGCATTCTCATCAAGGCGGGGCAACAACGGAGCCTGGTCATCCAAGCCGAGGCTGGTAATTCGATCGAAGTCCACTGGCGAGAGCGGGCGCACTGCCGCCTGGGCACGACCAGAGATGCGCCCCTCCTCGTTCAGGACGCCGTGCTCGATTACACCCTGAGCGTCGGTGAAGGGAACCGGGTTGGCGAAATCGAGATAGCTGCCCGGCTCGATGATGGCGATGTACATGCCCGGCGCAACCGGATCGGGAATCACCTGCTGGACCTTGGCCACCGCGAAGTAGCCGCGTGTCCCGGTAACCTTCCGCGGCTCATAGTAGATGATCCAGTCACCGACACAGGCTTGCACGCGGCCGAGATACTGACGCGGGAACTGGTACCGCTCGGCTGGGCTGTCGTCGTAGATCGAATCCTGACGATGGATGAAGACACCGAAGGCCATAATCGTTCAAACCACTCTGCCCAACGGAGCTGAGCAAGGCCAGACGCCCTGGTCAATCCTCGGTGGGCCATTTGCAGGCGTTGGCATATCGCCGTGAGGCAGACGTTCCTGATTGGCGCACCAGAGTTTCCTTCCCAACGCGACATCGCCTGCTGAGCTGCCGCGGGCGAAGGTCGCGTCGTCGTGCCCCTCGACCTTCGATCCGCGGGCGCGCAGAGCCTGCCTCCAGGCTCGCTCAGCCTGGGCGCCGCATCAGGCTGATCGGCCGGCCGAGCCGCGCGATCCTGTCTTCGAGTGCGGCGAGGTCCGGCGGCGACCGAAGGTCTGTCTGGACTGAAGCGTCGAGCGCTGGCGAGCGCGGGCCGGCGATCACGGCGCAGGCCAGTACCGAGATGCCCTCCGGCAGCTTCCCGACCAGCTGCGGGACCAGCGTCTTGGGGGCGATCACATTGGTGTTTGGCGGCGCGATCTGGGCCTTGCCGCTTCGCTGCAGACCCGGCGAGAGATCGAACAGCGCCGACAGATCGGCGGGCGTCCGGATGATCGCTTCGCCAGACGCCGCGTGCAGCCCGTCAGGGGGCCCTGGCGGGCGCGGGATGGCGAAGCCGCCCTCGACGGCGACGAGCCGGCGCGGCGTGGTGACGCGATGCACCCGGACATGATGGTCGTCCCGCCAGTACATCCAAGTCTCGACGGCGACATCGGCGCAAGGGCGCCAGCGCGCGAACAGCAGGTCGTCGGCGAGCAGCACTTCCTCGTTGTACTCGCGGAAGCGGTAATGCTGGCCGTCGCTGCTGAAGCCGATCATGTTGTCGAGGACGGCTTCCGACAAGCGGAGGGGATCGCTCTCGACGCTGAAGCCGTAGCGCGCGGAATAGGCGAATTTCGCGTATTTTTCGGCGCCGAGGCGGGCCCAGCGATTGGTCGGCTCGGTCTGCTGGCCGCAGGCCAGGGCGACGGCATCGCCGGGGGGATTGGCCACCACCATGCCGGCATGAGGCAGCACCGCGGGCGTCGGCCGCGGTGGGCAGGGCTCTTCCTGAGCTGCCCAGAACGGGTGCTCATCCGGCAAAGCGAGCGGCAGGAAGGCCTTGAAGGCCCAGTAGGGCGATTGCGGCGAGTTGTAGCTCTCGCACATGTGCAGGTCGGGATAGCCGTAGCCGACGGGCAGGATTCCGTCGCGCTCCGCCATGGGACGCTGCGCCCACCAGCGCAGATTGCGCAGGTAGAAGCCCTTGATCTGGCCCCAGGGCAGCACCTCCTCGCCGATCAGGGAGAGCGCGCCCCAGAAGCCGGCGACGGCGAAGCGGTAGGTCATCGAGCGCCCGAAGGCGAGAGCCGGACCATCATCGGCGAACCAGCGCGCGATGTCGGGCGCGATCAGCCGAGCCCGCTCGCGATAGGCATCGGCACGCTCGCCACCCTGCAAGGCAGCGAGCAGCGGTCCGTAGAAGTGGAAGGCGAAGGGGATGTAGTGGTCGGCGCGCCGGACATTGCCGTCGCTGTACCAGCCATCACCGAAATAGAACGCCTCGATCTCCTCGGCGTAGCGCTCGTCGAGCGAGCGGTCGTAGTCGGCGCCGACGCTGCCCAGCGCCATGCCGATCATCAACCGGAAGAACTTCCAGTTGTTGTCGGCAAAGTCGCAGGCGTGGCCGCGCCGGAGATAATCGGTAACTTGAGCTCGGGAGCGGAGATCGAGAGGCTCCCAGAGTTTGTCGGGGACCAGCCGCAAGGCGAAGCCGATCGCCGCCAGCTCGACCAGCCGCTGGTCGACCTGGCCCGGCCAGCCCCAGAATTCCGGATGATCGGGATCGCAGCCATTGGCGAGGCCCCGCGCAATCGGACCCCAGTCGATCCAGTCGGCGCCTCCCACCTGCGCCGGGGCCAGACCCCAGAGCAGGCGGGCATAGCCTTCCATATCCGCCGGCGCCTGGTCGAAATGAGCGGCGGTGGCCGAGAGGCGCAACCGCGCTCCGCCAGCCGAGCGATAGCGCTCGACCGGCTCCGCCAGTGCGCGCAGCGCCTTTTCGACATCGGCGCGACTGCGCAGCGGATTACCGGACCAGGGATGGAAGAGCCCTTCCGGGAAGATGGTATCGCTCATGGTCACCTGTCGCCGGCCGTGATGCGGGCGCCCGTCGTCGGAGCGGAGCGCCCGGCCGGCGCCCCGCGATGGTCATGCGCCGCGTTACGGCTTGATGATGCGCAGTGCGTCGGCGAGCAGTTGCTCACCGGCTTTCGTCGGGCTGAGCTGTCCGAACGCGACCTTGTCGGCAATCGAGCGGAAGGAGCGTTCGTCGAACTCGGAGGTGCCGAGCGGATAGGGCGGCGGATAGGGGACGACACGCCCCTCGATCGCCTTGAGGTAGTCGAGGACCTTGCGCTCCAGCGGGTCGATCGTCGGCGCGATCGCCGCCATGACATCCAGGTTGACCGGGGCGCCGCGCTCGACTCCAAGCGCCTTGCCCGCTTCGACGTCGTTGATGAAGAAGTCGATGAAGCGGGCGGCCAGCTCGGGCGACTTCGCCGTGCTCGCGATCGACCAATGCAGGCCCGGCCGGTAGAACAGGCCGGACGGCGTGGTTTCGCTCTGGATCGGTAGCGACGTGATATCGAGCGGTGCTTTGGCGACCGCCTGATAGGCTGCCAGGAGATTGGAGTAGGACAGCGTCATCACGGCGTTGCCGCGCGCCATCTGGTTGCTGTCGACGTTGGCCTTGTCGAGGGCCTGAACTTCAGCGTTGGCGCAGCCACCTGCCTTGGCGAGCGCGTCCCAATAGGCGAACCACTCGGCGCCGTCCTTGGCGTCGAAGCCCGGCCGGCCTTCTGGCGTGAAGATGAGCTTGCCGCGCTGGAGGAGCCAGGACTGGAAGGTCTGCATGTAGCGCGAGCAGTTGCCGACGGCCCATACGTTCTTCTTGCCCATCGCCTTGGTCAGGTCGATGCAGAGCCTGGCGAACTGGTCCCAGGTCGTCGTTGCATTGGGCGGCGCGATGCCGGCGTCCTTGAACGCCTCGGCATGATAGAGCAGCGCGAAGGCGTTGAGCGACAGGGGCATGCCCGTGACCTTGCCGTCGACCGTGCCAAGCGCCAGCACGCCAGGCGAGAGACGGTCGGTCCGGATGATCTTGCCGAGATACTCGTCGAGCGGCCGGGTAGCGCCGCGGCGGCTGTAGTCGGGGAAGCGGCCGGGCTCGAGCTGGAAGATGTCGGGCGCATTGCCGCCGGCGATCATCGTCGTCAGCTTCGACCAGTAATCGGCACCGCCGACCTCTCCATTGATCTTGACCCCGGCATTGGCCGCCTCGAACAGCCGGGCGGCACCCAGCGTCCGCTCCGTGCGGGTGGGCGTGCCCCACCAGTAGAGGCGCATGACCGCTTCGGCGGCCCGGGCGTTAAAGCCGGCGGCTGGTGCAAGGGCGGTGGCGCCGAGCGCCAGGCCACCGCGCAGGGTGTCGCGTCTGCTGAGCATGTCTCTCTCCTCCCCGAATATTGTTGTTGTCGTCGTTGATCCCGGCTTCAGCTGTTCAGGCGCAATTCGTCGCTTCCGAAGAGATGGCAGCCTCCAGCCATGACGCCGACCGGCAGGCTGTCGCCGGCACTGATCCGGCGCTGGCCTTCGAGCACCACATTGAGTGCCTGGCCGTCGGTGAGCCGGCCGTAGGCGATGGTCTGGCCGCCGAGCTGTTCGACATGGACGACACTGAGCGTGCCGAGGTCGATCTCGGCAGTGCCTCCGGTCGCCACATGTTCCGGCCGTATCCCGAGCGTCAGCGGCTCGCTGGCATCGAACCCGCGGCGGGTGGGCATGCTGAACCGGCTTGCGCCGAGCCCGATCGTGGCGGTGTCGCCGCCGCCCGCGATAGCGGTGACTTCAAGAAAGTTCATTTTCGGCGAGCCGATGAAGCCCGCCACGAACCGGTTGGCCGGCTTGTTGTAGATGTCGAGCGGCGTGCCCTGCTGCTCGACGATACCGGCCCGCAGCACCACGATCCGGTCGGCCAATGTCATCGCTTCGACCTGATCATGCGTGACATAGATCATGGTCGCGCCGATATCGGCATGGAGCTTGGCGATCTCGACCCGGGTCTGGACGCGCAGCTCGGCATCGAGATTGGACAGCGGCTCGTCAAACAGGAAGATCTTGGGATCGCGCACGATGGCGCGGCCGATCGCGACGCGCTGGCGCTGGCCGCCCGAGAGCTGCCGCGGCTTGCGCTCGAGCAGCGGGGTGATCTGCAGGATCTCGGCGGCCTTGCGCACGCGCCGGTCGATCTCGGCCTTCCGCATCCGCGCCGTCTCGAGGCCGAACGACATGTTCTTGTAGACGCTCATATGCGGATAGAGCGCATAGGACTGGAAGACCATGGCGATGCCGCGCTGCGAGGCCGCGGTCTCGTTCATCCTGATGCCGCCGATCGACAGTTCGCCGCCGGAGATCGGCTCGAGGCCGGCGATCATCCTGAGCAGGGTCGACTTCCCGCAGCCGGACGGGCCGACGAAGACCACGAACTCGCCGCTCGCGATCGTAAGATCGACGCCACGGATGACTTCGACGGCGCCGAAGCGCTTCTGAACCTGCGTGAGCGATAGCATGGTCATTTCAGCTGTCGTCCGATGGAGCGAAAGGGGGCGGGTCATCGCTTCATGCCAGTCGTGGCGATGCCTTCGATCAGCAAGCGCTGGAACACCAGGAACAGGATGAAGATCGGCAGGACGGTGAGCGTCGACATGGCGAAGAGCGCTCCCCAGTCCGATTGCCCAGCCGAGTCGACGAAGGTGCGCAGGCCGAGCTGGGCGGTGTATTTCTCGATGTCGTTCAGGTAGATCAGCGGCGCGAAGAAATCGTCCCAGGTCCAGATGAAAGAGAACACCGCGGCGGTTGCCAGGACCGGCGTCGACAGCGGCAGGATGACCTTCAGGAAGATGCGCAGCGGCCCGCAGCCGTCCATGACCGCCGCCTCGTCGAGCTCACGCGGGATGCCGCGGAAGAACTGCACCATCAGGAAGACGAAGAAGGCGTCGACGGCGAGGAATTTCGGGATCGTCAGCGGCAGGATCGTGTTCACCCAGCCGAGCTTCAGGAACATGATGTATTGCGGGATCAGCACGGCATGCTGCGGCAGCATCAGGGTGCCCAGCATCATGGCGAACCAGAAGCCCCGTCCGCGGAAGCGCAGCCGCGTGAAGGCATAGGCCGCCATCGCGCAGGAGAGCAGGTTGCCGGCGACGACCAACACCGAGATCACCAGCGAGTTGAGGAAGAGCTGGCTGAAGCCGACGCTCAGCCCATTCCAGCCGCGGCGATAGGCGTCGAAGGTCGGAGCCTGCGGGATCAGCGAGGTCGAATGGAAGATCTCGGAGTCTGGCCTCAGCGAGCTCGCCACCATCCAGAGCAGCGGATAGAGCAGCACGAAGGTTATGGCGAGCAGCAGCGCATAGGCGAAGGCGCGCCGCCAGGGCGAAGCGCTGTCGGCCCGGTTCGGCGCCGCCGGAAACGCGATGGCGGGAGCCCTGACCACCTCAGTCATCGTAGTGTACCCAGTAGCGCGCCGACAGGAACGAGAGCGCGGTGAAGGCCGCGATGATCAGCACCAGGATCCAGGCCAGCGCCGACGCGTAGCCGAAGCGGAAGTTCGTGAAGGCTTCCTGGTAGAGATAGAGGGGGTAGAACAGCGTCGAGTCGATCGGGCCGCCGGTGCCGTCGCTGATCACGAAGGCCGAGGTGAAGGCCTTGAATGCGTCGATCGTCTGGATCACCGCGTTGAAGAAGATCACCGGCGTCAGCAAAGGCAGGGTGATCTTGAAGAACTGCCGGACGGGCAGGGCGCCGTCGATGCTGGCCGCCTCGTAGATATCCTGCGGAATCTGGCGCAGCCCTGCAAGGAAGATGATCATCGACGAGCCGAACTGCCAGACCGCCAGCAGGACGATCGTGTAGAGCGAGGTCGACGGGTTCGCTATCCAGCTTGGCCCTTCATAGCCAAACAGCGCGTGCAGGGCCTGGTTGAGGAGCCCGTCGCCGGCGAAGACCTGGCGCCAGAGCACGGCGATCGCGACGCTGCCTCCGATCAGCGAGGGCAGGTAGAACACTGCCCGGAAGAAGGAGAGGCCGGTCAGGCCCTTGTTCAGGGCGACCGCCACGCCGAGGGCGAAGATCAGCTTGAGCGGCACTGACAGCAGCACGAAGGTGAAGGTTACCGTCATCGCCGTGATGAAGCGCGGATCGTCGGTGGCGATACGCGTGTAGTTCTCGATGCCGACCCAGTTGGGCGCCGACAGGCCGCTATAGTCGGTCAGCGACAGGTAGAACGACGCGGCGACCGGGCCCAGCGTGAGCAGGACAAAGCCGAGCAGCCAGGGCAGCAGGAAGCCGTAGCCGGCGAGGTCATCCCGTTGGACGGCGCGCGCGTTCGCAGCTGCGGCGTTCGGCATCGACTCCTCCCCAGGGCCTCTCGGTGTTAGCGAACGATAGGAAAGAAAAATATCTGCTTCAATAGAAATTTTCGTCATTGACGAAATTAATTCGTTAATGCGAAAAATGCGCGTCCTAGGGAGACAAGCGATGCGCATCGAGCCAAGCACCTATTTCTCGACAGTCGAGACCGCCGCAGCCGCCAGGCGCGACACGCGGCCTCATCAGGAGGCGCTGGAGCGCTGCGTCGCCAAATTGCGTCAGACCATGCCGGTGATTGGCCTGCGCAATCCGAAGATCGGCCTTCCCGACAACAGCTGGGTCTATTGCGGGCCTTATGACTGGGTGGTCAGCTTCCAGGCTGGGCAACTCTGGCTGGCGTTGCAATTGACCGGGGATCCGGCCTTCCTCAACGCCGCGCGCGCGCGGCGGGCGGTGTTCCGCGGCATCCTCGCTCATCAGAATGCGCAGAACCACGATCTCGGCTTCCAGTTTTCGCTCAGCTGCGTGGCCGAGT
This sequence comes from Bosea sp. 29B, assembly GCF_902506165.1. NCBI lineage: Bacteria > Pseudomonadati > Pseudomonadota > Alphaproteobacteria > Hyphomicrobiales > Alloboseaceae > Allobosea > Allobosea sp. 29B. The sequence goes on from NZ_LR733817.1 coordinate 958,338, forward strand.
GGCTGATGACGGGGGACGACGAGGCGCACGAGATGGCGCTCGCCGCAGCGCGGCAACTAGTTTGCCGTTATCGGCCTGACGGGCGCTATATCCAGGCCTGGAACGCCAGGCAGGTTCATTCCCACCGCATGCAGGCCGAATTCGCCAATGGCCGGATCATCGCCGACACCATGCAGAATCTCGCGCTGCTCTACTGGGCACATCGCGAGACAGGCCGGGCGGATTTCCGCGAAGCGGCCGACGCCCATGCGCAGACCACGCTCGAACACATCGTCCGGCCCGACGACACGTCCTTCCACACCTTCGTCTTCGATATAGCCAGCGGCAAGCCGCTGCGCGGCGAGACCCATCAGGGCTATGCCGACGACTCTTGCTGGTCACGCGGCCAGGCCTGGCTGATCCACGGCTTCGCGCAGTCGGCCTTGACCACGGGCAATCTCGCCTATGCCGAAGCGGCCCGGCGACTCGCGGCCAAGGCCGAGGCGTTGATGGAGGATGACGCCGTGCCGGCCTGGGATTTCGGCGCGCCGGACCAGCGCGGGACGCACCGCGACAGCTCAGCCGCCGCGGTCATGGCGGCGGGCGTCTATCTGCTGGCGGACCAATCCGAAGCGGGGGAGGCGGCACGCTGGCGCGGTTTGGGCGACCGGCTGCTCACTGGCCTGCTCGATCACTGCGATCTGACCCGTGATCCAGAGGCGCTCGGGCTCCTCGCTCACGGCGCTTCGCATGTCAGGGCCGGCTATGCCGATACGATGCTTCCCTATGGTGATTATTACTTTATGGAGGCGTTGATGCGCTCGCTCGGTCACGACCAGTTCTTCTGGTCGTGACGGGGCGCTTCATTCCCTGTCTCTCCCATTGCGGGAGCGGTCTGCAGAAGTGGCCCGGATGAGCGAAGACGAGACCCTGGCGCCGACCCTGCGCGACATCGCCGATGCGGCGGGTGTCTCGGTCGCGTCCGTCTCCAAGGTGCTGAACAATCGCGGTGGCGTCAGCGACGAGAGCCGCCGCCGGATTCTCGGCCTGGCGGAGCAGCTGGGCTACCAGGGCAATCGCAGCGCCCGCTCGCTGCAGAAGGCCGGTGTCGATGGCGCGGTGCTCGTCATTCCGGCGGAGGCTTACTCGAACTCGCAGTTCTACGAGGGTGTCGTCCAGAGCGTCATCACGGAAGCTGCGGCGAACTCGCTGAAGCTCGATGTCCGGCTGACTTCGCATGCCGATGGCCGGGTCATCGCCGAGCTCGACGAATTGCTCGCCGCCCGGCCCGGCGCCGTCATGGCCGTCGGCATGGACGACCCCGCTGTCATCGACAGGCTCGTCGCCTCGAAACTGCCGGCGGTTCTGGTCAACGGCATGGACCGGACGATGCGGCTCGATTGCGTGCTGCCCGACAATTGGAGCGCCGGCTGGTTGGCGACCCGGAGGTTGCTGGAAGCCGGCCACCGGCACATCGTGCATGTGGCCTCGCGGCATCGCCTGTCGATGCAACGCCGTCTCGAGGGCTTCAAGATGGCGCTGGAGGAGGCCGGGATCGAGTTCGACCCCGACAGGCACCTGATCGACCTGCTCCAGATGAAGGTCGAGCTGCCCCAGGCGCAGCGCGCCATCAGGCAAGCCCTCCAGGACGGGCGCCTGGATGGCGTGACGGCATTCTTCTGCGCGACCGACGTGGTCGCGCTCAGCGTCATGCAGGGGCTGCAGAGCGAGGGCGTCAGGGTTCCCGACGACATCTCCGTCGTCGGAATCGACGACATCTCGATCGCGACCAACAGCCGACCACCTTTGACCACGATCCGGATCGATCGCGGCGAACTTGGGCGGCTCGGCGTGCAGTCCCTGATGCGCCGGATCGCCGACCCAGAGGCCAGCATCCTGCGCGTGAATATCGGTGTCAGGCTGATCGAGCGAGCCACCATAGGCCAGCTCCCGCCAGCCGCTTAGTTGCGCGCATCCAGACCAATCAGTCCATAAACGCACCCTTTAGATTTCTGGAGATGGCCAATTTCGGCCTCGCTTACCTCTAGGCGGATCGGCTTACTTTACCATTTGCATCATCCCGTAAGGCTCGACGCCCATCGCCCTCGCTATCGCGATGTACTCGGCCACATCGAGCCGCCGTTCCTCAGTCTCGTATTTCGACACGAAGGTCTGCCGGCGCCCGATGCGCGCGGCCAGCTCGACCTGCGTGATACCGGCATCCTTGCGCGCTTGGATAAGCGCCTGGAACAGAGCCTTGTAGAGTTCGGGTTGGGTTGAAGCCAAAGCCGGCGCCTGAAGCGGTGAAACCGGCTATCCACATCAACCCCAATTTCGAATACCCCAAAACGGAATATTTCGGCATACTGCCCCCGAATGGACGATTCGGGGGCGAGGCGTGAAGGAGCCGCGCTGATATCCCTGTGAAATGCCTCGCATCTTTCTATGTAGTTCGCCCCCGAAACTCTGCTAACCCCAACGACGTCCGCCTCACGATTGCGCGTTGAGCCCGATCAACCAGTCGTGATCGCGATCGAGGGCCTCTCGCTGCAGCCGAATGTGAAAAGTCCGTTCGAATTGGGGATCGGCAACCACCGCCTCCGCATCTGCATCGGCCGCCACGCGCCCGGCATCAAGCAGCACGATGTGGTCGCAGAAGCGGGCCGCGAGGTCGAGGTCGTGCATGATCACCACGACCACTGCTGTCTCGGCCAGCGACTGCAGCCGATGTGCCAGGTCGAGCCTGTGGCGGATGTCCAGGCTGGCGCCGGGTTCGTCCGCGAGGATAATGCGCGGACGCGAGGCGACGGTCGCGGCAAGCATTGTTCGCGCTCTCTCGCCGCCCGACAGCGCGCTCCAGCGGCGGTTCGCGAGATCGTTCAAGCCATGCTCGGTGATGAGATCAGCAATCGGACGTGAGGCGGCAGCGCGGCTCGCTCCCAGCGCGATGATCTCCTCGACCGAATAATTCCAGGCGGGCTCGAGCTGCTGCGGGAGATAGCCGGCCGTCGCTCCGCGTTCGGCTGCCGGCCACTCTGCCAGGTCGCGGCCCTGCCAGAGCACCTGCCCGGCATCCGGCCGGCGATAGCCCGCGAGGACGCGCAGCAGCGTCGACTTGCCAGCGCCGTTGGGCCCGACGAGGCCTGTCAGGGTGCCCAGGCTGAAGCTCAGCGAAACACCGTCGAGCAGCCGCTTGCCACCGGCCTCGGCGCAGATCGAACGGCATTCGATCCCGGTCATGCCCTGAGCCTCCGCGCCAGCAGCAGCAGGAAGAATGGCCCGCCGAACAGCGCCGTGATCAGCCCGAGCGGGACTTCGGCCGGCGGCAGCACGGCGCGCGCGATCGCGTCGCAAGCGCAGACGAGCGCGGCTCCAATCAACGCGCTCGCCGGCAGCATGGCGGCATGGCGCGGCCCCGACCACCAGCGCGCCAGATGCGGCGCGATCAAACCGACGAAAGCGACGAGGCCGCCATAAGCCACGGCCGCGGCGACGATGCCGGCGCCGACCAGGACCGCGATCCGGACGAAGCGGGCGGGATCGAGCCCGAAGGCGAAGGCCTGCTCTTCGCCGAGGCCAAGCAGGTCGAGCCCACGCGCCAGCCTCAGTGACAAGGCGAGTGCGACAATGACCAAGCCGGTGAGCAACAGCAGCCCGGACTGATCCGGCGTCTGGATGCCGCCCAGAGTCCAGCTCAGCACGACCTGGAGATTCACGGTGTCATCGGAGAGGGCCAGCATCAGGAAAGACCGTAGCCCCCCCAGCATCGCGGCGATCGCGACGCCGGCAAGCAACAGCCCCGCAGTGTCCGGCCGTCCATGCAGACCGGCGATGGCGAGGACCAGCCAGGTCGCGCCCCAGGCGCCGAGGAAGGACAATCCGGCAAGGGCCGGCCCGGCCGGCAGGCCGAGCGGCACGAGGAGCGCGATGGTCGCGCCGATAGCAGCGCCTCCGGCGGAGCCGAGCAGATAAGGCTCGGCCAGCGGGTTGCGGAACACGCCCTGGAAGATCGCACCGCCCAGCCCCAGCAGCGCGCCAACCAGCGCCGCCGCCAAGACGCGCGGCAGCCGCCAGACCACCAGGAGCTGGCTTTGCAGCGACGTATCGCCCGACAAGGCGGCGGCCAGCCGAGCAGGACTCGCCCAGTCATGGCCCGCCATGGCGCCGAAGGCGAGCGCCAGCAGGACGGCAAGCATGAGAAGAGGGAGGCGCTTCATGGCTGGGCCGCCCGCCGCAGCAGCGCTGCCAGCTTCTCGATGCCGTCGACCGTGCGCGGCCCGGGGATCAGGAATTCGGCGCGCGCGACCAGATGGGCGCTGCCGCTGCGGACGGCGCGCAGCAGACGCCAACCGGGCTGAGCGACCAATGCGTCGAGCTCGTCCCTGCGGCCGGCGAAGAGTAGGATGTCGGGATCGGCAGCGATCACCGCCTCGGGCGAGACCTGCGCGACGATGGTCCGCTCCAGGGCATGGCGCCCGCCGGCCTTGACCATGGCATCGCCGGTATAGCTGTCGGCGCGCGCCACCAGCACCAGCCCATTGCCAAGACGCCCGGTGATCATCACTACGCTGGGTCGCTTCATAGGGGCGGCGGCTTCGACGATCGCGAGGCGCTGCTCAAGTGCCTTGGCGACGGCATCGCCCTGATCTGGCTCTCCCGTCGCCCGGCCGACCAGGCGCAAATTGGCCATCACCTCCGCGACGCTGCGGCTGAGCAGCACGATCACGGGAATGCCAAGCCGGCGCATCGGCTCGATCAGCAGGTGCATCGCCTGGCGCGAGGGCGTGACGATCAGCAGCTCCGGCCGTTGCGCGACGATGGCATCGACCGAGAAGCCGAGCCGTCCGCCGACCTGAGGCCGGTCGAGGACCTCCGGCGGATAGCGCGTATAGGCCTCGATGCCGACGACCCGGTCAGACAGGCCGAGCGCCGCGACGAGCTCGGTGTTCGAGGCGAAGATCGGCACGATCCGCTGCGGCGCGCGAGTGATCTCCACCACCCGCCCGAGCGCGTCGGTCAGCCGAACGGGTTCGGCGGCCCCCGCAGAGCAGATCGCGGGAATCAGTGCCAGGATCAGGCCGAGCCGGCGCAGGCGCGTCATCAGACGATCAGAACCTGGCCTGCAGGCCGGCCTGGACCTCAAGCCCCGGCATCGATGTTCCGTAGCCGCCATTGGCGAAGCGGGAGTCGAGCTTGTAGGGCCTCTTGTCGAGGCCGATGAAGATCGGGTGCTCGTTCTTGTTGAAGAGGTTGTTGACCAGCGCGAACAGCTTCACGCCCTTGGCTATCTCGACCTCGCCACGCACGTTCCAGACCCAGAACGGGCTCTTGCGGTGGATCCAGTCGCGGTTCGGCTCCGCGGTGGCGACGAGATTCTCCTCGGTGTTGTACCATATCGGCCCGTAGAGCGTGCCCGAGACCTGCACCGACCACGGATACTGCACGCCGCTCTGGCCGAGGCGCGTGCCGATCGCCGCCTGGTACTGGTACATGCGCTCCGGCTTGCGGCTGTTGGCGGTGACGGCGGCGCCCTTGTCCTCCATGCCGAAGTTCCAGGCGCCGTTGCCGAACACGGACCAGCGCCAGGGCGTGTCGCTATATCCCGCCAACTTCAGGATATCGGCATCGGTCTGCAGTTCGACGCCGCGCACGACGACATCGCCGGAGTTGTTCGCATAATCGGAGGTGTTGGCCACGCCCGGCCGGGCGCGCGTGATGATGCGATCGGAAATGACGTTCTGGAAGATCGCCAGATCCAGCCGCCAGCCTTCTCCGGCATAGGCGGCTCCGGCCTCGACCTGCTCGCTCGTTTCCGGCTTCAGCGACGGATTGCCGAAGATGCGCCCGCCGCCCAGCGTGTTGAAGTCCGCTGCGAGCTCCGTCGCGGTCGGCGCCCGGAACCCGGTCGCGTAGCCGACGCGGAAGGTCAGCCGGTCAGTCGCCTTGAAGGTCACGCCGGTCGAATAGGTCGTCGCCTGATAGTCGACCTCGCGCGGGCGCTGGCCGGCGAGGTTCGGCGTGTATTCGAAGCTGGTCGTGCCGAAAGTCCGGCGCACACCGGCGCGCAATGTGACGCGGTCGTCGAAGAGCTTCTGCGAATCCTCGACATAGAGTGCGTTGACGGTCTCGGACTGGTTGTTGTCCTGCGGCGAGACCGGCGTCAGCGGATTGCCGGGAACGCCAATGCGGTCACGGGTCAAGCGCAGGGTGCTGCGCTCCCAATCCCAGCCGGCGAGCAGGTCGTTGCCAGCCCAGAGCGTCATGCTCGGCTGGAAGCGCGTGCCGATGACATTCAGCTCACGCCGGTTGTAATCGGCCGCCGTGCCGGCCGCCGGCAAGCCGGTGCCGCCACGGATGACCGGCGAGGCCCAGCGGAAATTGTCGACATCCTGCACGGCATAGCCCTGCAGCATCCAGCGATACTGTCCGCCGGGGAGCTGTCCCCGATAGGTGACGTCGAAGGAGTTGTTGTAGCGATCCTCCTGGCTGATCGTGTTGGCGCCGGAGCCGCGGAAACCGACATCGTAGATGCCGTCGGTCCGCAGCGTCGTCTCGATGCGGTGGTCCGGATTAATCTGCAGGCCGAGCGCGCCGGCAACGCCGAGACGCTTCCAGCCGGTGTTCTCCATCTTCGAGCCGCCGCGGCCGGACCGGTAGTCGTCGCGGGTGCCGCCGGAGATGCCGGCGTAGTAGTCGATGCTGTCATAGAGCCCGCCGGTCTGGGCCTTGCCCTGCAGGAGCCCCCAGGAGCCGCCGGCTCCCTCGATCATCGTGCCTGGCGCGGTGCGGCCGGTCTTCAGGATGATGTTGATCACGCCGCCGATGTTCTGGCTGCCATAGACGACCGAGGACGGGCCGCGGATGATCTCGATGCGCTCGACATCGGCCGTCGACAGCTTGGACAGGTTTGCCGTGCCGGCGCGCCGGCCGTTCATCAGCACCAGCACCTGGCTGCGGAAGTCCTTGCCTTGCCCGTCGGTGGCACCGCCGCGGATGTTGATCGAGGTCTGCCCGGGCGTCCACTGGCTGAAGAAGCCCACGGCATTCTCGGCCAGCAGGTCGGTGAGCGACTGCGCATGGGTGCGCTCGATCTGCGCGGCGTCGATGACCTGGACAGTGCCGGGAATGCTGCTGCGCGGTTCGGGGCGTCCCGTCGCCGTCACGACGAGCTCATCGAGCTTGATCTCGGTCTGGGCGAGGGCAGGGGCACTCGCCGTCAGGCAGGTCACGGCAAGCAGGCAGGCCTTGCGGGAAGTCGGGCGGGTCATGACAGGTTCCAGACGAGGATGGCCGAGCGGCGATGGCAGGAGAGGCGAAAGCCGGCCGGCGTCGGCACAGCTTGCTTGTGGAGGTGTTCGAAGAGCTGAGGCCGGCGCGGATCGCCAGGCGTCCAGCCCAGACGGTCGGCCTGGAACGCCGCGAAGGCGGCAAGGTCCGGCAGCACCAGCGAGAAGGTCCAGTCCGTCGCATCGGACCGGTCGGGCAGGTCGGAGCCGAGCCGCGGCAGCACCAGATCGATGCCCGGCGTCTCGTCCTCGCCATGCCAGTCGTGCGGCAGGCAGGCGGCGAGGATCAGCCCCTTCGGAGTCGCCTGCGCCGGCACGACCCAGACGATCTGCCGGCGCGCCCAGCGGCGGCAGCACGCGAGGAAGGCGAGTGGATCGTGGAAATAACCTGGCATCGTCGCCGCGAGGACCGTGTCGGCGGGCTCGCAGATAATGCGCTCATCATCCCAGCTGAGCGGGATGATCTGGGGCCGCTCGGCTCGGAGCGCGAGACGCCCCTGCATCACCGGTGACGGCTCGATCGCGGTCCAGGCCGCGCCTTCGCCGCGTATGGCCGCGCCGAGCTGGCCGCCGCCTGCGCCGACATCGACGAGATCGGCGATCCCCGGAGCCAGCTGTCGGATCAGCGGCGCCACGCGCGACGCATAGTCGGAGGTATCGATCGCACTGGCATAGAGCGCGAGAGGATCGAGCGAACTGGCATTCGCCCGAGTGGAGAGAGGAAGAGCAGCAGGCATGCCTATGCCTATGAATGATATGTTATATCATTACAATATATCTTGTCGGCCACAAGCGTCGCCGGCTTCGCCTGGCGCCAATGGCGGCAGCGCAGTCCCAGGTGCATGGTCATCGTCGTCAGCCCCTCGCTGTGCGGAACAGGGCTGCTCGGAAGCGCGGCAGATACGGCAGCAATCGCGGCCGGACATGCTGCGATCCGCCGGACACCCCGCCCGCGCGACATCAATACGCCGTCGGGGCAGGTCTCCTGGCTCGCGGATCAGCGCCTTCGACCGTCTTCCCAGCGCTTGGCGCCAGTGACGTTAGGGTCGAAAACTCACCGCTTACAGTTGCGGGGGCAGCTCCGGATTGGGCGATCGATGCCGCACCGGATTCCCTCTTAGCTTCGGATCACTCCGAAGACCTCGACGCGCGTCAACCTATATGGCGGGATTGTGGCGTCAACCCGCTACGTCGGCATCGCCGCGCAGGCTGTGGATGGCGCTGACGATCGCATCGAGCCGTCGGCGCGGATGGTATAGCCGGAGACGCCGACGATCCGCTCCTGCTCGCCATGGAGATAGAGCGTCTCGACCGTTTCCTCGGTCAGGCAGACGATGCGTCGCGGAGGAAAGCAGCTGGTCACGGCCTCTTGTCCTGCATGACGGCTTCAGGCTTTGCGGGCTCGCAAGAACTGCTTCTTGCCGGTCGGTTCATAGGCGAGATCCGCCACCGGGCAGCCGCCGAGGATGTGCTCTGCGATGATCCGGTCGACCGCGGCCTCATCGACCCCGCCATAATTGGTGCCTTCGGGCCAGACCTGCACGACCGGCGCCAGATTGCATGGGCCGAGGCAGCTCGTCTTGGCGCTCATGCAGCCATCGCCGGAGGTCCGCAGGGACAGGCGATCCTGCTCGTTGCGGAGGTGGCCCCAGATCACCTCGGCTCCCGCGACATTGCAGGGGCCGCCCATGCAGGCCAGCACGCGCCGCTTCTGTGCCGGCACGAGCGAGCCTTCCGGAGAAACCTTGGCGGAGCCGAGAGAAAGCTCGGTCCGCTCGGCCGCAAGCGCCAAGTCGAGCAGCGAGATGAGGCTCGTTTCGTTCGGCAGCAAGGTCGCGATCTCGATGGCGGGCCAGGGCCGTTCGTCGCGCGAGCGCCAACGGGTCAAAGTGCGCGTGAGCCAGGCCTGGAAATTCGGCTCGGCCGGGATCAGCATGGGCAGGATGACCAGCCGGTCGCAGCCGGCGGCGACCAGCTTGTCGAGCGCGTGCCGCAGCGATGGCGAGCCCTGCTCGGAAAAGGCGAACAGGGCTTCATGCACGCCGGGGCGCGGCGCGAGCGCAGCGCGCAACCGTTCCATCTCCTTGAGCGGCGGCGCGGTGATCGCCGAGCGCGCGAGCAACAGCACCGTGGCCGGCGCGGGCGGCGACATATCGTCAGCTTGGCTCACCTGCCTCACTCCCAGCTCAGCGCGCCGCCATTCTGATATTCAATGACGCGGGTCTCGAAGAAGTTCTTCTCCTTCTTCAGGTCCATCGCCTCGCTCATCCAGGGGAACGGGTTCTCGGTCTCGGCGAAGACGGGAGTGAGCCCGAGCTGGCCGCAGCGGCGGTTGGCGATGAAGTGCATGTACTGCTCGCAGAGCGCCGCATTGAGGCCGAGGAAACCTCTCGGCATCGTATCCCGGCCATAGGCGGCTTCGAGCTCGGCCGCATCGCGGATCATGCCGCGGACCTCGTCCTGGAAGGCCTTGGTCCAGAGATGCGGGTTCTCGATCTTGATCTGGTTGATCACGTCGATGCCGAAGTTCAGGTGGATGCTCTCGTCGCGCAGGATGTACTGGTACTGCTCGGCGATCCCCACCATCTTGTTGCGCCGGCCGAGCGAGAGGATCTGCGCGAAACCGGTGTAGAACCACATGCCCTCGAAGATCACGTAGAAGGTGATCAGGTCGCGCAGCAGCGCCTGGTCGTTGTCGGGCGTCCCGGTCTGGAAGTCGGGGTCCTCGATGTTCTGCGTGTGCTTCAGCGCCCAGGCCGCCTTGTCGGTGATCGAGGGCACCTCACGATACATGTTGAACAGCTCGCCCTCGTCGAGACCGAGGCTCTCGACGATGTACTGGAAGGTGTGGGTATGGATCGCCTCCTCGAAGGCCTGTCGCAGCAGATACTGCCGGCATTCCGGGTTGGTGAGATGACGGTAGATCGCCAGCACGATGTTGTTGGCGACGAGGCTCTCGGACGCGGCGAAGAAGCCGAGATTGCGCTTGAGCATGCGCCGCTCGTCCTCGGTCAGCCCGTCCTTCGACTTCCACAGCGCGATATCGGCCTGCATCGAGACCTCGGTCGGCATCCAGTGGTTGTTGCAGCCGGCAAGGTATTTCTCCCAGGCCCATTTATACTTCAGGGGCAAGAGCTGGTTCACGTCGGCACGGCAGTTGATCATCCGCTTCTCGTCGACGCTGACGCGCCCGCCACTGCGGTCTATCTCGCCAAGGCCGGTGGCTTCGGGAGCGGGGGCGGTCAGGATGGCGGGGTTGGCGGCGGGCACCGGCTTGGTGTCGGACCAGTCGAGCATGTGATGTTCCGTTCTGAAATTGAAGGGCGTCATGCTCGGGCCTGACCCGAGCATCTCTCGCCAAAGGAGGTGCCAACGTCTCGTCTTGCCGGAGATTCTCGGGTCTGCGCTTCGCTTCACCCAAGAATGACGTGGGAGGTGGAATGACGGCGGTTGTTACTGGCAGGCTTCGCAGGTCGGATCGTCGATCGAGCAGGCGTTAGGCACGGCCATGCCGTTCTCGAGCGGGATATCGACGATGATCGGAGCGGCCGTCTTGGCAGCCACCGGCACCGTCGCCGAGACAGCGTTGAGCTTGCCGTCGGTGCCCTTGAGCGTCGATTTCTCGACATGGGTCGCCGAGAGCGCGCGCAGGTAATAGGTCGTCTTCAGACCGAGTCGCCAGGCCAGCCGATAGGCCTCGTCGAGCTTCCGGCCGGAGGGCTGCGCCATGTAGAGGTTGAGCGACTGGCCCTGATCGATCCATTTCTGCCGGCGCGCGGCGGCGCGGATAAGCCACTCGGTCGGGATCTCGAACGAGGTCGCATAGAGTGCCTTGAGATCGGCAGGCACGCGGTCGATCTGGCTGACCTTGCCGTCATAATATTTCAGGTCCGAGACCATCACCTCGTCCCAGAGTTCGCGCGCCTTCAGGTCGTGGACCAGTCCGGCGTTCACCACGGTGAAGTCGCCCGACATGTTCGCCTTGACGTAGAGCTGGCTATAGGACGGCTCGATCGACTGCGAGACGCCGACGATGTTCGAGATCGTCGCAGTCGGCGCGATCGCCATCGTGTTCGAGTTGCGCATGCCGGTGGTCTTCACCCGCTGGCGCAGGCTCTCCCAATCCAGCGTCGAGGAACGATCAAGCTCGACATCGCCGTCGCGGGCATCCGAGAGAATGTCGAGCGAGTCGATCGGCAGGATGCCCTTCGACCAGAGCGAGCCCTCGAAGCTCGGATAGCGGCCGCGCTCGGCGGCGAGGTCGACCGAGGCCGAGATCGCGTGGAAGCTGATCGCCTCCATCGAGGTATCGGCGAAGGCGACCGCGTCCTCGGACGCAGCCGGCAGGCGCAGCGTCTGCAGCGCGTCCTGGAAGCCCATGAGGCCGAGGCCGACCGGGCGGTGGCGCAGGTTCGAGCGGCGCGCCTCGGGGATCGTGTAGAAATTGATGTCGACGACATTGTCGAGCATCCGCATCGCAGTCGTCACCGTGCGCTTAAGCCGCGCCTGGTCGAGCCCCTCCCCGCTGACATGCGCCGCCAGGTTGACCGAGCCGAGATTGCAGACCGCGACCTCGTCGGCCGAGGTGTTGAGCGTGATCTCGGTGCAGAGGTTCGAGGAGTGCACCACGCCGGCATGCTGCTGCGGCGAGCGCAGATTGCAGGCGTCCTTGAAGGTGATCCAGGGATGGCCGGTCTCGAACAGCATGGTCAGCATGCGCCGCCAGAGATCGACCGCCTTCACCCGCTTGAAGACCTTGATCTGGCCGGCGGCGGCCTTCGCCTCATAGGCCTCGTAGGCGGCCTTGAACGGCTTGCCATAGAGGTCATGCAGGTCGGGAACCTCGTCCGGCGAGAACAGCGTCCAGTCGGCGCCAGCCTCGACGCGTTGCATGAACAGGTCGGGAATCCAGTTCGCCGTGTTCATGTCGTGGGTACGGCGGCGGTCGTCCCCGGTGTTCTTGCGGAGGTCGAGGAACTCCTCGATGTCGACATGCCAGGTCTCGAGATAGGCGCAGACCGCGCCCTTGCGCTTGCCGCCCTGGTTGACCGCGATGGCGGTGTCGTTGGCGACCTTCAGGAACGGCACGACGCCCTGGCTCTCGCCATTCGTGCCCTTGATATGGGCGCCGAGGCCGCGCACCGGCGTCCAGTCATTGCCGAGACCGCCGGAATATTTGGCGAGCAGCGCATTGTCCTTCACCGCCTTGAAGATGCCGTCGAGATCGTCGGCGACCGTGGTCAGGAAGCAGGAGGAGAGTTGCGGCCGCAGCGTGCCCGAATTGAACAGGGTCGGGGTCGAGGCCATGAAGTCGAAGGAGGAGAGCAGACCGTAGAACTCGATCGCCCGTGCCTCGCGGTCGATCTCGCGCAGGCTGAGGCCCATGGCGACGCGCATGAAGAAGGCCTGCGGCAGCTCGAAGCGGTTGCCGCGGACATGCAGGAAATAGCGGTCGTAGAGCGTCTGGAAGCCGAGATAGTCGAACTGCAGGTCGCGCTCCGGCTTCAGCGCGGCGGCGATGCGGGCGATGTCGAAGCGGCCGAGCTCGGGGTCGATCAGCTCGTTCTCGATGCCGGTCTTGAGATAGGCCTCGAAATACTCGCCATAGCGGCCGGCCATCTCGGCCTGCGTCGCCTGTTCGGCATGGCCATGGACGAAGCTCAGCGCCTCGCGACGCAGCTTGTCGAGCAGCAGCCTCGCCGAGACCTTGGCGTAGTTCGGCTCGCTCTCGATCAGCGTGCGGGCGGCGAGGATCGGCGCCAGCGCCAGCTCGTCGAGCGAGATGCCGTCATAGAGATTGCGGCGCACCTCGGCGAGCACCGGCTCGGGAGAAACGCCGTCGAGATCGGCGCAAGCCTCGCGTACGACTTTGTCGAGGCGGGCGGCATCGAGTGGAACGAGCGTCCCGTCGGCGAGCTTCATCTGCAGGGAGGGAGCCGCGGCGGCGGCGGGCTTTGCATCGACCGCCTTAGCGCGCTCACGCGCCCGCTCGGCCCGGTAGAGCACATAGGCGCGGGCGACCTTGTGGTGTTCGCCGCGCATCAGCGCGAGTTCGACCTGGTCCTGCACGTCCTCGATATGGAAGGTACGGCCGGTGGCGGCGCGGCGAGTCAGTCCGGCAACGACCTGCTCGGTCAATTCGGCGACGACATCATGGATGCGGCGCGAGGCGGCGGCGCTGGAACCCTCGACGGCAAGGAAGGCCTTGGTGAGCGCGACCGCGATCTTGGAGGGATCGAACGGCGTCACCGCGCCGTTGCGTCTAATGAGCTGGTAGCCCGGCTCGGACGAAGTCGCCGAAGGCGACACGGACGCCCGGCTCGCGTTTGGAACGGCAGCAGGTCGCTCGATTTCAAGAGAAAGAGACATCGGCATCAACCCCAAGATGTTGGGAGCAAAGGCCGAGCGGTTGCGTCGAGAAGGCGCGCGGCAACCCAAAGCCGCGACCTGCCAAGCGCACCACCGGGACACCCCGCCCGTGGACGTAAACTAGGGTCGCGGCAGGTCTCCTGGCTCACGGATCGCCGCTCGTGTCCGTCTTCCCAAGGCCTTGCGGCCTCAGTGACTTACATGGACGCGAACTCACCGCTGACAGTTGCGGGGGCAGCGCCGGTCTCTCACCGGCTTCCCTCTTAGCTCTCGATCTTGCGAATCGAGAGACCATCGACCACTAGATTTAGTGTCACTGGCCCATGCTCTGTCAACTGGTCGTGCATGCTTCCAAGTCGAGATGTGGAAAGCGGGGACAGCTCGGCGCCCGCTCCCTGATAGCTTCTAAATATGGAGACATAAAGATGTCTTTATATCGTCTATTGACGGCCGGTGAAGGACGGGCCATCATCAGGCGTCGAGGTTCTCTGGTGTGGCTTGCTGCATCGGAGCTAAGAGGGAAGCCGGTGTGATGCCGGCGCTGCCCCCGCAACTGTAAGCGGCGAGCTTGCTGCCCACCCATGTCACTGAGGCTTCCGGCCTTGGGAAGACGGGCACAAGCGACGACCCGTGAGCCAGGAGACCTGCCGCGACACCATGAACGTCCTCGGGCGGGGTGTCCCGGTGGTGCGCTTGGCGGCACCGCCCGGATTCCATCTCCGGCCGGTCATCGTCCCGCGTCCGCTCTGGCCTTTGCCCCCAACTTGTTGGGGTTAAGCCTATGTCTCAATCAGTCTCCGTTGCCACTCTCGGCACGCCGCGGATCGGCCCGCGCCGTGAACTCAAGACCGCGCTCGAAAGCTTCTGGGCCGGAAAGTCCGACGAGAAGTCGCTCCTCGAAGCTGCCCGGGCCTTACGTGCCGCCAACTGGGCGCGTCAGAAGGCGCAAGGGATCACGGTGATCCCGTCGAACGACTTCTCCTTCTATGACCAGGTGCTTGACACCAGCGTCATGGTCGGGGCGATCCCTGCAATCTATGGCTGGAAGGGTGGCGCCGTATCGCTGGCAACCTACTTCGCCATGGCGCGTGGCTCGCAGGGCGGCGACGAGGAAGCTTCCTGCGGCCACGCCCATCACAGGCATGGTCGCTCCCACGGCGCTCCCGCTCAGGAGATGACCAAGTGGTTCGACACCAATTATCACTACATGGTGCCGGAGTTCGCGGCCGGGCAGCGCTTCGAGCTCGCCTCGCTGAAGCCAGTCGAGGAATATCGCGAGGCCAAGGCACTCGGCTATGAGACCCGGCCGGTACTGCTCGGCCCGGTCACCTTCCTCAAGCTCGGCAAGGCCAAGGATCCGGCCTTCGATCCACTCTCGCTGCTCGGCGAACTGCTGCCGGTCTATGTCGACGTCCTGCGCCGGCTCTCGGCCAATGGCGCCAACTGGGTGCAGATCGACGAGCCCTGCCTGGTGCTCGATCTCGATGAGAACGCCCGCGAAGCGCTGCGGCGCACCTATGCGACGATCGCCCACGCCCTGCCGAAGCTCAAGGTGATGCTGACAACCTATTTCGGCGCGCTCGGTGACAATCTCGACACCGCCGTCTCCCTGCCGATCGCGGGCCTGCATCTCGATCTCGTCCGCGCTCCCGAGCAACTGGAACCGGTTCTCGCCAAGGCTCCGCGCGGTCTTGTACTCTCGCTCGGCGTGGTCGACGGCCGCAATATCTGGCGCACGGACCTTGAGAAGGTGCTGGCACGGATCGAGCCGGTGATCGCGAGGCGCGGCACCGACCATGTCCAGGTCGCGCCGTCCTGCTCGCTGCTGCACAGCCCGATCGACCTCGAGCTCGAGACCAATCTCGACCCGGACGTGAAGAGTTGGCTCGCATTCTCCGTGCAGAAAATGGAGGAGCTCGCGACGCTTGGTCAGGCGCTCGGTCTTGGGCGCGACAGCGTCAAGGATAAGCTCGCCTCGTCGTCTGCGGCGGCCGCGGCCCGCAAGGCCTCGCCGAAGGTCAATGACAAGTCTGTCGCCGAGCGTATGGCAGCCATCAACGAGGCCTTCGGGCGCCGGGAAAGCCCGTTTGCCAAGCGCGCGAAGCTGCAGCGCGCCCGCTTCAATCTGCCGCCCTTCCCGACCACGACGATCGGCTCCTTCCCGCAGACGCCCGAGGTCCGCAAGGCTCGCACCGCCCATGACAAGGGCCAGCTCGGCCATGCCGAATACGAGCAGTTCCTGCGCGAGGAGATGGCACGGACTGTGCGCTGGCAGGAGGAGATCGGCCTCGATGTGCTCGTCCATGGCGAGTTCGAGCGCAACGACATGGTGCAGTATTTCGGCGAGCAGCTCGCCGGCTTCGCCTTCACCCGCCATGGCTGGGTGCAGAGCTATGGCTCGCGCTGCGTGCGCCCGCCGATCCTCTATGGCGACGTCTCGCGGCCGAAGCCGATGACGGTCGAATGGTGGCGCTATGCGCAGTCGCTGACCAAGAAGCCGATGAAGGCGATGCTGACCGGCCCCGTCACCATCCTGAACTGGTCCTTCGTCCGCGACGACATCCCGCGGCGAGACGCGTCGAAGCAGATCGCGCTGGCGATCCGCGACGAGGTGCTCGACCTGGAGAAGGCCGGTGCGGCGATGATCCAGATCGACGAGGCGGCGCTGCGCGAGGGCCTGCCGCTGCGCCATGGCGACTGGAAGCACTATCTCGACTGGGCCGTGGAGAGCTTCCGCATTTGCGCCTCCGGTGTCGCCGACGAGACGCAGGTCCACACCCATATGTGCTATTCGGAGTTCAACCAGATCATCGACGCGATCGCGGCGATGGACGCCGACGTCATCTCGATCGAGACGTCACGCTCGAAGATGGAGCTGCTGGAGGCCTTCCGCAGCTACCAGTACCCGAACGAGATCGGCCCCGGCGTCTACGACATCCACTCGCCGCGCGTACCCGAGGTCGCCGAGATGAAGGAGCTGCTTCACCTTGCGCGCCAGCGCCTCAGCGACGATCAGCTCTGGATCAATCCGGACTGCGGTCTGAAGACCCGTAAATGGGAAGAGGTCAGGCCGGCGCTGATCAACATGGTCGAAGCAGCCCGGGCACTTCGCTTGGCGCGATACTGAAAAGATTGCGGCAGCCTTTCTGGGCTGCCGCATTTTCTGAGATGGCAACAGGCCGCCGCCAACTACGGATGCGCAGCACACGCCGCTGGATTACTTGCGGTTTACCAGCGCCCTACTTTTCTCGATGACCTCCACAATCTCCCGCAGTTTCACATATTTTCGACTGCTCAGAAGAAAATAGGCAGGAAGACCGCCATGAGCGGTAGCACGCTGTATCTTGAAATAAGATAGGCCAAATATATCCGACGATTTCTCATAGAGAATAAACTTCTTTGTACACTGAAATTCAACAATATTTCTCATCGTGAGCGCTTTAACTTCCAACTAAAGAAAAGCACGCAGACCTAAGCACAACAATTTCGGAAATAGCGATCCCGATCGAGTGCCGGATTACACGCGGGTTGCAGGTTCGTCAGTGTCGATCCATTCACAATATGCAACCATGGTCTCGCAGGTTACGTCAGGTGCAATTTCACCGCACGCAACAGAGCATCACCGAAGTGAATTGGATGAAAACAGCAGTACTAACCAGGTACGATGAACGATCTCTTGCCAATTTTGGGATCAATGGTTCGAATCCATTCGCCCAATCCAAGCAATCACAAGACTTGGGAGGCACGTAAGCGTCGTATCTTCCGGCGCTTTTTGCTTTTTGAGCTTGAGCATTTTGAGAGCCTTGCCGAAAGGCCTCGAAAGCCCGTGGTTACCTCGCGGTTACAAGTACGATCCGGAGCCGCATAGGGCCTCTTGGCTCGCTTCCGCTAACGGTCACTGTTTGAAGTAATTGTCCCGATGCCACCGCAGGAAATGCGGATGCGGGCGGTCGTGGGCCCGCAGTGGCGGTAGTGCTCGACCCGTCTTGTTAATGAAGCTGCATAGCCCATCCGCATCATTGGCCTGCCGGGAGATCAAGATGTCGAGGTCGTCGGACAGGCCGATCGAACCGCGATCGAACATCCAGTGAGCGGTGCCCAACAAGGCGATGCCGTTGTTGACGATGTCGGGCCCATTCGCTTCGACGGAACGAATGTGAGCCGCGGCGACCTCGGTCCGGCCGCCGCCGCCTAGTTCCCAGCATGCGCAGCATGGCAGTGGCGGCATAGCTGCGGCAGCACGAAGGCTGGCAGAAGCGGGCCGGTCAAGCCTCTTGAAGGTCCGGGCGGTCTGGTACGACGCAGATGGATCGACCTCCGGGAAACTGTACCTGGCGCGGGAGAAAGGCGATGTTTGTATCTATGACAGCCTCACATCGGCGCTGCCGGCTCCCCTCGCTCCACCGAACGAGCGCGCAGGTGGCGGCGTTTCCGCCTACGTCTCAGCCACAGACCGAATGCGAATGGCAGCAAGGCGCTGACGGCAAGCGGCGCTGCATGCGGAAAAAGTTCGATGCTATAGAACTTCCCGACGCCCCACACGGCCACTCCGAAAAGGCAGACGCTGATCAGGCCATAAGTCAGCGCCGAGCCAACGGGTGCGGGAGCATAGGCGGAGGCCGCGATTTCGGCCGCTACGCTTTGGCGGTCAACGCGGTTCAATGCGATACGACGGCAAAAGCCAGCGCCATGGCTGCAATCAGCCCGCAATAGGCCAGCCAGACCGGATATCGGCTCAAGAGCCAAACCCTGTACAAGGTCCAGTGCGACATGACGTTGGTCATTGCGGGCTCCGACATTCTGCTCTGGGGAATAGGCAAGGCCCTCGCATTAACGATGCATCTGGAATCGGGTTTCTGACAGCATGCCTGCCAAGCTCGCCTGAGGGCGCACGCCTCGCCCCGTTCGCCGAACCACTCCCATGGCTCGATCATCCGCCTGGCGTAAGAATCCAGCTATCGCCGAAACCCGACCTCAGACGCGTTCCATCACCCGTCCGGCAAACGTCAGATGGTCCGCGCCGATCGACGTGATCCTGATATGGCACCGTCCACCGTCGTCGGTCTCGAGCATCAGATCGCCTTGAAGGTCGGCGAGAGCCAATATGCCCGGGTTGCAGATGAGCTTGCCCGATCTCCCATTCGACATGTCGCAGACCATCTCGGCACGCTGTCCTGTCTTCGTGATCAAACGAGCCATGAGTCGATTCCTTCTGCGCGAGGGCGGGCACACCGCACACGCTCGGAATGACAGTCTGCCAACCCCATCATGTCCCTGTCTGCAAGCGCAGCGAGCCTTTGATATGGGAAATCGCCACCTGAATCGGTAGAGACAAAAAATAATAAACGGCCAAAACCTTAGACATCGAGATATTATCGCACGGGATCAACGTTTTGAGGGGAGATTTTATAGGAAAAATATTTGATTATAACTGTATTTCATAAAATTTCTGAGAGAGAATTATTTTTCTCGCCTTGTATCAGGTGAAATTTATCCCATATCCGAGCGTGATCGGTCGGTATTGAAATTGCTGGCCGCGAGCGGTCGGGCTGTCGCCTGGCACGCCTTTCCCCGTTCGTCGGAAACCTCCGACAAGATCATGTTGCTTAGGAAGGAGGCCGCAGTGACCAATCGCACCACGCAGATCTCCGTCCACTTTTCACGCCCATTTTTGCTGCCCGATTTCGAGGCGCCGCTGCCGGCCGGAGAATACCGGGTCGACTACGACGAGGTATCGATCGAGAGCACGTCCAGACTTGCCTGGCGACGTGTGGGCGGCTTCATCAATTTGCCGGCTATTGGACTGCCCGAATCCTTACAGCAGATGGTTCCGATCGAGCCGGCTTATCTCGCCGCGGCCCTTGAAAAGGACCAGCGGCTGCCTTGATCGGCAGGTGCTGAAAGCCGCGGGCCGGAACTCGGTCGCTCTTGCAAAGACAAGGCCCGCAAAGGCCGGTGCCTTCGCCGGTATCCATGCCTTGCCGGCCCCGCCGCAGCGTCTTTCGACAATCCCGTCGAACCGTCGAAGCCCGGCGATCTTGGAGTTCGCCATGGCCCTCGAATTGGCTCGCCTGCAGGCCGTACCTAAACCTTGGGGCTCGCACGATCTCCTGCCGTGGAGCGGAACCGATCATCACGACGTCGCCATCGGCGAAATCTGGTTGCAGCGCCACGATTCGGCTCTTGAGCCCGCTTTGCTCCTCAAGCTGCTGTTCACGCGCGAAGCGCTGTCGATCCAGGTGCATCCGGATGACGACGCAGCCCACGCAATGGGGCTTGCCCGCGGCAAGACCGAAGCCTGGTATGTGCTTGCTGCCGAGCCTGGCGCCGCGCTGGCGCTCGGCTTGCAGTCGTCGCTCTCGCGGGAGCAACTGCGAACTGCGATCGAGGACGGCTCGATCGCCGAGCGCATGTCCTGGCAAGCCGCCGCGGCGGGCGATGTCATCTTCGTGCCGGCGGGGACGATCCATGCGATCGGTCCAGGCCTCGTGCTTGCCGAGATCCAGCAACGCAGCGACACGACCTTCCGCCTGTTCGACCACGGTCGCCAGCGCGAGCTCCATATCGAGCTTGGTGTTGCCGCCGCCCATGCCGGACCGGCCGCAAAACAGGTGCCGACGCGACGCCTGAGCGATGCCAGGACACTGCTCCTGGCGACCCCGTTCTTCACCCTCGAGCGGTTCGACCTTGCTGCGGAATCGCTTTGGGAATTGCGCGCGCAGGCCGAGACCTGGCTGCTGGTGATCGCTGGCGAAGGCCGGATCGGGCCATGGCGGGCGCAAATGGGCGAAGGCTGCTTCGTGCAGGCGCAGACAACGCATCTCGCCGCCGGGCGAACGGGCCTGACCTGCCTCGTCGCCTATGATGCCACCTTGCCCAGCCATGACATTCTTCGGCCGATCACAGACCGACATGCGATCGCGCCGGCCCGCAGCACGATCCACGGGCCTCTGCTGCCCGCCGCGGGGGCGAAAGCGCAGATTCCAACCACAGAGGCACGCGCATGACCGCACTCCATCGGATCGCCTTCATCGGCAACTCGCTGCCGCGCCGCTGCGGCATCGCCACCTTCACCACGGACCTGCAGCAGGCGGTTGCTGCATCTGCCTCCGATCTGACGACCTCGATCGTGGCGATGAACGATGGCGACGGTTACGATTATCCAGGCTCCGTCGGGTTCCAGATCCGCGATGACCAAATAGAGGACTATGCGCGCGCTGCCGACTTCCTGAACGAGGGCCGGTTCGACGTCGTCTCGCTGCAGCACGAATTCGGCATCTTCGGCGGCGAAGCGGGCGCGCATGTCGCCGGATTGCTGTCACGGCTGACGATGCCGGTTGTCACCACGCTTCATACCGTCTTGTCGAAACCGAGCCCGGCGCAGCGCGGCGTCATGGAGCGGATCGTCGATGCCTCGTCCCGCGTCGTCGTCATGGCGGAGAAAGGGCGCGACATGCTGCGCACCATCTACCGGCTTCCCGCCGACAAGATCGAGGTGATCGCGCACGGCATCCCCGATTTTGCTTTCGTCGAGCCGGACGAGGCCAAGGCCAGGCTCGGCTTCGCCGGCCGCTCGGTGATCCTGACCTTCGGCCTGCTGTCACCCAATAAAGGCATCGAGGTGATGATCGATGCGATGCCGTCGATCCTGAGGCGCCGGCCCGATGCCGTCTATGTCGTCCTTGGAGCCACCCACCCTCATCTCGTCCGCGAGCAGGGCGAGGCCTATCGCATCGGTTTGCAGAAGCGCGTCCACGAGCTCGGCATCGAGGATCACGTCGTCTTCCTCGACCAGTTTGTCGATCGCGAGACGCTGCTCGGCTTCATCTCGATGTGCGACGTTTACGTCACGCCCTATCTCAACGAGGCGCAGATGACCTCGGGCACGCTGGCCTATAGCTTCGGGCTTGGAAAAGCGGTCGTCTCGACGCCCTATTGGCATGCCCAGGAATTGCTCGCCGATGGCCGCGGCGCGCTGGTGCCGTTCGGCGACGTCGTCGCGACCGGCAATGAGATCGCGGGATTGCTGACTGACTCGACCAGGCGACAGGCCATGCGCCAGCGCGCCTATGCCAGCAGCCGCTCCATGACCTGGGAGCAGACCGCAAAGCGCTATCTCGCCACATTCGAGTCGGCGCGGCGTAGCCGTTTGCTGAGCGTGATTGCCGGGACGGCGCAGGCAAAGCCATTCCTTCAGCCATCCGCGCCGCCGGAGCTGCGGACCGACCACCTCCATTGCATGTGCGACGACACTGGCCTGTTCCAGCACGCCGTCCATTCCGTGCCGGATCGCGCGCATGGCTACTGCGTCGACGACAATGCCCGGGCGCTGCTGCTGTCCTGCCTTCTCGGCAGCGCCGGCGAGCAGCACCTGCCCGAGCCCCTGACGGCGCGGTTCGCCTCCTTCGTCCAGCATGCCTGGAATCCGCAGGCGCGGCGCTTCCGCAACTTCATGAGCTTCGATCGACGCTGGCTCGAGGAGGTCGGCTCGGAGGACAGCCATGGCCGGACCCTCTGGGCCCTCGGCGAATGCGCGCGCAGCGACGCCAGCCCGTCACGGCGGCGCTGGGCCGCTGCGCTGTTCGCCGAAGCGCTGCCCGCGGTCGAGAGCTTCAGCTCGCCTCGTGCCTGGGGATTCGCCCTGCTCGGCTTGGACGCCTACTGCGCCGTGGTCGCGGCGCCGTCCTCCACCATCCAGTTGCGCTCCCTGCTGGCGGACCGTCTGCTTGCCCTGCTGTCGACGGTCGAGACGCCGGACTGGGTCTGGTTCGAGGAAGGTCTCTCTTATGACAATGCCCGCTTGCCGCAGGCTTTGATCGCGACCGGGCTTTCGATGCAGGTTCCCGCCTATGTCGAAGCCGGCCTGCGCTCGCTGCGCTGGCTGGTCGGGGTGCAGAGCACACCTGCCGGCCTGTTCCGGCCGGTGGGTTCGGAGAGCTTCGGCGACAGGCTCAGCCCGCCGAAGGCGTTTGACCAGCAGCCCCTGGAGGCCACGGCGACGATTTCGGCCTGCCTTGCGGCCTGGCGCGCCGATGGTGACGCGCAATGGCGGACGGAAGCGGTGCGCGCCTTCGCCTGGTTCATTGGCGAGAACGACCTGTCGACACCGCTGGTCGATCTCGAAACCGGCGCCTGCCGCGATGGTCTCCACCGCGACCGGCCGAATGAGAACCGCGGCGGCGAATCCGTGGTATCCTACCTTCTCAGCCTCGCCGAGATTCGCCAGCTCTCCCGCATGAGTGGGGACCGCCCGAAACTGGCGCCGCTTCGGGTCTTGCACGCCTGAGCCTTCGGCGATCCGCACAAACCGAACTGGGGCCGCCTTGCCGCAAGCCACCTTCCTGAACCGGCAGGCTTTGCACCTCTACCCCGATCCCGCCCGGGTGGTGGTGCGCCGCTTCGGGCCCTCGCCCGATCCGCGCGACATGAACCCGACCGACAAGCTGCGCGCGAACCACATCGTTGCGCGCGTCATGGGGCTGGACCAGGAGGCGGCGGCAAGCCAGCTCGCCGAGGTGCTGGAGAACTTCAACGGCCGACACCGCAACCTACTGGAACGTTTCGAGGCGCGGGCCGACGAGATGGAGGAGGTGTTCACCACGCACCGCGAGTTCAGCAGAGCGCAACGCCAGCTGCTCGGATCCTATTTCCTGCATGAGTATTCGTTTGAGGCGGCAGCGCTCTTCAACCCGAGCATCGTCTCGCACCCCGACCAGTCCGGCGCTCCACCGGGCGGGCGCCGCTTCGTCCTCAGCCTTCGCGCGGTCGGCGAGGGCCATATCTCGTCCCTGACCTTCCGCTCCGGCACGATCGCCGCTGACGGCAGCCTGAGCGTCGATCCCACCTCTCGTCTCGCGACGATCGCGACCTTCCGCAATCGCATGGTGCGCCTCGACGGCGACGACGTCGAAGTGGCGTTCTCCCCGGACGGCGACATCAGCGAGCGGGTGATCTTTCCGATCACGGCCTCGCAGTCGAACGGGATCGAGGATGCGCGCTTCGTCGAGTTCGACGAGGGTGGGCACAGCGTGTTCCGCGCGACCTACACGGCCTATAACGGCAGGGGGATACGCTCCGAGCTGATCGAGACCACCGACTTCCTGTCGTTCCGAATGTCGCCCCTGCGAGGCAGCGCCGCCGTGAACAAGGGCATGGCGCTGTTCCCGCGCAAGATCGCTGGTCGCTACGCCATGATCGCGCGGCAGGACAATGAAAACCTCTATCTCGTCTATTCGGACGATCTGATGAATTGGGATGGCGGCGTCGCGATCCTGAAGCCGCAATACCCCTGGGAGTTCATCCAGATCGGGACTTGCGGCTCCCCGATCGAGCTCGACGAAGGCTGGCTCTTGTTCACCCATGGCGTCGGACCGGTGCGGCGCTATGCGATCGGCGCCGTCCTGCTCGACAAGCAGGATCCGTCGAAGGTGCTGGCGCGTTCGCGCGAGCCCCTGGTCCGGCCGGAGCCGTCCGAGCGAGAGGGCTATGTTCCCAACGTCGTCTACACCTGCGGTGCGATGCGCCACCGGGACCAGATCGTCCTGCCCTATGCGGTCTCCGACACCTACTGCAATTTCGCGACGATCAGGATCGGGGCGCTGCTGCAGGCCCTGAGCCCGGTCGCCGCCGACGAGACGCATGATCTGCGGCAGGGCGCCCTCCCTGAGAAAGAGCACGAACATGACCCAAGATAAGCCCACGACCCACCGCCCGATCGCGCCGGGAGACGTGGTCCGACTGTCCTTCGGCTTCGCCGATCAGTCCGGTGCCGGAGACTACGAGATCGTGCGGATCATGCCGACGCGGGCGAGCGGCGAGCGCGAATACCGCGTTCGCGGTGCCGATGGCCATGAGCGGGCGATCGGCCATGACCAGATTGTTTCGGACAGCCCCGGATCGGTGCGCAGCCGCGTCGGGTGACGCTTGCTCGAGGCTCGTCTCCTACCCCACGCCGACCCACTTCGGAGAAGACACTTGGCAGAGAACTCGAAATCCCGCGTGACCGCAGATGCTGCGTTCCTGAGAACGCAAACCCAGTCGTTGTCGCGCAATCGCGTGCTGTCCGAAACGGACACCATCAATCAGGCGCGCGACGCCAACACGGCGCGCTTGAGAGAATTGCGGCTGCAGAAAGAGGCGGCCGACCGAGCCGCTGCAGCGTCGGCGCCACCACGGCCCAAGCGTAAGCAGCCGGTTTGACGGGCCCTATCACCGTTTCCGGGTAACCCACGATAAGACCTCTGCCCCGACTGGTTGAAGCCCGCCCCTTGAGCCCCTCGGATCGGGGGGCCGACGAACGGAGATCGCTTGGACATCGACGTGACGCGGAAGCCGGACGGAACGGCCTGGCTGCTAACCGACCTGCTCGGCCGAGCGATGGGATATGTCGAGGACAGGGCGGAGGGCGAATTCATGATCTACCCCGCGGGCCAGGCGATCGCGACGATGCAGGCCATGCGGCGAGGCCCTTTCGGGTCGCTCGATGCCGCGCTGGCCGAGATCGAGCGCTTTACCCGGGGAACCTGCCGGCGCGTTGTCGACGATGCGCGGCCTGATTCCGATGGCTGAGCAAGGCCGTCCAGCGGTGCGCAGGCACAGGCTAGGCCGGACCGGGCTTGGATCGCTTCGCGGGCCTTTTGATCGGGGTGTCGTCCGGCAGCTCGATCAGCTTCGCCTTGCGCGATGCCTTGGCCTGGTCGGAGATCGGCAGTTCCGACAGCGCCTCATCGATATGCTGGCCTGCCAGCGAACGCGCAGCCCGCTGCTGCCGCTTCCTGACGACATTGCGCGGCGCATCCACCGGCAGCGACAGCTCCATGTCGTGGTCGCCGACCGGCGGGCTCCCTGTCTGGGGGGCTGGATCGGGACGGATCGATGGAACCTTGCGGAGATTGGTCATGAAGAGCGAACTGTCGCCGCGGCACTTTTGTTCCGGTTTGCGGCGAGCTTGCTCGGAAACGAGGCCGTCATGTCCCGGCCGTGCGCGGTGAGGCGATGATGCCCGCGCCGTGGTGGCAGAGCGGCGTGATCTACCAGATCTACGCGCGCTCGTTCCAGGACAGCAACGGCGATGGAATCGGTGACCTCCAGGGTATCACGCAGCGGCTGGGCCATCTTCCCGAACTCGGCGTCGATGCGATCTGGATTTCGCCGATCTATCCCTCGCCGATGGCCGATTTCGGCTACGACGTCTCCGATTACCGCGACGTCGATCCTCGCTTCGGCACGCTCGCCGATTTCGACGACCTGCTCGCGCAGGCCCATGCGCGCGGGCTCAAGCTCCTGCTCGATTTCGTGCCGAACCATACCTCCGACCAGCATCCCTGGTTCGCCGAAAGCCGCTCCTCGCGCGGCAGTCCGAAACGGGACTGGTATCTCTGGCGCGACCCTGCCCCAGGAGGCGGACCACCCAACAACTGGATCAGCGATTTCGGCGGATCGGCCTGGGAATGGGACGAGGCCAGCGGCCAGTACTACTATCATGCCTTCCTGAAGCAGCAGCCGGACCTCAACTGGCGCAATCCGGCCGTGCAGGCGGCGATGCACGGCGTGCTGCGCTTCTGGCTCGACCGCGGCGTCGACGGCTTCCGCATCGATGTGCTCTGGCACCTGATCAAGGCTGCCGACTTCCCGGACAACCCGCCGAACCCGGCCTATTGGCCTGCCCTCGACGAGAAGGACCGGTTGGTCCAGCTGCAATCGACCGACCAGCCCGAAGTCCATGGCATCGCGGCCGAAATGCGTGCCTTTGCGGATGAATATGAGGCCGCAGGGAGAGGCGAGCGCCTGCTGGTCGGCGAGATCTATCTGCCGGTTGAGCGGCTGATGCGCTATTACGGCGAAGATCGGCCCGGCGTGCACCTGCCCTTCAACTTCCAACTCATCGACGCGCCCTGGCAGGCACGGTCGCTTGGCGCGCTCATCGCCGCTTACGAGGCGGCGCTGCCGCCCGGCGGCTGGCCGAACTGGGTACTCGGCAATCACGACCGCCCGCGCGTCGCCACCAGATTGGGGGAAAGCCAGGCCCGGGTCGCGGCGATGCTGCTGTTGACGCTGCGGGGCACGCCCACCCTCTATTATGGCGACGAGCTCGGCTTGAGCGATGTCACGATCCCGCCCGATCAGGTCCAGGATCCGCGCGAGCTACGCCAGCCGGGCAAGGGTCTCGGGCGCGATCCGGTCCGCACGCCGATGCCGTGGGACGACAGTGCGCATGCCGGCTTCAGCACCGCTGCGCCCTGGCTGCCGCTCAACGCCGACTGGCCAGCCCGGAACGTGGAGCGCCAATCGGCCGATCCGGCCTCGATGCTGGCGCTGCATCGCCGATTGCTTGCAGCTCGACGCGCCCATCCTGCACTGGCCATCGGTGATTTCGCGCTGCTGGATGCCGAGGGCGATATACTCGCCTACGAGCGTCGGCATGATGCAGAGCGGCTGATTGTGGCGCTCAATCTCGGGGAGCGGCGGCAGCGTCTGGCCTTGCCGGGCTGGGCGCATGGTTGCCGCCCCCTCCTGTCCACGCTCGCCGGTCTGACGCTGGCGCAGGACGGCGCGTTGCTCCTGCGGCCGAACGAGGGCGTGATCCTGACGCTCGCCGACTGACCAGAAGGAGGAGCGAACGGATGCGCATCGCCATGCTGGCGCCGATCTCCTGGCGCACCCCGCCGCGCCATTACGGCCCCTGGGAGCTTGTGACGAGCCTGCTGACCGAGGCGCTGGTGGTGCGCGGCGTCGACGTCACCCTGTTCGCCACCCGGGACAGCCATACGGCCGGCACCTTGGCCGGCATCTGCCCGGCGCCGTACTCCGAAGACCCGACGATCGACGCCAAGGTCTGGGAGCTGCTGCACGTCGCCCACGTCTTCGAGCGCGCCGGCGAATTCGATATCATCCACAACCAGGCCGATTTCGTGCCGCTCGCCTTCTCGCGCCTGGTCGGCACGCCGGTGGTGACGACGATTCACGGCTTCTCCTCGGAGCGCATCCTGCCGGCCTTCAAGGCCTATGAGGACCGGATCCACTATGTCGCGATCAGCGCCGCCGACCGGCACCCCGATTTGCGCTATGCCGCGACGATCCATCACGGCATCCGGATCGAGGATTTTCCCTTCGATCCAACCGGGAGCGACGACCTGCTCTTCTTCGGCCGCATCCACCCCGACAAGGGCGCGGCCGAGGCGATCGCCGCGGCGCGCGCAGCCGGCCGGCGTCTGGTCATGGCCGGCATCGTCCAGGACCGCGGCTACTACGACGCGCAGGTCGCGCCCGCGCTCGCCAGCGAGAGTGTGGCCTATCTCGGTCCCGTCGGCGGCAGCGCTCGCATGCATGCGCTCGGCTCGGCGAAGGCGTTGTTGCACCTGATCAACTTCGAGGAGCCGTTCGGATTGTCGGTCATCGAGGCGCTGGCCTGCGGCACCCCCGTCATCGCCTCCCGGCGCGGCTCGATGCCTGAGCTGATAGAACACGGCGTGACCGGGTTCCTTGTCGACAGCGTCGATGAGGCCGTGGCTGCGATCGCGCGCCTCTCCGAGATCGACCGCACCGCCTGCCGTGCAGCGGTCGCGGCGCGCTTCACCGTCGACCGAATGGCCGATCGTTATCTCGAGCTGTATCGGTCCATCCTCGGATGAGCCACATGCACTCCCGGCGGACGGAAGGCACGCGGGTCCCAAGGGAGAGCCGCGAAGAAACAACGTGCGCTTTCCTCAGCCCTGGCCTAGGCTGCAACCCTGCTTCGACATGACTTGCCTGGGCTCGCCCCCAGGTAGCCGCGGCAGCTGCTAGCCGGCCGCGCTGCACCGAGCACTTGCTCGCTTCTCCTGAGTGACATCCGCGCCTGCAATCTCGCATGCGCATTTCGATGGCGATTGCCTGCAAGGCACCCAGCTCCAGCCGATACGAACCCGAGAGATCGCGACCCGCGATCTCCGAGCAAGGACAAGAACGGCATGTCAAAAAGCGAACGACGCGGGAACCGCGAGGCCAAGAAGCCGAAGCAGGAAAAACCGAAGCTAGCAGATCCTGCCCCCAACAGCCTTGCCACTACGGTCGTGAAGGTCGCGGCGCCGAAGAGGAAGTAGCGTTCAGTGCTCTCGGGCAGCAGTCCCATGGACCGAATTCATGCTGCGAGCGTCAGCGAACCGACAGGATAATGATGATCCGTTTCAGGACGATCGAGCCGAAGCCGGCCGCAAACACCAATAAGCCGACAATCGCCCCGACAGCCGCGCCGGCCGCACCGGCCGCACCCGCGCCGGCTGCCGATAAAGTCACGCTGCGGCAGCCAGAAGCCCCCGGGAAGCCTGTGGGCCAGCCGTCGGGGGAGAAGCACGAGCACGATTAGAAGTCGGCAGCAGTCAAGCGATGGTAGCTCTGACGCTTGCGGGAATAGGCTGCCCCGGCAGCCTTCCGGATGGTAGCGAGGTGCCCGTCATAAGCTCGCAGCATCGACGCTTCGCCCGGCCCGGCTGACAAGTCGATGCTGCGCAACGCTGCGAGCTCGACCTCGAATGCGATCTCAAGGGCGGAATCGGAGCCCCAGAAGCACACGCAGTCCCGGGCGGTGTCATATCGCCGGATTGGATTGGGGAAGTGGAGGCTCATCGGATCATCCTCCAGGGTTGACCAGGTTCAGGCGTGCCGTGGGTGCGCTGGGGTCGTTGTCGCGCGACGCCGAGAAGGTGCGTCGCGCGACAAGGCGCAGGCTGGTCGCAGCGCCGCGCGACGAACGAACCATCTCAGGTTTTCGGAACGCCCAGGGCTGCCGCGCAGGCCTTGGCCACGTCTGAATCGGGCGAGGAGCTCCCCGGCATCGTCGCCCATCCACCTTTCGCGATGAAATCACCCTGCTGCCAGGAGCTGATCTTCTTGAATTCGACGAGCTGCTCGGTCGCATTGGCCTGCTGCTGGAACTTCGCCACGCAGATCGGCGAGAGAGCCGCCACAAGAGCGGTGCTCGAACGCGTCCTGGCTTCTCGCTCCGCCGTGCTGTGCGTCACCCACCCGCCCCAGGTGAAACCAATGATCGCAAGGGCAATAGCCCCGCCGACGGCGCCCCAGGCGGCCGGCTTCAGTTCTGCTGGAATTTTCATGATGTCGGACTTTCCGAACCGGAAGAAAATCTTCCGTCGAAGATCATATCACAATTGGGAGAGACTGATCATCATTTGATTCGATTCAACCATTTCTTCGACAGCACATTTAGATGGAGCATCCGAATAGTCGACGCGCGCCGTTTTCTTCGATGATGGTCACCTGTCGATCCGGCATACGGGTCTCCGCGGCTTGCAGCAGGCAAGAACCTGGCACAGATGCGGATCAAGCCATCTCCCGTTTTGCCCTGGTCGAACGCGGGCGTCGCCGCCACGACATTCGGCATCGCTGCCCTGATCTGGCTAGCTCTGGTTCACCTGGTTGCGGCCGGCGCCGGCGGCAATCTCGCCGGACGGCTGCGCGCCAAGCGCGTTGGTCTCCACACCGACGAGGTCGCGTTCTGCGATACAGCGCACGACTTCATGACCTGGGCCAAGCAGCTCGGCCACAAGGAGGCGGTGGCGCTGCTGGACGCGACACTCGCCGAGGAGACCAGGACCGACAAGCTGCTGACGCAGCTCGGCGAGCCGGCCAACTCGGCGGCTGTCGCCAAAGCGGCCTGATCCGCAGGGATACCAAGAAAGGCTCGCCGAGCATTGTTCGGCGAGCCTTTCCTTGACCGTTGTCACATTGTCTGCAGGCACCCTTGCTATCGGTGTCGATCCGTCATGGATTCGAACGGCATGGCGCGACTGGGAAAGGGCCTGAATTGCACCAACCGACGCAGGGGCGCTTCCACTTCGATCGTGCCGAGCTTTGGGCCGATGGTCTGATCCATGGGCTCGGAATCGTGCTGGGGGTCGGCGCGGTCGCGTATCTGATCGCGCGCGTTGTCGCAGCTTCGATGCCTGGTCTGATCCCGGTTGCGATCTACAGCTCCGCGCTGATGGCTGTCCTGATCACCTCCGCCGTCTACAACATGTTGCCGGTTTCGCCGGTGAAGTGGCTGATGCGGCGCTTCGACCATTCGGCGATCTACATTTTGATCGCGGGAACCTACACGCCTTTCCTGGCGCGAATAGGCGAGAGCGCGGCAGCGCATGTCCTCCTGGCCATCGTCTGGATCGCATCGGCTGTCGGCGTCCTGCTCAAGGTCGCCTTACCCGGCCGATATGATCGCCTGTCGATTGTGCTCTATCTCCTCATGGGCTGGAGCGGCGTCTTTGCCTGGGAGAGCATCGCGCAGCTTCCGAGCGTCGCCTTGTGGCTGATCGTGACGGGCGGCCTTCTCTACACGCTGGGCGTGGTCTTTCACGTCTGGCAGACCCTTCCGTTCCAGAACGCCATCTGGCACGCCTTCGTCCTCGTCGCCTCCGGCTGTTTCTACGGGGCCGTCTTTCAGGCTTATGCGATCGCTCCATCGAGCTGACGGCGCTTACGGCCTTTCAGGAAAAAGCGGCTGGCGGGTTCTCGTTCGCAGCCTTGGGAGCTGGGCGTCACGCTGCCGATAAGAGCAGACGGCTCCGGGGGGCCATATTCCTCTACGGCACACGCGTGACGCGATGGCCACGAAAGCTCCGATTTTTGATTTGATCTCAATGCGATGTGCTACTGTTAGTCTCAGCTCCTCAAGCTGACGCAGGCAGGAGATGGAAATGGCGCATCACTATGACGTCGGCGACCAGGTCAGCCTGGCTTTCGGCTTTCACGACCAGAATGCCGTCGGGCTCTATACGGTCACGCGCCGCTTGCCCTCTCTGGTCGACAGCGAGCCTCAGTATCGCGTGAGGGGTCTCGATGATCGGGAACGGGTCATCGGTGAAGCGCAGATCAATGGTTCAGCCGGACAACGCAATGCGGATCGGCCTGCCCGGTCACGCCGCCAGAACAACCCGATAACCGAGATGTTCAATCCCTTGGGCATCGAAAAGAAATAGACACGCAAATTTCTTGAAGGCCGTGCTCTCATTCAGGCCGATGCAGAAGCTTCTCTTTCATCAAGCTGTTTCTGACTCCATCTGAATCCCCGGACATGCTGCCCACGGAAGGGCTCGCGATAATGCCGGCGCCATTTCAGCAGCGGATTGCGCTTTTCGGCGATCAGCCAATCATGCTTGCCGGCCTGAACGCGCTTGTCGGCGCAGTCCCCGGCGCGACCATCATTGGCGTGCCATTGGCGATGTTCGACGCGGTCGAATTCATTCGCTCGCAGAGCCCCGAAGTAGCCATCATCTGTATCGGTACGCTGAGGCCGGCCGGTCTTGCCTTCGTAAGGCGCATCTTGGGCGTGTCACCGCTCATTCTGATCTTGCTCGTATGCGACGATCGCGATGCGAGGTCGATCAAGGCAGCATTTCAGCTCGGCATCGCAGGTTACCTGCTGAATGGCGCCTCCAACGACAGACTGCTGCAAGCCCTAAGGGCTGTTCGGGGCGGCGGGCTGTACCTCGATGGAGGCCTGGCGCTGTCGGTGCGAGAATTAAGACGCCCAATAGGCAGCATGGAAAGTCGCCTCGACAACCCAGATGACGAACTGAGCGAACGCGAAATTCAGGTCCTGCGCCTCGTCGTCTCGAGCAATTCGAACAAGAGCATCGCAGACCAGACCGGCCTGAGCGTCAGGTCAGTCGAAACCTACCGCTTCCGCGCCTGTAGGAAACTAGGTTTGTCTTCACGAGGAGACATCATGCGGTATGGCTCGGATCGTGGATGGACGCTTTTTGATTGACGTCCTGGGGTCCTTGGTCGCTGGGCGCACTCCAAGGCTGATGTTATGTGCCGCAGCCGCTGCCGACGGGTGCGCCGCTCGTCGTCGTTCTCCATGGCTGTACGCAGTCGGCTGCCGTTTATGACAATGGCTCGGGCTGGTCTCAGCTCGCGGACCGACATGGCTTGCCCTGCTTTATCCCGAGCAGCAGCGCACGAACCATCCGAACCTCTGTTTCAACTGGGAACGCAGATGTATCCTATCGGTCGCAGACGCCTACGTCGGGCACGCTCAAGATATTGGAATTGAAGGATAAATCGTTTTCCAAGGTTGGCGTCGAGAGTTCGAATCCCTTCGCCCGCTCCGGACAATTCTCAGGCTCGAGAGGCACATAAGCGTCGGGTTTCCCCGCGCTTTTTGCTTTTCTGGTCCCACCTGATCACAACATCGCCTGCCGCCATCCCTTCGCCCTGTCAGGCCGGAACGAGCTTCGATGAATTGCCGCGAACTTTGAAAGCCTCTTTCAAGGCCCAATTCCTGAAACCCTGCACGCGCGGATCGTCGAAACGGTTTTCGTGGATCAGGAGGTAATATTCGCCAGCGCTGTCGAGTTCGCTGGTCAACGGAACCGTCAATCCACGCATGCCCTCCTCATGCGCCAGGATGATGTCCGGCACGAGCGCAATGCCGCGGCCTTGTCGCGCAGCATCCAGAGACATGAAGAAGTGCCCGAACTGCAGCGTCGGCTCGATCTCGATCGCCGCCCGCACGCCGTGGGCTTTCAGCCAGTCCGGCCAGGCGTGGCGGCGCGTCGAGGTATGGATCAGCGGCCAGCGCGCCAGATCGGCGGGAGTGACGTCCGTCTCGCCGATCAGGCCAGGCGAGCAGACCGGCACCAGCCGATCAGGAAAGAGTTCGTCGGCATGGACCCCGTCCCAGCGCGTCAGCATGGATAGCTCGATGCGTGGCTGGTTGCGCTCATAGTGCCGGCCCGGCAAGCGTCCGACCCGGATCGCGACATCGGCCTCATGAGCGAGCAGATCCGCCGGCTCGATCGACGAGACGACACGCAGCTCGATCTCCGGGTGCAGGCTGGTAAAGAGATGCAGCCGCGGCATCAGCCAGACCGAGGCGATCGTCGGCAGCACCGAGACCGTCAACGTCGCTCGGTCTTTGCGTCGGCTAAAGCGGCCGGCGGCGCGCTCGAGCTCGTCGAGCATGCTCTCGACGCTCCGGAAGAACTGCTCGCCCTCTGCGGTGAACTCGATCCTGCGGGTGAAGCGGTGGAACAGCTCCTGCCCGAGATGGAGCTCGAGCTCCTTGACCTGACGGCTGACCGCACCCTGCGTCAGGTTCAGCTCCTCGGCTGCCTTGGTGAAGGACAAATGGCGCGCCGCAGCGTCGAAGCCACGCAACGCATTCAATGGCGGCAGACGCCTCTTTCGCATGCAGCACCTCTCTCATGCATGAGGGTAGATCATGCATGAGCGCCGAACAATTCGTTTGTGACGATCGAGCGACGGCCGCATCGTCTCGTCAACGCCGGACCTGCCCACGGGCATGGCACCGGTGAATGGGGAACTGCCGATGACGATCGAGCCAGCGATCGCGCTCGCCATGCGCGACATCGCCAAGCGCTATGGCGCGACCTGCGCGCTGCGCAGCGCCGACCTCACCTTGCAAGCTGGCCGCGTCCACGCCTTGCTCGGCGAGAACGGCGCCGGCAAGTCAACCCTGGTGAAGATCATCGTCGGCGCTGTGAAGCCCGACAGCGGCAGCGTCACCATCGCTGGCCGGCCGGTCGCCTTCCGCTCGGTAGCCGAGGCGATCGCCGCCGGCATCGTGCCGATCTACCAGCATCTCAGCCTGTTTCCCGAGCTCTCCGTCCTCGACAATCTTTCTGCCTTCCAGCTCGCCGCCGGCCGTGCCGGCCTCAGCCGCAAGGCGCTGGTGCCGCGCGAGGAGGCGCGGGCCTGGCTCGCCCGCGTCGGGCTCGACCTCGATCTCGATCGCGCGGTCTCGTCGCTTTCGCTCGGCGAGCGCCAATTGCTCGAAATCGCCCGCGGTGTCGGCCGCAATTGCCGCATCCTCGTCCTCGACGAGCCCACGGCAGCGCTGAACGGCGCTGAGGCCGACCGGCTCTTCGCCGTGGTCCGCGATCTCTGCGCCGGCAGCGCGGCCGTGCTCTTCATCTCGCACAAATTCGACGAGATCGAACGCCTTGCCGATGAGGTCACGGTGCTGCGCGATGGCGCCACCGTGATCGACGCCGCCCCGATCGGCCGGCATGACCGCGCCACGCTGGTCAAGGCGATGCTGGGCATGCAGGTCGAGCACGAGCACCGCTCCGGCAGCGCCCGGGCCGAACCGGTCCTGACTGCAGCCAATGTCCGCATGGCGACTGGCCATAGCCTCGACCTCTCGGTGCGCGCCGGTGAAATCGTCGGCCTCGCCGGTCTGGTCGGCTCCGGAGCGCTCGCGATCGCCGCCACCATGGCCGGCGCCGCTCCCGGCCAGGGCGAGATCGCTGTCGGCGACCAGCGCTTTGCGCTCGGCGATCGGCGCGAAGCCGTCCGCCTCGGCGTCGCCTACGTCCCGGCCGATCGCCATGCCGAGGGACTGTTTCCGCCGGTCAGCGCGATCGGCAACGCCTCAGCCAGCGCCCTGTCGCGTTTTTCCGCTCGTGGCCTCCTCGGCAAGGCGCGTGAGCGCGACGCGATCGAGCCGCTGCTGCGCCGCCTGCACCTGCATCCGGCCCGGCCGGACGCCGAGGCCGCGAGCTTCAGCGGCGGCAACCAGCAGAAGCTGCTGATCGCGCGCTGCCTCGCCTTGCCGAACCTGCGCGCCCTCGTCCTGCTGGAGCCGACGCGCGGGGTCGACGTCGCCGCCCGCGCCATGATCCACCGCGCCGTCATCGAGATGGCGCGCTCGGGCGTCGCCGTCCTGGTCGCATCGAGCGACCTCGACGAGCTGACAGCGCTCTGCGACCGCTATCTCGTGGTCCGGGACGGCATGATCGCGCAGGAACTGCCGGCCTGCGCCGCAACCGAGGCGATCATGGCCGCGCTCGCCGGAAAGGCAGCGGCATGAGCAGCTTTCCAATCGGCGACCGGGGCCCCTCCAGCATGCCTGCCATCCTGCGCCCGCCCGCCATCCTCGTCGTGACGGCGCTGCTGTTCGGGCTGGCCGCCCTCGCAGTGCCGCGCTTCGGCACGCTCGGCAATATCGAGAACGTGCTGCGCATCGCTGCGATCCTCGGCATCGTCGCCTGCGGCCAGGCCATCGTCGTCATCCTCGCCGGCATCGAGTTCTCGTTCGGTGCCTCGGCGGCGCTGGCCAGCGTCGTCATCGTCATGGCCCTGCCGACAGCCGGTGTGGTCGGCGCCTTCCTCCTCGGCGGCCTGCTGATCCTTGCGATCGGCATGGTCAACGGCCTACTCGTTGCCCGCTTTGCCGTGCCGCCGGTGATCGCGACGCTCGGCATGCTGATGATCGCCTCAGGCCTTGCCGCCTGGCTCGCCGGCGGCCTGCCGATCGACGCGCCGCCCTCGGACGCCTTCTCATGGCCGGCGCGCGGCCGGGTCCTCGGCATACCCGTGCCGATCATCTGCGCCGCTATCGCCTTCGCCGCGCTGCATCTGCTGCTCGCGAAAACCCGGCTCGGACGCGGCTGGTATCTGGTCGGCGCCAATGCGACGGCTGCCAGGCTCGCCGGCCTCTCCGTGCCCCGCCTCGTCTTCTCCGGCTACGCCGTGGCCGGCCTGTTCTGCGCGCTCGGCGCCGTCATCCTGACCAGCCGCGTCGCCTCGGGCCAGCCGATGCTCGCGCCGAACCTGCCCTTCGAGACCATCGCCGCCTGCGCCGTCGGCGGGCTGCCGCTCGGGGGAGGACGCGGCAATGTCCTGCAGGTCGCCTGCGGCGTGCTGATCGTCGCCATGCTCAACAACATCGTGGTGCTGCTGAACCTGCCGACCGCCTACCAGCTCATCCTGCTCGGCACGCTCGTCGTCGCTGCCGTGCTGCTCCAGCGCGACTGGGCCTTCCTCGGCAACGCAATCCGCGTCGTCACCGGCGGGAGGCGCGGATGACCCCGGCCATCGCCCCTCGCCTGCTGGTCGCACCTGCCGGCATCCTCGCCGCCGGCCTCGTCTTCGCCGCGATAGCGCCCGGCTTCCTCTCGCTCGGCAATGCCGCCAGCATCGCCGGCCAAGCCTGGGTCCTCGTCCTGCTGGCGACAGGCCAGATGTTCGCCCTCGCCGCCCGCGGCTTCGACATCTCGGTCGGCGCGATCGCGGCGCTGGCCGGAACGCTCGCCGCCATGGCCGCCAACAGCTTCGGGCTGGCCGGCCTGCTCGTCGCCCCGCTGGTCGGTCTCGCTTGCGGCACACTGAACGGCTGGCTCGTCGGCCGGCTCGCCTTGCAGCCGATCGTCGCGACGCTCGGCTCGCTGGTCGCGCTCAAGGGCCTCGCCCTGCTGGTCAGCGATGACGGCCAGGCCGTGCCGCTCACCGAAGCCGGCCATGCCACCAGCCTCGCCTTCGATCCGGTGCTCGGCCTGCCGCCGCTCGCCTGGCTCGCCCTCGCCTGCGTCCTCGGCGCCCAGTTCCTCCTGAGCCACGCCACACTCGGCAAGCGCATCCTGATGCTCGGCGCCAATCCCGAAGCCGTCAGCCTGGTCGGCGCCGATGCCGGCGCGCTCCAAATCCGGGCCTACCAGCTCTGCGGCCTCTTCGCCGGACTTGCCGGAGCGCTGATGACGGCCCGAGCCGGCGCCGGCCTGCCAACCGAAGGCGCCGGCATGGAATTGCAGGCGATCGCCGCAGCGATCATCGGCGGGACCGCGTTGTCGGGTGGCGTCGCCAACGCCATCGCGGTCGCGGCCGGTGCGTTCTTCGTTCAGGCCGTGCTGACCGGACTCAATCTCACCGGTGTCTCGCCCTTCCTGGCGCAGGTCACCGTCGGCCTCGTCATCCTCGGCTCCGGCCTGATGGACACCGCCCTCCGCTCGCTCCTTTCCCGCAACCGCCAGCCCAAGGACGTATCGCCATGACATTCCTGTCCCGCCGTAGCCTGCTGCTCGCCTCGATCGCTGCCGCCGCTTTGGCGCAGCCGGCCCTCGCCCAGGAGAAGACGATCGGCATCGCCGTGCCGAACCTCGCCTCCTCCTTCTGGATCTCCGCCGTCTACGGCATGGAGAGCGAGGCGAAGGCGGGTGGCGCCACCGTGCTCAAGCTCAATGCCGGCGGTGACGCCAACGCCTCGCAGCAGATCGCCCAGGTGCAGGACCTGATCCAGCGCAAGGTCGCGGCGATCGTGATCGGCGCCACCAATGGCGATGCGGTCAAGCCGATCGTCGAGCGCGCGATCGAGGCCGGCATCCCGGTGGTCGGCATCTCCTCGCCGCCGAACACGCCGAAGCTTGCCTCGCTGGTCAGCGCCGACCATGCCGACATGGGCAAGCTCCAGGCCGAATGCCTCGCCAAGGCGGTCGGCGGCAAGGGCACGGTCGCAATGATGGCGGGCCCCGCCGGCCAGGCCTGGTCGGACCTGCGCGCCAAGGGCTTCCGCGAGGCGCTGGCCAAGGCGGCGCCCGACGTCAAGATCGTCGCAGAATCGCGCCTCGCCGACAATCGCAACGCCGCGCTCGGCACCGCCGAGGACTGGACGCAGCGCTTCCCCGACCTCGCCGGCATCTATGCGGCGACCGACGACATGGCGGCCGGCGTCGTCTCGGCCTTCAAGTCGGCGAGCAAGCCGGTGAAGGTCTCGGCCTCGAATTTCAGCCCGACCGCCCAGCAGATGCTGAAGGACGGCGACATCGCCTGCACCTCGATCCAACAGGTCGTCGCCCAGGGCAAGGCCGCGATGGCGCAGGCGCTGAAGGCCGCGGCCAAGCAGCCGGTCGAGGCGCGTGTCGTCCTGCCGGCTCTGCTGGTGACGCGCGAGAACGTCGCGACCGTCGA
Organism: Bosea sp. 29B; assembly: GCF_902506165.1. NCBI lineage: Bacteria > Pseudomonadati > Pseudomonadota > Alphaproteobacteria > Hyphomicrobiales > Alloboseaceae > Allobosea > Allobosea sp. 29B. Next base: position 996,674 of record NZ_LR733817.1, read on the forward strand.
CCTCTCCTCGGTCGTCGCGCCGGCCGATTATCGCCCCTGACGGACGCACGATCATGCTGCCTAGCTCCGGACGCTTCCCCTACTCGCCCATCGTCGACCGGCCGGACTTCACCTGGCCGGGCGGCAAGCGGCTCGCCGTCTATGTCGCGCTCTGCGTCGAGCATTTCGCCTATGGCTCGGGGCTCGGCCTGCCCTATTCGCCGGGACTCCAGCACCCCAACACCTACAACTGGGCCTGGCGCGAATACGGCAACCGCGTCGGCGGCTGGCGGCTGATCGAGCTCTTCGACGAGTACCGCCTGCCGCTCTCGGTGCTGCTCAACACCGAATGCTACGAGCACTGCCCCGAGTTGGTCGCGGCCCATCGTCGTCGCGGCGACGAGATCGTCGCCCATGGCCGCACCAATTCCGAGCATCAGAATGGCATGGAGGTCGAGGCCGAGCGAAGGCTGATCGCCGAGGCGACGCAGGCGATCGCGAGCCATGAAGGCGCTGCGCCTGCCGGCTGGATGAGCCCCGGCGCCCATCCCAGCGCCAACACCGAGGACCTGCTGACTGAGGCCGGCTACGGCTACACCATGGACTGGCCGATGGACGACCAGCCGGTCTGGCTCAAGACCAAGGGTGGCCCCCTGCTGGCAATGCCCTATCCGCACGAGGTCAACGACGTGCCGATGGTCGTGCTGCATGATGGCACGGCGCAGGCCTTCGCCGACATGGCGATCGACAATCTCGACGAGATGCTCGGCCAGTCCGAGCAGCAGGCGCTGGTCTACGGCATGACGATCCACACCTTCATCGTCGGCCAACCCTTCCGCATCCGACAGTTCCGCCGGGTGCTCGACCATCTCAACAAGCACCAGGACCGCATCTGGTTCACCACGGCCGGCGCCTGCGCGCGCCATTACGCCAGCCTGTTCCCGGCCCCGTCGGCCGGCTGATCGCAAGGAAACGCCCATGACTTCCCCATCCTCACCCGGCGCGCATCCGCGCCGGCGGGTCGCCATCGCCGGTCTCGGCGCGGTCGGCCTCAAGATCGCCAGCGTGCTCGACCAGGGCGTGCCCGGCTGCGAGCTCGTCGCCGTCTCCGCCAATGACCGCGACAAGGCCCGCGAGCGGCTTTCCCATCTCTCCCGCCCGGTCCCGGTCGTCGCAATCGAGGAGCTCGAACGCCTCGCCGACATCGTCGTCGAATGCGCGCCGGCCGCCTTGCTGCCGGCCATCGCCAAGCCCTTCCTGCGTGCCGGCAAGACGGTGATCGTGCTGAGCTCCGGCGCCATCCTCTCGCATGAGGGGCTGATCGAGATCGCCCGCCAGCACGGCGGCCAGATCGTCGTGCCGACCGGCGCCCTGCTCGGCCTCGACGCCGTCACCGCCGCGGCAGAAGGCGTGATTCGCTCGGTCCGGATGATCACGCGCAAGCCGGTGCGCGGCCTCGTCGGCGCGCCCTATCTGATCGAGAACAACATCGCGCTCGACGATGTCAGAGAGCCGACGCGGGTGTTCAGCGGCACGCCGCGCGAGGCGGCGATTGGCTTCCCGGCCAATCTCAATGTCGCGGTCGCGCTCTCGCTCGCCGGCATCGGGCCGGACCGGACGACGCTGGAAATCTGGGCCGACCCGGCGCTGACCCGCAATACCCACACGATCGAGGTCGACGCCGACTCCGCCAGCTTCTCGATGACCATCGAGAACGTGCCGAGTGACAACCCCAAGACCGGCCGCATCACCGCGCTCTCGGTCATCTCCTATCTGCGCAAGCTCGACGCTCCCTTGCGCATCGGCTCGTAAGCCAGGACTCACAAGGAACCCACCATGGATCTGGGAATTGCTGGACGCACGGCGCTCGTACTGGGTGCCGGCGGCGGGCTCGGCCGCGCCATCGCCAGGACGCTCGCAAGGGAAGGCGCCAAGGTCGCGCTCGCCGATATCGACAAAACGTCGCTCGCCGCCACGGCGGCCGACCTCGCCGCCCTCGGCGCGCCGCATCTGGCGCAGCGCTGGGACATCGGCCGCCTTGACGAGGCCGACGGGCATCTTTCCGCGATCGGCGAGACGCTCGGGCCGGTCGACATCCTCGTCAACAATACTGGCGGCCCGCCGCCCAGCCTCGCCGCCGGCGTGCCGCCCGAGACCTGGACGGCGCAGTTCCAGGCGATGGTGCTCTCCGTCATCGCTCTAACCGACAAGGTGCTACCGGGGATGCGCGAGCGCGGCTTCGGGCGGGTCGTCACCTCGACCTCCTCGGGCGTCGTCGCACCGATCCCGAATCTGGCGATCTCGAACGCCCTGCGCCTGTCGCTGGTCGGCTGGTCCAAGACACTGGCGCGCGAGGTCGCCGCTTCCGGCATCACCTGCAATATCATCCTGCCGGGGCGGATCGCCACCGACCGCATCCTCTTTCTCGACGAGCAGAAGGCCAGGCGCGAAGGCCGCCCGCTCGCCGACATCGTCGCCGAGAGCACGGGCTCGATCCCGCTCGGCCGCTACGGCACGCCCGAGGAATACGCCGACGCCGTCGCCTTCCTCGCCAGCGCCCGCGCCGCCTACATCACCGGCTCGGTCATCCGGGTCGATGGCGGCTATCTCCAGAGCATCTGAAAGGACATGAGATCATGACCGAACTGCCCCAGCGCGACGCCATCTGGCGCGAGGACATCCGCCACCGCTTCCTCGCCGTCGACACCTCCAACGTCGCCGACGTGCTCGACACGCTCGGCCTGCCGGACCAGGGCCTCGCACCGCAATTTGCGCCCTATCCCGCGACGACCGGACAGCTCGCCGGCTTTGCCTATACGATCCGCGGCCAGATGACGCCGTTTCCGCTCGGCGGCGACGCCGAGAAGATGACGGCTTGCCAGGGCGTCTCGCCCGGCGAGGTCACGGTCTGGAGCGGCGATGGCGAAGGCATCTGCTATTTCGGCGAGCTGATCGCGATTGGCATGAAGGAGAAGGGCTGCGTCGGCGCCCTCGTCGACGGCGGTATCCGCGACATTCGCTGGATCGGCGAGCAGGCCTTCCCGGTCTATGCGCGCTATCGCACGCCGGTGCAGTCGATCGGCCGCTGGAAGGTCAATGCCAGCCAGGTTCCGGTGCTGATGCGCGGCGCGACCAGCCGCTATGTCGAGATCAAGCCCGGCGACTTCATCCTCGCCGACGATGACGGCGCCATCGTCATCCCGGCCGAGCGGATCGAGGAGGTGCTGGCCGAAGCCGAGCGGCTGACCGCCGTCGAGGTCAAGATCCGGCAGGAGCTCTCGCGCGGGCTCTCGCTCGCCGACGCCCTGGCGAAGTACGGCCACGTCTGACCGGACGCTCGACCATCGCGGGAGGTCAGGCCGTCAAAGCCTCGCGCAGCGGGACCATGAACTCGCGCGCGAGCTGCGACAGCTCCTCATGCAGCGGATGCAGGATGGCGATCTCGTAGGAGATCGCCGGCCGGAACGGCCGGCGCACCACGTCGGCCGTGAAAGGCCCACTGACGACGGGATCGACGATCCCGACCCCGATGCCGGCGGCGACGAGCTCGCAGGCCGAGGAGAAGAACTCCGTCTCGGCGACCACATTCCAGCGCGCGCCATATTCCGAGAAGGCGGCGGCGAGCTTCTGGTAGACCGGATCGCCCCGGAACAGGGTGACGAAGGGCAAGCCATCGAGATCGGCCGGGGTGATCTCCTCGCGCTCCGCCAAGGGATGGCCGAGCGGCAGCATGCACTGGCACTGATAGCTGAAGACCTCCATCTGCGCGGTCGGATAGTCGAGCGGTAGCTCGGCGATGGCGAAGTCGAAGGTCCGCGTCGACATCAGCTCCTTCACGCTCTGCGATGCCCGCGTGATGATCTTCATCTGCAACCCGGGCCGCTCGGCAGCGAAGACCGAGAGCAACCGCGGCAGCAGCGCGATCGAGATGCTGGGATAGGCGGTGATGGCGAGATGGCCGCGCTTTCCGGCGCGGATCTCGCTTGCGACCCGCGCCGTGTTCTCGACCGCCTCGAGCGCCCGGCTCGCCTCGGCATAGATCAGATGCGCTTCCGGCGTCGGCTGCAGCCGCGTGCCACGCCGCACGAACAGCGGCACGCCGAAATCGTGCTCCAGCGCCGCGATCATCGTGCTGACGCCGGGCTGCGAGATCCCCAGCAATTCGGCGACGCGCGTCATCGTGCCGTGGATCATCAGGGCGCGGAAGCATTCGAGCTGGCGCAGGCGCATGCCGCTTCATATGTTATTCTAATAATGAAGCCAAATCAAATTATTGGATTTGCATAACGCTTGAGGGTTTCCTTGCCGGCACAGCGAATGAGCCAGCGAGGAGATCGCCATGAACAAGCAGGTCGGAGCGCTCCAGTCGGCGCTCGAACTGATCCCGGCCCGCAGCGGCGTCGCCGCAAGGGTCAAGCGCGGCGAGAGCGTCCGCGTCGTCAACACCCATGGCAAGCAGGTGGTCGATACCTGGGCCTTCAGCGCCGCCGATGTCGACGAGCATCTCTCGATGGAGCACAGCCGGGCCGCGATCCTGAAGCTGATGCCGGCGGTCGGCGACACGCTGGTCAGCAATCGCCGTAACCCGATGCTGACCGTGGTCGAGGACACCACCCCCGGCATCCACGACATGCTGATTGCCGCCTGCGACGAGCATCGCTATCGCCAGCTCGGCGCGCACGGTCATCACGACAGCTGCACCGACAATCTCAAGGCGGCGCTCGCCGCGCTCGGCATCGCCGTGCCGCTGACGCCGAGCCCGCTCAACCTGTTCATGAACGTGCCGGTGCGGACCGATGGCAGCCTCGCCTTCGAGGCGCCGGTCAGCGAACCCGGCCAGCATATCGCCCTGCGCGCCGAGATGGACCTGATCATCGTCTTCTCGGCCTGCCCGCAGGACATGGTGCCGGTCAACGCCATGCATCCGACCGACGCGCATTACCAGATCGCCTGACGGAGGCCCATCATGCGCAAGCTGCCTTCGCTCAATGCCGTGCGCGCCTTCGAGGCGACGGCGCGCCATCTCAGCTTCACCCAGGCCGCCAACGAGCTCTGCGTCACGGTGACGGCGGTGAGCCATCAGGTTCGCCATCTCGAAGCCGTGCTCGGCCTGAAGCTGTTCGAGCGTCAGGCGCGGGCGCTCGCACTGACCGCGTCGGGCGAGACGCTGTTCCCGCTGTTGCGCGACGGCTTCGACCGGCTCGCCGACGCCTTCGCCCTGCTCGACGATTCACGCTCGGCCGATGCGGTCACCGTCTCGACCACGCGCGCCTTCGCCGAGCGCTGGTTGATGCCGCGCCTGCATGCTTTCCATGCGGCACACCCGGCGATCACGGTCCATATCGACGCCTCCGAGGAGGTAATGGACCTGCGGGCCGAGGGCATCGACCTCGCCATCCGCTACGGCGCCGTGCCGGCCGATCAGCGTCAGACCGTTCTGCTGGAGGACAACTACATCGCTGTCGCGTCCGGCAACCTTTGCCCCGGCGACCAAAGCCCCGGCATCGCCAACATGCTGGGCCGCCCGCTGATCGGCTACCGCTGGAAGAACCGCGCGCTCGAAGCGCCGGACTGGCCGGCCTGGCTGGCGCAGGCGCTGCCGGGAACGGCGCCGGACTTCCGCCAGTCCTGGTTCAGCGAGGAGACTTTGGCCTTGCATGCCGCCGATCGCGGTCTCGGTCCGCTCCTGTGCAGCGATGTCCTCGTCGACGACGCCTTGCGCGACGGCAGCCTGGTGCGCCTCGACGGCGGCAGCCTGCCGGGCTTCGCCTTTCGGCTGGTCGAGGGCCCGACGCCGCGCAAGCGCTCGACCGTGCTGTTCCGCGACTGGCTGCGCGCCGAGGCCACCGCCTTCCGCCGGCGCGAGGCGCCCGCGCTCACCCTGCCACGGGCCGCGTGAAATAGGGCAATTCCTCGGTCCGGACCTGGTATTCGCCGGCCGCGACCAGCCGCTCGACATAAGCGACGATCTCTTCCAGAGGCGCAAACCAGACCTGGCGCGTCGCGAGAACCTGTTCGAGCCAGCGCTCGACCACGGCCCAGCGCGCTAGCCGCCCGGTCAAGAACGGGTGCCAGATCCCCATCCAGAAGCCGCCAGCCTCGTATTGCGCCTCAAATTCAGCGAAGGAGGCGGCGAGGCCCTGCTCCGGCGATTGCACCTGCATCATGTAGCCGATCTCGGCATAGTGCGCGAAAGGCGGCCAGTCGTCGGAGCCCCAATGCGGGGGCACCTCGTAGAGATACTTGCCGCCCGAACGCATTCGATAGGGGATGTCGTCGGCCATCAGCGAGGAATCATAAGAAAAGCCGTGCTCGATCAGGAGATCGATCGTCGCCTGAGTCGCATTGTAGACCGGCGCGCGATAGCCGCGCGGCGTGCGGCCTGTCATCCGCCGGTGGATGGCGAGGGCTTTCTCGAAAGCGCTACGCTCAGCCTCCGGCGAGATCTCGGTCGGGTCCTCATGGAGATAGCCGTGATGGCCGATCTCGTGGCCACCCGCCAGGATCGCCTCGACGGCCTCGGGATAGCGTTCCATCGTCCAGCCCGGGATAAAGAAGGACTGCTTCAGTCCGAGCCGGCGATAGGTCTCGAGGATGCGTGGGACGCCGACGGTCGGTCCGTAGCGCCCCATTGTGATCGGGTATAGCCGGTTCCAGCTGTCCTTCGGCCTGGCGATATGGATCAGGCTGTCGGCGTCGACGTCGAAGGTGATGGCGCAGGCGCAGCGCGCGCCGTTCGGCCACGGGATCGGATTCTGGATCAAGGTTTCGCTCCCGCTTCTACGCCGCCTCGGCGCGGCGGCCGGCGATGAGCTCATCGACCAGCCCCGGCACCGCCGCATGCGCCTCGGCGATCGAGCGCTTGTGCCGGGCGTCGCCGAACTCCTGATAGTCGATCGCAATCGTATGGATCGACTCGACACCGAGATAGTGCGAGCAGGTCCGGATATGCGGGTCGAGCTGGTTCATGTCGGCGCGCACGCCGCCCGGCCCGAATCCGAACTCGCCGCGCGAGCTCAGCACCACCAGGGTCTTGCCGCTGAGGATCGGCTCCAGCGGAAAATCGCCACGCGCCAGGTCGAAGCTGAAGGTCTTGCCGATCCGGATGATCTTGTCGAACCAGGACTTGAGCTGCGCCGGCATGCCGTAATTGTACATCGGCGTGCCCATCACGATGACATCGGCGGCGGCGAGCTCCGCGATCAGCTCGTCGGACAGGGCGAGCTCCGCCTTGTGCTGCGGGGTGCGGGCCTCCTCGGGCGTGAAGGCCGCGGCGACCCAGGCCTCGTTGAGGAAGGGCGGCGGGTCACGCCCGACATCGCGGGCGATCACGTTCGCATCGGGCTCGCGGGCGAGCCAGGCCTCGACGAAGGCCCTGGACAAGGCGCGGCTGAGCGAGCGGTCGCCGCGGGCGCTGGCGTCGAGATGAAGAAGCGTCGTCATGGCAGGTCCTCGTTGAGGCGGCAGGCCACCAGGCTCGCCGGTTGCAACGAAGATGGGTTGCCGCCCGTGGTCGCACCAACGAGTTTTTCTTCAGGGCTCTGAAGAGATTTTCATCACGCGTCCCGGCGCCGCTAACCGCTTGTCCAGGTGCTGTTTTCCGGCTTCTCCGGCTGTTCCAAGAATCTCTCAAGCCGGGTTGAGCAAATCTCACTTTCGCAAGCCGGGGCGTGCTGCTGCCATCGTGCGGGATGGGCCGAAAACGATCCGAGGGGAGCCCAGTCCTCATTCCAGCACGGGAGATCAGCATGACCCTGACCAGGCGAGACATGGCCGCGGCGCTCGCGGCGAGCGTCGGCCTCGCAGCCCTGCCGCGATCGGCACACGCCGCCGGCGGGCCGCTCAAGGTGGCGATCGCATTGCCGGGCAGCATCGCCGACGGCGGCTGGAGCCAGTCGGCCTTCGAGGTGCTGGCTCAGGCCCGCACCGAATTGCAGGCGGAGACCGCCTATAGCGAGAAGGTGCACCAACCGCAGCAGGTCGAGGTGCTCTCCGACTATGCCAGGCGCGGCTACAATCTGGTGATCGGTCATGGCGGCGAATTCCAGGATGCAGTCGACCGCGTCGCCGCGCGCTTCCCCAAGACGAGCTTCCTCGTCACCAACGGCCTGCGCCCCTCGGCCAATGTCGCGACGGCCGATTTCCACTTCTCGCAGCCGGCCTATCTGCTCGGCTTCCTGGCCGCACGGATGAGCAAGACCGGCAAGGTCGGCATCATCGCGGCGCAGAAGTTCAAGTTCACCAATGACAGCGTTGCCGGCTTCGAGGCCGGCTTCCGCGCCGCCCGCAGCGACGGCCAGGTCGTCACCACCTGGACTGGCGACTGGGACGATGTCGCCAAGGGCAAGGAAGCCGCCGTCAACCAGCTCGCGCAGGGCGTCGACATCGTCTGGCCGACCATGGACAGCGCCACCGCCGGCAGCCTGCAGGCGGTGCGCGAGAAGGGCGCGATGGCCTTCGGACTCTATTACGACGCCGTCACCAAATGGCCTGACATCATGCTGCAATCGGCCATTCTCGACGTGCGCGGCCTGCTCTTCGCCATGCTGGCCAAAGCCAAGGCCGAGGGCATCGCCGGCCGCAACTACAAGTTCGACATCACCATGCCGGAAGCCGTCCGCCTCGGCAGCTTCGGCCCGAAGGTTCCGCCCGGGACCGTCGCCGAGATCGCAGCGCTGGTCGCGCGGATGAAATCCGGCCAGCTCGCCGTCCAGCCCGTCTGAACCAAAAGCAAGCGTGAGACCGGCCGCGCCGCAAGAGCGCGCCGGCCAGCGAGGGAGGATCGGATGGCAGTGTCCGAGCATGACTATCTCGTCGTCGACGGCGTCTCGAAGACGTTCGGACGTTTTCGGGCGCTGGACGGCGTCGACCTCACAGTCGCCAAGGCCAGCATCCATGCAGTGCTCGGCGAGAACGGCGCCGGCAAGACCAGCCTGATGAACGTGCTCTACGGGCTCTACCGACCGGAAGAGGGCGAAATCCGCATCGCCGGGCAGCCGATCGCGCTGCATTCCCCGGCCGATGCGATCCGCCATCGCATCGGCATGATCCATCAGCATTTCCACCTCGCCGAGGCGCTGAGCGTCACCGAGAACATCGTGCTCGGCCTCGGCCGGCCGCTGACGCGGCTGCGGCTGGCCGAGCACGCGGCACGCATAGCCGAGATGAGCCGGCAGATCGGTTTCGAGGTCGATCCCGCCGCCGAGGTCTGGCGCCTGCCGATGGGAATGCGCCAACGCGTCGAGATCCTGAAGGCGCTCTATCGCGGTGCCGACATTCTCGTCCTCGACGAGCCGACCTCGGTGCTGGCGCCGAGCGAGATCGACGGCTTTCTCGCCGGCCTTCGGCGCCTGCGCGCCGACGGCACCACCATCCTCTTCGTCACCCACAAGCTCGAGGAGGTCATGGCGGTCGCCGACGAGGCCTCGGTGATGCGCGCCGGCAAGGTCGTGGCCCGCCGCCGCATCATCGACACCTCGCCACGGGAATTGTCGCATCTGATGATCGGGCGGGAGCTCGCGGTCGAGCCGACCACCCGCAGCACGAGCCCCGGCGCGGACCGACTGGTCTTGCGCGACCTCGTCGCCGACAATGATCGCGGCACCCGGGCACTGGACCAGTTCTCGCTCACCGTCCGCGCCGGCGAGGTGGTCGGTCTCGTCGGCATCGACGGCAATGGCCAGCGCGAGCTTGCCGAGATCATCACCGGGCTGCGGCCGCTGATCTCCGGCGAGATGACAGCCGATGGCCGCGATATTCGCCCGCTCGATGCCCGCTCCCGCCAGCGCGAGGCCAGGATCGGCTTCGTGCCCGAGGATCGCCACGGCACCGGCCTCGTGCTCGACCATTCGGTCGAGACCAATCTCGTGCTGCGTTCCTTCGATCTGCCGCCGGTCTCGCGGCATGGCCTGCTCGACCGCGCGACGATCGCGGCGACGGGCAAGCGGCTGGCGGCGGAGTACGACATCCGCCTGCGCTCGCCGCGGCAGGCGGCACGCGACCTCTCCGGCGGCAACCAGCAGAAGATCATCCTGGCGCGGGAGATCGAAGCTGCGCCGCGCATCCTCATCATCGCCCAGGCGACCAAGGGGCTCGATCTCGGCGCCATCGCCTTCGTCCAGCGCCAGATCCTGGCGCAGCGCGAGAAGGGTGTCGCCATCCTCTACATCTCGACCGAACTGGAGCATGTCATGGAGGTCGCCGACCGTATCGGCGTGATCTGCGCCGGCCGCATCACTGGCGAATTGACGCCGCAGGAGGTCAGCGCCGAGCGCGTCGGGCTGCTGATGGCAGGCATCGCTGCGGAGCGCGCGGCATGAGCACGCTTCTCGATATCGCCATCCGCCTGCGCAGCCTCTGGGCGACGCTGATCGCGCTGCTGCTCGGCGCGTTGCTGATCTGGATCGCCGGACACAACCCGCTCACGGCCTATGCCGTGCTCTTCCACGAAGGCTTCGCCGACTATTGGGGCGTCGCCAACACCCTGGTGAAGGCCAGTCCGATCGTGCTCGCAGCGCTTGCCGTCTGCCTGCCTTACCGCGCCGGGCTCTACAACATCGGCGGAGAAGGCCAGATCTATATCGGCGGCCTCTGCGCCACGCTGGTGGGCCTTAGCCTGCCGGATTGCCCGCCCTGGCTCGGCATTCCGCTCGTCCTGGCGAGCGCCGTGATCGGCGGGGCGGCCTGGGCCGCGATCGCCGGGGCGCTGAAGGCGTATCGCGGCGTCAACGAGGTCATCGCCACCTTGCTGCTCAACTTCGTCGCGATCCATATCGTCAGCTATGCCGTGAGCGGCCCGCTGCTGGCGGAAGAGGCGCCCTATCCGTTCTCCGAGCAGTTGCCTGCCAACCTGCACTTGCCGATGTTGCTGCCGCAGACCGACGCCCATCTCGGCGCGCTCTTCGGCCTCGTGCTGGCGCTCGTACTGCACGTCCATTTCAGCCGGACCAGCCATGGCCTCGCACTCGATGTGATCGGCCGTAACCCGCAGGCTGCGCGTTATGCCGGCATCGCGGTCGAGCGCCAGATCGTCGTCGCCATGGCGCTCGGCGGCGGCCTCGCCGGTCTGGCCGGCGGGCTCGAGATCGTCGGCCTGAAATACCGGCTCTTCCATCTGTTCAGCGCCGGCTATGGCTTCGACGGCATCGTCGTCGCCTTCATGGCAGGCGCGCAGCCGCTGCTGGTGCCGCTCGCCGGACTGCTGATCGCGGCTCTGAAGGCAGGGTCCGGCAGCATGCAGCGCGCCATCGGCCTCGACGGCAGCATCGTCGAGGCGATCCTCGGCCTTGTGGTGATGACCGTCGCTGCCGGCCTTGCCTGGAAGCCTTCGCCGGCCTCGCTGCTCGCCTTCCTCCGCTCGAAACCGGCGCCGGCCGAGCCGATCAACCTCAGCCCGCGAAAGGCGACGCCATGACCGATCTTGCTTTCGACGCTGCCTTCTTCGCAGCCTTGCTGGCGGCTTCCGTCCGCCTCGCCATGCCGATCGCCTTCGCTGCGCTAGGCGGCGTCATCGCCGAGCGCAGCGGGGTCTACAACATCGCGCTCGAAGGCCTGATCCTCACCGGCGCGCTCGCCGCGGCGGCCGGAGCCCATGCGACGGGCATGCCGCTGATCGGCCTCGCCGCCGGCATCGCCGCAGGCGCGGTCGGCGGCCTCCTCGTCGCTCTGCTGACCGTGACCTTTCGGGTCAACCAGCTCGTCGCCGGCATCGCCGTCAACATCTTCTGTGCGGGACTCACGGCGTTCCTCGCACGTGCGGTCTTCGGACTCACCACCAGCACGCAGGTCGCCGGATTCCCGGCGCTCGATCTCGGGCCGCTGTCTGGCTTGCCGATCCTGGGGCCGGCCCTGTTCGCACATGACGCGCTGACCTATGCCTTCGTCGCGCTCTGCCTGCTCGTCACCGTCCTGCTCTTCCTGACACCTTGGGGACTTGCCCTGCGCGCGACCGGCGAGAATCCGCGCGCAGCCGACAGCGCCGGCCTGCCGATCATTTGCATCCGCTATCTCGCGCTGGTGCTCTCCGGCATGCTGGCGGCGCTCGGCGGCTGCCATCTCGTGCTGGCGCAGGTTCACATCTTCTCGGACGGGATGAGTGCGGGCAAAGGCTTCCTCGCGCTCGCCGCGATCATCCTTGGCCGCTGGCATCCGGCCGGCGTCGCGCTGGCCGCACTGTTCTTCGGCCTCTGCGATGCGCTGCAGTTCCGGCTGCAGTTTGCCATTCCCGGCGTGCCCTACCAGATCTTCCAGATCCTGCCCTATCTGGTCTCGATCGCAGCGCTCGCCTGGACGATCGGGCGTTCGCGCCAGCCGGCGGCCGCGGGGCAGGCCTATATGCGCGAGCAGCGCTAGCTGCCCGCCGATGAACGCCCGGCCAGACCTCAGCGCAGCACGCGGCGCAGGCCCGAGAGCCGGTCGATGACGACCATCACCACGATGGAGATCAGGATCAGCGAACTGGCGAGCGCCGCCCCGACGGCATCGTACTGGAACTTGATGTAGGAGAAGAGCTCGACCGGCAGCGGCGTCCAGCCCGCCGGCGCCAGGAAGACCGAGATCGGGAAGTCGTTCCAGGACAGGACGAAGCAGAGCACCAGGCTGGAGACCAGGCCCGTCCTGATCACCGGCAGGGTGATCGAGACCATGGTCCGGACCGGCCCCGCCCCGACATTGCGCGCGGCTTCCTCGAGCGAGAGATCGAAGTTCTGCATGCTCGCCGTCAGGATGCGGACGGCGAAGGGCAGGACATGGATCGAGTGCCCGATGACCAGCGCCGGAATGCCGGAACCGAAGCCGAGCCGCGCGAAGAAGACATAGAGCGCGAGGCTGAAGATCGTCGTCGGGATCAGCAGCGGCGACATGATCAGGAGGTTGATCAGCGCCTTGCCGCGGAAGTCATAGCGGACCATCGCCAACACGACCATGAAGGCGAGCGTATTGGCGATCAGCGTCGCCGCGATGCCGAGCCAGAGGCTCACCCCCATCCCCCGCACGAAGCTGTCGGAGGTCCAGGCCTGGCGGAACCATTCCAGCGTGAAGCCGGAGGGCGGCAGGATGAACTCCTGCGGGTTCACCGAAACCAAAAGGGTGATCAGGATCGGGAAGAACAGGAAGCCCATCGCCAGATAGGTGACGAGCCGCAGCGCCAGCGACCCCAGGTCGAGCCGGATCATCGTTTCGCCTCCAGCCGGTTGAGGATCAGCTTGCCGAACAGGAAGGACATGCCGGTCAGCATCGTCGCATTGGCCAGGATCATGATCACCGACAGGCTCGATGCGAAGGGAAGGTCGTTGTTCAGCAGCGCCTCGCGATAGATGACGAGACCGATCATCTGCGTGTCATTGGCGCCGACCATCAGCGGCACCGCAAAGGCCGAGAAATTGAGCGTGAAGACGATCACCAGGCCGGCATAGAGGCCGGGCAGCGTCAGCGGGAAAGTGATGCTCCAGAAGGCGCGCCAGCGATTGGCGCCGACATTGCGGGCCGCCTCGACGAATGAGGGATTGATGCGCTCGATCGAGTCCAGCAGCGAGAGCACGATATAGGGCATGCCGATATAGACCAGCAGGATGATCACGCCCTTGAGGTCCCACATATAGCGGACAGGCTCGTCATAGACGCCGATCGCGATCATCAGTGAGTTCAGGAGGCCGCCGCCGCGGAAGATGACGATCCAGCCATAGACCAGGGTGACGAGGCCGATCAGCAGCGGCGCCAGCACCATCGTCATCAGGATGCTCTTCTGCAGCCCGCGCGTCTGGGCGATGTAGAGCGCGACGGGGTAACCGAGCAGCACCGAGATCGCGGTCGCGACGATGGCGATGCGGATCGAGAACCAGAGCGTGTTGATCAGGTACCAGGAGCTGCCGAGGAAGCGGGCATAATTGTCCATGGTCAGGGCGGAGACCATGTAGGCGCCGTCGACGCCTTGGTTGAAGCTGGTCCGCGCCACCCAGAGCAGCGGCATGACCACGAAGATCAGCAGCGCCACCATCGCCGGAGCGAGCAGGAGCGGAGCGGCCATCCCTCTCCTCACGGCCGGCCTCCCTCGCTGCGGATCAGCCTGAAATCGCCGGGCTCGACGCCGATGCGGACGTCATCGCCAATCGCAGCCGCGCCGCCCGCATGATGCGTCTCGACATAGACGCTCTCGCCGCCATCGAGCTGGACGGTGTAGCGGATCGTCGGGCCGTAATATTCGACGAAGCTGATCCGGCCGGGAAAGACGTTCGGGCCGTCCTGGCCGGGCGGGTAGATGCGGATGCGCTCGGGGCGCAGCAGCACGCGCACCTGCTCGCCCACGGCGATCGAGGCCGGGGCCGCCACGAGCAAATCGAGATTGCCGCAGGTGCGCACGGTCAAGACCCCGCCGGACGCCGCGGTGACCGCCCCGTCGAAGAAGTTGGTGGTGCCGACGAAATCGGCGACGAACTCCGACTGCGGATCGTCATAGACCTCGGCCGGGCGGGCGATGCGGGCGATCTTGCCGCGGTTCATGATCACCACCCTGTCGGACATCGACAGCGCCTCTTCCTGATCATGCGTGACATAGAGCGTCGTCATCTTCAGCCGCGACTGCAATTGCTTCAGCTCGCGCCGCATCGCGACGCGCAGCGCACGGTCAAGATTGCTGAGCGGCTCGTCCATCAGCAGGAGCTGCGGTTCGAGTGCCAGTGCCCGAGCCAAAGCGACGCGCTGCTGCTGGCCACCGGAAAGCTGGCGCGGCAGTCGGTCCTCATAGCCGGACAGGCCGGTGACCCCGAGCGATTCCTCGATCTTGCGGGCGATGAAGGCCCGATCGCGCTTGCGCAGCTTCAGGCCGAAGGCGACGTTCTCGGCGACCGTCATATGCGGCCACAAGGCGTAGTTCTGGAAGACGAAGCCGACCTCGCGCTTCTCCGGCGGCAGATGGGTGACATCGCGGCCGTTGACCCGGATGGTGCCGTCGCTCGCCATGATGAAGCCGGCGATCATCCGCAGGGTCGTGGTCTTGCCGCAGCCGCTGGGGCCGAGCAACGACACGAACTCGCCATGGCCGACCTCGAAGGAGACGTCGTCGACCGCCATGACGTCGCCATAGCGCCTGCAGACGGAAGCGACCTCGATGGCCTTGTCCTGTGATGCGTTCATGTCATCCGCTTTGCCGGATAAAGGCGTCGTCGAGGCTTTGACCGGCGCGCCCGACGAGCGGGCGACGCCTTGCGAGGAGTGTGGCGCCGACCTGCTCGTCCGGTCGGCGCTTGCGAGCGCGCTCACTTGCTCGTCATCTGGTTGAGCTGGTTCTGCCACTTGGCCTTGTTGGCCGTGATCTTCTCCTGATCGGGCAGGAACAGCCGCTTGAACTGCTCGTTCTGGACCAGGAGGTCACGGAACTGGAAGTCGGCCGGGATCGGCGCGTTCTGCACGGTCGGAGCGTAGAGATTGCGCGTCGCGAAGGCGATCTGGACCTCGGGGCTCAGCACGTAGTCGACGAAGGCCTGCGCCTTGGCCGGGTCCTTGGCCGCCTTGGTGATGTTGATCGTGCTGATCAGCGGGAAGGTGCCCTCGGCCGGGCGGGCGAACTTGACGTTCTTGGCGCCCTTTTCCAGCAGCTCCTTCATGCGCCCGGTCGCCAGCATGCCGAGCCAGGCGTCCTGCGTCTGGAACAGCGAGACCATCTGGCTCTCGACGTCGAGCGAGCCGATCAGGTTGCCGCTCTTGATCAGCGCCGCCATCTTGTCGAGGCCGGGCTGGATGTTGTCGATGCCGCCGCCGTTCCGTTCGGCCTGCTGCACGGTCAGGCTGAGTGTCGGGATGTGCTCGAAGCCATAGATGACGACATGGTTCTTGTAGTCCGGCTTCCAGAGCTCGTCCCAGCTCGTCGGCGCCGTCTTCACCTTGTCGGCATTGTAGGCGAGCACGTAGTCGCCGACATTGACGAAGACCGTATAGGGCGAATGGACCGCGTTCGGGTACAGGTTCGCCATGTTCGGGATCTTGGCCTTGTCGAGGGCCAGCCACAGACCTTCCTTTTCGCCCGCGATCGAATTCAGCAGCGTGTTGGTGGCGACGTCGACCTGGCCGAGCCGGGCCTTGACGAGATGGTCGGGGCTGGCGCCGACGACCCACTCGATCTTGCAGTTATGGGCCTTCTCGAAGCCCGCCGCGACCGATTCATAGGTCTTCTGATAGCTGCCGCCCCAGGTGGTGACCCTGAGCTTGCACTCCTGGGCCAGCGCGGGAGAGGTCAACGCGCCGAGCGTCCCGGCGAGCAGCAAAGCCGAAATCGTCCTGTTCATCTTGGAATCCCCGATTGTTGGTTGCAGTCAGATCCGCAGCGGCCCTCTTCTGTCGGAGGGCTGGAATGGCCGGCGCCCTCTTGGCGGCGCCGGAAGAGCCTGCCGCCCGCGGCGGCAGGGGCAGTCAGTGCTTCGCCTTGCGACGGTTCCTGAGATCGGTCAGCGAATAGCGCGAGTGGATCGCTTCCTGGTCGACGCACATCTCGATCAGCGCCGGCTTGCCCGACGCCAGGCAGCGCTCAAAGGCCGGCGCGAACTCCTCGGTCCGGGTGACGCGCTCGGCATGGGCGCCATAGGCCAGTGCCAGCGCGTGGAAGTCGGGATTGACCAGCTGGGTACCGTTGACACGGCCCTCGAGGCGGTTCTCCTCGTGGATGCGGATCGTGCCGTACATGTTGTTGTTGAACAGCACGACGATCACCGCCGCCCCGTATTGCACGGCGGTCGCCAGCTCCTCCGAGCTCATCTGGTAGCAACCGTCGCCGACGAAATCGACGACCACCCGCTTGGGATGCAGCAGCTTGGCCGAGATCGCCGCCGGCAGGCTGTAGCCCATCGAGCCGCTGATCGGGCCGAGCTGCGTGTGCAGCCGGTAATGCGCGAAGTAGCGCTGGCTCCAGGTCGCATAGGCCCCGACGCCGTTGGTGACGATGGCGTCCTCGGGCAGGCGCTGGCGCAGCCATTTCATCAGTTGCGGCAGGTCGATCTCCCCCGGGCAAGGTCGGGGCGTGGTCTCGATCTCGAAGGTCTCGCGCAGGGCGGCCGTCCACGCGCCGCGCGCCGCATGCTCCACCGGCGCATGGCCGGCGAGCCGGCGGGCGAAGGCGTCGTTGTCGGCGAGCAGCGCGAGGTCGACCTGGAAGACCCGGTTGAGCTCGTCGAAGCTGCGGGTGACGTGGACGAACTTCTGCCTGGGCACCGGGATGTCGAAGAGCGTGAACCCTTCCATGTAGCCGGCGCCGATCGTGTTCACGTCGCTGAGCGCGTCGTTGCACATGATGACGAAGTCGGTGTCCTTGACATGCGCCAGCAGCGCCGGGTTCGAGCCGATGCCGATCTCGCCGACATAACAGGGCAGACGGTGGTCGATGATGTCGCGCCGCCGGAAGGTGGTGACGACCGGCACATTGTTGGCGAGCGCGAAGGCCTGGATGTCGTTGCGCGCACCTTCCGTCCAGCCGGAGCCGCCGACGATCAGCAGCGGGCGCTGCGCAGCCGAGAGCATCGCGAAGACCTGCTCGACCGCCTCGTCCGAAGGCTGTCCGGCAGAGGCCGGCACGCTCGGCTTACCCGGCGCGACCTCGCATTCCTCCTCGAACACATCTTCCGGGACGACCAGCACCACTGGCCCCATCCGCCCGGTCATCGCCGTCTGGTAGGCACGCTGCACGAATTCCGGGATGCGCCTGGGGTCGTCGATCTGGGCGACCCATTTCGTCATCGGCGCGAACATGGTGCGGAAGTCGTAGGCCATGAAGGCTTCGCGCTCCATCAGGGCGCGCTTCACCTGGCCGACGATCAGGATCATCGGCGATGAATCCTGATAGGCGGTGTGGACGGCGTTGACGGCGTTGGTCGCGCCCGGGCTGCGGGTGACGAAGGCGATGCCGGGGCGGCCGGTCAGCTTGCCATAGGCCTCGGCCATCTGCGCCGCACCGTTTTCGTGCCGGCAGCTGATCGCGCGGATCTCGGGATAGCGGACGCCGAGCGCATCGAGCGCGCAGAGGAAGCTCTCGCCGGGAACGTGGTAGATGATCTCGGCGCCGTTGAGCTTCAGCTCGTCGGCGAGGATCTCGCTCCCTTTTCTCATCACCATGACGTCGGTTTCCGCTTGAGGCAGTGTCGAAGGGCCATGCTGCTGATCACCCTCAGCCAATGACGAAGGGGTTGGCGATCTCGTCCGCGGTCGAGAGCCAGACCGCCTTGGTCTGCAGATATTCGCGGATACCCTCGACGCCGTTCTCGCGACCGATGCCGCTCTTCTTGTAGCCGCCGAACGGGGTCGTGTAGGAGATGTCGCGATAGGTGTTGACCCAGACACTGCCGGCCTCCAGCCGGTCCGACATGCGCAAGGCGAGCTTCATGTCGCGGGTCCAGACGCCGGCGGCGAGGCCGAACTCGCTGTCGTTTGCGATCGCGGCTGCCTCGTCGGCATCGTCGAAGACCAGGGTCGAGAGGATCGGCCCGAAGACCTCCTCGCGCGCGATCCGCATCTCGTTGTTGACGCCGGTGAAGATCGTCGGCTCGACGAAGAAGCCCCGCGCGCACTCGTCGCCATCCGGGCGCTTGCCGCCGATCAGGAGTTCTGCGCCCTCCTGGCGGGCGATGTCGACATAGCCGAGCACCTTCTCGAACTGCATCTTGTTGGCGATCGGGCCGACCTGGGTGCGGGCATCGCGAGGATCGCCGACGCGGGCGGTCTTGGTGAAGGCCGCGAGCTTCTCGACGAACTCATCGTGGACGCGACGCTGGACCAGGAGGCGCGAGCCGGCGATGCAGGTCTGGCCGGTCGCGCCGAAGATGCCGCCGACCACGCCGCGCACGGCATTGTTGAGGTCGGCGTCGTCGAAGACGATGTTCGGGGACTTGCCGCCGAGTTCCAGGCTGACCCGCTTCACATCCTTCGCCGCGAGCGAATAGAGATATGCGCCGGTCGCGGTCGAGCCTGTGAAGCCGACATGGCGGGTCAGCGGATGAGTGACCAGCGGCTCGCCGGCCTCCTTGCCGAACCCGGTGACGACGTTGACGACGCCGGGCGGGAAGCCGGCGGCCTCGACCAGCTCCATCAGCTTCAGCGCCGTGGCCGAGGTGTGCTCGGCCGGCTTCAGCACCAGCGTGTTGCCGGCGGCGAGCGCCGGCGCAGCCTTGAGCGAGAGCAGCAGCAGCGGCGCATTCCACGGAATGATCGCCACGCAGACGCCAAGCGGCTCGGGCCGTGAATAGCTCAGCGCCGGCTTGTCACAGGGATGCACGACCCCTTCGATCTTATCGGCCAGCCCAGCATAGTAATAATACCATTTCGGGACGTAGCGGATCTGGTGCTGCATCTCGGCCAGCAGGCGGCCGTTGTCGCGCACCTCGATCTCGGCGAGCGCATCGGCATGCTCTTCGATCAGCGTGCCCAGCCGGTGAATGAGCTTGCCGCGCTCGGACGGGTGCATCTTGCCCCACGGTCCCTCCTTGAAGGCGCGATGCGCTGCACGCACGGCGCGGTCGGCGTCTGCGGCGCCGCCGCGCGCAACCATCGCCCAGGGCTGCGCGGTGAAGGGATCAACTGTCTCGAAATACTCCCCGGATGCCGGCTTCACCCATTGACCATCGATGTACATGTCCAGTGTACGCAGCGCGGGCGAATGCGACGTCATCAGAATCTCTCCCGTCATAGCCGGGCGCAGTCGAGACGAGGCGCTTCCTGGCTAGATTTTTATCATATCATTTCGAAGTCGATATGATATCAATATGCGATACTGATCTGAACGATCTGAGGGTGTCAAGCACCTTCCTGTTGAAAAAATACGCATTCCGCTCTTAAAGGCAGCAGAGGCCGATACCGTTTGGATTGCATTGTGATATCAGATCTACCCGAACAGAGGACCCTTGCATGACCGAGCTGACCCAGGTCACCCAGCCGCTCTACGGGCAAATCAAGACCGCGATCGAAAAGCGGATCCGTGCCGCGGAATGGCCGGCGGACTTCCAGGTCCCGCGCGAGGAGGATCTCGCGGCCGAGTTCGGCGCCTCGGCCCTGACTGTGCGCCGGGCCCTCAGGGAGTTGCAGACCGAGGGCATGCTGGTGCGCGTCCAGGGCCGCGGCACCTTCGTCGTCGGCCCGCGGATGCAATGCGCGATCTTCGAGCTTTCCGACGTCTCGGAGGAGATTTCGGCGAGCGGCGGCGTCCATACCAGCGAAGTGATGTCGCTCTGCGCGCTGGCCCTGGACAGCCCCTTCGTCGGCTTGCTGGCTCTGCCGGCGGGTAGCACCGTGTTCCACTCGCGCCTGCTGCACAAGGAGGACGGCACGCCGGTCCAGATCGAGGACCGCTTCGTCAACGCCGCTGAAGCCCCTACCTATCTCGAGCAGGACTTCACCCGGATCACGCCGCACGCCTATCTGCTGCGCATGACCGAGGTCACCTTTGTCGACAACACGATCCGCGCCATCCGGCCCGACGACGAAAGCCGCGAGGCCCTCCAGATCGATGCCAACCAACCTTGCCTGCTGCTCGACCGCCGGACCTGGCGCGGTGACGTGCCGGTGACGCGCAGCCGCTTCCTCTATCCGGGGGATCGCTACCGCCTGCGCAGCGCCCATGAGGCGACATCGGCCCAGCCGGTCCTGTCGGCACCGGGCAGCACCGGACAGTTCCCAAGACGGATCCGCTAGCGTCAGGTCACCCCGAACCGCGGTGGCCTAACCTTGGCTCCGCGAAACCCGGCGCGCGGTTTCAACCACCATGGCGATCAATTCCTCCTGCCGTTCCGGCGTGAAGCGGTAGCTCGGCACGGTCACGGTGATGCTGCCGACGACCTTGCCACGCGCATCATGGGTCACGGCAGCGATCGCGCTGATCTCGCCGTCGAGCTCGCCGACATTGAGCGCATAGCCGCGCTGGCGGGACGTCGTCAGTTCCTGCCGCAGCCCCGCGGGATCGGTGATCGTCCGCGCGTTGAAGCGCTCCAGCGCGCCGGCGCAATAGGCCTCGATCGCCTCCTGCGGCTCATGGGCGAGCAGGATCTTGCCGCAGGCGGTGCAATGGCCGGGATCGCGCCGGCCAGGCTCTGAGAAGATACGGACCGCGCCGGGACCGGGGACCTGCTCGATCGTCACGGCATCGCTGCCGTCCCACATGTTGAAGCTGGCGGTCTCGCCTGATCGCGCCGCCAGCTCTTCCAGGGCCGGCCGGACCAGGTCCTTGATGTGCAGCTCGGCCAGCACCGGCGCAGCGAGCAGGACGAGACCGGGCCCGAGCTTGATTCGCGCCGAGGCGGCATCGCGCTCGACTAGCCGCGCCGCGACAAGGGTCGCAACCAGCCGCGAGATCGAGCTTTTGTGCAGCCCGATCCGCCGCGCGATCTCGTTGATCCCCAGCGGCTCCGGCGATCCCGACAGGCAGCGCAGGACGGCGATTGCGTGCTCTACCGCACCGACGGTGGCGCCCCGCGCCTCGCTCGCTTGCGCAACGGGATTTTCCATCAGGGCACGCTCCCGCATCTCGCTTGACGAGACCGTCAAAGGCTGACAAGCTCGTATTGTGCAACACTGTTGCGCATTGCACAACATAATTTTCCAGAAAGAGCGCGGCACCCCGGCTCGTTCGATCCGGGTCGGGCCATTCGGGGACGAACCGGCGGGCACGCCGGTCAGGGGCAATCGCGGCGACGCGAATCCGGACGGTGAGCGGGCGAGGCCCGGCGGCGTTCGGGAAAACGGGGAGGTTTTGATGCACAAGCTCGGAATTCTGACAGCATCCCTTGCTGCCATGCTCGGCTTCGGTGGCCTGATGACAGTCGAAGCGCAGGCCCAGGCACCGGCGCTGAAGAAGATCACCTTCCTCACCAACTACGTCTACAATGGCCGTCACGCTCCGTTCTTCGTCGGCCGCGACAAGGGCTTCTATAAGGAAGCTGGCTTCGACATCGACATCGCACCGGCGACCGGCAGCGGCTTCGTCATCGCCGCCGTCGACGGCGGCAAGGCCGATTACGGCATGGCCGAAATCGGGCCGGTCGTTCAGGCGATCGCCAAGGGCGCCAAGCTCAAGGCCTTCATGGTCTACACCGACGTCACCACCAGCGGCCTCGCCTCGCTGACGCCGTTCAAGACGCCGGACTCGATCATCGGCAAGCGGATCGCGGCATCGCAGACCGACAGCGCCCGCGTCGTGCTGCCGATCATCTTCGACGAGAAGAAGCTCGACGCCTCCAAGCTGGACTGGCAGGCAGCCGACCCCGGCGTCTATTTCTCGCTGCTCCTGAGCAACCGCGCCGACCTGTTCACCGCCAGCTCTGACGGCGACATGCCGGCCCTGACCAAGGTCGCGACCGCACAGGGCAAGACCGTCGAATTCTCCAGCTTCGTCGACTGGGGCTATGACGTCTTCGGCTATGTCCTCGTCGCCGGCACGCCGACCCTCGAGAAGAACCTCGACGAGGCCAGGCGCTTTGCTGCTGCAACGCGCAAGGCCGTCGAATACGCGATCAAGAACCCGGAAGAGACCGCCGAGATCATGGTCAAGGCCAACCCGGCCATGAACCGCGACACCGTGCTGACGCAGTGGACCGGCGCGATCAAGTCGATACAGACGCCCTACACAGCCGAGCATGGCTACGGCGCGGCCGAGGACAAGCGCATCCAGCGCACCATCGACCTGGTGAAGAAGGCGCTGAAGCTCGACGCGGCGCTGACGCCCGACGACCTCTTCGCGATCAAGGGCAAATAGGCCGCTCCGGCCACCCTTCTCAGCCTGACGACCGCACTCCGGAAGCCTCCATGTCCACCTCCCTCGTCATCGACAATCTGTCGAAGACCTTCGGCTCGACCCTGGCGATCGACCGGGCCTCCTTCTCGGTCCCCGAGAACAGCTTCGTCTCGATCGTCGGCCCCAGCGGCTGCGGCAAGTCCACCTTGCTGCGCATCGCCGCCGGGCTGGTGCGCGCCAGCAGCGGACGCATCAAGCTGCGCGGGCAGGAGGTCACCGGCCCGATCCGTGATGTCGGCATGGTCTTCCAGTCGCCGGTGCTGCTGCCCTGGCGCACCACCCTTGGCAACATCCTGTTCGTCGCCGAAATGGGCGGGCTGCGCGCTGCCGACTATGAGGGCCGCGCCCGCGAACTGATGGCGCTCGCCGGCCTCTCCGGCTTCGAGGACAGCCGCCCCTTCGAATTGTCCGGCGGCATGCAGCAGCGCGCCGCGATCTGCCGGGCGATGCTGCTCAAGCCCTCGCTGATCCTGATGGACGAGCCCTTCGGCGCGCTCGACGTCATCACCCGCGAGCGCATGGGCTTCGCCCTGCAGACACTCTGGGAGGAGAGCCGAAACACCGTGCTCTTCGTCACCCACAGCATCACCGAGGCCGTCCTGCTCTCCGACATCGTCGTGGTGATGTCGCCGCGGCCGGGGCGGATCCACGACATCGTCGAGATCGACCTGCCGCGCTCGCGCACCACCGCGACCCTGCGCGATCCCCGCTTCGTCGCCTTCGCCGCCCGCGTGCGCGAGGGCATCGAAGCCGGCGAGACGGAGTACTGACGATGGCCGAGACCTCCCTTGTCGCGCGCCTGCGCCCGCTCCTGTTCCTGGCCGTCCTGCTGCTGGCCTGGGAGATCGGCGCGCCGCTGCTGGGCATCCCCGGCTACGTGCTGCCGCTGCCTTCCGCGATCGCCGCCCGCTTCGCCGAGACCGCCTCGATCCAGCTGCACGGACTGGCGATGACCGGCATGACCACGCTGGTCGGCCTCGTTCTGGCGCTGGTCTTCGGCGTCCTGCTCGCGCTGCTCGTCATCTATGTGCCGATGCTGCGCTCGATCGTGATGCCGCTGCTCGCCGCCTTCAACTCGATCCCGAAGATCGCGGTGGCGCCGCTGTTCGTGATCTGGTTCGGCCTCGGCGTCGAATCCAAGATCATCCTCGCCTTTCTGCTGGCGCTGTTCCCGATCTTCGTGAACTCGCTGACCGGGCTCGGCGAGATCGAGGCCGATGTCATCGACCTCTCGACGCTGGCCGGCGGCACGCGCTGGCGCATCTTCACCAAGGTGCGCCTGATGAACGCCGTCCCCTACATCACCGACGCGCTCAAGGTCGCCTTCCCGCTGGCGCTGGTCGGCTCGATCGTCGGCGAGTTCATCGGCGGCAACGACGGCATCGGCCATCTCATCCTGTTCGGTCAGTTCAACATGGATACCCCGCTCGTCTTCGCGGCGCTGGTCTCGATCACTGCTTTCACCACGCTCGGCATCGGGGCGGTCTCGCTGTTCGAGCGCATGGCCCTGACCTGGCGCCCATCGCAACGCCGGCGCTGACGCGCCCGCCCGACATCACATCCGCAAGGACAATCCGATGAGAAACTATATCGCGCGCCTGAAGGAAAGAGGCGATCTGCTGGTCGTCGACAGAGAGGTCGATCCCTTCCACGAGCTCGCCGCCGTGACCCATGCCGCGCAGAAGCGCTGGGGCAAGCCGATCCTGTTCAACAAGGTCAAGGGCACCCGCTTCCCGGTCGTCACCAATGTCTATGGCTCGCGCGAGCGGCTGGCCGAGATCATCGGCATCGACGCCGCCGATTTCTGCCGGCAATGGAGCAATCTCGCCAATCTCGGCAGCAGCGCCGGCGGCCCCGCCTTCGTGCAGTCGCAGGATGACGAGCTGATCGAGTGCAAGCTCTCCGAGCTGCCGCTGATCACCTATTCCGACCGCGACGCAGCGCCCTATTTTACCTCGGCGATGTTCATCGCCAAGGACCCCGAGACCGGCGTCGGCAACCTGTCCTATCACCGCTCGATGTTCGTCAGCGACGAGGAGCTGCGCTGCCGGCTGGCACCGCGCCACCACCTGACGATCTATCACGAGAAGGCCGAGAAGATGGGCAAGCCGCTCGAGGCGGCCATGCTGATCGGCGCGCCCTCGACCTCGTTCCTGACCGCCGCCGCCCCGCTGCCCTATGATGTCGACGAGCTCGAAGTCGCGGCCCGCCTCAAGGGCAGCCCGATCGCGATGCGCAAGTGCAAGCATATCGACCTCGAAGTGCCGGCCGATACCGAGATCGTCATCGAGGGCCGCTTCCTGCCGAACGAGCGCCGGCCCGAGGGACCGTTCGGCGAGTTCATGGGCTATTACGTCCCGGAAGGCCCCAACGCGGTCTTCGAGGTGCTGGGCGTCACCGTCCGCAAGGACGCCGTCTTCCACTCGATCCTGTGCGGCTCGGCCGAAGAGGTGCTGACGCTGGAGCTCTCTGTCTCCGCCAATATCTACCAGCGCCTCAGCGCCGCCCTGCCGGGGATCCTCGACGTCACCTGCCAGCCCTTCGTCAACCACGCGATCGTCAAGATGGACACGCAGTTCGAGGGCCATGCCCGCCAGGTCATGCTGGCGACGATCGGCGCCGAGCCGATCTGGGCCAAGATCATCACCGTCGTCGACCCCGACGTGAACATCTACGACATGGACGACGTGATGTGGGCGACGCTGACGCGCTGCCGGCCCGACAAGGACATGCTGATCATCCCGGAGACGCCGTCCTTCTATCGCGACGAGCAGAAGGACCATTGGGGCCGCCTGCTGATCGACGCGACCAAGCCGTTCCACCGCAAGCCGGAATTCGAGCGCAAGAAGATCCGCCTCGCCGACCAGATCGTCCTCTCCGACTGGTTCGACAACGCCTGAGCGCAGCGGGTTTCCCATGAGCGATCGCGACACGCCTTTACGCATCATCGTCGGCATCAGCGGCGCCTCCGGCGCCGTCTACGGCGTGCGGGCGCTCGAACTGCTGGCGGCGGCGGGCGTCGAGACCCATCTCGTCGTCACCCGCTCGGCGCATCTGACTTTGTCGCAGGAGCTCGGCATGAGCCCTGCGGCGCTGGCCGAGAAGGCGAGCGTCGTCCACAACATCCAGGACATCGGCGCGACCATCTCCAGCGGCTCGTTTCGCACGCTCGGCATGTTGATCGCCCCCTGCTCGGTGCGCACCATGTCGGAGATCGCGACCGGCGTGACCTCGACCCTGATCAGCCGGGCGGCCGACGTCGTGCTCAAGGAGCGCCGCAAGCTGGTGCTGATGGTCAGGGAGACTCCGCTGCATCTCGGCCATCTCAGGACGATGACCAGCCTTGCCGAGATGGGCGCGATCATCATGCCGCCGGTGCCGGCCTTCTACGCCCTGCCGGAGACGATCGCCGACATGGTCGACCACAGCGTCGGGCGCGCGCTCGACCCGTTCGGCGTCGATTGCGGCGCGGTCCGCCGCTGGGCCGGCATGGCGGCTGCCCGCAAGACCGCTTCCGAAGCCTGAGCGCAGGAGCCCGGTCATGACACCATCCGCGCCTCACCCCAGACGCCGCCCGGTGCATGGCGCGATGATCGGCGTCATCGTGCTCGACACCGGCTTCGACCGCTTGCCCGGCGACGTCGCCAACACCGGGACCTGGGACTTCCCGGTGCAGTTCCGCGTCGTGCGCGGCGTCACGCCGAAGGACGTGATCGAGGGCGACCCGCAGCAGGCGCTCGGGCCGTTCCGCGACGCCATAGACGATCTCGTCGCGATCGGCGCCGCCGGCATCACCACGAGTTGCGGCTTCCTCGCCGCGGTCCATCCGGAGCTGCGCCGCCATTCCCCGGTCCCGATCGCGACCTCCAGCCTGATGCAGATCCCGCTCGCGCTCAACCTGCTGCCCGAGGATCGGACAGTCGGCGTGATCGTCTCCGACCGCAAGGCGCTGCAGGACCGGCATTTCCGTAATGTCGGCGCCCCGACCGGCCTGCCGCTCGGCGAGTTGCCGGAGGACGGCGTCATCCGCTCGCATATGCGCGAGAACCGGCCGCTCGCCAATCACGAAGCCCAGGAGCGCGAGGTGCTCGCGGTCGTAGAGCGCATGCTGGCTGAGACCCCGGCGATCGGCGCCATCGTCAGCGAATGCGCCAACCTGCCGCCGCATTCGGCCGCGATCCAGCGCGCATTCAGCCTGCCGGTCTTCGACATCGTCACTCTGGTCGACTGGCTCCATGCCGCGATCCGGCCGCGGGATTACGGCATTCCGAGGCTGCGCAGATGACCTACGACCTCGTCGTGGTCGGCGGCGGCCTGATCGGCGCCGCGATCGCCTGGGGCGCGAGCCGCGCCGGCGCCAGCGTCGCCCTCCTCGACGAAGGCGATGTCGCGTACCGGGCCTCGCGCGGCAATTTCGGCCTGATCTGGCTGCAGGGCAAAGGCGTCGGCAAGCCGGCCTATATGCACTGGTCGCTGCGGGCCGGCCGCTTGTGGAAAGACCTCGCAGGAGAACTCCATGCCGCCACCGGCCTCGATACCGGCTGGCGGCAAACGGGCGGCCTGCACTTCTGCTTCTCCGAAGCCGAGCTCGACAAGCGCCGCGACGTCCTCGCCCGCAGCCATGCCGATGGCGGCGAGATCACGATGCAGTTCCTCGACCGGACGGCGCTGCGCGATCTCGTGCCCGGGATCGGTCCCGAGGTCGTGGGGGCCTCCTTCTCACCGGAGGATTCGCATGTCAGCCCGCTCTATCTGCTGCGCGCCTTGCAGCAGGCCTTGCAGGATCGCGGCGGCAGCTATCGGCCTGGCACCACCGTCACCGAGATCCGCCCAGAAACCGGTGGCTTTACCGTCGCGACGCCCGCTGGCGCGGTCCATGGCCGCCGCATCGTCCTCGCCGCCGGCCTCGGTTCCGCCCGGCTCGCGCCGCAGCTCGGCCTGTCCATGCCGGTGGAACCCGAGCGCGGCCAGATCGTGGTGACGGAGCGCGTGCGCGCCTGCTTCCCCTACGCCGCAAACTGCCTGCGCCAGACCGCCGAAGGCTCGTTCCTGTTCGGCAGCAGCCATGAGGAGGTCGGCTTCGACGACGGCACGCAGGTTGCGACCGCGGCTGACCTCTGCGCCACGGCGCTGCGCGTCCTGCCCGGGCTGGAGACGGCGGGGGTGGTGCGCTTCTGGGGCTCGCTGCGCGTCATGACGCCGGACGGGCTGCCGATCTATGAGGAATCCCACCGCTATCCCGGCGCCTTCGCCGCGACCTGCCATAGCGGGGTGACGCTCGCCAGCGTGCATGCCTTCGACATCGGCCCGACGGTCGCGGCCGGCGCCCTCCCCGCGGCGGTCGCCAGTTTCGGAAGCGGACGGTTCGATGTTCAGGCGCATTGAGCCTGCCGCTGCCGTAGGCGGCCCCTCCCTGAGCTTCGAGGGGCGCGAAATCGCCTTTCACCCCGGCGACAGCGTGGCTGCCGCCCTGCTCGCCGCCGGCATCGGCGCACTTCGGCAGAGCCCGGTCGATGCCTCGCCGCGCGCGCCCTACTGCATGATGGGCGTCTGCTTCGAATGCCTGGTCAAGATCGATGGCCGCCAGAACCAGCAGGCCTGCCTGACACCGGCACAGGACGGCATGGTGGTGCGCCGTCAGATCGGCGCAAGGCAGTTGCCATGAGCCAGGACTGGGATGCGATCGTGATCGGCGCCGGCCCTGCCGGCATGGCGGCAGCGGCGACCTTGGCCGAAGGCGGCGCGCGGACCCTGCTGCTCGACGAGCAGGCCGAGCCCGGCGGCCAAATCTACCGCGCCATCGAGCGCAACCGCGGCAATGCCAGGCTCTCGGCGATCCTCGGGCCCGACTATCTGCACGGCGCGGCGCTCACTGAGCGCCTGCGCGCCTCCGGCACCCAGCTACGCTTCTCCAGCACCGTCTGGCGGGTCGAGCCTGGCGCCACGGTCTGGTCGCGCACCTACGGCACGGTCGCGCTCGACCGGGCCAGAGCCCTGGTGATCGCGACAGGCGCGATGGAACGCCCGGTGCCGCTGGCGGGCTGGACCTTGCCGGGCGTGATGACGGTCGGCGCCCTGCAGATCCTGCTGAAATCGAGTGGCCTCGTCCCGAGTGGGCGAGTCGTCCTCGCCGGTACCGGGCCGCTCTTCTATCTCTTCGCGCGGCAATGCCTCGATGCCGGCGTCGAGCACCTGACCTTGCTCGACACCGCCCGATCCGGAAACATTCCCGCCGCGCTGCCGCATCTGCCGCGCGCTTTCACCGGCCAGGGCTGGCGCTATCTCGCCAAGGGCGCCGGCCTGCTCGCGGCCCTGACGCTCGGGCGGGTGAAACTCCTGCGCGGCGTCAGCGAGATCGCGATCGAGGGCGAAGAGCGCGCCACCGCGATCCGCTTCCGCGTCGGCAAGACCCCGCACCGGCTCGCCTGCGATCTGGTCGGCCTGCATGAGGGCGTGATCCCGCAGCAGCAGCTTCCGCGCTCGCTCGGCTGCGCCTTCGATTGGAACGACGCCCAATCCTGCTTCCAGCCGCGCCGCGATGCCCGGGGCGCCAGCACGCAGCCCGGCATCTTCATCGCCGGCGATACCGGCGGCATCATCGGGGCGCAAGCCAGCCGTCATGAGGGCGAAGCGGCTGCCCACGCCATCCTGGCGGAGCTCGGCCGAATTACCCCCTCCGAACGCGACGCCCGGCTGCGCAGCGTCCGACACGCGCGCAACGCTCATCTTTCGGCCCGGCCATTCCTCGACCGCCTGTACCGGCCGAGCCCGGATCTCGTCGCGCCGCCGGATCCGGTCACGATCTGTCGCTGCGAAGCGGTCTGCGCCGGCTCGCTGCGCCAGGCGGTGGAGCGCGGGGCGCTCGGCCCCAGCCAGGCGAAAGCCTTCCTGCGTGTCGGCATGGGCCCGTGCCAGGGACGGCTCTGCGGGCCGAGCGTGACCGGGCTGATCGCGCGAGAGACGAACCGGAGCGAGGCCGAAACCGGCTATTACCGCGTCCGCGACCCAATCAAGCCCGTCACCGTGGGTGAACTGGCAAAGGCCTCGCAACAGAATGCTTCGCAGTGTGGAGGCTGACATGAGCAAGCTCGACCTCGACGGCCCGCTCTGGCGCTTCGCGCTGGAATTCTATGCGCTGCCCAGCGTCGCCGAAGCCTGCCTGACCTTGCAGGACGAAGCCGGGCTCGATGTGATCCAGTTGCTGACAGCGACTTATGCCGATCTTGCCCTGCGGCAGCCGCTCTCGTCAGAGGATGTCGCTGAGCTCGACCGGCAGACGACCGAATGGCGGGCAGCGACGGTCCTGCCGCTGCGCGAGATCCGCCGTGTCCTCAAACCGCCGAGGGATGGCTTTCCCGAGGAGCGGCAGCTCCTGCGGGAGAAGGTCAAGGCAGCCGAGCTTCTCGCTGAACAAATCCAGCTCGCCATGACCGAGCAATGGCTGGGCCGGCGTGAGCCGAGCCCCGGCCTGCCGATGCAGGAGGTGCTCGGCTTGCTGCTCAGCAAGGACGGCTCGCAGCAAGGGAGCGAACGCACGATCGGCATCGCCCTCTCCGCCCTGGCGACCGCGCGGGACACCGTCGTCCGCAACCGCGGCGTGACCGGGAGCCCCGCGGACCGCTAGTCCCCTGGCGATGGCCGGCGAACGCCCTACGCCGGCGGAAGCAGCGTCGCGTAGCGCTCGCGCAGATCGATCCGCCGCCCGCTCGCGGCGGCCTCGGCCACGGCGAGCGTCGCGATCAGCGTGCGCGCGCCGTCCTCGACCGGTTGCAACGAAGCGGCCTTCCCCCGGACCAGATCGCGGAAATGGTCGAGCTGGGCGATATAGGGATCGAGCGTCGGCGCATGGATCCGTTGCGCCTGGATCGGCAGGTTCCAGCTCGGCGTCTCGCCGGCCTGCGTCCACTGCACCAGATTGGGGAATTCGAGCGCGCCGCGGCTGCCCATGAAGCGATAGCTGCTCTCGCCGCTGAACGGGAACTCCGGGGATTCGCCGACGCCCTGCTCGGTGGTCCAGGGCGAGACGGCGCTGTCGCTGACGAAGAAGGTGCCGATCGTCCCATTCTCGAACTCGATCAGCACGCCGGCCGTGTCCTCGACGGCAAAGCCGCGGCGACGATTGGAGAGGACGGCGCCGACCGCGACGATCTCGCCGACCGAGAAGCGCAGGAAGTCGATCTCATGGATCAGGTTGATCAGCACCGGCCCGCCGCCGGCCTGCGTCCGCCAGGGCGCCGCGCTGAAATAGGCTTCAGGCTTGTGCACCGCCCAGATCGCGGAGACGCCGACAAGATCGCCGATCCGGCCCTCGTTCAGCAGGGAGCGCAAGGTTGCGACCTGGCGATGGTGGCGGCGATGATGGCCGACCAGCGAGCGGATACCGGCGGCCCGGGTCGCCGCGATCAGCGCAGTCGCCGTTTCCAGCGTGTCCGTGACCGGCTTCTCGATCAGGATGTGGATGCCGCGGCGGGCGCATTCGATACCGTTCTCGGCATGGAGCTGGTTGGGCGAGGCGATGATCACGGCGGCCGGCCGGGCTTCGTCGAGCATTGCGCGATAATCGGCGAAGACGCGCGCATCGGGATTCTGGGCCGCGACCTGCTCGGCATTGACGTCGGCGATTCCCGCCAGCTCGAAGTCGGGATGCGCGGCGATCTTGGCCAGGTGCTTGCGCCCGATCAGCCCTGCGCCGATCACGCCGATTGCGATGGTCGTCATGCTCTCCTCGCTCCCTATGACCACTCCGATCAGCCTTAATTAACTGGCCGGATAATTGACAGTAATTATCCACATGGATAATTACTGTCAAGCGACGCGGGATCGGGTAACAAGAACGCCCGCATCGGAACGGGCAATCGGGATCGCGGGATGAAGGCAGTGACCACGCGCAAGCCGGCAAGCAGCGAACCGGCCAAGGTTCGCCGCCGGGATCGCGAGAAGACCAAGGCCGAGATCCTGCAGATCGCCTTCGAGGAGTTCGCCGAGAACGGGTTGCTCGGCGCCAATGCCGACGCCATCGCCGCGCGGGCCGGGATCACCAAGCGGCTGATCTTCTACTACTTCAACTCGAAGGAAGAGCTCTTCATCGCCGTGCTGGAGATGGCTTATGGCAGGATGCGCCAGGCGGAGGAGAGCCTGCATCTCGAAACTCTCGAACCGGAGGCGGCGATCCGCCGGCTCGCCGAATTCACCTTCGACTTTCACCAGGCCAACCCGGAATTCGTCCGCCTCGTCGCAATCGAGAACATCCATCGCGGCCGGCATGTCGCCAGCAGCGAGACGCTCCAGCAAATGACGAGGCCGATCATCGGCCAGATCGAGCGCGTGCTCGCCAAGGGTAAAGGTCTTCGGGCGATCAGGCCGGAGATCGAGGCCCACGTGCTCCATGCCACACTGAACGCCCTGTCGATCTTCTCGGTGGCGAACCGCCATACCTTCGAGGCGCAGTTCCGCTGGGACATGTCCTCGCTCGAGGCGAAGGCCCGCCAGCGGGCCGAGATCGCCGAGGTGCTTTGGCGCTATGTTCGCAGCGACGAGGCCTCCCCTGCCCGCGGCAGCTGACTAATCTCCCCGGCGCTTGCGCCCGTCATCCTCGGCGAGCAGTTCCTTGCGCGCCTTCGCCATCACCTTGCGTGCCTCGTCGTCGACCACGGGAAACTGCGGATCGAGCTTCTCGAGGCGGTTGACGATCGCCGCCGCGACGATCAGCCGGGTGAACCATTTGTTGTCGGCGGGAACGACATGCCAGGGCGCATGCTTGGTCGCGGTCTCGGCGATCGCGTCCTGGTAGGCATCCTGGTAGTCGTCCCAATGCTTGCGTTCGGCGAGATCCCCCGCATCGAACTTCCAGTTCTTGTCGGCCTCGTCGATCCGCGCCAGCAGGCGCCGGCGCTGCTCGTCCTTCGACAGGTTGAGGAAGAACTTCAGGACGACAGTGCCGTTGCGCGCCAGATGCTTCTCGAAATCGCGGATGCTCTCGAAGCGATCGCGCCAGACATGCTTGCCGATCAGCTTGGGCGGCAGGCCTTGCTTGCGCAGCAGCTCCTCATGGACGCGGACGACCAACACCTCCTCGTAATAGGAGCGGTTGAAGATGCCGATCTCGCCGCGTTCCGGCAGCGCGCAGGCGGTGCGCCAGAGAAAGTCATGGCGCAGCTCCAGCGAGCTCGGCGCCTTGAAGGAGGTGACCTCGCAGCCCTGCGGATTGACGCCGGACATGACGTGCTCGATCGTCCCGTCCTTGCCGGCGGTATCGATCGCCTGCAGGACGATCAGCACCGACCAGCGCCGTTCGGCGAAGAGCCGTTCCTGCAGCTCGCGCAGGCGCCTGACGCCGGTCTGCAGCAGATCGCGCGCGCCGTCCTTGTCGAGGTCGAGGCCGCAGGTCTCACCGGGGTCGAAATGCTTCAGCTTGAAATCGTCGCCATCCGTGACCCTGAAGCGCTTGACCATCTCGTCCGGCAGCATGCCTGGCATCCTCTCGCAGAAAAACCTGTGTTCAATCTGTCGTGCCGTCGCCGATTGTCCAGCCTTGCGACTGCGATCAGACGATCAGCTCCGATACCGGCAGCCTGGCTCGCTCTCCCGCAGGCGCGCCATCGGGCTGCCCGAGCCTGAAGACGTTGACCAGACGCCGCCCTTCGGGAACGCCATGTCGCTCGATAAGTTGCCGATTGCTCGCCGGCCAGTCGGCCAGCACCGAGACCGGGCAGGCGGCGAGGCCCTGCGCCGTCATCATCAACCAGGCGCGGTAGAAGGCGCGCCCGGTCGCGAGCGGGTCCTCGCCATCCGGCCGATGGAAAAGTGCGACGGCGGAGTTCGCGAACTTGCCGCGCTCGCTCACCAGCGTCGCGGCAAGACCCAGCCGACGCAGCGGCGAAAACAGCGGGCCGAGCACCAGCCTGGTCGCGAACGCGACCACGCCCGGCATCGCCATCGCCTCGGCGCTGAGCCCATCTCGCTGGTAAGCCGGATCAGATCGCGATAGCCGCATCCAGCGCAGCAATTCGGCTCGATGGGCGTCGTCGCAGAGGAAGTGGAAGCCGGCCTCGTCGGCGATCCCTGCGATCGCGTCAACGGCTTCCGCGCCGCGGACCAGTTTCACATCGCCGGCCATGGCGGAGAACATGTAGAACGCCGCCTCGCCAGCCTGATCGACCGGGCGGAAGCCGCCGCGCCAGCTCGCCCGGGTGGAGACGAAATCCGCCAGCCCATCGAGTTCGCCGCCCGCTGCGATGGTGATGCGCGCCATCGGCTGCAAGCCATCCGACGCCGTGGCATCGGTCAGCGGCTCGATCTGCGCGATCCTCAAACCGCGCCGGCCGAGCGCCAGCGACAGCCCCTCGATCGCAGCGCCATGCGAGAGCCGGACATCGTGCCCTGACGGATCGGCTGCCGGCAGGCGCCGCGCAACGTCTTCCAGCAGGAGCAGCTCATCGCCGCCAATGAGCCGCCAGCGTGTCGGCTGGATATTGTGGACGCTCGGTGCCTGCCGGGCCTCGGCAAGCAGCTCTTCGAGCAGGGGCCGGTCGAGCATCATCGTCAGCCCCGTAGGCTCTTGGCGAAGAGGTGCAGCCGGTGCAGCGGCTTTGCCCCCGCCTTCTCGGCTTGCCTGAGGCTCGGCCCGTTGACGTCGGCGATCCAGGTGCCGCCGAGCTCGTCATAGCCCGCCGCCTTCAATGCGCTCGTCACCTTGTAGAGCATGGCGCCGTTGAGCCCGTGATTATGGAAGGCGCGATTGACCGACTGGTAGACGATGACGGCGCGCCGGTTGCTCCAGCGATGCCAGAGGAAGCGCAAGGGGAAGCTCGGGCCGATCCGCCCGCCGGCCGCCTTCACCAGCGGGTTGAGGTCGGGGATCGCGATGATCGCACCGACCGGCTCGCCCTTGTGGTGGACCACGGTCGAGATGCGCTTGTCGATCACCCACATCATGTCGCCGGCCTGGAAGCGGTATTCTTCCGCCGTGGGCGGCACAAACATCGGATTGGCGTCGAAGCCGTCATTGAGGATGAGACGCGACTCTTCCAGCCGCTCGGCAAAATGCCGGCGGTCGATCGGCATCCAGCGGTAATCGGGATCGGCGAGGATCGCCCTTTGCTTCTCGCCGAGCAGGCCGGAGGGATCGACCTCGGCGAGCGCGATCCGGAAGGTCGTCATCGGGAAGGTCGGGGCATAGCCGTTCGCTTCGAGCAGCCGCGCGACATGCGGCGGGCTGAAGATCATGTCGGTGAAGGGCGCGTTCTCGAAGCCGCCTGTGACGACGCCGGCCTGCTGCATCGCCGTCAGGTTGAAGTTGCCGACGAGCTCCGCCATGCCGCGTTCGCGCGCCCAGTTCTCGGCAGCGCCGAGCAGAGCCGAAGCGATTTCGACACCATCGGTGCAGTCGAAATAGCCGAACTGGGCCCGGGCCGTGCCATGGCGCGCATTCGAGGCGTCGTGGATCGCAGCGACGATGCGTCCGAGCGGTCGCCCGTCCCTCAGCGCCGTGAACAACTCGAAACGGCCATGCCCGTTCTTGACCAGCGGATTGCGCGCGGGATCGAGCATGCGGTCGAAATCGGACCACATCGGCGGCACATACGGGCTGTCCGCCGGATAGACCTCGGCCGTGACGGCGAAGGCTGCCTTGCGGTCGTTGCTGGTGATCTCGATCATGCCGGGACCTTGCTCGGTGCGCTCGCCAGGAGCCGGCGCACCAGCGCCAGCGCCGTCTCGGTCGCAGGATCGTCCGACACCACCGGCACGGTGACCAGCAGCAGGTCGAGCGGCTCCTCGCCGAGCACGAGCAGATGGCTGACGGAATGGGCCGCCATCAAGGCCGCGAGCCGTTCGGCGGCCGGCTCGGTCGACGGCCAGGGCCAGCTTCGCCCGGAGGCATGGAGCACGCTGATCTCGCGCAGCGCCGGCTTCAGGACGGCGGGGTCGTAATCGCCGAGCTCGGCCTCGCCGAGCCGGCGGGCGCTGCTGAACAGCGGGTGCCCGGCGAGCTGGGCGATCAGCGTCTCTCGCGTCTCGGCGCGCGAGCGGGCGAGCGAGCCGAGGACGCCGGGCGCAGTCGCGTCGAATGAACTCGACAGCGCATCGACCGCGAGCGCGATCGCGAGAACGCCGGCAAGTGTCACGGCGCAGAGCCTGACGCCATGGGCGAGGTCGGCGCCGGGCGTGACATGTGCGGCAGCTGCGCCCAGCAGCAATGCCGCCGCGACACGCAGGCCGAGCAGGACGAAACCTTGCCGGCGCGTCGGCGCTGCGCCGCCGGTCACGAGCACGATCGAAACCAGCAGCAATGCGCCGACACCGCCAAGCCGGACCGGCATATCCGGCAGCAGCCCCCGGAAATCGCTGAGCGCGAAGGGCAGGATCAGGAAGGCGCAGAGCCCGAGCCGCCAGACACTCGTATTCTCCGCTTCGGTCAGCGAAGCCGGATCGCGCCGGAACAGCAGCAGCCCGCAAAAGGCGACCGTGACGAACTGAAAGCCGGCCAGCGCCAGGTCATAGGCCCAGGGATGATCGGCAAGGCCGATGAGGCTGCCGAGCACGAGCAGGCCGGAGCCGGCGAGCACGGCGATCTTGCCGACACGCGGCGCATGCCGGCGCAGCATGCCTTCGGTGACGATCAGCGCCCCCAGCGGGAACAGCGCGGCGCAGGACAGCGCCAATCGCTCCAGCAGGACGCTGCCGCTCCACCAGCCGAGGCCGCGCAGCAGGAAGAGCGCAGCGACGAGCCCCATCGCCAGGAGAAAACGCGTCGTCAGCGCCCCGCGTGGATCGCGCCGGCGCAAGGTCAGCATGGCGACGGCAAGGCCGAGCGCGCCGCAGATGTCGACGATGGAATCGGCGACCAAGGCAGGGTTGGCGAAGCCGCCATTCATGGCCCGGCCACCATCTGCTTGAGCGCTCGCACGACGAAGGGCTTCAGCAGCGCCGCGACCGGCGCCGGCAGGGGCCGCTCGACCGCCGGCCGATAAGGGTTGAAGAACCAGCCGCGGCAATCGGTGCCGGTGCGCTTGCCGAGCGCCAGCGCAATCGTCTCATAGGCCATCATCATGCCGGTGGTGATCACCATCGGCGCAAAGGACATCCGGCTGCGCCGGCCGGCCGCGACCTCGCCGGCAATGGCGAGATCGACATGATGGCGCGAGCGCGAATGCAGCATCACATGTGTGACCTCGCACAGCATCGCCGCGCGCTTGTCGTCCTCGCTGAGCGTGCGCCAATCCTTGCCGAGGGTCGGGAAGCTGAGCCGCTCCTCCGGGCGCGGATCCTCCGGCCGGACCACGATCACCGAGGGGAGCGGCGCCATATAGGCGTCGATCACGCTGGCGCCGGCCGCTTTCGCCGTGCGGTAGAGGTGCAGGCCGGCGGCGATGTCGTCCATGCCGTTGACGATGATTTTGCAGCGCCCCGCGATCTCCGGCAGGCGCTCCGCCCATTCGGCGCCGAGCACCTCGATCTCGATCTCCGGATTGATCGCGCGCGCCGCCTCGGCGGCGGCTTCCGCCTTGGGCTGGCCGACCGTGCCGGCATTGGCGAAGACCTGCCGGTTCAGGTTCGAGACCTCGAAGACGTCGATGTCGGCGATGATGAAGCGGCCGATCCCGGCCCGGACCAGTGCCATGAAAGCGGCCCCGCCCATGCCGCCGACGCCGCAGACGAAGATCGTCGCCTGCTGCAGCCGCGCCTGCTCTACTTCCGTGACGAAGCCGATATTGCGGGTGGTGAAGAGCTCGTAGCTGAATCCGGGAATCATGGCTTCGTCCTGGCGGCGCGTGGACGCAATGTGCCGAAACGCCTGGTATCGTCGAGCCAGTGCAGCAAGGGCAGCACCAGCCGCTGCAGCAGGAGGAAGGCGGAAGCGCCGATCAGACCGGGCAGCGAGGCGCGCGGAACCTGCCCGAGCAGGTACCTCCGCGCCGCCGCCAGATCCATGCGGCCGAGCTGGAGCACGTCGTCGCCCCGCTCGTAGTCCAGCGTCTCCCGGCAGAACGTGTTGTAGCGCGGCTCGCGATGCTGGGTCGCCTGCTCGAAGCTCTTCTTCAGATCGTCCGAGCCACCGGTATAGGCGTCGGTGATGACCGAGCGCGCCTCCTCGAAGCCGGCCTCCTCCCCCACGCCGAAGACATGGCGGTGCCCGCGCATGATCTGCCGGGCGAGTGAGAGGTGCGCGAAGCTCTGGCGGCTGCCGGCATCCGGCGAAGGATAGACGTCGGAGAAGGTCTCGCAGACCATGCCGACCACGCTCGGAACCTGCGTCACATTCGAGATCCAGCGCGGCCTCAGGCCCCCGCGCACGAACAGCACCAGCACGGTCAGGCCGTAGAGCACCCAGGAGAGGCCGCGCCCGCGCACCTCGGGATCGACCATGACGAGCCCGAGATGCGTGACCTGCTCCGGCTCGCCGTTCAGCGAGAGCTGCATCTGCGCCAGGGCGTTGAAGGCGACCGGTCGCCCGGTCGCCGTCTCGCTGATCAGGGTGACGATGCTCTGGCTCAGGCGCTCGCGCTCGCCGGAGAAGACGCCATAGGTCAGCGCGCCCTGCGCCAGCGTCCGCCCTGCCACGGTCCGCAACTGCTCGACCAGCGCCGCGAGCTCGGCATCGTCGAGCACAACGCCCGGCCGCTCGATGATCCGCGTCGTCAAACCGGGCGCGGTCGCGAGCGTAAGGTCGAGCGTTGGCCGCCTGAGTGCCTTCAACCAGAAGCCGAGCATCGCCTTCAGGCCAC
The DNA here is from genome assembly GCF_902506165.1 of Bosea sp. 29B. Lineage (NCBI taxonomy): Bacteria > Pseudomonadati > Pseudomonadota > Alphaproteobacteria > Hyphomicrobiales > Alloboseaceae > Allobosea > Allobosea sp. 29B. The sequence continues at coordinate 1,035,134 of NZ_LR733817.1, forward strand.
CACGGCAGCGACCGGAGCCTGGGCACGCTCCTTCACCAGCCTGGAGATGCCGGCGAAGTCGAGCTTGCCGGAGCCGAGCACCGGCACGGCCGGCACCACCATCACCTCGGCCGGGATCATCAGGTCCGCGGCGCCCTTGCCCTTGGCGAAGGCCTGGAAGGCGGCGCGCGTCGCGTCCTTCTGTTGCGTCACCAGCACCAGCCGCTCGCCCTTGCGGGCATCGGGCAGGCTGGCGACGCCGGAGAGCACGCCCGGCCAGCATTCGGCGGCGAGCGCCTCGACCGCGGCGAGCGAGACCATCTCGCCGGCGATCTTGGCGAAGCGCTTGGCCCGGCCCTTGATGGTGACGAAGCCGTCCTTGTCGATCACGACGATGTCGCCGGTGTCGTGCCAGCCCTCGGGCGGCGGCTCGAGCACGCCTGGATTCTCCGACTTGAGATAGCCCAGCATGATGTTCGGGCCGCTGACATGCAGCCGGCCGCCCTCCTCGACGCCCGGCATCGGCTCGAGCCTGGCTTCCATGCCGGGCATGATCCGACCGACCGTGCCGAAGCGGTTGAACATAGGCGTGTTCAGCGCCAGCACCGGCGCGGTCTCGGTCACGCCGTAGCCCTCCAGGATGCGCAGGCCGAACTTCTCGGCATAGGTCCGCCGCGTCGTGTCCTTCACCGGCTCGGCGCCGGCGACGATGTAGCGCAACGAGCGCAGATCGTAGGGGTGCGCGGCGCGGGCATAGCCGGTGAGGAAGGTGTCGGTGCCGAACAGGATGGTGGCGTTGCAGCCATAGACCAGCTCCGGCACCATTCGGTAGTGCAGCGGCGACGGGTAGAGATAGACCGGCACGCCCGAGACCAGCGGCAGGACGAGCCCCGCCGTCAGGCCGAAGGAATGGAACACCGGCAGCACGTTGAAGACCTTGTCGCGCCGGCCGAAGTCGATGCGGGCCGCGGCCTGCGCCGCATTGGCCAGCATGTTCCGGTGCGAGAGCACCACGCCCTTGGGCGCTCCCTCCGAGCCCGAGGTGAACAGGATCGCCGCGCGATCCGAGCCTTTGGCCTCTTCGATCGGCGTGCCGTGGTGCCAGAGCGCCCAAAGCTTGTCGCCGGTCGTGACCGTAGCGCGCACGTCTTCCAGATAGACGATGCGGACATCCGCCTGCAGCGCCTCGATCAGCGGCCCCATCCGGCCCTTCTCGACGAAGGCGCGCGAGGTGACGATCGTCTTGACCTGCGCCGCCTTGCAGGCTGCGGCGATATTGGTGGCGCCGGCCGTGAAGTTGATCATCGCCGGCACGCGCGCCGCCGACATCAGGCCGAGCAGCGTCACCGCCGCGCCATTGGCGTTGGGCAGCATCACGCCGATCGCCTCGCCCTTGCCGGCCAGCGGCATCAGCTTGCGGCCGAGCACCTCGGCGCCGATCAACAGGCGCTTATAGGTCAGGCTGCCGGTGATCGGATCCTCGACCGCGACGCGGCCCTTGCCGTTGACCACCGCCGCTTCCGCCACCGCCGAAAAGACGCTGCGGTCGATGTCGGTGGTCTTGAAGATCAGGTCGGACATGATCTGGTAGAGCGCCGCACCCGCCGCCTGGCGCCGCGGCTTGCCCTTCAGCTCCTCCGGCACGCTCAGCGAGACCGGCTCCAGCACGGTGACACGCACCTTGGGGAACCAGCGCCGGCGCACCTGCTCGCGGGTCAGGCGCGAGAAGATCGTCGCCTCCAGCCCCTCGATCCGCACCGGCACGACCTGCGCGCCCGACTTCTCGGCGATCATGCCGACGCCGTCATAGACCTTCATCAGGCTGCCGGTGACGGTGAGGCGTCCTTCCGGGAAGATCACCAGGCTCTCGCCGTTCTTCACGGCGTTGATCAGCGAGCGCGTCGCCAGCGGCCGCGCCGGATCGAGCGGCATGGCGCGGGTCAGCTTCAGGAAGGGCTTCACCCACCAGCGCTGGGCGATGCCGTGGTCGATGGCGAAGACCGGCTCCTTGTCGAGGATCGAGAGCGCCAGCGCCGCATCGAGGAAGGAGACGTGGTTCAGCGCGATGATCGCGTTGTCGCCGGCCTTGGCGATGTTCTCGCGGCCGCTGACCTCGACCCGGTAGAAGGCGCGGAACAGGATCGAGAGGAAGTCGCTGAGCGGATTGGTCGGCAGCGTCCGCAGGATCCAGACGGACGCCGCGATGGTGAGGACGCCGATCAGCAGGAAGAGATGGCTGAGCGTCAGGCCCGCCGCCTGCAGCAGCGCGACCACGACGGCGCCGGCGACCATGAAGGCGGCCGAGAGCACATTGACGGCGGCGACGATGCGGGCGCGCTTCTCGGCCGGGGCCCAGGCCTGCGCCGCCGCGAAGGACGGCACGACGAAGACGCCGCCGGCGATGGCGAGGCCGGCGAGGTCGATGCCGACGCGCCAGGCGGAGGGGCCTGCGAAGAAGGCGCCGATATCCTGCGCCGGCTGATGCGCGACGACGCCGGAGACTGCCCAGCCGAGATCGAGCGCGAACAGGCCCATCACCACGCCGGCGACCGGCACCGGCAGCAGCACGATGCGCCCGCTCGACAGGAAAGAGCCGATGCCGGAGCCGACCGCGATCGCAATGGCGAAGATGCCGAGATAGGTCGAGACGACCATCTCGGTGCCGCCCATGCCGTTCTTCACCAGCGAGGGCAAGAGCGACATCACCACCGCGCCGATCAGCCAGAACAGCGAGACCATGACGCCGGTGCGCCACAGCCGGGCATCGCCCCAGAGATCCTTCAGGAGATCGCGGGTCGAGCGCAGGATGTTGCGGTCGACGACGAGGTCGGGCGCCGCCGGCCCGGTCTTCGGGATGAACAGGGTCGCGACCCAGCAGGCCAGCGCGAAGACCAGGATCAGCAGGCTGAGCTGCGCGGCATCGCCGCCTTCACGCGCGGTGAGGCCGCCGGCGATGGTGCCGAGCAGGATGGCGATGAAGGTCGCGCCCTCGATCAGCGCGTTGCCGGCCGGCAATTCCTCGCGCTTCAGATGGTCGGGCAGGATGCCGTATTTGATCGGGCCGAACAGCGCCGCGATCACGCCGAACAGGACAAGCGCGACGAACAGCACCGGCACGGAAGGCAGGGTGAAGCCGAGCACCGCGACCGCCGCCGCGCCGATCTCGGCGAGCTTCAGCCGCTGCGCCATCAGCGCCTTGTCGAAGCGGTCGGCCATCTGGCCGCCGACCCCCGAGAGCAGGAAGAAGGGTGCGATGAAGAGCCCGCCCGCCAGGGTCACCAGCGCTTCGCCATGCGAGCCGGCGAGCTTGTAGAGGATGATGAAGACCAGCGCGTTCTTGAGGAAATTGTCGTTGAAAGCTGAGAAGAACTGCGCCCAGAACAGCGGGGCGAAGCGCCGCTTCAGCATCAATGTGTCGAACATGGCGATCTCACGGGAAGGGACGGTGAGGTTGCACCGGCCGGGCTTTAGCAACTCTTGCCTGCGCCGGCCGATCTCGGTTTGCGGTTAAGCGGGACTTGCGGGCCGAGCAGCAAAACTCACAGAGCCGGCTTGCCGGCATCCATCAGCAGGCGCTCGGTGCGGGCATCCTCGATCCGGTTCACCAGCTTGGACGCCTCGTGCATGTCGCGGACCGTCTTGGTCATGGTGATGCAGGACTGGACGAGCATCACGCAGCCCATGGCGAGATAGCCCTTGGCCCACCAGTCGAGCGGCAGGAACAGGACGCCGGCGCCAACCATGGCCGCGGCGGCGAAGAACGAGGCGTAGGTGAAGCTGACCCAAGCGCCGCTATGGGGCTGTGCATTCTGGTTCATGGCTGTTCTCCCGTCGGGTGCCTTTGCAGATGAAAGAGGTCAATTCGCCTGGAGCTGGCAGCTGCGCAGCCGCTCCAGCACATCGTCGGCGGTGCTCCGCAGCCTGGGACCGAAGCCCTTGGCTGCGAGCTTCTCGGTAACCGAGGCGGCGGCCGCGCCGTCGAGTTCGTCGAGTGCGGTCTCGGCCGCCTCGGCCTCGACCTGACGCTCGCGCAGGCGCTTCAGCGTCTGCTCGGCTTCGGCCAACGTCGATTCATAGGCGGGGCCGGTCTCGATGCGGCCCTGGCGCATCTGGCGCACCGCTTCCGAGGCGCGGGCGAGACGCCGGCCGCGATCCAGCTCGGCGATCCGCGCCTGGGCCTGGCCGACATGGCGGCGCAGGCGGACGATCTCGGCGGCGAACAGCGCCTGCGCGCCCGCCGCCGCATCGCGGTCGGCCTCCAAAGCGGCGATAGCCTCCGCGCCCTCACGGGCCAGGACGTCGTCGCCGGCGGTGAGCGCCGCGGCGACCCGGTTCTCCAGATCGGCGATGCGGGCATGGCTCGCGGCGAGCCGCTCGCTCTCCTGCCGGTCCTGCGCGATCGCGACCGCGAGCGCCTTCTTGGCACGCTCGAAGGCGCCGGCGGCATCGCGCATCTGCTGGTCGAGGATGAGGAGCGCGTTGCGATCGGCAAAGCGCTCCTCGGCAATGGCGGCGCTGCCGCGGACAAAGGTGAGAAACATCTTGAACATTGACGCTTCCTTGCTATGAACGTTGTTCACGAGGACATGCATAATCCACCCATGAACGGCGTTCAAGAGATATTTTGAACAATGTTCACAAATTTTGAGATCGACGGAATGACCACGACGGCAGAGCGCCGCGAGCGGCAGCGAATCCAGCTGATCGATGCGGCAGAGAAGGCGATCGCCGAGAGGGGCCTGCCCGGCCTGAAGGCGCGCGAATTGGCACAGGAGATCGGCTGCGCGCTCGGCGCGATCTACAATCTCGTCGATGACATGGACGAACTCGTCCTGCGTGTCGGCTCGCGCACGCTGGCACGGCTCGACGCGGCGCTGAGCGCGGCCGAGAGCGATGATGCACCGGCCTCCGCTAACGAGGCCACCGACAGGCTGGTCGCAGTCGCGCTCGCCTATTGCGCCTTCGCCCGCGACAACCTGCAGCTCTGGCGCGTCCTGTTCGAGCACCGCATGGCCGAGGGCGCGACGGTGCCGGATTGGGCGGTGAGCGAGCAGATGACGCTGTTCCGCCATATCCTGGAGCCGCTCAGCGTGCTGCTGCCGGATCGAGCCGAGCCGGAGCGGATGCTGATGAGCCGGACCCTGTTCTCGGCCGTCCATGGCGTCGTCGCGATCGGCCTGGAGGAGAAGCTGATCGCCGTGCCGCGCCGCGATCTCGACCGCCAGATCGAGGGTCTGGTCCGTCTGGTCTGCCGGGGCCTCGCCTCGCCCTCCTGAGCTACGCTTGTCACCGGCGGTCCAAGGCAATCACTTGAAGGCTTTCTCCGCCGTTGCCGGCATGCGCAAGCCCTCCCCCCGCTTGCGGTGGGGAGGGTCGGGTGGGGGGCAGTGCCGCTCGGCGTCGGATTGGAAAAAGTCCCGAGCCCTACTTTGCGGCCCCCATCCCTAACCCTTCCCCACCGCAAGCGGGGGGAAGGGGATGAGCCAGCCTTGCAAGCAATCGCCTGACCAGCATCTCCGCCGCGTTGCAGCGCCCGGCCTGCATCACTATCGTCGCGGCGATGACGGCCGCCGACCCCAGCCTCTCGCTCGATGCCTTGACCGATGCGCTCTATCAGGAGCTCCGCAGGATCGCGCATCGCGAACGTCTGCGCGCCGGCAAGCCGCTGACCTTGCAGACCACGGCTTTGGTCAGCGAGAGCTATCTCAAGCTGCGCCAGAGCGCCGGCTGGACCAGCGAGGCGCATTTCCTGGCGAGCGCCGCGACCGCCATGCGGCACGCGCTCGTCGACGCCGCCCGCGCCCGGCTCAGCCAGAAGCGCGGCGAAGGCCAGCGTCCCCTGCCGCTCAACGATGAGCACGATCTTCCGGCAGCAGGCGACGACGAGGTCGTCCGGATCAGCGAGGCGCTCGCCGCGCTCGAAGCGATCGATCCACGCCTGGTCAAGGTCGTCGAATGCCGCTTCTTCGCCGGCTACAGCGAGGAGGAGACCGGGCGCATCCTCGGCATCAGCGATCGCACCGTCAGGCGCGACTGGCTCCAGGCCCGCGCCTGGCTCTATCGCGAGCTTCAGGGCTGACGCGACGCCTTTGCGCGCAGGGCCTCCTCGATCAGCGCGCGCGTCGGGCCGAGCTCGGCGAGATGCGGCGCGCCGGCGGTGCCGGCTTCGCGCAGGATGGCTTCCGCCTGTTCGAGCGACTGCCTGGCCGCGCCGGGATCGCCCCGCGCCAGCAGGATCTGCGAACGCGCCCCGAGCCCGATCCCGACATAGGGATGGCGCTCGCCGAAGGCGGTCTGCGCCGCCCGCAACGCCTGGTCGATCTCGCCCTGCGCCTCGGTGAGCCGGTTCTGCACCATCAGCCCGGTGGCGCGGCTCTGGCGCAGCATGATGGTGACAGGGTTGCTCTCGCCCGCGAGCGGAGCAGCGATGCGCAGCGCCCCTTCGAGAATCGGCATCGCCTCGGCGAAGCGGCTGCCGGCCATGATCAGCCGGCCGAGATTGAGCTCGATCGCGGCCAGAGCGAGCGAAGGCCCATAGTCGCGCCGCTGCCGCTCGGCCGCCCGGCGCCATAGCGTCTCGGCACCGGCCGCATCGCCCTGGCGCAGTGCCAGCGCGGCCCGCAGGTTGAGCACGCCGGTTGCGATCACCGAACGGCCGCGCCCGGATGCCGCCAGCACGCGCTCGGCCTCGTCGAGCGCCTGCGCCGCCACCTCGATCTGGCCGGCCTCCAGCGCATGCAGCGCGAGATTGTGCTGCAGCGTCGCGATCTCGCCATTGTCGCGGCCGAACAGGGCGGTCAGTTCGGCGATCGCCGTCCGCAGCCGCGCCATCGCCTCCGGGCGCTTCCCGGCCTCGCGCAGCAGCCCGGCCTCGACCCCGGCGAGTTCCGCCAATTGCTTGGGATGGCGGGCCGGCTCGCTCTCGAAGAAGCGCTTCGCCTCGGACAGCGCGGCCTGCGCCTTGTCGCGCTCGCCGAGCTGGAAGCGGTAGCCGGCCAGCGCCAGCTGTGCTTCGGCCAGCCGGCCGGCGCTGCCGCGCACCTGCTCGGCATAGCGCTCCATCAGCCTGATGGCCGTGCGCGGATCGCCGATCTCGCCATAGAGCTCGGCCAGGGTCCGCAGCAGCAGCGGCGCATGGGCATCGCCCTCGCGCTGCAACTGCGCTGCGGCAGCATCGAGCACCTGCCGCGCCGAGGCGAAACCGGGTCCGCCGCCCTGGGACGCCGCACGCAGCAGCAGCATGAAGCCGTCGCGCAGCGCCGTGGCGCGCTCGTTCTCGGCGGTGCCGGCGAGCCGGGCGATCTCGGTCCGGCGCATCTGCATGACGACGCCGGCCACGCCGGCCCCGAGCGCCGCCAGCAGCAGCCCGGCCGCGATCAGCGGCGTCCGGTTGCGGCGCAGGAAGCGGCGGATGCGGTAGAGCTGCTCGCCGCGCCGCGCCGCGATCGGTTCCAGCCGGCGAAAGCGCCGGAGATCCTCCGCGAGTTCGTCGACGCTTTGATAGCGCTCGCCTGCCTCGTAGCGCATCGCCTTCTGCACGATGACGTCGAGATCGCCGCGCAGCTGCTCCGGCGGGACCGGAGCACCCTCGCGCTCGGCCGCGGCCCGACTCGGCAGCGGCGGCTGGTCCTGCATCACGCGCATCGCCCCGGCGAAGGCCGAATTCGCCAACTGCCAGGGCGGCCGGCCGGTGAGCAATTCGAACAGGATCGCACCGAGCGCATAGACATCGGTCGCCGTCGTCGGGTTGCGCCCTTCGAACTGCTCAGGCGCGGCATAATCTGGCGTGAACACGACCTGCGTCATCAGCGTCTGGCCAGGCGCTTCCAGCGCATGGGCGACGCCGAAATCGAGCAGCTTCACCTGGCCCTCCGGCGTCACCAGCACATTGGACGGCTTGAGGTCGCGATGGACGACGAGGTTGCGATGCGCATAGGCGACGGCCTCGCAGACCTGCTCGAACAGGTCGAGCCGCGCATCGAGTGGGAGACCCGCCTCCGCGCAATGCCGCGTGATCGCCGTGCCGGCGACGAACTCCATGGCGAGATAGGGCCGCCCATCCGGCGCCTTGCCACCATCGACCAGGCGCGCGATGCCGGCATGCTCGAAGCCGGCGAGGACCTGGCGCTCATATTCGAAGCGGGCGAATTGCTCGGCCGCCTCCGGACGCAGCAACTTGAGCGCGACATTCTGCTCGAAGCCGCCCTGCCAGCGCTCGGCCTGGTAGACCTCGCCCTGCCCGCCCCGGCCGATCAGCGCCACGATCGAGAAGGCGCCGACCCGCGCTCCGGCCGGCAGCGACTGATACGGCACCTCCGGCGCCGGCACGCCCGCGAGCAGGCCCGCATCAGCCTGCATGAAATCGCCGGCCCCATCGGCCGCCGCGAGCAGCGCCTTGGCTTCGGCGATGACCGCCGCCGGCTGCCGGCTTTCCGCCAAGGCGCGTTCGCGTTCCGCCGGCGTAGCCTCGGCGAGCGCATCGAACAGGTCGCGGATCGCGGCCCATTGCTCCCGGTCGAGATCGACGCGCTGGTTCATGAGGCCGTCCGTTCAGTCCTTGCGCGGGCGCACATAGCGCACGACCGGGCGCTCCTCGCCCTCGGTCATCACGTCGATCACCACCGCCTTGCGGCGCCAGACGAAGACGCATTGGCCAAGACCCGTGCCGGCGCAGACATACATTTCCGGCCGCCCGGCGCAGCGCTTGTCGCCGGCCATGCATTGATCGGCATCGGGCAACGCAACCGGCCGCCACTCCTGTCGCAGCAGGGCCGCGCGCGCCTTGCCGTAGTCCTGGCCGACGAGCTTCGGTAGCGCCTCGGCCGCCCCGGTGGCGCCTGCCGCGAGGCAGGTGACGAACGCCACGGCAATGGTCCCGGATATCCGCATCGCATCCCCCTTAGAGATGATCGCTCGCCTTGACCGGCTGGCGCGCCGCCTCGGCCGCCTCGAAGAAGGGCGGCAAATCGCGCACGCCCGCAAGCCCTGCCACCAGCGACCCGGGAAAGACCTGCACCGCATTCCTGAGATCGCCGACGGCATTGTTGTAGAAGCGGCGAGCGGCGGCGATGTTGGCCTCGACCTCGTCATAGCTGCGCTGCGCCTCGACCATCGGCGCCGAGGAGGTCAGCTCGGGATAATTCTCCGCCACGGCGAAGAGCCGGGTCAGGTCGGCGGAGATAGCCTCTTCCGTCCGGAACTTCTCTGCGACGCTGGCGAAGTCGCGCTCGCCGAGCTTCGGCATGGCCCGCGCCCGCAATGCCGTCAGCTCCTCCAGCAGGCCACGCTCATGCTCCAGGAAGCGGCGGGCGATGGCGAGCACATTGGGGATCAGGTCGTGGCGTTGCTGCAGCTGCGCATCGATCGAACCGAGCGCTTCGCCCACGGCGTTCCGGCGCCTGACGATCGCCGCGTACCAGAGATACAGCGCGACGCCGAGGCCGAGCATGAGGAACAGGAAAGCGGTCACGGCGTCGGGCCCTTTGAGGATGAGGGATCGCCCGGCGGCTCAGCCGGCCGCTCGGAGAAGGATGTGCCGGGAGGCATCGTGCCGCCCGGCTTGACCGCGACATGCATGGCGATCATCGCATCGACCAGGCGGAACACCAACGCGAGTTCGCCTTCGAGATATTGCAGCTGCGTCGCGGCGTCGTGCGCCTGCAGGCTCGGCGGCTCGAAGAGCAGGCGCGTTCCGGTCTGCGCGACGGCGAAGGTGATGCTATCGCGCTCGACCAGGCAGGAGGGCGGGAAGAAGTCACCACCATCGGCCATCGACAGCAGCCGCTCCATCACCGCCGGCGTCAGCACGGTGCGTGCCTCGACCTGGTCGTTGCCGTAGACATCGTAGATCGAGGCGAAGCGCGGGTCCTCCAGCCTGACCGACATCAGGCCGGACGGAGCCGGGCGGCTCTTGTCGAGCACCATGGTCGTGCCGAGGAAGGGCGTGTCGACCGCGAGCACGAGCAGGAGGCCGTTGAACACCGTGCTGTTGTTCTTGCCGCTCCTGCGTTCGAGCTCGATCTCGCTCAGGCGCAATTCGTAGCCGGCATAGCGGCCGGCGATGGCATCGTCGATCTCCGCCCGGTCGTGCCGCGGCAAGAGTCCCCTCGTAGCGAGATCGCCGACCGCCGGCACGGCGCCCTCGACATAGCGCAGCTCGCCATGGCGCCGCAGCAGCAGCGGCATCAATTCGCGCTTGAACGCCTTCGCATAGCGGCCCCCGGGAATGCTCAGCGCGATCAGCCAGGGCACGGCGATGGCGAAGCCGAGCAGGAAAGGGACGAGCAGCCACTCGGCGAGCATGCCGGACTTGCTGCCGCCCCGGCCTGGCATGACGAGGACAATCATGGCCAGCGCCAGACCCATCGGCACATAGAGCATCACGCGGCGGCGGGTATCCCTGGCAGCCTCCAGCCGCAGCCCGTTCAGCCGCGCGATCTCGGCGGCGAAGCGTGCGCCTGTATCGGCCGACGCCATCGCCACCGGCAGGTGATAGTGCCGGTAGATGGCATAGGCCAGCGCAGCGAGGACCGCGCTCGGGATCAGCAGAACCAGCGAAGTCTGAAGCAGGTTGTAGAAGAGGCCGACGATCACGGCGATGATGACCAGAAGCATGCCCGCGACCGGGCCGAGGAAGCCCGCCGACATCACGATCGCCACGATCAAAAGCGGGATGCCGAACAGCGCCATCATCAGGCAGCCGCCATAGCGGCCGACCTTGCGCTGCGCCTGCCGCGTCTCGACGGCGGTGTAGCGCCGCGGCTTGGCGCTCTGTCCAGTCTGGCGGGCGGGGTCGGTCATGACGATTCAGCCCGGCGCACCGCACAACGGCGAAGCCGGGCCGCCGCGGCTGTACGGATGGATGGCGGGCGTGCCGGGCATGGTCATCAGCTCCTCCAATGCGGCAAGGCCCCGGAATTCCAGCGCGTCGACCATTGAACACGCGCCCTGTCGTCCAGGAAAAGCCCTCCGCAGGCATCCGGCGTCCTTCGCATGAAGGAGGCCGGATGCCCGGCGCGTGCCACCGACTGGCGGCAATGACGGCGCACGCGCCTGGAGGGACCGAGATACGGCCTTGCTCCAGTGATTACCGGCATGACGAGGCCGCCGCGTCCTCCAAATCGAGGAGCCGGCACGACGCTGCTGGAAAATTTCACCCCACTGCGTGTCCGGATTCGCCGCGCGCTTCCGTTTCCGTCGCTGAGACCATCAGCACCGGAGCAGAATTCCATGTCGATCACCGAGATCTACGCCAGCAGCAGCGCCTCCCGCCCCGCTTGCCGGATGCCGCAGCTGCGGGAGCGGCCGGCTCCGGCGGCGGATGCGATCTGCGTCTTCACCCTCGACGCCGAACTACGCGTCGAGCGAATGAACGCCGCGGCGCTGGCGCTGACCTGGGCCGGCATCATCTCCGCGCTGCGCTTTGCGACCCGCGACCGAGAGCTGAACAGCCGCCTGCAGCGCTGGGTCCGGCTCGCGACACCGGAAGCGGAGTTGCGCCTGTCCTATCGCGACGGCCGCAGCAGCTTCGCGCTCGCCATCTCGCTGGCGGAGGATTGCAACGATGCGGCCGAACCCGCCCGCTTCGTCGTGGTGATGCAGGAGCAGACCGGCGCGATCGACCGCAAGCTCGCCGATGTCGCCCGCGACCACGGCCTGACCGGCGCCGAGACGCGCGTTGCCGAGCGCCTCCTCCTCGGCGAGAACACCATCCAGGCGGCACGCAAGCTCGGCGTCGCGCCGACGACGGTGCGAACCCATCTGCAGCGCATCCTCGCCAAGACCGATACGCACCGGCAGAGCGAGTTCGCCTGCCTCGTCGCGCGCTACGGCCACTAAGCCTGGCGCATCAGCTCGCCTCGGCGCTCCGCACGTTCTGCAGGATCAGTTGCGCCACGAGAGCCGGCGCTTCGAGATAGGGCATGTGCCCGACGCCTGCGAGCCGGTGGCAGGCGGCATGGCTGGGCAATTCGTCCTGATGCCTTTGCGGGATGATGCGATCGCCCCTGCCCCAGATCACCTTGAGCGACCCGGCGAAGCGGTCGAGATCGGCAGTGATCCTGATCGCCTGCGTCCCATCCGGAAACAGCTTCTGCGCGATTTCGGCCTGCGCCACGCCGACGCTGAAGCGTTCGCGCTCGCGCAGCATCGCCTGGGCATAACCGCGCGGCAGCCGGGCGGGATCGGCCGCGAGCCGCTCCAGCCAGGGCGCCAGGCTCTCCGCCGTCCGCGCCGAGAGGAAGCCGGCGAGAAATCCGCTATCGATCTCCGGCCCCAGCCCCGCCGGAGCGATCAGCGTCAGCGAGCGCACCCGCACCGACTGGTTCGCCGCCAGCACCGCCGCAACGGCGCCGCCGAGCGAATGCCCGACGAGATCGCATTCGCGCGCGCCGCTGGCCTCGATCTGGCCGAGCACCGCTTCGGCGAGCTCTTCCAGCGATGGCGTTTCCAACGCAGGTTCCCGGCCGTGGCCGGGCAGCTCCGGCGTCAGCACCGGGCGCCCATCGAGATGCGGCCGCACCATGTTCCAGGCCGCGGCATTGGCGCCGAAACCATGGAGCAGCACTAGCGGAACGGCCGGGCCGGCTTTCGCCACGACAGGCGAGTGCACGACTGCGACGGGGGCAGTCGCCGGTGCGGCTTCCGTCCGCTCCTGCAGGGCCCGTTCGATGTCTCGGCTCTTGATCCGCCCACCCGGCCCAGTGCCGGCGATGCCGGATGTGTCGAGACCAGCCTGGCGCGCCAGCCGCCGGGCCAGCGGCGAGATGCTGATGCGCCGGCTGGCCGTCTCGGCCTTGGCCAGTGCGTTGGGAACCATAGCCTCCGGCACTGCAATAGCCGGCTGCGACGCGGCAAAGGCCACCTCATCCGCAGCAAGGCTGTCGGCGATGCGTCCGAGCACCGCCCCGATGCCGACCTCCGCCCCTTCCGGCGCCAGGATCGCGGCAAGGACGCCGTCGCACCCGGCTTCGATCTCGGTCGCGGCCTTGGCCGTCTCGACCACGACGACGACGTCGCCAGCCTTGACGGGGTCGCCGACCTTGGCCGACCAGGAGACGACGGTCGCGCTCTCCATATATTCGCCGGCACCGCCGGCGAGCGTGATCTCATGGCTCATGCCGCCCTCCCTCAGGCCAGGGCCCGGCGCGCCGCCGCGGCGATCTTGTTGGCATCGGGCAGGACGGTGCTTTCCAGCGGCTCGCTGTAGGGGATCGGGATGTCGTGGGTCGCGACGCGCTCGACCGGGGCGTCGAGATCGTCGAAGCAGCTCTCCATGATCGTGGCGCTGAGCTCGGCGGCATAGCCGCAGAAGCGCCAGCCCTCGTTGACCACCACGGCATGGTGCGTGCGGGTGATCGACGCCTTGATCGTCTCGCGATCGAGCGGGCGCAGCGTGCGCAAATCGACCACCTCGGCGGAGATGCCCTCCTTGGCCAGTTCGTCGGCCGCCTTCAGCCCGTCGACCACCATCTTCGAGGAGGCGATGATCGAGACGTCGCTGCCGGCGCGGGCGATGCGCGCCTTGCCGATCTCGACGAGATGGTCGCCATCCGGCACCTCGTCGCGCGTGTTGTAGAGCAGCTTGTGCTCCAGGAAGATCACCGGATGGTCGTCGCGGATCGCCGCCTTGAGCAGGCCCTTGGCGTCCGCCGCCGTCGCGGGGGCGACCACCTTGAGTCCGGGGATATGGGCGACGAGCGCATCCAGGCTCTTGGAATGCTGAGCGCCGGCGCCGGCTCCGCCGCCGCCTTGCGTGCGCAGCACGAAGGGCATCGTGACCTGGCCGTTCCAGATGTAGTTGTAGATCGAGGCCTGGTTCATCAGCGCATCGATGCTGAGCGGCAGGAAGTCGGCATACATGATCTCAAGCACCGGACGGGTGCCGGCCATCGCCGCTGTCACTGCCATCGCGGTCAGCGTCTGCTCGGAGATCGGCGTGTCGCGCACGCGTTCAGGCCCGAACTCCTCCATCAGGTCCTTGGAAACCTTGAACACGCCGCCATAGACGGCGATGTCCTCGCCCATCAGCCAGACGGATGGATCGCGCTGCATCTCCTCGCGCAGCGCCGAACGCAGCGCCTCGGCATAACGCATCATCGCCATGGTCAGGCTCCCGCAACGGTATAGGGCGCGCTCGGCGCATGCTCGGCGAAGCTGGGCAGCGGATCGTCCAGGGCCTGCTCAACGGCCGCATCGACCTCCGCACGCGCCGCCGCCATGACCGCGTCGAGCCGCTCGGCCGGAACGGCGTCGGCCAGCATGGCGCGGGCGAGCATGATCGGGTCGCGCTCGCGCCAGAGGGCAAGGTCCTCATCCGTCTGGTAGCCGCCGACATCGCTCGTCGAGAAGCCGACCATGCGATAGGTCTTGGCCTCGATCAGCGAGGGTCCCTCGCCGCGCCGCGCCCGCTCGACCGCGGCGCCGACGGCGCGATGGACGGCGATGACGTCGTTGCCGTCGACGATCTCGCTCGGCATGCCGTAGCCGGCGGCCCGGACCGAGAGGTCGGGCACCGAGGATTGCGTCGAATGATGAGCGGTCAGCCCGTACTGGTTGTGCTCCAGCACGAACACGACAGGCAACGTCCACAACGCTGCGATATTCATCGATTCATGGCAGATGCCGGTCTGCGCCGCACCGTCGCCAAAGATGCACATGGCGACGCGCTGGCCGCCATCGGCGCGGTTCTTCATCTGTAGCGAGACGGCGAAGCCCGTCGCCGCCGGAATGCCGCCGCCGACGATGGCGTTGCCGCCGAGCAGCCCCTTCTTCGCGTCGGCGATCAGCATGTGCCCGGCCCGGCCGGCGCAGGCGCCGGTGGCGCGGCCGAGGATCTCGGCGACGATCGGATGCAAGCCCACGCCCTTGCCGACATAATGCGCATGGCCGCGATGGGTGCTGGTGAGCAGATCATCGTCGGCCAGCATCGCGGTCGCGCCGATGCCGACCGCCTCCTGGCCGTCGCAGCGATGGATCGGCCCGCGCGTCTTGCCGGCCTTGTGCAGCTCGCCGAGCCGCTCCTCGAGATGGCGCACCGCCACCATCCGCCCGAGCATGTCGAGCTGCTCATCCACCATCGGTGAATTCCTCATCGCCGCCGCTTTCTCCCGTGCGCTTGGCGCCTCCTTCGCCGGCTCTGGGCAGGCAGACGGAGGCACTCACAGCTTTCGCTGCGAGGGACCCTAGCGCAGTCCGCAGCGCAGCGCTATAAGTGTCTACACAAGATAATGCAGTCTTGCAGCGAAGCGACAGAACCGGCCGCACGACGGCGAACGCACGCTCCGATCACGGAGCGTGTCACCGGAGGAACAGCCGGCTTTCCGCCGGAACCAGAGGAGAAGCACGATGATCTTCGACCACCGCGTCTACACGGCCCGGCCGAACCGCCTGAACGACTTCCTGAAGCTCTATGAGGATGTCGGCCTGCCGATGCAGCGCCAGTATCTCGGCGAGCCCTTCGGCTTCTTCCAGACCCATATCGGCGATCTCAGCCGCGTCGTGCATCTCTGGCAGTATGACAGCCTCGCCAATCGCGAGGCGCGCCGCGACGCAATGGAGGCCGATCCAGCCTGGCAGGCCTATCGCAAGCAGGTCGTCGAGGCCGACCCGCTGCTCGACATGCGCAACCAGATCCTCAAGCCCGTCTCCTTCTTCAAGCCCAAGCCCTGAGACGGAAAGACCTGAACCGAGACGACCCCACGCCGGACATCCAGCCCATGAAACTCGACCTGATCGTCGGCGACGACTGCTGGCGGATCGCCTGCGACACGGCGCGGGCGCCTCGCACGCTTGCCGCGCTCGCCGCGACCTTGCCCACCGCGCTCCAGCTCCACACCCCGAAGATCGCTGGCCAGCACATCTACTGGCACGCGCCCTTCGTCGAGGATGCGGAGGGCGGCGTCGACGTGATGGAGGCACAGCCCGGCGCCTTCCTGTACTGGCCGGCGCGGCAATTCCTCGAGCTGATCTTCGCGCCGCTCCAGGCCGAGACAGCAGAGGTCACGCTGCTCGGCCGGATCGAGGGCGGGCTGCCGGAACTCCAGGCGCTTGGCCTGCGCTTGCGCGAGCAGCACGGGCGCAGGCTCTTCGCCGGCAATCTGCTGCCGGTCGAAGGCGTGCAGGCGCCTGAACCACGGCCATCGCAGGTTCCGGACGAACTCGTCGCCATCAGGCACAAGCTCTGGAGCGGCTCACCCACCGATATCGAAGCCCTGCTCGCCTCGCGCGCGACCATGCACCCGGCCGGCCCGCTCTTCCTGGCGGAATCGGAGGCGCGCATCCTGCAGGAATTGCTCTGGTGGGTCCGCGGCGGCCTTGCGACGGAAGAGCCACGCATCTCCCGCCGTATTGCAGCTGTCGCCTGTAACAAGGCCGCGACCCGGCTGCGCGATTTCTGTCATCTCGGCGAGAGTGCCGCGGCGATCTTCGCGCTGGAGGCGGCCTTCGGGCGCGACGACATCCCACTTGCCGCTTTAGTCGACGAAGCCATCCTCTGCGCCGGCCGGCTGGCCGCCTGGCTCGACCTGCGCATTCCGTGGTCGGCGGTCAACGCGGCTGCCCGCGCCGCGCTCGACGAGACCACCGCATGAAGACCCGGCTCGCTCCCCTCGCCGATGGCGGAACCCTCGCCTACACGCTCCGCGGCGACGGCCCGCCGCTCGTGCTGATATCGGGCCTGGGCGGCCTCGCCTCGTTCTGGAACGCCTTCGCCGAGATCTGCGCGCCCTATTTCCAGGTCATCACCTACGACCATCGCGGCGTCGGCGGTTCCTCGGCCCTCGAGGGCCCGACCAGTATCGACGCGATGCGCGAGGACCTTTTCGGGCTGCTCGACCATCTCGGCATCGCCAGCGCCGCCATCCTCGGCCATTCCACCGGCGGGGCGATCGCCCAGGACCTCGCGCTCGCCCAGCCGGAGCGGGTCACGCGGCTGGTGCTGTCGGCGACCTTCGCCCGACCTTGCGCCTACATGCGCCGCCTGTTCGCCGGGCGGCTCGAACTGCTCGACCGGCTCGGCATCGACGCCTATCGCCGCCATGCGGTGACGCTCCTCAACGCGCCCTACTGGCTCGACGCCAACGACGCTGTCATCGAATCGGAGCTGCAGGCGGCAGCAACCCGCTCGAAGCCCATGGACGCCGCGGTGGTGCGCGAGCGCATGCTCGCCGTGCTCGGCCATGATGTTCAGGACCGGCTGGCGCGGATCGCCTGCCCGGTCCGCGTCGTGGTCGCGGCCGACGACATCGTCACCCCCGCCTATCTCTCGCAGCGCCTCGCCGACGGCATCCCGCAGGCGGACCTCGCAGTGCTGCCGCGCGGCGGCCATTACGCCATGCGGGCTGAGCCCGAACTCTACCGCGACGCGGTGCTGGACTTTTTGCGCGGCGGCTCTTCCGCCGCCGGGACGAGGACATGATCATGGATGTGAACGCGATGCGCGGGCCGATCGGCGTGGTCGGGCTCGGCACCATCGGCCAGCGCTGGGCGGCGACCTTCGCCCATCACGGTTACGAGGTCTCCTGCCATGATCCCGACCCGGCGCGCTGGCAGTCTTTCCAGGCGCTGCATCCGGCGCTGATCGACGATCTCGAACGCCTGGCACCGGCCCGCACAGCGCGCGGCCCGGTCCGCTTCTCCAGCGATCTCGGCAAGGCGCTCGCCGGCGTCGTCTTCGTCCAGGAATCGGGCCCCGAGCGGCTCGACCTCAAGCAGGAGCTGCTCGCGGCGATCGAGCGCCATGTCGGCGACGACGTCATCATCGCTTCCTCCTCCTCGGCGCTGCTGGTTTCGGACATGCAGGCGAATTGCGCCCGGCCGCAACGCATCGTGCTCGCCCATCCCTTCAACCCGGTCCATCTGATGCCGCTGGTTGAGATCGTCGGCGGCCGCGACACGGCGCCCGAGGTGATCGAGCAGACCCGCGCCTTCTACGAGGCGCTCGGCAAGAAGCCGGCCGTGCTGCGCAAGGAGGTCACCGGACATTTGGCGCTACGGCTGATGGGCGCGATGTGGCGCGAGGCGATCTCGCTGGTCGAGAGCGGCGTCGCCAGCGCCGAGGACGTCGACCGCGCCTTCTGCTACGGCCCCGGCCCGAAATGGACGCTGCAGGGCTCGTTCATCTCGAACCATCTCAACGCCGAGGGCATCGAGGCCTTCCTGACCAAATACGGCAAGACCTACCAGGACATCTGGGACGATCTTGGCGATGCCAGGCTGGAGCCGGCGACGATCGCGCGCGTCTCGCAGGAGGTCCGCGCCGCCATCGGCGAGCGTAGCGATGCCGACTTGCGCGACCAGCGCGATGCCGGCCTCGTCGACCTGCTGCGCGTAATGACACAGCGCGCCGCCCTCTGACGACAGCAACGGGAGCATCCGCATGGCAACGCCCCTTCCCTATCGCACTGCCCTCGTTACCGGAGCCTCGCGCGGCATCGGCGCCGCGATCTGCGCCCGGCTGACCGGGATGGGCCTCATTGTCTACGGCGTCGCCCGTAGCCGCGAGGCGCTCGCCGGTGTTGTCGACGCATTCGGCGTCGTCCCCGTCGTCGCCGATGTGCGGGATACAGACGCGATCGTCGCCGGGCTCGGCGGCGCCGAGATCGACGTTCTCGTCAACAATGCCGGCATGGTCGCCACGGTGAAGCCGCTCTACGAGCAGAGCGCGGAGGAAATCGCCGAGACGATCGCGGTCAACCTGACCGCGCCGATGCTGCTGATGCGGGCACTGCTGTCGGGCATGGTCGCCCGCAAGCGCGGCCATGTCGTCAACATCACCACCACCGCAGCACGCGGCGTGCTCGCCGGAACCTCCGCCTATGGCGGCGCCAAGGCGGGCCTTGCCCATGCCTGCCGCTCGCTGCGCTATGATCTCGCCGGCAGCAATGTCCGCATCACCGATCTCGCCCCGGGCCGGGTCGAGACCGAGATCTATCTGCGCGCCTTCGGCGGTGATCGCGAACGCCTCAACGAGACCATGTACGGCCATGTCCGCGCGCTGCAGCCGCAGGACATCGCCGAGACGATCGCCGCGGTGCTCGCTCTGCCGCAGCATGTCGACGTCACCGAGATCGAGATCTCGCCGACCGACCAGGCGGTCGGCGGCCATGTCTTCAAATCGGTGGAGGGCTGAGCCGTTCAGGCGCGGCGGGTGCTCGCTGGCGCGCCCGTCAGCTTCTCCAGCACGGCATCGCAGGCGCCAATCCAGCTTGCCTCGACGTCACCGGCTTCGAGCACCTTCAGGCCGCATTCGGTGATGCCGCCCGGCGTCGCCAGGCTCGTGAGCAGCGCCTCGACCGGCTCCGGCCGCTCGGCGATCATCCGGCCGGCGGCGACGAAGGTCTCCGCCGCCAGTTGCCGCGCCGTCTCGGGTGCCAACCCCTGGGCGAGCGACCAGTCGCGCCCGAGCCCGATCAGCACCTGGGCCCAGCCATAGATCGCGGCGCTGACCGTCGCGGTCTCGAAGCCGGCCTCGTCGGCGAGCGGGATGACTGCGCCGAGCCGCGCCAGCAGCGGCCGCAGCGCCGACAGGTCGGGATAAACGGTAGTCGGGCTCGCGCCGATCGAGGCCGCCGTCAGCGGCATGATCCGCACCACCTCAGCCGGCGCGGCCGCAGCGCGCAGATCCGCCAGGGGCACGCCGGCGCAGGCCGAGACCAGGATCTGGCCCGGCCGCCAGCCCAGCCCCGTCATCGCGGCGACCGCATCGCCCGGCCGTGTCGCCAGCAGCACAATTTCAGCGGCAGCGACGAGCGCGCCATTGTCGGCCGCGAGCGCGATGCCGTGGCGCTCCGCCAGCTTCGGACCGAGCCCGCGTGGCGACAGGATCATCTCGCCCGCCGGCAATCCGCTGCGCAGGAGCCCGGTGATCATCTCTTCCGCGAGATGACCGACGCCGAGGAAGCCAATTCGTGTCATGTTGCATCCATGAGTGCGCACACTGCTTGCAGCAATGGCGATCGGTGGTTGATTTTTGCGTGCGAGGCGCTTTCAAGCATGACGCGTCGAGAGGCCGGGCGCGACCGCAGACCGGCCGGACAGAGAGGCTGAATGCCGAAGACCGCCAAGGCCATGACCGCGGAAAAGGCCGACAGGACCGCGCCGCGCCGCGCCGCCGACAGCGCCGAGCGCGCCTACAAGGCGATCCGGCAGCAGCTGGTCGAGTTCAAGATGCGCCCGGCAGAGCGAATCAACGAGGTCCATCTCGCCGAGATGCTGGACCTCTCGCGCACCCCGGTGCGCGAGGCGTTGAACCGGCTCGCCTCCGAAGGCTTCCTGGTGTTCA
This sequence comes from Bosea sp. 29B, assembly GCF_902506165.1. Taxonomy (NCBI): domain Bacteria; kingdom Pseudomonadati; phylum Pseudomonadota; class Alphaproteobacteria; order Hyphomicrobiales; family Alloboseaceae; genus Allobosea; species Allobosea sp. 29B. The sequence continues at coordinate 1,055,394 of NZ_LR733817.1, forward strand.
CGCCCAATCGCGGCTTCTGCTTCCGCGGGCTCGACATCGACGATCTGCTCGACCTGTTCGAGATGCGTTCGATCATCGAGACCGGCGCTTTCGCGCTGGCCTGCGAGCGCGTCGACGAAGCGGGCATCGCCAAGCTGCAGGCCTTCTGGGCCGATGCGCATCCGCGCTACGACAGGCGCGACCCGGACGAGATTCTCGAACTGGACGAGGCCTTCCACGTCCACCTCGCCGAACTCGCCAACAACCCCGAGATCGTGCATCAGCTCACCGGTATGAATGCGCGCATCCGTTTCGTGCGCCGCGCCCAGATCGAGAACGCCCCGCAGCACTGGAGCCTGGTCGACGACCATGCGCGCATCCTCCAGGCCCTGATCGACCGTGACCGCGAGCGCGGCGTCGACATCCTGCGTCGCCATATCTCGCTGACCTTCGCCGAAGCCCGCGCCGCTCTCAAGGAAGCGCTCCTGAAGAGCTACTTGCCGGACGAGGACACACCGCCACGCCGCCGGGGACGCGCCGCGCGGAAATAGCGCGAGGCCCTCTATGCGGCCGCATGGTCGGCTATTACGCGCAAAGCCCGGACCTGTCAGACCGACCATCGCCGCGGCAGTCACACGGCTGTAGTCAGACCTTGAATTCGAAGCGCTTTTCTTCGGCCCAACCATCTTCCGGGCCAGCGCAGCGCGTGCCACGACCGGCACTTTCATCAGCAAGAATCTGCGATTTGGGCAGGGGCTGCGCACGTGATGTCCAAAAGTGCCTGTACAACTGCATGCACTTATGACACGGTTCGCTCCATCGGGGAAATCCCGCTGTGAATGGAACCTCTAGGGATGCGCGACCACGTCCTCGGGCTCGACCACATCGTCATCGCCGTGAGCGAGCTATCGGCGTCGGCGCAGCGCTGGCAGGCGCTGGGCTTCACGGTCTCGCCGCGCGGCCTGCACAGCGACTATCTCGGCACCGGCAACCACACGATCATGTTCGAGGACGACTATGTCGAACTCCTCGGCGTGCTAACCGCCACCGAGTTCAACGCCCCGACGCGCAGCTTCCTGGTCGATGGCGCCGGGCTCGAGCGCCTCGCCATGCGCACCGACGATGCCGCTGGCGGCCTCGCCGCACTGAAGCGCGACGGCTTCGATGGCGGCACCGGCCCGTTCGAGTTCCGTCGCCCGGTCGAGCTCGACGGCGGGCGCATGGGCGAGGCCGCCTTCCGCATCTTCCAATGGCCGCTGGAGCCGGTGCCCGGGAATGTTCGCCTGTTCGCCTGCCAGCATCTCACCCGCGACACCGTCTGGCTGCCGAGCCTGACCGCCCATCGTAACGGCGCCAGTGCGCTGAAGAGGATCGAGATCGTCGCCGCCGATCCGCACGCCGAAGCGGAACTCTGCGGCAAGCTGCTCGACCTGCCGGTCAGCGCGACTGCCGGCGCCCATACCGTCGCCATGCGCCCGCGCGGCGCCGATCTCGTCTTCGTCGACGCGGCGGACTTCGCAGCACGCTGGGGCCGCGGGGCGGGCGACGCGCTGCCGCGCTGCGGCATCGTCCTAGCGATCGCGGACATCAAGGCGGCGGCGCCCTTTGCCGAATGGACCGGCCCGAACGCCCTGCTCTGCGCGGGCGTCGATGGCGCGCTGATCGGCTGGGAGGCATGCGCCAGACGGGAATGACCGCTCGCCAACAAGAATTCACAAGCAAATCACGACAATGGAGGGGACCATGACCACGACACATCCGACACGGCGCCATCTGCTCACCAGCGCCGGCGCGCTCGCAATGGCGGCCGCACTGCCGGCCACCACCTTCGCCCAGGAGCCGCGCCGCGGCGGCACCATCACCGTGCACATGCCGCAGGAGCAGCGCATCCTGAACCCGGCCCTGCGGGCCTCGACCGGCGTCTACGTCATCGCCTCCAAGATCATGGAGCCCCTGGTCGATCTCAACGAGAAGGGCGAGCTCGAGCCGATGCTGGCGACGAGCTGGGAGGGCTCGGCCGACGGCAGGACCATCACGATCAAGCTGCGCGAGGGCGTGAAGTGGCATGACGGCAAGCCCTTCACCTCGGCCGACGTGCAGTACACGGCGATGGAGCTGTGGAAGAAGCATCTGAACTACGGCACCGCGCTGCATTCGGCGCTGGAGGCGGTCGACACGCCCGACGCCCACACCGCGATCTTCCGCTACAGCCGCCCGATGCCGATGGACCTGTTCATGGGCGCGGCGCCGGACCTCGGCTACATCGCGCCGAAACACGTCTACGAAGGCACCAATATCCTCGACAACCCGGCCAACGTCGCCCCGATCGGCACCGGCCCGTTCAAGTTCGCCCAGTATGAGCGCGGGCAGTACGTCATCGCCGAGCGCAACCCCGACTACTGGCGCAAGGGCTTCCCCTATCTCGACAAGATCGTCTGGCGCTTCATCACCGACAAGGCCGCCGCGACCGCCGCGATCGAGGCCGGCCAGGTCCATATGAGCAACTATTCCTCACTGCCGCTCGCCGATATCGACCGGCTCGGCAAGGATGCTCGCTTCGAGGTCTCCTCGCGCGGCAATGAGCGCCAGCCCTTCCAGAACACGATCGAGTTCAACCTGCGCCGCAAGGAGCTCGCCGATGTGCGCGTGCGCCGCGCCATCATCCACGCCGTGGACACCGACTTCTTCATCGAGAACTTCCTGTACGGCAACGGCAAGCGCGCCCATGGGCCGATCCCGTCGGTCTCGACCAATTTCTACAAGGCCGGCGCGCCGGACTATGCCTTCGACGTCAAGAAGGCGAACGCGCTGCTCGACGAGGCCGGCTTCAAGCGCGGTGCCGGCGGGGTGCGCTTCTCGCTGAAGATGCTGAGCCCGCCCTTCGGCGAGGACATCCCGCTCTGGTCGACCTTCATCCAGCAGTCGCTGCAGCAGGTCGGCATCAAAGTCGAGCTCCAGCGTCCGGACGCCGCGACCTATCTGACCGCGGTCTATCGCGACTGGGACTACGACCTCTCGACCGGCTGGCACATCTACCGCGCCGACCCGGCGATCAGCACCATGGTCTGGTACCGCTCGGGCAGCCCGAAGGGCACAGCCTTCACCAACCAGTGGGGCTGGGTCGACCCCAAGGCCGACAAGATGATGGACGACGCCGCCTTCGAGATCGATCCGGCCAAGCGCAAGGCCGCCTATCCGGAGCTCGTCAACCTGCTCAACACCGAGGTGCCGCTCTGGATGGCGACGGAACGCCAGTTCATCTCGGTCACCAGCAAGAAGCTGAAGAACCACCACAACAATCCGCGCTGGCCGTCGAGCCACTGGGCGGATTTGTGGTTCGAGCCCTGATCCGGCCGAGTCGGAGCGGCTGCCTGCCATGGCGGCCGCTCCCCGCCTGATCACCGCCTTTTGACAAGACCCGCCCGACGCTCACGGATGCCGGCCATCCGGACACGTTCGGCGCTTGAAGACCACGGCTCATGCACATCTTGAAACTGGCCGGACGACGGCTGATGAGCAGCATCCCGACGCTGCTCATCCTGCTCGCCGGATTGTTCATCCTCCTGCAGTTCGCCCCCGGCGACACCGTCGATGCGCTGATGGCGCAGATGGGCGGCGGCGATCCCGCGCAGGCGGCGGAGCTGCGGCGCTTCTACGGGCTGGAAGGCAGCGCGGCCGTGCGCCTGCTCGACTATCTCTGGCGGCTGGTCCGGCTCGATCTCGGCTTCTCCGCCATCTACAACAAGCCGGTCGCGACCGTGATCCTGGAGCGGCTGCCGGCGACGCTGATGCTGATGCTATCGGCGCTGAGCTTCGCCTTCTTCGCCGGCATGCTGCTCGGCATCGTCTCGGCGCAGCGCGTCAACGGCTGGGCCGACACGCTGATCTCGCTGCTCGGCCTCCTCTTCTATGCGACGCCGTCCTTCTGGCTCGGCCTGATGAGCATCGTCGTGTTCTCGATCTGGCTGGCCTGGCTGCCACCGGGCGGGCTCTACGAGATCGGCTCGGGCGCCACCGGGATCTGGCTGGTGCTCGACATCGCCCGCCACCTGATCCAGCCGACGATCACGCTCGCGCTGATCTTCCTCGCCATCTACCTGCGCATCATGCGGGCCTCGATGCTGGAGGTCTCGACCCTCGACTTCGTCCGCACCGCCCGCGCCAAGGGGCTGACCCGCGGCGAGATCGTCCGCAAGCACGTGCTGCGCAACGCGCTGCTACCGATGGTGACGCTGATCGGCCTGCAGGCCGGCACCATGCTCGGCGGCTCGGTGGTGATCGAGAGCGTGTTCTCGCTGCCCGGCATCGGCCGCCTCGCCTATGAATCGGTGGTCCAGCGCGACCTCAACACCCTGCTCGGCATCGTCTTCGTCTCCGCCGTCATGGTCATCTGCGTGAACTTCATCGTCGACCTGGTCTATGCGCGGCTCGACCCCCGCATCAGCGCGGGAGCCTGAGCCATGAAGGCGCTCAAGCATTTCCTGATGAGCCCGGCCGCCATGCTCGGCCTCGTCCTGCTCGTCGTCATCGTCGGCCTCGCCCTCTTCGCCGACGTGCTCTATCCGCGCGATCCGCTCGGCCTCGCCGGCCGGCCGCTGCAATGGCCCAATCCCGCCGGCCGCTTCCTGCTCGGCACCGACGCTTCCGGACGCGACATCGCCGCCCAGATCGCCCATGGCGCCCGCACCACCCTGCTGATGGGCATAGTCTCGACCCTGATCGCCATCGCGATCGGCATCGTCATCGGCGCGCTCGCCGGCTTCTATGGCGGGCTGACCGACGACGTGCTGATGCGTCTGACCGAGGCCTTCCAGACCCTGCCGAACTTCATCCTGCTGCTGGTGCTGGTCGTCGTCGTCGGCTCGAACATGACGGCGGTGACGATCGCGATCGGCGTCGTCTCCTGGCCGGCGGTGGCGCGGCTGACGCGGGCCGAGTTCCTGACCCTGCGCAATCGCGAATTCGTCCAGGCCTGCCGCACGCTCGGCCTGACCAATCGCTGGATCATCTTCCGCGAGGTCCTGCCCAACGCGCTCGCCCCGATCATCGTCTATGGCAGCGTGGTGATGGCGACGGCGATCCTGCTGGAGAGCGCCCTCGCCTTCCTCGATCTCTCCGACCCGAACATCGCCTCCTGGGGCAACCTGATCGGCCAGGGCCGCAAGGTGCTGCGCAGCGAATGGTATGTCTCGGCCATCCCCGGCGTTGCCATCCTGCTGACCATCCTCTCAGTCTCGCTGGTCGGCCAGGGGCTGAACGACGCGCTCAATCCGAGGCTGCGCAACCGATGAGCGCTCCCGCGTTTGCCCCGCTCGTCCATATCGAGGACCTCTCCATCGCCCTGCCCAGGGGCGCCGACCGGCCTTTCGCCGTCGAGAAGCTGTCGCTGACCCTGAACGCCGGCGAGATCGTCTGCGTCGTCGGCGAGAGCGGTTCCGGCAAGTCGATGACCGCCTCGGCCCTGATGGGCTTGCTGCCGCCCTCGCTGCCGGTCCGCAGCGGCAGGATCATGCTCGGCGAGCGCGACATCGTCCGCCTCACCGAGGACGAGCTGCGCGCCATCCGCGGCCCTGAGATCGGCATGATCTTCCAGGAGCCGATGACGGCGCTGAACCCGCTGCGCACCGCTGGCGACCAGATCGCCGAGATGTTCCGCGCCCATACCGACCTGCCGAAGGCCGAGATCGAGGCGCGGGCGCTGAAACTGCTCGACGAGGTCGGCATTCCCGAGCCGGCCTCGGCCTATCGCGCCTATCCGCACGAGCTCTCCGGCGGGCAGCGCCAGCGCGTGATGATCGCAATGGCGCTGGCGCTCGAGCCCAAGATCCTGATCGCCGACGAGCCGACCACCGCGCTCGACGTCACCATCCAGGCGCAGATCCTCGAGCTGATCCGCGACATCCAGCGCCGCACCGGCATGGCAGTCCTGTTCATCACCCATGATTTCGGCGTCGTCGCCGAAATCGCCGACCGGGTCATGGTGATGCAGCACGGCAAGGTGGTCGAGAGCGGCAGCGCCCAAGCCGTGCTGCACAACCCGCAGCATCCCTACACCAGGGCGCTGATCGCGGCGGTGCCGAGCCTGACGCCGCCGCCACCGCGCGCTCTGCCTAACCAGACCATCGCGACCGTGCGCGAGCTCTCGAAGACCTACCGCACCGGCGGCGGCTGGTTCGGCCGCAAGCAGCGCGTCACCTATGCGGTGAAGTCGGCGAGCATCTCCCTGCCGAGCCAGGCGACGCTCGGCATCGTCGGCGAGAGCGGCTCGGGCAAGTCGACATTGGCGCGCTGCATCGTGCGCCTGCTCGATCCCGACAGTGGCGCGATCGAGCTCGGTGGTGTCGATTTCGGCGGCCTCGAGGGCGAGGCGCTGCGGCGCCAGCGCCATCTCGTCCAGATGGTCTTCCAGGACCCTTACGCCTCGCTCAACCCCCGCCGCAGCGTCGGCGATCTCGTCACGCAGGGCCTGATCGCCCGCGGCACGAAGCGCACCGTCGCCATGGCCCGCGCCAAGGAGCTCTTCGCGCTGGTCGGCCTCGACCCTGCCGCAACCGACCGCCTGCCGCACGAATTCTCCGGCGGCCAGCGCCAGCGCATCGGCCTCGCCCGGGCGCTGGCGCTAGAGCCCAAGGTGCTGGTCGCCGACGAGGCCGTCTCGGCACTCGACGTCTCCGTGCAGGCGCAGGTCCTCAAGCTGCTGGTCGAACTGCGCGACAAGCTTTCGCTCTCAATGATCTTCATCACCCATGACCTGCGCGTCGCGGCGCAAATCTGCGACCATATCGCGATCATGCAGCGCGGCGAGGTCGTCGAGCATGGCGTCACCGCCGATATCTTCGCCGCACCGAAGCACCCCTATACCCAGAAGCTGCTTTCCGCCGTGCCGGGACGAGCGAACTGACGGAGCTGATCCGATGAGCGAGACCTACGAACCCGGCGAGACCTTCGTCGTCCAGCCCGGCACCGCGACGAGCTACTGGCAGCCAGTGCCGGCCAATGGCCATATCGAGGTCGCGCTCGACCCGTCCAAGGTCAGGATGGACAACCCGCTCGCCTTCGGCACCCAGACCGTGCCGCCCGGCGGCCATGTCCGCGAGCACAGCCATGACCGCCATGAGGAGGTCATCTACTTCATCAAGGGCAAGGGCCGGGCCGTGCTCGACGGCCAGGACGTGCCGGCCGTGCCGGGCACCGCGATCTTCGTCGGCAAGAGCCGCCGCCATATGTTCATCAACGACGGCACCGAGGACCTGCATTGGGTCTGGCTGATCGTGCCGAACGGCCTCGAGGACTTCTTCCGCCTGATCGGCCGCCCGCGGACGGCCGGCGAACCGGCCCCGGAGAATTTCCCGCGGCCGGAGAACGTGCTCGAGATCGAGCGCCAGACCGTCTTCGCGGCTCAGCCCAAAGACCAGCGCCAGCCCTGATTGGAGTCGCGATGGCGAGCGAACGGCGCATCGGCCTGATCGGCTTCGGCACGATCGCCAAGGACATCCAGGCTCGGCTCGGGAACGAGGGCTTTGCCTTCGCCGCCCTGCTGCAGCCGGATTCGCCGAGCCGTGCCGACGTGCCAGCCGGCCTCACCTTGCTCGCGTCCGTCGACGAGTTGCTGGCCTGGCGCCCTGCCCTCGTTGTCGAGGCGGCCGGCCATGCCACCGTCTCGCAGCTCCTGCCCGCAATCCTCGCCGCCGGCATTCCAGCCATCCCAGCCTCGACCGGAGCGCTCGCCGACGATGATCTCCTTGCCCGGCTCGCCGAGGCGGCCGAGCGGGGAAGGACGCGCCTGATCGTGCCTTCCGGCGCGGTCGGCGGTCTCGATTATCTCGCCGCGCTGGGCGAGACGGCTGACGCCCATGTTTGCTACACCTCGCGCAAGCCGCCGGCGGCATGGGGTCCCGAGCTCGCCGCGCTTGGCCTTGCGGAGAAGGCCGCGCAGGCCGAGATCGTGCTCTATGAAGGCACGGCGCGCAAAGCTGCCAAGCTCTATCCGAAGAACCTCAATGTCGGGCTGACCATCGCGCTGGCGGTCGGGCATGACCGCCTTTCCGTGCGCATCGTCTCCGACCCGTGGGCAGCCGGAAACACCCATGAGATCGAGGCGGAGAGCGCGCTCGGCACGGCCCGGATGAGCTTCGTCAACCTGCCTTCGCCCGCCAACCCCAAGACCTCGGCCCTGACGGCCGCCAGCCTCGCCGCGGCGATCCGCCGGCAATTCGATCGCATCGCGATCTAGGAAAGGTGCCGATGACCGCGCCCGTGCTGCCCAGGCTCGCCGATCTCGTCCCGCCGAATTTGCGGCCGGGTGCCGAGCTGCTCGCCGACGGCGCCGCCATGGCCCGCGGCTGGCAGGTCGGCCGCAATCTCTTCCTCGACGCCGCCGGCGTCGCCTGCGAGGCCGACTACAAGCGGCGCATGGCGGGCGAAGGGCGCATCATGCAGCATGCCCATATCGGCTTCCGCAGCGTCGAGCGCACGCTGGAGGCGATCCGGACCGTGCATGAGAGCTGCGCCAGGCTCGGCGTCACCGTCGATCGCTTCGGCATCACGCTCGACTGGTCGATGGGCTACCCGCTGGGCGAGCGTGATAAGCGCCCGCGCGGCACCGGCATCGTGCTCTCCGGCCCCGAGGACTTCTCCCGCATCACCGGCGTCGTTCCGGCAGCGGCGCATTTCGGCGACTTCATGCTCGGCCTGCCCGGTGCGGTCGAGAATACCCGCGCCGCGCTGGCGGCCGGCGTCACCACCGTCGGCAATCTCGGCCAGTACTTCACCTTCCGTCTGCCGGACTGGGACGACGACGTCGCCACGACGGAGGCGACCGTGACGGCCCTCGGCCTGATCGCCGCCCAGCCGGTCGAGGTGCTCGTCCATTCCAATCTCGACGACGGTTTCGCCGGCCTGTTCTCCGATATGAGCTCGGCGCTCGGCATGGTGCTGATCGAGAAATACATCGTCGAGGAACTGATCGGCGCCCGCGCCTCGCATTGCTACGGGCACCATTTCACCGCCCCGCTGGTGCGGCTCGCCTTCCATCGCGCGATGATGCAGGTGACCGACACGCCCGGTAGCATGATCTTCGGCAACACCGTCTCTTACAAATCGACGCCAGCCGGCAATTTCGCCAGCCTTGCCAGCTATCTCCAGGCCGACATCTGGTCGCTGCGCCGGCAGCACAGCGGCCATGCCATCAATCCGGTCCCGGTCACCGAGAACGAGCGCATTCCCGACACCGACGAGATCATCGACGCGCAGATGTTCGCCGGACGGCTGGTCGAGCACGCCTCCGGCAGCCTTGGCCTGATCGACCTTCGCCCCGTCGATGCGATGGCGGAGAACCTCGTCGCGGGTGCACACAAATTCCGCTGCCGGATCCTCGCCGGCCTCGCCGATCTCGGCGTCGACATCGCCGACGCCGCCGCGATCATGCTGGCGCTGCGCCGCATCGGCCCGCGACGACTGGAAGCGCATTACGGTTCGGGCGCGCCGGATCGCGCTGCCTGGGGCGGGCGCCGCGCTCTGGTCGAGGCCGAATGGGTCGAGGAACTCCGGCACGAGACCGAAGGCTGGCTCGACAAGGTCGCGACGCCCACCCGCATCGGCATCGGACAGGCCAGTCTCAAGGTCTGCGTCGCCAGCAGCGACGTGCACGAGCACGGCAAGAGCCTGATCGAGCATCTGCTGACGCGGCTCGACGCCGAGCCGGTCGATGGCGGCACCTCGGCCGACCCCGACGATCTCGTCGCCATCGCCCTGGCCACTGGCTGCGACGTGATCGCGATCAGCACCTATAACGGCATCGCGCTACGCTTCGCGACCGAGGTGCTCGCGGCGCTGGAGCGCGCCGGCGCGAATCTACCGGTCTGCATCGGCGGCCGCCTCAACCAGATTCCCGAGGATTCGAATTCCGGCCTGCCGGTCGACGTCACCGATGATCTCGCCAGGCTCGGCGTCATCCCCTGCCCGACGCCGGAGGGCCTGGTCGCCGAGCTCGATGCGCTCGCGCGGGCCCGGTTGGCACAGGCCGGAGCGGCCTGAGGCGGCACTCCGCCGCGCTGATGACATGATCGGCGCGGAGGGTTCGGACATGCCGGATCCGGCCTCCCGAAAGGACATCAGCATGACCACCACCCGCAGCCTCCTGGCGGGCGCCGCTCTGTTCGCCACCATCGGCCTCGCCGGCCTGGCCCTGGCGCAGGGTCATCAGGGTCATGGCAGCCATGGCACAACCACGCCTGCCGCCGCCGGTACCGCGGCGACGAAAGGCTACAAGGCCGCCAACGACAAGATGCACAGGGAGATGGGCATCGCCTTCAGCGGCGACGCCGATGTCGATTTCGCCCGCGGCATGATCCCGCATCATCAGGGGGCGGTCGACATGGCCAAAGTCGTGCTCGCCCATGGCAAGGACCCCGAATTGCGCAAGCTCGCCGAAGGCGTGATCACCGAACAGGAGAAGGAGATCGCCTTCCTGCGCGACTGGCTGAAGAAGCAAGGCAAGTGATCTTTGCCACACCGCCCCGGATTCGTCGCGATCCGGGGCCCGCTTCACGCCGGCGGCTTGCCCTGCAAGGCAGGCTTTGGCAGAGAGGCGGCGCGACTTGCGTCCACGCGTCCTGCATGCACAAGCCGTGATTCACACATGGGCTCTGCTCTCGCCTCCGGCTGCTCGCGGGTTCGATGAAAAAATACCTCGACTATCTCTGGCCTCTGATCGGCCTCGTCGCTGTCATCTGGTCGGTCGACCTGCTCTGGGACAAGCTCAAGACCGAGGCCCTGACCAATGAGGCCATCGCGGCCCAGCTCGATCAGGCCGGCCTCTGGGACGCGTTCAAGATCGTCGCCACCGGCATCGGCCAGAAGATCGCACTGATCCCGCCGGCCGCCTTCTTCCATGCCGGCCTCGCGACGCTGGTCGCCTATGCCGCGCTCGCCTGGTACGACCGGATCGCGCTTTTGCATCTGCATCGCGAGAAGGGCATCTCCTGGGCCTATATCTCGCTCTGCTCCTTCGTTACCTACGCGCTCTCGCACAATATCGGCGCCTCGGTCTTCTCCGGCGGCATGGTGCGCTACCGCGCCTATCACGCAAAGGGCCTGAGCGCGGCCGAGATCGCAGTGCTGGTGGCGCTCTGTTCCTTCACCTTCGCCTTCGGCACCATCCTCCTGATGGGGTGCGTGCTCATCGGCGAGCCGCAGATCCTGCGGCCGCTGCACCGGCTCTCCGACTGGTTCGGCATCGGCGACAAGCAGGCGCGCCTGATCGGCTTTGGCCTGATCGCCTTCTGCGTGCTCTACACGATCGGCGCCTGGCTACGCTTCAAGCCGCTCAAGATCGGTTCGTTCGAGCTGGTCTATCCGCGTCTGCCGATTGTCGCCAGGCAGTACTTCGCCGCCCCACTGGAGCTGATGGGCGCCGCCGGCATCATCTATTTCGCGCTGCCGGAGCAGGGCAATCCCGGCTTCTTCATCGTGCTCGGCGCCTTCCTGATCTCGTTCTCGGCCGGCCTGCTCAGCCAGGTGCCGGGCGGCGTCGGCGTGATGGAGGCGGTGTTCCTCGCGGTGATGCCGGGCGTGCCGGCCCCGGCCGTCTTCGCAGCATTGCTGGTCTGGCGGATGTTCTACCTGATCATCCCGCTGGTGATCTCGCTGCCGATCGTGCTTGCCTTCGAGCGGGCCCAGCTACGCAAGGCCCTGGCGCACGAAACGCAGGTGAAGGCTCAGGAACAGGCGGCGGCCAAGGCCGCGGCCCTGCACATCGACAAGCCGGAGTAAGGCTTCAGCGCTTGAGCGCGATCGCCGCGGCGCCGAACATCAGGAGGCTGCCGATCGCCTCGGCCGGGCCGAACGGCTCGCCGAGCGCGAAGACGCCTGCTCCGACCGCGACCGCCGGGCTGATGAAGGCATAGAGCCCCGCCCGGAAGGCGCCCCAGTCGCGCACCAGCCTGAGATAGATGGTGAAGCCGATCAGCGAGCCGCCGATCACCAGCACCGCCACCGCCGGCAGCACCGGCCACGACACCAGCGCGGCGAAGTGCGCCGGCGTGACGTTCTCCAGCAGGCCGGACATCAGGCAGAGTCCGAAACCGCCGATCAGCGTCTGCCAGCCGGCCAGCGTCAGTGTCGGGATGCGGCCCATTACCGGCCGCGACCAGACCGCGCCGAAGCAATAGAGCAGCGTGCCGGCTGCCACCGCGGCCAGCCCCCAGAGCTCGAGCGGCCCGCCCTTCGCCGCCGCGATCCCGCCCAGCGCCCGCGTCGAGAACAGGAAGCCGAGGCCGACCGCTCCCAGCCCGATCGCAGCGAGCTTGCGCCCGCCGATCGCATGCCCCTCGATCAGGTAGCTGGCGATGATGGTGAAGATCGGGATGGTCGCGAAGTTGACGATCGCGGCAAGCCCGGTCGGCGCCTGCGCCGTGCCCCAGAACAGCAGGGTGTAGTTGCCGGTGTTGAGCAGCAGCGCAGTCATGACGACGCGCGGCCAGGCTGCAGCCGGCACCTTCAGCACGTCCCGGCCGGCCCAGGCCAGCATCAGCGACCCCGCGATGATGAAGCGCGACGCCGCGAGGAAAACCGGCGGCACATGCTGCGAGCCGACCTTGATCGGCAGCCAGGTCAGGCCCCAGACGAGGCACATCAGCGCGAAGAGGGCGGCATTGCGGGACATGGGGCAGCGCTTAGCGAGGGTGGCGGGAACAACCAATGCCGGCCGGGCATGCGGCTATGGCGTCGATGGAGGGACCTACGCCCCACCCACTGGCCAACGCCCGTGCCGCGCTCTATTATAAGAGAATCAAGGGTATGATGATGGACGATCTCGCGTCAAGATTGGCAGAACGGCTGCGCGGCGAGCGCGAGGCCCGCGGCTGGAGCCTGAACGATCTCGCCGAGCGCTCGGGCGTCTCGCGCGCCATGATCAGCCGGATCGAGCGCGGCGAGGCAAGCCCGACCGCGGTGCTGCTCGGCCGGCTCTCCGGCGCCTTCGGCCTCACCCTGTCGAACCTGCTGGCGCGGATCGAAAATGCCGGCGAGCGCGTCCGCCGTGCCAAGGACCAGCCGCTCTGGCGCGATCCGGAGACCGGCTTCGTCCGCCGCGCCATCTCGCCGGCCGGCAATGGCGATCTCGAACTGGTCGCCGGCGAGTTGCCACCCGGCGCGGCGATCGCCTATCCCGCCAGCTCCTACGCCTTCATTCGCCAGCAGATCTGGATGCAGTCGGGAGAGCTCGATTTCGACGAGGGCGGCATCGTCACCCGGCTTCAGGCCGGCGACTGCATGGAGCTCGGCCCGCCCAGCGATTGCCGCTTCAGCAATCCCGGTACCGGGCCGGCGCGCTATCTTGTGGTCGTGAGCAGGCGCTGACCTCCGTCAGACGCTTCCCACCGTCCTGAGCTTCGCCCGCGGGTGGATCTCGCTCTGCGAGAGCACCGGCGTCTCGCGGCGGAAGCGCTCGATGATCTGGCGCACGAAGGGCCGCGCCATGCCGGAGGTGACCAGCGCCGGCATCTCGCCGAGCCGCGCCGCGTCCTCGAATTTCTCGCGCACCTGATGGACGAAGTCCTGCAGCCGCGAGGGCTGCATGGCCAGATGCCGGTCCTCGCCCTGGCCGACGATCGATTCGGCGAAGACGCTCTCCCAGGCCGGCGACAGCGTGATGATCGGCAATTGCCCGTGCTGGTTGGAGAACTGCGCGCAGATCTGGCGGGCGAGGCGGACGCGGACATGCTCGGCAATGTCGCGCGGGCTCCTGACATTGCCGGCGACCTCGGCAATGCCCTCGACGATGGTGGCGAGGTCGCGGATCGAGATGCGCTCGGAGAGCAGAAGCTGCAGCACGCGCTGGATGCCGGTGGTCGAGATCTGGTTCGGGACGATCTCCTTGACGAGGTCGGCATGGTCCTTCGGCAGTTCGCGCAGCAGCTTCTGCACCTCGCCATGCGAGAGCAGCTCCGGCATGTGCGACTTCAGCACTTCGGTGAGGTGGGTCGAGATCACGGTCGCCGCATCGACCACGGTGTAGCCGCGCAGTTGCGCCTCGTCCTGCAGCGCCCCGTCGATCCAGGTCGCCGGCAGGCCGAAGGTCGGCTCCAGCACATTGTGGCCGGGCAGCGTCACGCTGCCGCCCATCGGGTCCATCGCCATGTACTGGCCGGGATAGACCATGCCGTGGCCGGCATCGATCTCCTTGATCTTGATGAAGTAGTGGTTGGCCTCGAGCTGGACGTTGTCGACGATGCGCACCGCCGGCATGACGAAGCCGAGCTCGGCGGCAAGCTGACGCCGCAGCGCCCGGACCTGGTCGGTCAGCCGGTCGGCCCCTCCCGGTGCATTGACCAGCGGCAGCAGGCCGTAGCCGATCTCAATCTTGAGCTCGTCGAGCTTGAGCAGGTCGTTGAGTGTCTCTTCCTTCGGCGTGCCGTCGGGCGCCAGTGGCGAGGCCGCCTGCGCCTGCACGGCGGCCTCCGACTCCCGCGCCTTGGCGAGCTTGCCGAAATGCTGCGCCAGCCAGCCCGAGCCGGCGGCGAGGACGAGGAAGGGCAGCATCGGGATGCCCGGCAGGATCGCGATCAGCAGCATCACCGCCGCCGACATGCCGAGCGCCTTGGGATAGCCCGAGAGCTGCTTGCCGAGCGCCTTGTCGGCGGCGCCGCGCACGCCCGACTTCGAGACGAGCAGGCCCGCCGCGGTCGAGACGATCAGCGCCGGGATCTGGCTGACTAGGCCGTCGCCGACGGTGAGCTGCGTGTAGCTCTGCGCCGCCGCGCCGAAGCTCATGCCCTGCTGCGCCACGCCGATGATGATGCCGCCGATCACGTTGATGAAGGTGATCAGCAGGCCGGCGATCGCGTCGCCGCGCACGAACTTGGAGGCACCATCCATCGAGCCGAAGAAGTTGGCCTCGTCCTCCAGCGCCTTGCGCCTGACCTTGGCGACGTCCTGGTCGATCAGCCCGGCCGAGAGGTCGGCATCGATCGCCATCTGCTTGCCGGGCAAGGCATCGAGGGCAAAGCGCGCCGCGACCTCGGCGATACGGCCCGAGCCCTTGGTGATGACGACGAAGTTGACGATGATCAGGATGGTGAAGACGATCACCCCGATCACGAAATTGCCGCTCATCACGAAGTTGCCGAAGGCCTCGATGACGTGGCCGGCGGCGGCAGTGCCCTCATGGCCATGGGCGAGGATGAGGCGCGTCGAGGCGAGGTTCAGCGCGAGGCGCAGCATCGTCACGATCAGGAGCACGGTCGGGAAGGCCGAGAACTCCAGCGGCTCCTCGATGAACAGCGCCGTCATCAGGACGAGCACCGACAGGATGATCGAGAGCGCCAGCAGCATGTCGAGCAGCATCGCCGGCAGCGGGAAGATCAGCACCACGAGGATGCCCATCACGCCGATGGCGAGGAACAGGTCCGGCCGGTTGAGCAGCGCGCCCATCTGGCCGCGCGTCGGCATCTGCATGCCCCCGCCGCTGCCTGCCGTCACATCGCTCATCGACCGGAAGCTCCCACGCGTCGCCCGTCGCCGGGCGGCTGTCGTACCCGGCAATTCTTGCCGAGCGCATAGTGAACGAGTGGTTAAGAAGCCTCAAAAAATCCCATTCGGAACCTTTCCCTGAACGGGCTGTTATCGAATGGCCGCGTTGTGGCCGCATTCGGCCATCCAACTTCCGGCGGGCCGACGACATTGGCCGCCTGGCCGAAGCCTTTTGGAGGATATGTTGGATAGACGTTCATTCATGCTGAGCCTTTTCGGCGGTCTCGCCGCCGCCAGCGTCGGTGGCATGGGCATCGCCCAGGCCGCGAGCGCGGCGCCCTCCGCAGCTCCGGTTCCATCACCGGAAGAGCTCGCTCCCGCGCTGAAAGCCGGGCTTGACAAGACCGATGCCGATTTCAGCCAGGTCGTGGTGCGTGACCGCGTCGTCGTGCGCCGCCGCCCCTATCGTCGCCCGGTCGTCGTCCGCCGCACCGTCGTGGTGCGCCGGCCAAGGCCTTACCGCCGCCCGGTCGTGGTGCGCCGGCGTGTGATCTACCGCTGAGAGCGGCGACTATCGGCGGGCGGCCTCAGGGCCGCCTGCCAGCCCTGAAGCGATAGCAGGACGGAGCGGCGGGAAGGACGATTGTGACGCAGACCTGCACAGGCACCGGCGAGATCGTCACCGACATTCCGGCCAGGCTCGACCGCCTGCCCTGGTCGCGTTTCCATACGCTCGTCGTCGTCGCGCTCGGCATCACCTGGATCCTCGACGGGCTCGAGGTCACGCTGGCGGGCGCCGTCTCCGGCGCGCTGAAGGAAAGCCCGACCCTACGCTTCACCAATACCGAGGTCGGGATGGCCGGCGCCGCCTATCTCGCGGGCGCGGTCATCGGCGCCGTCTTCTTCGGCTGGCTCACCGATCGGCTCGGCCGCAAGAAGCTCTTCACCATTACCGTCCTGGTCTATCTCTCCGCGACGGCTGCGACGGCCTTCTCCTGGAATCTCTGGAGCTTCCTGCTCTTCCGCTTCCTGACCGGCATGGGCATCGGCGGCGAATACACCGCGATCAATTCGGCCATCCAGGAACTCGTGCCGGCGCGGGTGCGCGGCTGGACCGATCTCGTCATCAACGGCTCCTTCTGGGTCGGCGCCGCGATCGGCGGCGTCGCCGCGATCGTCGTGCTCGATCCGGCTCTCGTGTCGCCCGACACCGGCTGGCGCCTCGCCTTCTTCATCGGCGCAGCACTCGGGCTGATCGTCATGATCCTGCGGCAATGGATCCCGGAGAGCCCACGCTGGCTGATGAGCCATGGCCGCATCGCCGAGGCGGAGGCGATCGTCACCCATATCGAATCCTTCTCGCCGCCGCAGCCCACCGCGACGCTGCCGACGCTCACCTTGCGCCCGCGGCCGGGCACGCCGATGAGCGAAGTCGCCCATACGCTTTTCGTCACGCACCGGCCGCGCACGCTGGTGGCGCTGGCGCTGATGACCTCGCAAGCCTTCTTCTACAACGCGATCTTCTTCACCTACGCGCTGATCCTGACCGACTTCTACGCCGTCCCGTCCAACCTGATCGGCTGGTTCATCCTGCCCTTCGCCGCCGGCAACTTCCTCGGCCCCGTCCTGATCGGCCGGCTCTTCGACACGCTCGGCCGGCGCCCGATGATCGCGGGAACCTATATCCTCTCCGGCCTGCTGCTTGCCGGCACGGGCTATCTCTTCGCGCGGGAGATGGTCAACGCCAGCCAGCTCACCATCTGCTGGAGCGTCGTTTTCTTCTTCGCCTCGGCGGCGGCGAGCTCGGCCTATCTCACCGTGAGCGAGACTTACCCGCTCGAGATCAGGGCGCTGGCGATCGCGGTGTTCTATTCGCTCGGCACCGGCCTCGGCGGCATCGCCGGCCCCTGGCTGTTCGGCGCCCTGATCGACACCGGCTCGCGCGCGAGCGTGTTCGGCGGCTATCTGTTTGGCGCCGTGCTGATGATCGCCGCCGGGCTGATCGCCTGGCGCTTTGCGATCAAGGCCGAGCGCCGCCCGCTCGAAGAGGTCTGCAAGCCGCTGGGAGCGCTATGAGGACTCGGCGGACGCTCGGCAGGCGATTGCGCCTCAAATCGTCACAACAAGCTAACGGCCGGTCTCCCGCGCCGTCGGCCCTTTGTGAACCATCGTCGCAGCATCAGCGTGACGAGTGGTCAGAAAGGGGAATAGAGTGGCCTCGTGGGAACGCGGCGCCTGGATCGAACCAACTGGAGGCATGACATGGATCGACGTTCATTCGTAATGGCGCTGTTCGGCGGTCTCGCCGCGGCCAGCGTCGGCGGCATCGCCGCTTCGGAAGCCGCGCAGCCCAAGATCGCTCCCCTTCCGGTCAAGAAGCCGGAGGAACTGTCGGAGGAGCTGAAGGAAGGCCTGGACAAGACCGACGCCGACTTCAGCCAGTATTATTATTACCGTCGCCCGCGCTACTATCGGCGCCACTATTATCGCCCGCGCTATTATTACCGCCCGCGGCGCTACTATTATCGTCGCCGCTACTATTACTGAGATACCCCCAGCGGGCCGGAGCTTTCGCTCCGGCCCGTTTGCTTTTCAGGGCTTGTCATCGCGTGTCAGAGCGAGGTCGTCCGCGCCTGGCCCGGCTCGGCGACGGGAACCCCTGCCGCGACATACTCGCTGAGCTTGTTGCGCAGCGTCCGGATCGAGATGCCGAGGATCTTGGCGGCATGGGTCCGGTTGCCGAGGCAATGATCGAGCGTGTCGAGGATCAGGTCGCGTTCGACATCGGCCACGGTCCGCCCGACCAGGCCGCGTGTCACCGCCTCGGCCGTCTGCGCCGCCCGCGACGCCACGTCTCGCCCGCTGGCTGGACCAAGCGTCTCGCCTTCCGGCGTCAGCATCGCCTCGGTGCCGATCTCGACGCCCTGCGCCAGCAGGACGGCGCGATGCACGGTGTTTTCGAGTTCGCGAACGTTGCCGCGCCAGCTGTTGCCGAGCAGGAGCTTGCGCGCCTCGGCTGCGATCGGTCGCAGCGGCATGCCGTTCAGCTCGGCGTATTTCCTGGCGAAATGGTCGGCCAGCGCCAGGATGTCGCCCGGCCGCTCGCGCAGCGCCGGCAGGCGCAGGTGCACAACGTTGAGCCGGTAGAACAGGTCCTCACGGAAAGAGCCCTCGCGCACCGCGTCGCCGAGATTGCGGTTCGAGGTCGCGATGATGCGCAGGTCCACCTTGACCGGCTGCGTTCCACCGACCCGATCGATCATCCGCTCCTGCAGCGCGCGCAGCAGCTTGGCCTGCAGGCGCACATCCATCTCCGAGATTTCGTCGAGCAGGAGCGTGCCGCCATTGGCCTCCTCGAACTTGCCGATCCGCCGGGCGATCGCGCCGGTGAAGGCGCCCTTCTCATGGCCGAACAGTTCGGATTCGAGCAGGTTGTCGGGGATGGCGGCGCAGTTGACCGCAACGAAGGGCTTGTCCTTGCGCAGCGACTTCTGGTGCAGATGCTGCGCGATCATCTCCTTGCCGGTGCCACTCTCGCCGGTGACGAGAACGGGCGCATCCGAGCGTGCGATCTGGTTGGCGAGCTGGACGACGCGCTCCATCGCCGGATCGCGCCAGATCAGGCTCGCCTTGTCGCCGGCAACGGCAGCGAGCACGGCAGCGATCAATTCGGGATCGGGCGGCAGCGGCACATATTCGCGCGCGCCGGCCTGGATCGCGGCGACGGCGGCGCGGGCATCGGTCGAGGTGCCGCAGGCGACCAGCGGGGTGCGGATGCGCTCGGCCTCGAGCGCCGCGATGAGCTTGGCGATCGGCTGCTCGACATCGACCATCAGCAGGTCGCCGCCCTTGGTGCGCAGCACCGCCAGCGCCTGCTCGATGCTCTCGGCATGGGTGACGGCGGCGCCCTGCGACACCGCGATCTTGGCGGCGGTGATGAGCTGGCCCTTGAGGCTGCCGACGATGATGAGGCGCATGGCTCAGGCCTTCCTTGAAGAATGCAGTCGCTCCGGCCGGTTCGTCACCGGTCGGTCTTGATGATTTCCGTCATGGTCACGCCGAGGCGCTCCTCGACCACGACGACCTCGCCGCGCGCCACCAGGCGCTCGTTGACGAAGATGTCGATCGCCTCGCCGACGCGCCGGTCGAGCTCCAGCACGGTGCCGGGCGTGACGCGCAAGAGGTCGCCGACCGCGATCCGCGACGAGCCGAGCACGGCCGAGACGGTGACCGGCACGTCGAAGACCTGCTCGAGGTCCTCCGCCGTCTTGACCGGGACCGGCCCGGAGCGCGCGACCGAGTCGGAGCCGGAATTATCGAAGGAGAGATCGGCCGGGTTGAGCGGCGGCAGGTTGAGGTCGTTTTCGTTTGCCATTGTCTCTTACCCCGCTGCCGGGCCGAAGACGGCCCTGACGGCCTTGTCGACCGCCTCATTGAGCGTTGCGCTTTCGATCGCGATGCCGCCATCGGCCCATTCCAGCCGGCCATCGCCGAGGGCGATGTCCGGCTCGCCCAGCACGACGATGCGGCCGGCGAATCCGGTCTCGCGCGCCAACGCCGACAGCTTGGCCTCGACGGTCTCGACCAGGCTCTCATGCACCCGGATCGCCAGGTGCGGCGCATGCCGGGCATGGGCAAGGCATTCGCGCGCCGCATCGAGCAATTGCGCCAGCGGCTTGTCGGCAAGCGCCGCACCGGCAAGGCTGCGCGCGGTCGCGATCGCAAGCTGCGCAGCCTGCGCCTCGATCTGCGCCAGCTGCTCATCCTGGTGCGCCAGCAATCGCTCGCTCTGGCGCACCAGCTGCGAGAGCAGTGCGCCCAATTGCTGGTCGGCCTCGCGCCGCGCATGGTCGAGCCCGCTGTGGAATCCATCCGCCCGGGCGGCCTCGAGCGTCGCCTCGTCGACCGCCTTGCTGCCGTTGCCGCGGAAGTCGGTGGCGAACATGAATTTCTTGGCTGCTGCCATATTAGAGGCTTTCATGGGCCATGGATGAGGCTTGGGCGTTGGCGATTTTGTACGAGTGCCAGAAGCTTGGTGCGGCCAAGCCTTCCGGCTTGGCCGTGACGAGCGACGCCGCAATCGGGCAAAAGCGCCACGCCGCTGCGCGGTGAGGTGAAACCGGCCGACTGCGGCGTCGCATCGCTTGCCGATACCAGCGGTATCGGCCGCACAATGCTCCTGGCATTCGGACGGTTTGACCTCACCCAAGTCTCATCCATGGTCCATGAAAGCCTCTAGTAAACCAGCTCGTCTTCGGAGTTGCCCTTGGAGATGATGATCTCGCCCTTCTCGGCAAGGTCCTTGGCCAGGGTCACCATCTTCATCTGCGCCTCGTCGACTTCCTTGAGGCGCAGCGGCCCGAGGCCCTGTATGTCGTCCTGCAGGACTTTGGCGGCGCGCTGCGACATCGCCCCCATGAAGAAGGCGCGCATGTCTTCGTTGGCTCCCTTGAGGGCACGTGCCAGCGCATCCTTGTCGACCTGGCGCATCAGCGTCTGCAGGCCGGCGGAATCGAGCTTGCCGAGATCCTCGAAGGTGAACATCAGGGCGCGGATGCGCTCGGCCGATTCCTGGTTGGTGGCGTCGAGCGCGGCGAGGAAGCGCACTTCGGTCTGGCGATCGAAGCCGTTGAAGATCTCGGCCATCATCTCGTGCGGATCGCGCCGGCGCGTCTGCGTCAGCGTCGAGACGAATTCGGTGCGCAGCGTGTTCTCGATATGGTCGAGCGCCTCCTTCTGCACCGCTTCCATGCGCAGCATCCGGCCGACCACCTCGATCGACAATTCGTTCGGCAGATTGCGCAGCACATTGGCCGAATGGTCGGGCCGGATGCGCGACAGGATCACGGCGATCGTCTGCGGATATTCGTTCTTGAGGAAGTTCGCGAGCACGACGGCGTCGATATTGCCGAGCTTCTGCCACATGTTGCGGCCGGCAGGACCACGGATCTCCTCCATGATCAGAGCGACCTGGTCGGTCGGCAGGATCTTCTCCAGCAACGAGATCGTGCGGTCGAAGGAGCCGGTGATCGCCCCCGCGCTGGACAGCCGGCCGACGAAGTCGAGCATCAGCTTCTCGACCTGATCGGCATCGACCGTACCGAGCTCGGCCATGGCGCGGGTGATGATCCGGATTTCCTCGTCGTCGAATTCCTGCCAGATCACCCGGCCATGGTCTTCACCGAGGATGAGCAGGATGACCGCGGCGCGCTGCGGCCCGGTCATGCTGTCGAGCATCATCGGGCCGTCGGAATAGTTCGTCATCTCGCCGTCGGAGTCGCTGCTTCCGCTGCGGGTTGCGATGGAGCGTGTCGCGGCCATGGTTCAGGCTCCCGTCACGCTGGTGCTTTCTCGTGGATCCAGCTGCGCAGCACCGCGACGGAATCCGCCGGGTTCTGCGCGACCATGGCGCCGATCTTCTCGACCGACTGGGCCTTGAGCTGGCCCTTGATCTGCGCGATCGCGAGCATGCGCTCGGACGGCGCCTCGACGTCGATCTGGCCACCCTCTCCGCCGGAACCGGTCCCCGCGCTGCCTGAGACGGACGGGAAGGTCGACGGATCGCCCGTGCCCTGGTCGACGACGACCATGCCGTTGCGCATGAAGCTCGGGATCGCCCGGAGCTCGCGATCGGGCGCCAGTACCTGCTTGAGCAGCGGGCGCACCACCACCATCAGCACCATCAGGATGAGCAGCGCAATCACGCCCATTTCGGCGAAGCGGACGATGTCCTCCCTGGTGAAGGAGGTGAGCTGCTGAATCAGCGTCTGCTCGGTCAGGTCCGTCGGCGCCTGCGGCGCCTCGGCGAAGCGCAGGTTGACGACCTCGACCTGGTCGCCGCGCTGGCGGTCGAAGCCGACCGCGGTGCGCACCAGCTGCGAGATGCGCTCCAGCTCCTCCGGCGGCCGCGGCTGGTAGCTGACCTCGCTGCCCTGCTTGCTGTAGAGCCCGTCGACCAGCACGGCGACGGAGAGTTTGCGGATGCGCCCGCCCTCCTGCACCTCGGTCCGGGTGGTGCGCGAGATCTCGTAGTTGACGACTTCCTCGTTCTTCGAGCTGGTGTCGCGCTGCGCACCTTGCTGCTGGCCCTGGTTCTGCTGCGCGCCCGGCAATTCGTTGCCGACGGTGACGCCCTCGCGCTGCTCGTTCGAGGCGGAGGCCTCGTTGCGGTTCTGGCTGGAGCGGATGACCTTGCTTTCGGGATCGAAGGTCTCGGAGCGGCTCTCGATCCGGTTCGAATCGAGCGTCGCCGAGACCTGCACGCGGGCTCGGCCCGGGCCGACGATGCTCGCGACGATGTCGTCGACCTGCGCCTTGATCCGCCGCTCGATCGTGCCCTGGCGCTCGTCCAGCGCGACGCCGATCATGCCCTGCTCGCCCTGGGCTCCGTCGGCGAGGAGCCGGCCGCGCTCGTCGACGATCGAGACCCGGTCGGGCTTCAGGCCATCGACGGCCGAGGAGACGAGATGGCGGATCGCCCTGACCTGGGCGTTGTCGAGATCGCCGGCGAGCTTGAGCGCGATCGAGGCGCGCGGCGGCTCCCGGTCGCGCTCGAACAGGCGCCGCTCCGGGATGACGAGATGGACGCGCGCTGCCTGGACGCGGCCGATCGAGCGGATGGTGCGCGAGAGCTCGCCCTCGAGCGCACGCAGATGATTGATGTTCTGGACGAAGCTGGTCGAGGAGAAGGCATCGCCCTTGTCGAAGATCTCGTAGCCGACACCGCCGCCGGACGGGATGCCCTTGCCGGCGAGCTCGAGCCGAAGCTTCGGCACATCGGCGCGCGGTGCCAGGATGGTCTGCCCATCGCCGCGCAATTCGTATTTGATCCCGCGAGTGTCGAGGTCCTTGGTGATGGCGCCGACGTCCTGGCTCGACAGGTCGGCAAAGAGCACGCCCATCGCCGGCTGCGACATGCGCAGCATGACGAAGGCGAAGAAGCCGATCAGCGCCAGCGTCACCGCCAGCATAGCCGCCAGCCGCGCCGCGCCGAATCTCCGGAACTGTTCGACTAGCCCGTTCACGTCGTTCTTCCGTCGCCCGGTGTCTGCGAGACCAACGCACAGACACACCACTAGGCAAGTTTTTCCCGGTGCATGGTTAGCGCCCGGTTAACGACGGTTAGGAAACGGGACAGTTCGGCTGAAATGCCACATCGCCGAAATGCGAAAAGCGCCGGCCTCTCGGCCGGCGCCTCCCGAATTTCTGCAGACGCCAGAAGAAATTACTGGCGGTAGTGCTGGATACGGGTGGTGCGCAGGCCAGCGAGGCCATGCTGGTCGATCGACATCTGCCAGCTCAGGAATTCGTCGACCGTCAGCGTATAGCGCTGGCAGGCTTCCTCCAGGCTGAGCAGGCCGCCACGCACGGCGGCGACGACCTCGGCCTTGCGCCGGATCACCCAGCGGCGCGTGTTCATCGGCGGCAGATCGGCGATCGTCAACGGGCTGCCATCGGGCCCGATCACATATTTGACGCGCGGTCGCAGCGGCTCGGTCATTGTACTCTCACACAACTCAACAGACCTACTGCCAGAGAGCCTAGCCCCGACGGGCTTAAATTTTGCCTAAAGCAATCACGCAGGCTTTCGGCATGGCTCATGACGGGTTCGTCAGGACGTGCTCTTCACCGATTTGACCTTGTCGAGCGGGACCTTGATCGCGCCGATCAGCAGCGTCGGCACGGTGGTCGAGAAGTCAATGCCGTCGACCTTGCCGGTGATCTCGGTCTTGACCGTGATCGCCGCGCCGGAGACATCCTTGCCGTCGACAGTGATGGTGTATTCGCCGTCGGGCGCAGTGGACCCCGTCGAGGTCTTGCCGTCCCAGCTATAGGTCTGGTCGCCGGCCGTCAGCGTCTTCGTGCCGCTGTAGACGACCTTGCCGCTCGAATCCTTGATGGTGACCGTGCCGGTGCCGCCCTTGGAGGCGTTGAGCTTCCATTCGGCCTTGCCCTCTTTGAGCGGCGTCGCGGCGCCGTCGGCCGTGACCGTCTGGCCGACGAAGCCGATCGCGCTCGCACCCGTCGTCGCCTTGCTGACGCCGAGCAGCGCGGTCAGCGTCTCGTTCTGCTTGAGCTGCTGCTCGACGCCGGCGAACTGCACCAATTGCTGGGTGAACTGGTTGGTGTCGAGCGGATCGAGCGGGTTCTGGTTCTTCAGCTGCGTCGTCAGCAGGGTCAGGAACTGGTCGAAATTATTGGCGATCGAGGTGCCGTTGCCACCCGCGGTGTTGTTCTGGGCGGCCGCAACCTGGGAATTCGACAGCTTGCCGGTATTGGAGACGGTCATGGCGCGTCCCTCCCTTAGATGCTGAGATCGACGCCGCCGAGACGGCTGGCGTTGCGCGGCAGGGTCGCGACATCGGTGACGAGCGCGCTGTCTTCGGAGGCCTGGACCCAGGTGCGGCGGCCGCGCGGCGTCTCGTCGCCCTGCTGCTGGCGCCCGCCCGCCTGCTGGCCGCCCGGATCGCGCAGGCTGAGGTCGATTCCGCCTTCGGACGGCTTCAGGCCGGCCTGCTCGAAGGCGCGTTCCAGCGTCCGGGCATCGCGCTGCAGCATATGCAGCGTCTCGACCCGGTCGACGGTCAGCTTGGCGCTGACATCGCCCTTGTCGGAGATTTCCAGGCTGACGTCGATGCGCCCGAGCTCGGCCGGATCGAGCCTGATGTCGAAGCGCCTGTTGCCGGCGAGCGCCTTCGCGCCGATCTCGATCGGCACGACATGCAGCGGCGTCGGCCGCCCGGCCTCGCCGGAAGTCATCTTGTGGGCCGCCTCGGCCTGGGCACGGGCCGTCGCCTGGGCCGCGGCGTCGAGCTCGGTCAATGGCGCCTGCGGCGCGGTCAAACTCTGCGGCCCGGCCGCGAGAATCGCCTGCGGGCTCAAGGGCGCGCTTGCCTGCTGCGCGCCGCTGGTGGCTTCGGTCGACGCAGCCTGCGTCGTCTGCCCGGTGGCCGCAGGCGCAGCGGCGCTGTCGGCAGCCTTGGTATCGCCCGTCGCCTTCGTATCGCTGCCAGCGGCGCTCGCAGCGACCTTGCCGGTCTCGCTATCGTCCTTGGCTGCGGCCTGCGCCTCGCCCGACTTGGTCTCAGCCGTCTTCGCCGCGCCTTGCTCCGCGCCGCCGGACTTGGCTTCGCCCGATTTGCCGTCAGTCTTGGCTTCGGTACCGGCAGCCGGAAGCTGCGGCTTCAGCCCCGCCTTGATGTCGGCAGCGGCGGCCTCGCCGCCCGCGCTCGCCTGGCCGTCGGCCTTCGCCGGCAGAACTGGCGGGACCGGCACGGCGATGGCCTCGCCGGTTGCCTGCGCCGTCGTAGCCCCGGTCGCACCAGCCGCCGTCACGGCCTTGCCGTCCTCAGTGGTCACGCCTTCCGGCTTTGCTGGCACGCCGCCCTGGAGCGCGGCTGCCGCGAGCGCGAGGAATTCTGCGGCGATCGCAGGCGGCGGCACGGGCTGCATCACCGCACCTGCGGCGGCCTGCTCGTCCGGCGTGCCCTTCCCGATCACCGGCGCTCCGTCGAGGGCAGCGGCCAACGCGGCCTTGCGCTCCTCGACCGTCTTGCCTCCGGCTGGCTTGTCGCCGGCAGCTGTCTCGCTCGTCTTGGTCTCGCTCGCCGAGGCGTCCTTCACCTCAGCCTTGTCTGTGCCAGCCTCCGCCTTGGTCTTGTCGGATGTCTCGCTGGCGTCCGCAGTCTTCCTGTCCTTGCCGGTATCGTCGGCACGGGTCGACGACCTGGCATCAGCCGCGCTCGTCTTGCGGGCGCCATCGTCCGGCTTCGCCTGATCGCGCATGCCGGCCTCATCGCGGGCGTTGCGGTCATCATCGAGACGCGCGCGGGGACGATCGTCATCCAGCCGCGGACGCGGCCGGTCCGCCGGCTCGGGCGGCAGGGTGAAAGCCTGTTCCGAGGCGTCCCGCTCGGGGCCGCGGCGGCTCGGAAACGTGATCTCAGGCAGCGCAGAGGAACGCGAAACCGGCGCAGCTGACATGGGTACTCTCCGGAACGGAACCGTGACGATGTGGCCGCCGCTCTCCCAGCAAGAGGTGAGCCAACCAGAAAATCGTTATAATTCAATAGCTTGATTGAATCGACTGCACCCCGAACCCGGCAGGAATGACGTCATCGGACGGCACCACTCGGCAGGAATTGCCGGCCGGATGCTGGCCGGCATCTGTCAAAACCGCTATAGAGCGCCCAAATCCTCGGGCTCTCCAGCTCGAACCCGCCCGGAACCCTGATGACCGTTTCGCTCAACTCGCTCGACATCGCCAAGCCGCCCGCGGCGACACGCGTCGTCGCGGCCATGTCGGGCGGCGTCGATTCCTCAGTGGTGGCGGCGCTGCTGAAGCGCCAGGGCTATGACGTCGTCGGCGTCACCCTGCAGCTCTACGACCATGGCGAAGCCGTGCATCGCGCCGGCGCCTGCTGCGCCGGCCAGGACATCCACGACGCCCGCCGCGTCGCCGAGGCGATCGGCATCCCGCATTACGTGCTCGACTATGAGAGCCGCTTCCGCGACGCGGTGATCGAGCGCTTCGCTGAAAGCTATCTCGCCGGTGAGACGCCGATCCCTTGCGTCGAGTGCAATCGCACCGTGAAGTTCCGCGACCTGCTCGGCCTCGCCCGCGAGCTCGGGGCCGATGCGCTCGCCACCGGCCATTATGTCGCCAGCCGCGATCTCGGCACCGGCCATCGCGGCCTCTTTCGTGCCGCCGACGAGAGCCGCGACCAGAGCTATTTCCTCTATGCCACCACACAGGAGCAGCTCGATTTGCTGCGCTTCCCGCTCGGCGGCCTCGACAAAGTCCAGACCCGGGCGCTCGCCGCCGAATTCGGCCTCGCCATCGCCGACAAGCCCGACAGCCAGGACATCTGCTTCGTGCCGAACGGCCGCTATGCCGAAGTGATCGAGCGCCTGAAGCCGGGCGCCGCCCGCCCCGGCGCCATCGTCCACCTCGACGGCCGCGTGCTCGGCGAGCACGAGGGCGTGCTGCGCTACACGGTTGGCCAGCGCAAGGGCCTCGGCATCAGCAGCGCCGAACCGCTCTATGTCGTCGCGCTCGACGCCGAGAACGCGCATGTCATCGTCGGCCCGCGCGAGGCCTTGAGCGTCAGCCGCGTCGACTTGCGTGATCTCAACTGGATCGGCGACTTCGCGCTCGCCGAGCTGCCGCCCGAGGGCATCGAGGTCGCGGTCCGCGTCCGCTCGACCAGAGCCCCGCGCGAGGCCCGCCTGCTCGTCGACGACAAGGGCGTGCATGTCCTGCTGGCGCAGGGCGAGGAGGGCGTCTCGCCCGGCCAGGCCTGCGTGATCTACGACCATGCCGGCAGCGGAGCCCGCGTGCTCGGCGGCGGCGTCATCATGGCCAACCGGGCGCCTCGCCCGGCGCCGCAGCCCGAGCCCGCCTACGCCATCTCATGACGACGACGAACGGTCTCGACGCGCAGAGGCGCGTCTATGCGGTCTGGGCGAAGTTCTACGACCGGATCTATCAGGGCCTGCTTGCCCGCGCCCAGCGCGAGGCGGTGGCGGCGGCCTGCGCCAGCGGCCGCGACATCCTCGAGATCGGCGTCGGCACCGGCCTGACCCTGCCCTATTTCGAGCGCGACAAGCAGGTCGTCGGCGCCGACCTCTCGCTCGACATGCTGCGCGTCGCCCGCGCCAAGGTGCTGAGCCAGAATCTCGACCATGTCCGCGGCCTGATGGTGATGGACGCCTGCCGGCTCGGCTTCGCCGACAACTCCTTCGACGCGGTCACCGCCCAGTTCGTCATCACCCTCGTGCCCGATCCCGAGCAGGCGCTCGCCGAGATGGACCGGGTGCTGCGCCCGGGCGGCGAGATCGTCATCTCCAGCCGCCTGGTCGACGATGGCGGCTTCGCCGCGCCGTTCTGGAAGGCAGTCGCGCCGCTGGCCAGGGCGATCGGCTGGAGCAGCGATTTCAAGGTCTCGCGCCTGACCGGCTGGGCCGCCAGCACCGGCCGCTACGAGACCGTCCATGTCGGCCAGGGCTATTTCAAGGTGGTCAGGCTGAGGAAGCTGCGCTAAACCGCGTCATCAAGGCTTGACGCCGGCGCCCCCCGCCCCCTATATCCGCGCCGTCGCGATTGACCGCCGTTCACGGTGCGTCGCCATCGGGGCGGGGTAGCTCAGCTGGTTAGAGCAGCGGAATCATAATCCGCGTGTCGGGGGTTCGAGTCCCTCTCCCGCTACCATCAAATTCCCCCGTCCCCCCCCAACGCGGCGGGTCGGAAAATGGTCGCCGCCAACCAGCTTCGTCAGGTGGCCCTCTATCGATATCTCCGGAGCTTCCCCGACTCGCGCCGGGTGAACCGTCACGGTCGCGATCAGATCGCGCAGGGAGGTTTTTGATTCGGCGCCGAACGCGCTGCCGGCCCTGATCGTCTGCGCCAGCGCCTCGATCGCTGCCAGATAGTGCTTAACGGCGGCCGGGTGCAAGGTGACCAGTTTCGGGGGCTCGTCGAGCCCCGCGAGCTCGTCCTGCAGACGCTTTTTCTCTGCGCGAAGTCGCGGCAGCTCGCGGGCTGATTCCTCCTCGTCGATGATCCCGTCGATATAGCCGCGATAGACCCGATCATAGGCCCGCTCGGCTGCCGCCAATCGCCTCTCCGCCTGTGCGCGTTGATTGATCGCGTCCGCCGCCAGCCGTAGGCGCTCGTCGTTATAGGCCTTCACATAGAGAGCGATGGCCTCGCTCTGGCCGAGCTGCTGCTTCAGTCCGCCGACGACGGCCGCCTCGACATCCTCGAGACAATAGGCGCGACCATCTGAACAGCTCCTCGCCTCGATCGCCTGCGTGCAGCGGATGCGCGTGCGGTTCCTGCGCCGATCCTTGATCGACATGCCGGCGCCGCATGCTCCGCAGCGCAGCAGCCCGGAGAGTAGGTGCCGCGGCGCGGCGCGATCGCGCGGGCTTTTCTCGACCCGCTTGCCCCGGCGCTGCTGAACCGCCTGATAAGAAGCGCGATCGACTATCGCCAGCTCCGGCGCATCCTGCTCCTGCCAGTCACCCTCGCCGTTGACGCGTGAGATGCGCTTGCCTGTCGCCGGGTCCTTGACCATGCGCACCCGGTTCCAGACGCGCTTGCCGGCATAGATCGGGTTGAGCAGCAGACCGTGCCCACGCTTTCGGTTGCCGTTGATCGTGATCGCGGTCCAGAAGCGCCCGCGCGGCGGCGGCACACCCTCCTGGTTGAGCCGCCCGGCGATGGTGCGCGCCGAATCACCGGAAAGATACTCGGCGAAGATCCGGCGGATGATCGCGGCTTCCGTCTCGACGATCTCCAGCTTGCCGGGCTGGCCTGGAACCGGCCGATAGCCATAAGCCCGGCCGCCAGCGCTGCGGCCGTCGCGAACGACGCCGGCGAGGCCGCGTCGAACCTTCTGAGCCAGCCCCTTCAGGAACAGTGCCGACATCGTGCCCTTGAGCCCGATATGCATCTCGCTGATCTCGCCGTCGGCGACGGTGACGAGCTTCACGCCGGCGAACTGCGCGGTCTCATAGAGCCGGGCGATATCGGCGAGATTGCGCGAGAGCCGGTCGAGATCCTCGGTCAGGATCACATCGAACTGCCCGGCAAGCGCGAGGCCGATCAGCCGCTGATAGTCCGGCCGGCCATGGATCGAGGCTCCCGATGCGGCGCGGTCGGCGAATATGTCAGTGACGCTCAGGTCCTGGCGAGCCGCGTAGGCGTGGCAAAGCGCGAGCTGGTCCTCGACCGAGCGGTCACTTTGCAGATCGGTCGAGAACCGGGCGTAGAGGGCCGCGCGTGTCATAGTCCATCCTGATGCCGGTGGCGGCGGCATGATCGCGGCGGGCCGCCTCGCGCGCAAGCGCTTCGACCAGCCGGGCAATGGCAGGGTCGAGAGCCTGCGGCGGCTTGGCGGCGGCGCGCGGCATCAGATCTCGTTAACGCCGCCGGCCATCAGTGCACGCCTTTCCGATGATGCTGCTCCCGGCTGCCCTGGGTGATCCGCCAGGACAGCATCACGGCGTAGGATGTCTGCGCCTGTTCGATCAGGCGGGCGCGCTCCAGCCGGCGGCATGCGGTCAGGATCCGCCTGGTGGTGAGGTCGCGCCAGCCCGGCCGCGTGGCGACGATGCCGCGGATGACAGCGGTGATCGCCACGTCGCGCTGGGCCAGCACTGCGAGCACGGCCGCGTCGAGATCGGCGCGGCATATCGCTTTGCCGAGCGCGCGATGCGCCGTGATCAGTCCTTGATCGACGCCCGTCAGCGCGCGACAGGTCGGCCGGGTCGCCGCGCCGGCGCCTTCATAGCCGAGGGCCACCCAGCCACCTGCGCTCCAGCGCAGCAGAAATAGATTGCCGGCACCGTCGCGGCCGAGGAAATCGCCGGGGGCGCCGGAAGGCGGCAGGCCCTTGGCGAGATCGGTCGAGAGCGGGTTCATTGCACCGCCTCGGCCGAGTCGTCGGCGAAGTCGATCTCGGCCCGGCTCCGCATGATGCTGGCCATCAGGTCGGCCGGCGGATCGGGCATCTCGGTCATGAGCTTGAGCGCATGCTCGAGCGCAGAATCGGCCAGCGCCACCCAATGCACCAGGCCGAAGTCGCAGGCGCCGAGGTCAATGGTAAAATCATAGCAGTCGGGCGGGATATCCAGCGTGCCGACGACGATGCCGGCCTGTGGATTATCCCGCCGCAACTCGGCGAATTCAGCGAGCAGCTTGCGCTCTTCGGTGACGTCGCGGGCCGCACGATTGGCGACCATGCGGTCGAGCAGGTCTCTCAGCCTCGCCATCGCTACCTCCCGCACCAATAGGCGACGCGGCTCTGGCGGGCGGCCGGGCCGGTGGCCCAGGCGAGCGCCTTACCCTCGGCGACCAGCACGTCGCCAAGGTCCCGCCCGCCGGCGGAGAGCCGCGCCAGGGTGCGGCGATAGCGGTCCTGGCAGCGCCCGGAGGCTTCGCAGCGGGTGACCTCGACCTTGCCGCCGCGGATCACCTCGGCAAGCCGCTCCTTGGCGCGATAGCCGGCGACCGCTTCCGCCTCACAGCGGGCGCCCCTGGTCTCCGGCGCGTCGATGTTGAGGATCCGGATGCGCTCGCCGCCCGGCAGGGCGACGGTGTCGCCGTCGATGATGACGATGCGGTCGCCGTCGACCTCCTCCGCCCTGACCAGCACGATACCGAAAAGCAGGGTGAAGACGCCGGCGACGGCCGCCCCCAGACCGTATTGCAGCAGGCGGGCGCGGCGCAGCTCGCGGCGATACTCGCCGCTGCCGGCCCAATCATTCGGATTGCGGGTCATTGGCTTGCCTCGGCCAAGTTCGTGTCGGACTGACAGGCGAGATCGATGATCGCCTCGCGGGTCGCACCGAAGGGGATGGTCACGTCGCGGGATTTCAGCAGGAAGCGCAGATCCGGAACCTTCAGTTTCGCATAGTAGGAGCGGACAGCTCCGGCCGTTGTCTGCGGGGCTTCCTGCTCCTGCTGCTCCCAGATCTGCAGCGCCGCCTCGGCAGCCGTCAGCGGTTCGGGTGCCGGCGCGGCGTCGATGCGCGACAGCGGGGCTGTCGCGTCGAAGGCCTCGCCGCGCAGCAGCGGCGGCAGCCAGCCCTGTTCGCCGGCGAGGCGGGCGGCATGCTCGGCCGCTTCCGCCCTGGTCAGCTTGGCCGCGGCAAGATTGGCGGCGCCGCATTCGGCCAGGGCCGCGAGTGCGAATTCCTTCGGCGCGGCGGCGAAATAGGCTGATGCGTCGAAGGCGGCGACCAGAGCCTTGCGGTGCGCCGCTGCCGGCAGAGCGCAGCGGAGGTCCTGCACCGCCGCCGGGTCGATGCCGCGCGCGACCGCCTTGGCAGTAAAGTCGAGGCTGCGGGCAATGACGCGGGCGGCGAGGCTGGTCAGGCGCTCGGGCGGCAGCTGCAGGCAGGTGCGGAAGGCCTCGCTGAAAGCGGCGCCGCCATCCTCGACTTCTGGCCAGCCGAGGCTGGGCCCCTGGCGCAGGCCGTCATTGGACATGCGGATTGGCCCGCCGCGGCTGACCTGTGAGGCGATCAGCGCCGCAAAAGCGATGCGCGGTTCGCCGGCGAGGACATGGGCCGCCGCACTGGTCGCGGCGGTTGCGAGCGTATCCAGCACCGCGACGGGCAGCTTTGCCTGCTCGGCTTGCGTCGGCAGCTCGACCGTCTCCGGCAGTTCCGTCTGCGGCTCCGGGGCGCGCGTCGCCGCCTTCGTCAGCGCCGTGCGCTCCGGCTTGACGGCAGAAGGTTTCGGCAATGGCGCCTTAATGAAGCCGCGCAGGCTCCGGAGCTGGCCTTCCTCGCCGATCTCCAGCACCGCGACGGCCTTGGCCCGGTCTTCGGCGGAGAGTGACAGCCAAGCGGCTTGATCGGGATCCTCATCATAGTGGCCATCCGGTTCCGGCGGCTTCAGCAGGCGCTGCCAGGTGAAGCGGTCCCGTGCGGCGTCGCCATGCAGGACCTCGGCCCAGCCTTCGACCTCCTTCACCCGTTCCGCCTCATGGTCGAGAATGCCTTCGGCGAGGCGGCGCAGCAGCGCGCCGTCTGCGAAGTCGCGATGCTCGGCGAAGAGATCCGGCACCAATGCGCCGCCGGCTTCGGTATAGGCGTCGGCGCCGACGAAGCGTGCAAGCGGCGTCGTCGCGGGAACCGATTCCCTCGCGAAATGATCGCGGATGGCGAGCGGGCGCAGATCGTTCTGGCCTGCGCTCGCCAGATAGGCCGCCTGCTCGGCCGGCTCTGCCAGGGTGAAGGCGCGCGCCGCCTCAGCCGTGATCCGCCCGTCATGCCATGCGGCACGGATGGCGGGGTGAAGTCCGCCGAGCGCGAGGCGCTGCTGCGCCTGCCGGACGGTGATGCCGAAATGCGCCGCGATCTCGTCTGGCGTGCGTCCGCGCTCGGCCAGGGCGGCGAAGGCCTCGAATTCGACGACGGGATGCAGCGGCCTTGTGGTGACGTTCTCAGCGATCGAGATTTCATAGGCGTCGGCGTCATCGCCTTCCTCGAGCAGGATGACGCGGACCTTCTCGGCCCGGACGCCTTCGTCGAAGAGCTCCCGGGCGCAGCGCATCCGGCGCCCGCCGGCGACGATCTCGGCCGTATCGTCGGGGCGAAGCCTGCCGATCAGCGGCTGCAGCACGCCGCGATGGGCGATCGACGCCTTCAACTCGGTGACGTCGTCATCGTTCTTACGGCAGTTCAGCGGCGACAGCACGAGGTCGTGCGGCCAGAATTCGCGGATGTCACGATCCATGATGGTTCGCCTCTTCAATGGCGAGGGCGTCGAGCACGGCGCCGATGATGGAATGAGGCTGGCCGCGCTCATCGCGGGAGACGGAAGCTCGCAGCGCGTCAACCGGCGCGCCAAGCTGCAATGCGAGGCTGGCTAGGATCGCGGCGTCGCGCACGATCGCATGCATATGCTCGCCAGATTTCGGGCCGGAGACGAAGACCTCGGCAACGGGGCCGCCGCCGGCGCCGGGATCGCTGACGTCGCTGTCGAAGCGGCTGATCGTCACCGCATAGGGCTTGAACTGGTAGACCAGTTCAAAGGTCGCAGACTTGCGCCGCTCGGCTGGCCGGATCCGTGTCATTCCGCCGCCTCGCGGATTGTCGATGCGAGGGCCATCAGCGAGCCCTGGCCGGCGCCCCTGTCGGCATGAAGCCGGGCGCTCCAATCCTCGAAACGGTTGATCCAGTTCTCGGCCGCCTTGGCCGAAGACATCGGCTTGATCCGCTGCTTCAGCGGCAGCGGCTTCAACTGCTCGATGCCGGCATCCCAGGCGCGCGGCGGGCGGGCGAGCAGATGTTCGCGCTCGATCTTGAGCATGCGCCGGTCGATCAGGTGGACGTAGGATGCGATCTCGCGCGGCAGCGGCCAGGGCAGGCCCGCCTCGGCATGGACGTAGCGGTCGATCGGATCGCTGATGCGCTTCTTGATCGCCGCCATGGAAATGCGCGGCACCAGGTCGTGCCCGGCCTCGCGGCGCATCTCGTCGAGCACCATCTGCATCGCCTGCAGGACTGGCGTGGTCCAGTCTCCAAGCGGGCCTTCCGGCGCGTCATGGATCAGGAAGGCCATGGCGAGCCGGTAATCGAAGGTCTGCGCCATGATCCAGTCGGCGCCGATGCAGCAATGTTGCGCGACGGAATAGAGAATGCCGCTTGCCGTCTGATTGGCGAAGCGGCCGGTGTTGCCCAGCGGCACGCCGACATCGCGCCGGATGTCGAGCCCGCCGGGTTCGATCGCCCGACCGAGCGGCAGGGCTCGGCCGCTGGCGGTCTGGGCCCAGGGCACGGCCTGCGCCGGGACGGTCGCGGGGGATTTCACAGCAGCACCTGTTCGGCCGCGCGGCGGCGCTGAGTTATGCCGTCGGCGATGCCGAGCAGCGCATCGAGATCGGCCATGTCGAGAGCGTCGAAGCCGGTGTCGCCGTTGAGCAGCTTGGCCCGGAACTGCGCGTCGGCCAGCGTTGTCCGCGTTTCATGGGCAAGGCGAGCCTCATCGGCTGCCAGGCGCGCTACCGCCAGCGCAGCCTCATCCTCGGCTGCCTTGACCTCGGCACGGGACATGGCGCCGCGTAAGGCGACGTAGCCTTCGGCCATATCGCGTTCGCTATGCTTGCCCGCGCTCATCGGCTGGCCTCGCGCAGGCTTGGGGCGGGGGCCGGCGGGCGACCGTGCAGCCGCGCCTCGGCGGCAAGCAATGTCGTGTCCGCGAGCCGGCGCAGGTTCGGGCAGGCGAGCCCCGGTTCCCTCTGCGCTATGGCCGCGATCAGATCGACCGACGGCATGCCGCCTTCAGCCTGAATCAGGACGTATTGCGCGCAGGCCCAGCCTTTGCGCGCCGCCATGGCAAGGGGACCGAGGGCAAGACCCTCCTGCCCACGCCCATGCTGCATCAGCTGCGTGAAGCTGGCGAGATCCGCCGTGACCTGCTGCAGCCTGAGGATCGCGGCGCGGCGGCGCGCGATCTCCTCCTCGCTGAGTGCGAAAGCGGCCATGTCAGGCAGCCTCCGGCGCGTCGTCGAGATCGCCGCTGCGCTCGGTCTCGGCCAGCGCGACGCGCCGGGCCAGCTCCTTGCCGGCGGCCGGCCCGAGCTTCCAGGCGAGTTCGCCGTCATAGCCGGCGCGCACCAGGTCCTGCACGTCGGCGAAGCCGCGCTCCTCGCGACCGACGGCGAAGAGCTCGACCATGTCGGCGACGACGACAGCGGTTACGGCGGAGCCGAGGCCATCGCCGCGGCCGAGCGCCTGACGAGCGCGGCAGGCGAGCGGCTCGGCGACAAGCTGGGCCTTGAGCAGCTCGGCGCTGGTTGCCGAACGCGGGCCCGTCTCTGAGGTGGTGACAGCGTGCATCGACGCCCTCCATCGGTTGCGGATGGAGGGTGAGGCTAAGAGGGTAAATTTACCCTGTCAAGTCAATGAGGGTAAATTTCCGCATCAAGCGGGGTTTTCGCCGTTCAACGCAGAACTGATTCGGAGCTTCATTAGGTCAGTCGTGGAGGCCTTGACTTCCTTGCCGTTGACGGTCGCGACGTATTCGTCGTCGATCAGATAAAATGGAACGCTCCTATGCATATGAACGGAAGCGCCAGCAGGAGGTCGCGGCGCCGAAGTCCGCGCCTGCGCGCCAGCAACGGCTGTGCTCTGCGGTTGCCCTTGGGGCGTGGCGGGAACGCCCTGAAGCTTTGCCAGCCCTGAAACCAAAGCCGCCGTCTGAGAGCGCGACTGCTCCAGGATGGCGGCGAGACCACCGGCCGTCGCCATGGTTAGCAAGCTCAGCCCAAGGTCGAGCCTGACCGAGATCTGCTGAAAGACGGTTGCGCCGGGGCGCCAGGTCTGCAGCAATTCAAAGACAGAGAAGAGGCCAGCAAAAAGATGATGCCAAGAAACGCGACCATGGTGCCCTCGCCCTAGATCCCGAAAAGTTCGTTCACTGTCAGCACTTTATGCACGCTGACCACGTAATTGAGATCAAACTCGATCGTGTTCTTAGGGTTCAGCTGCTCAACTATAAGCTTGGTCGGCGTCTTCTTCACATAGGTCTTGATGAAGCTTTCGACCGGGCCGTCTGGCATGTAACGCGCGGTGACTGCGACCGTGTCTCCGATCCGCGGCGGCTTGAATGCGCTGATAAAGCGGAGTTCGCCCTCGGGGTGGGCCGGGAACATCGAATTGCCCTCGACATACAGCGCGTAGATGCCTTTCGCGGTGATCAGCCCGGGAGGCCTAGCCACATAGTCCACTACGCCACCTTCGAACTGGAACGCGCCGCCCATCGAGCCTGCAATCGTACCGCGAACCTCGATGTCTCTAACTAGCGTGCCGCGAGCCGGCAGATCAATATCCGTCAAGCGCGCATTAGGCTTCGGCCGGCCTTCCAAAAGCGGCGGCGTCGGCTCGCCATCGCCGTACATCAGCCATTCCACCGTGCATTCAAGCACGAGGGAGACTTTCTGCATTGTATCGGTGCGCGGGTTCCTGGTGCGGCCATTGATGATGTCGCGCAGCAGGTCCTTGTTCTGGCTTATCTCCAGCGACGCGCCTGTCGCAGTCTTCCCAAGCAGCTCCAGCCGCTGCTTGATGCGCTCGCCGAGTGGGTTGTCGGTCATGCGGGGAAAATACCCCGTTTCACCCTTTCTGTCGGCGCGGAAATCCACCCCTTGACGCGAGGGTAAATTTCCGCATACCGTCGCGCCGTCATGCTGACCCTCACTGACCAACTCCTGCTGGTAGCGCGCGCCTATTGCGCGGCCGAGAGTGTTTCGCTCTCGGTCGCGGGGCGCCGGGCCTTCGACGAATCCAAGCTCCTTGTCGATCTGGAGCGCGGTCATTCGTCGCCGACCCTAAAGCGAAGCGACCGCGCGCTTTGGTGGTTCTCCGCCAACTGGCCGGCCGAAACCGCTTGGCCGGCTGATGTGCCGCGGCCCGACCCTACGGTAGAGCCGGAGGCGCCGCGCCGGCGCAGCCGCGAGACCGTCCCCGACATGGCCGAAGCGAGGGTCGCCTGATGCCGTTCGTTGCTCTGAGTCACTGGTTGCCTCCGCCGTGATCTGACGGACGCGACACTGCCAGCCGAAACCTCTTCCCAACATGGGAAAGCCCGACGCGCTTTCCCGTTGACAGCGGAGCTTTGCCCCCATGTCCCGCGCCATTTCGGACGCCTGGTTCTTCCGCATCAAGGCGGCGACACGAGACGCCATCGTCCGCGCCGGCGGCGTGGTGCGAGCCGGCGAAATCACGCTGTCGTCGAAGACCGAGGCGTCGCGCTGGCAGAGCGTCACCGATGAAGGGATCATCCCGATTCCGGCAGCGCTGGCGCTGGAAGCCGAGATCGGCATGCCGATCATCACCGAAGCGATGGCCGATCTGCAGGGCCGGCGCCTTTCCGACGACGTCGCCGCGGTCAGCGAAGCGACCTGCCTGATCCGCGACAATGCCGAGGTACTGCGCCAGACGGCCGAGCTCGCCACGTCGATGGCGCTGGCGCTCGCAGATGGCAAGATCACGCCCGCCGAAGCCGAGCGGATCGACCGTTCCGCCCGGGCGCTCGACGCCGCGGTCGGCGACATGCGCCGCAACCTCGCTTCGGTTCGCGCCGGGGGCCCCGCGCTCCGCGCCGTTGAAGGCTGAGCCGATGGCGCGGCAGGCTGGGGATGGCTGGTCGAAAGCCAAGATCGAGTTGCTGACGCTGATGGCGGCGGCCGGCCATACCGCCGCCGATGTCGCGATCAGGCTCGGCACCTCGCGCTCGGCCGTACTCGGCAAGGCCAATCGCCTCGGCATCCGTTTCACCGGGCAGGCCGTGCCGGTCGAGCCCGGGCCCGGGCCCGCCGGAATGCACATGCCATCCGACACGGCGGAGATGCCGCTGGTCGAAGCGATCGAAGCCGCCCGCAAGACCGGGCCGGCGCCGACAGGGGCGGCCTCCGTGGTTCACAGGCGCGGCGCCGGCAAGTCGAAGGTCGTATCCGACGACATCGGTGTTCCCGAGCGTCTGATCGTCCGCGTTCCACAAGCCGCAAAGCGCGACGAGGTGCAATCGCTGATCGACGACGCGATCGACAATGCGCCGGCAAGACTGACCACGCCAAAAGGCTGGCCGAAGCCGGCCGGGCCGAACGCCGTCAGCCTGCAGGACCTGCGCGCGCACCATTGCCGCATGCCGCTCTGGGGCGACTTCGCGCGGACCGGCCTGTTCTGCGGCGAGCCGTCCGAGGCCGGTCGCAGCTATTGCGCCGCCTGCCGTCCGCTCATTCCGGACGCCCGCCAGGGCCGCACCGTGCAGGAGCGCGCCGCCAACTCCGCCAAGTTCACTGCCGCCGGCCGCACCGGAGCCTTCACATGACGGGACCGCTTTCTTTCGACGAGGTCGCGGCGCGGCTCCTGGCCGCCGCCAATACCGAGCTGGTCGCGATCAATCAGCTGGAGCTGCAGGCCGCGCGCGCCAGCACGCAATCAGCCGATCGGCCCGAGATTTACCGCCTGAGCGTCGGCGAGGCCCGCCGCCAGGCCGAAGCGCTCGCCTATGCCAGCCATGTGTTCAAGCACCTCGCCGCTTGCCCCGGCTTCACCTTCGCCATGTCACCGATCGGGAGAGGCCAGTGAGCACGGGCGAGACGATTTCTGAGCGCATCTGCGATCTGGTCAAGGCCAGCGAACAAACTCCCCTGACTTATGCCGAGATCGCGCGGAAGCTCGCCGTCTCCGAGGGCACGGTCAGCACCACGATTCACCGTCTGCGCAAGGCAGGCGATCTGCCGCCCGCCCCGCGCACCACGCGGCAGGGCAGCCTGACCGACCGCCTGCTGACGATGATCGAGCTGGCCGGCGGCAGCGGCGTGCCGCGCCGCCTGGCGATCCTGCGTTGTGGGGCGCCGGCACCGATCGCCCGCGAGGCGATCCTGCGACTGCGCAAGGGCGGTCTGATCCGCCAGGACGAAGACGGGCTGCTGCTCGCCGCCACGGTGAACCGCGCCGAACCGGAGCCGGAGACGCTCGGCGAGCGCCGCGCCGCCGCCGGGCCGCTCGCCAATGTCGTCGCCTATGCGATGACGCTGGTGCTGGCCGGCTCGCCGGATCGCGCCGCCATCTTCCTGGGGCGCGCCGCCGAATGGATCGACGGCGGCCGGCTGCCGCCCTCGCCCGAGGCGACGAACCTCTACGCCCTCGCCGACCTGATCCGCTTCGGCGAGGGCCGAACCTATGCCGGCAAGATCGAGCGGATCGAGATCGGGGCCACCGCGTCATGACCGGCGAGGTAACGGACGCCGTCGAGGTCGCGGCCGGCAGCGGCGACGGCGCGATCATGGAGAGTTCGGCGGCGCATCGCAGCGTCTCGGCCGGCCGGCTCGCCGCCACCCGCAACACCATCCTGCGCTTCCTACAGAACGTGCCGGAAGGCATGACCGCGCTCGAATTGCGCGAAGCGATCGAAGAGGAGGAGTGAATGCGCCTCGCGGTCTTCGCCGCCTGTCTGTCCGCCGTGCTGACCTGCATCGAGCGCGCCTGCGGCCTGCGCCCGGCCGGCATCTTAGCGGAACCGGTGCGCTGGATCTGGTGGCCGATCGCGCTGGTCTATGTCGGCGTCGCCGTCAGCGTTCTCCTGCACGGGGTCGAGTGATGCGTGAGCTGATCGTCGATTCCTTCGCCGGCGGCGGCGGGGCGTCCACCGGGATCGAGATGGCGCTCGGCCGCTCGCCCGACATCGCCGTGAACCATGACCGCATCGCGCTCGCCATGCACCGGGCGAACCATCCGAACACGCGGCACATGCTGCAGGACGTGGCGACGGTCGACGCCGTCGGCATGTGCCAGGGGCAGCCGATCGGCTTCCTGTGGATGTCGCCCGATTGCACCGACCATAGCAAGGCGAAGGGCGCGGCGCCGCGCCGCGACGGCGAGACGACGACGCGCGGCATCGGCTGGGCGATCTATGGCTGGATCAAGGCCCTGCCGAAATGGCAGCGTCCGCGCGTCATCGGCCTCGAAAATGTCGAGGAGTATGTCGACTGGGGCCCGCTGCTGCCGAACGGCAAGCGCTGCCCCAAGCGCAAGGGCGAGACATTCAAGGCCTTCGTCGAAGCATGGCGTGCACTCGGCTATATCGTCGAATGGCGCGAGCGGCGTGCCTGGTGGTCCGGCTCCGGCACGATCCGCAAGCGGCTCTACGTGATGATGCGGCGCGACGGCGAGCCAATCGTCTGGCCGCCGGCTCGCTTCGGCAATCCGAACCTGCCCGCCGATGCCGTCCGGATCGCCGCCGGGGAACTCAAGCCCTGGGTGACGATCGCGGAATGCATCGACTGGTCGCGGCCGATTCCGTCGATCTTCGACAGCGCCGCGCAGATCAAGGCCAAGCTCGGCCTGACGGCCAAGCGGCCACTGGCGCCGAAAACGATGGCGCGGGTGGCCAAGGGCGTCGAGCGCTATGTGCTGAAGGCGGCGAAGCCCTTCGTCATCAAGGTCAACCATACCGGCCGAGACGAGGCCCGCGACCGGGATCTCGACGTGCCGCTGACGGCGCTGACCGGCAAGCGCGACGATGCGCTGGTGACGCCCTTCGTGACCAAGTTCCGGACCGGGGCCGTGGGGCACCGCGCCGACGAGCCGGTGCATACCATCACGGCGCATTCCAGCGAGACGCATGGTGGCGGCGCAGCGCCGCTCGGCATCGTCGCGCCCTTCGTCGCCTATGCGCAGCAGGGCGGCGGGCTGCGGCCGTCCGAGGCGCCAATCCAGACGATCACCGCCTCGCCGAAGGATCAGAACACGGTCGTCGCGCCCTATCTGGTGCCGCGCTACGGCGAACGGCCGGGACAGGAGCCGCGCACGGCTTCGGCAGATCAGCCTGGACCGACCATCGTTCCCGACGCGAACGAGGGCAGCGTTGCCGTCGTGCACCTGACGCGCCAGTTCGGCAATTCCGTCGGCTCCGGCGCCGACGAGCCGGTCGGCACCATCACGGCCGGCGGCGACGGCAAGGCCGGCGTGGTGGCGGCGTTCATCGCCCAGCACAATACCGGTCTGATCGGACACGATGTCGAGAAGCCGGTCTCGACGATCGTCAACAAGGGCTGCACGCAGGGGCTGGTCGCAGCGTCGATGGTTTCGCTGCGTGGCAGCGACAGGCGCGACGCCAGCGCCGATTCACCGGGGCTGACCGATTCATCGGGCGGGCAGCATAACGCCGTCGTCTCGCTGCCGATGATGACGGTCTATTACGGCTCGGAGAAGGATGCCGCGCAGGCCGATGCGCCATTGCGCACCGACACGGTGCGGGACCGCTTCGGTCTGTTGAACGCGACTGCCATGGCGCCGCCCTTCGGGCCGGAGCATCAGGAGCGTGCGCGGGTTGTTGCGGCCTTCCTGCGCGAGCATGGCTGCTGGGACGAGCGCGAGTTCGTGACGGTCGATCTCGACGACGCGACCTTCGTGCTGGTCGACATCTGCATGCGGATGCTGACGCCGCGCGAGCGCTACACCGCCAACGGCTTCCCGCCGGATTACATCATCGACCACGGGATCAACGCCGACGGGTCGGTGATCGAGTTCACACTCGAGCAGCAAGGGCACATGTGCGGCAACGCCGTCTGCCCGACCGAGGCGCGCGACCTGGTCGCCGCCAACTACCAGCCGCGTGAGCGCAAGCGTCCCGGCAGGCCGGCCGCGCCGCTCCCGTTCTTCATGGAGGCGGCGGAGTGAACGCGCACGCTGACCCCTACCGCGCCTTCCTCGAGGCGAAGATCAGGATGGCGCCGGCCATCGGCTTCGATGTCGACGACGGCGAGATGCATCCACTGCTGAAGCCGCATCAGCGCGACATCGTGCGCTGGGCCGTGCGTGGCGGCCGGCGCGCGATCTTCTGCGCCTTCGGCCTCGGCAAGACCTTCATCCAGCTGCAGAGCGTCGCGCTGGTGCTCGCCAAGCTGTTCGCGCTGGAGGGCAAGGCCGGGCGCGGGCTGATCGTGCTGCCGCTCGGCGTGCGCCAGGAGTTCCGCCGCGACGCGGCGACGCTCGGCCTGAATGTCCGCTTCATTCGGCGCAGCGACGAAATCGACGGGCCCGGCCTATACCTGACGAACTACGAGATCGTGCGCGACGGCAAGCTCGACCCGGCGCTGTTCGATGTCGCCAGCCTCGACGAGGCAAGCGTGCTGCGCAGCTATGGCAGCAAGACCTTCCAGACCTTCCTGGCGCTGTTCGCCGGCGTGCGTTTCCGCTTCGTCGCGACGGCGACGCCTTCGCCGAACCGGACCAAAGAGCTGATCCACTATGCCGGTTTCCTCGGCGTGATGGACACCGGCCAGGCGCTGACCCGTTACTTCCAGCGCGACAGCGAGAGCGCCGGTAACCTCACCCTCTATCCGCACAAGGAACGCGAGTTCTGGCTTTGGGTGAACAGCTGGGCCTGCTTCGTGCAGCGGCCCTCCGATCTCGGCCATAGCGACGAGGGCTATGCCCTGCCGCCGCTCAACGTGACCTGGCACGAGGTCGAGACGAACCTTGCCGATGCTGGCGAAGAGCGCGACGGCCAGGGCATCCTGTTCCGCGACGGCGCGCGGGGCCTGATGCAGGAGGCGAAGGAGCGACGCGACACTCTGCCGGCGCGCATCGCCCGGATGGCGCAGATCGTCGCCGCCGACCCGGCCGCACACCGGATCATCTGGCACGACCTCGAGGATGAGCGCCGGGCGATCGAGAAAGCCCTGCCGGGCGTGCGCAGCGTCTACGGCACGCAGGACCTCGACGCCCGCGAGCAGACGATCGTCGACTTCTCGGACGGC
Organism: Bosea sp. 29B; assembly: GCF_902506165.1. Lineage (NCBI taxonomy): Bacteria > Pseudomonadati > Pseudomonadota > Alphaproteobacteria > Hyphomicrobiales > Alloboseaceae > Allobosea > Allobosea sp. 29B. The sequence goes on from NZ_LR733817.1 coordinate 1,098,629, forward strand.
AAGTTCCGGCTGCTGGCGGCAAAGCCGGTGATCGCCGGCTCCGGCTGCAACTTCCAGCGCCACTGCCACAAGGCCGTGTTCGTCGGCGTCTCGCACAAGTTCAACGACTTCATCCAGGCGATCCACCGCATCGCCCGCTTCCTCCAGACCCATACCGTCGAGATCGACATCATCCACGCGGAATCCGAACGCGAGGTGGTGCGCGACCTCATGGCGAAATGGGCCGAACACGACAGGCTCGTCGCAACCATGTCCGACATCATCAGAGAATACGGGCTCGACCCGCTCAACTTCACGGCCGAGCTGACACGGTCGATCGGGGTCGAACGGATCGAGGCGACCGGTGAAGGCTGGCAGGTCGCCAACAATGACTGCGTGCTGGAGGCGCGCAGCATGCCAGAAAACTCGGTCGACCTCATCGTGACCTCGATCCCGTTCAGCAACCACTATGAGTACACGCCGAGCTATAACGACTTCGGCCACACCGACAATGACGGCCACTTCTTCGCGCAGATGGACCATCTGACGCCGGAGCTGATCAGGATCCTGAAGCCAGGCCGGCTCGCCTGCATCCACGTCAAGGACAGGATCCTGTTCGGCAACGTCACCGGCCTGGGCTTCCCGACGGTGAACCCGTTCCATGCCGACTGTATCGCCCATTACCGCCGGCACGGGCTCGCCTATCTCGGCCTGATCTATGTCGACACCGACGTGGTCCGCGAGAACAACCAGACCTATCGCCTCGGCTATACCGAGATGCGCAAGGACGGCACGAAGATGGGCGTCGGCTCGCCTGAATTCGTGCTGCTGTTCCGCAAGGTCCAGAGCGACCGCAGCAAGGGCTATGCCGACGATCCCGTGCAGAAGCGGATCGAGGATTACAGTCTCGCGCGCTGGCAGCTCGACGCGCATGCGCGCTGGCGCTCCTCCGGCAACCGCCTGCTGACGCCGCAGGAGCTGATGGCGATCGACCCCAAGCTGCTGCCCAAGGTCTTCCGCGAGGCCAGCGCCGGCCGCATCTACGATTTCGAGACGCATCTCAAGATCGGCGAGGCGCTGGAGGCCCGCCAGCGCCTGCCCTCGATCTACATGGCGCTGATGCCCGGCACGAACCGCGAAGACGTCTGGTGCGACGTCAACCGCATGCTGACGCTCAACACCGAGCAGGCGGCGAAGGGCCGAGAGCAGCATGTCTGCCCGCTCCAGTTCGACATTGTCGATCGCTGCATCCAGCGCTGGAGCGAGCCGGGCGAACTCGTCTTCGATCCGTTCGGCGGGCTCTTCACCGTGCCGATGCGGGCGCTGCTGGCCGGCCGGCGCGGGCGCGCGGCCGAGCTCAACCCCGGCTACTTCCTCGACGGCGTCAAGGTGCTGGAGGCGACGCAGCGCAAGATGGCGACTGCGACGCTGTTCGACCTCGGCGCGGCGGAAGGCTGGCTCCCGGCCGAGGGAGCGGCGGCGTGACGTCAGCCCTCCGGCACCAGGTCTTCCATGCGGACGCGCAGCGCCCCGGCGAGGCGGCGATAGAGCTGCGGGTCACCCATCTTCTTGCCGGCTTCGACCTCCGACAGGAAGCCCTGCTTGATGCCGACCTGCGCCGCGAGCGTGGTCTGTGTCAGGCCGCGCTTCTTGCGCCAGAAGGCGAGCGGGGTCGCCTCGAGGAGCGCGGCGCGGACCTCTTCGGCGCTAAGCAGCTCCTGCTCGCCGCGCGCGACGGCGGCCATGCTCTCGGCATGGGCAGCTGCGTCGAAGCGGTCCTGCATCGCATCGAAGACGGCGCGGGGCACGAGCACGAGCTCCTCGCCGCCGGGGGTGGTCACGGTCGCATGCGGGATGGCGTTCATCGCGGTCTCTCCTCAGTCATAGATACCGCCGCGCGGGGCGATGCGCGAGACGGTGATGGTGGTGGCGGTCTCCTCGAAGATCACTCGGAAATCACCGACCCGCAGGCGCTTGGCCGGCGAGCCGGTGAGCTGCTTGACGTTGCCGAGGCCATCAGCCGCGTAGCGCTCGACCTTGTCCATGATCTTGGCGGCCCGGTTGCGGTGCTTGGCCAGATCGGCAAGGGCGGCAGAGGTGTAGGTGACCGTCTTCATGCCCTCTATATCTCATATAGAGATAATTCAGTCAAGGCTGAATATCTCATTTCGAGATACTAAGGCAGCTAACCGGAATGGCCTTCGAACAGAGATTCCTCGACGAGATCAAAGCGCGCCTGCCTGTCTCTCAGGTGGTCGGCGACAAGGTCAAGCTCGCCAAGGCGGGCAAGGAATATAAGGGCCTGTCGCCCTTCTCAGCCGAGAAAACGCCGTCCTTCTTCGTCAACGACAGCAAGGAGCGCTGGTTCGACTTCTCCTCCGGCCGCAATGGCGACGTCTTCGCCTTCGTGATGGAGACGAAGGGCGTCAGCTTCGTCGAATCCGTCGACATCCTCGCCGAACGCGCGGGCTTGCAGCTGCCGGAGCTGACACCGGAGGCGAAGGCCAAGGCGGAGCAACGGCGCGATATCGCCGCGACGCTCGCCGCCGCGCAGGCGTTCTACCAGCGCGCCCTCAGCGAGAGCGAACAGGCGCGGCAGTTCCTGGCCGGACGTGTGGTCGCGCCGCTTTCCATCGAGCGCTTTGGCCTCGGCTATGCGCCGGCCGACGGCAGCGCCTTCCTGAAGGCGATGCGCGCCAAAGGCTTCGACGACGCCGCCATGCTTGCCGCCGGCGTGCTGGCGCAGCCTGATGAGCCCGGCCGCAGCGCTTATGCTCGTTTCCGCGACCGGATCATGTTCCCGATCCATGACGGTTCGGGCCGGCTCGTCTCCTTTGGCGGCCGGGCTCTCGCGCCCGACGACAAGGCGGCGAAGTACCTCAACGGGCCGGAGACGGCCGCCTTCGACAAGGGCGCGACGCTCTACAACCTGCATCGCGCCCGGCCGGAGGCGCTCGGCTCCGGCCGGCTCGCCATCGTCGAGGGCTATCTCGACGTCGTCCTGATGGATCAGGCCGGATGGACCGAGGCGGTCGCGCCGCTCGGTACCGCGATCACCGAGGCGCATCTCGAAACCGCCTGGCGGGTCGCGCCGGCGCCGATCGTCATGCTCGACGGCGACACCGCCGGCCAGCGCGCCGCCGGCAAGGTAGTGGACCTGGCATGGCCGCGCCTTGGGGCACTGTCCTCCCTCGCCTTCGCGCAGCTCGATGGCGGGCGCGACCCGGCCGATATCGTGGCGCGGGCGCTGCGGCTGGCGGCGGGCTGGGTGGCCCGGCCGGGCTATGCCAGAGAAGAGGATGCCGCCACGCTGGGCGCAGGCTGGGCGCTGGCGGCGCTGCAACGGATCGCCGCAGCGGCCGTTCCCTTCATCGATATGGCATGGGAGCGCATGCTGGCGGAGGCCGGCCCGCTCGACCGGCCGGAGCGCAAGGCCGCGCTGGTCAAGGCGGTGCGCGGACGTGTCGACGCGATCGGCGATATCGACGTCGCCGACGCCTATCGCAATGAACTGAATCAGCGGCTGAAGGCGGCGAAGCTGCCGGTGCTGAAGCTGCTCGATGGCGGCAAGGGCAAGGCTCCCGACAAGGGCGCGAAAGCGAAGCGCGGGAGAGACCGGGATGAATCGGGTGAAGAGGCCGCCGGCACGGTGCAGGCCGCCGCATGGGGGTATGACACCGAGAAGCTGAACCGCGAATGGGCGCTCGTCCTGATGGGCTCCAAGGCGGTCATCGTGCGCGAGCAGGCGAAAGCGCCGGTCGAGGACCGCGTCCGCGTGCTCGGCCTCGACGCTTTTCGCGCGCTCTATCTCAACCGCGTGACGCAGGTCCTGAGCGGTGACGGCAAGCTCAAGACCGTGACCTATGCCGATCGCTGGCTGCGCGACAGGAACCGCCGCAGCTTCGACGGCATCGAGTTCCATCCCGATCCGGAGAACGCGCCGGGCACGCCGGGCTATCTCAATCTCTGGCGGGGCTTTGCCGTCGAGCCGAAGGCCGGCGCCGGCTCCTACGCGATCTTCAAGGATCATCTGCTCGCCAATGTCTGCGGCAGCAACAAGGAGCGCTTCACCTGGCTCTGGGCGTGGTTCGCCCATCTGGTGCAGCGCCCGCGCGAGCGCGTCGGGACGGCCGTGGTGCTGCGTGGCAAGATGGGCACCGGCAAGACCAAGCCCGGCGAGGTCATCGGCTCGCTGATCGAAGACCATCACTTTCAGGTCGACGATCCCCGTTACATCACCGGCCAGTTCAACGCCCATATGGCGGCCTGCCTGCTGCTGCAGGCCGAAGAAGCCGTCTGGGCCGGCGACAAGGCGGCAGAGGGCCGGCTGAAGGGACTGATCACCTCGCGCTGGCAGATGATCGAGGCCAAGGGCATCGATCCGATCCGGCTGGTCAACTATGTGCGGATCCTGATGACTTCGAATGAGGATTGGGTGGTGCCGGCCGGCATGGACGAGCGCCGCTTCGCCGTCTTCGACGTCGGCGACACCGTCAAAGAGAACTTCGACTATTTCCGAGAGATGGACGAGCAGCTCGACCAAGGCGGGCGCCAGGCCCTGCTGGCCGATCTCCTCGCCTTCGACCTCTCATCCGTCGAACTGCGCTCGATCCCGCGCACCGACGCGCTGCTCGAACAGAAGATCCGCTCGCTGTCATCGGTCGAAAGCTGGTGGTTCGGCCGGCTCATGTCGGGCACAACGACGACGAAATGCGATAACTGGTTGCCGGCGATCCCAAAGAGCTGGCTCGCCGATGACTATATCGCCACAGCCGACCGGATCGGTATCAAACGCAAGGCCGCCGATACCGAGCTAGGGATGAAGCTGCAGAAGCTCGTCCCGGGTATCGCCGACAAACGCCAGTGCACTGACGAAACCCCCAGCGAAACGAAACGCGTCTGGCACTGGCTGATGCCGCCGCTCGACGACTGCCGCGCCGCTTTCGAAGCCGCGCTGCAACAGCCCGTGTCGTGGCCGCAAGAACCCGAGACGCGAGAGGGAGCGGGATGGAAGGGGTGAATCGCCTTTTCCGCGCCTCTTGGCAGACCTTGAGGTTTGCCAGCGCGATAAGGTTGGCCACGCCAAGCTCTTGAAAACAAAGGCTCTGGCAGACCTGTCAAACCTGTCAGACCTTTTTGAGGGGTCCGCGCGCATGCGCGGCGTGTGTGTCAGCGGCAGCGCAACCGGGGCGTAAAAATCGCTTCGTTCCCGCTCTCGCGGGCCAAGTAGTCAGCCGGCGGGGCCGGAAATGGTTTTGTCAGGTCTGGCAGGTTTACCAAATCCAGCATTTTCAAGGGCTTGGCCTGTCAAACCTTCCTTCCTCTTCTCTTCAAAGGTTTGACAGGTTTGCCAATGGAGCGGCGCAAATGAAAATCATCGGGATCGAGGCCTTCCTGTCCTGGGCCTATGTCGAGGAGCTACCGAAGGCGGGGCGTGAGCCGGTCATGCTCGGCGGGCGCAGCGGCGGCGGGGCGAGCGGCTATGCCGGCGGCTGGGATGCCGTCTCGCAACAGGGCGAGCTGCTGGCCGAGATGGTCAGCGACGGCCGCCCGAACCAATATGGCGTGCTGCCCATCGCGATCGACTGCGGCCCGCCCGATCCGGATGCTCTCGCCGCCCATGATGCGATCTCGGCCCTCGACCATTGGGAAGTCGGCTTTCCCGATGACTGGAATCCACTCGCCGACATGAACCTGTCCGCTGCCGATATCGCCGACTGCGTCGGGCGGGCGCGCGGGCGCATCCTGCTGACCGACGGCAAGGGCCGCGTGCGCTTTCGCCAGCGCCCGGCCGAGCTGGTGCGCCATCATGCGATCATGCGCAGCGCCCCGGACTGGCAGGCGAAGGCGCCGGTCGGCAGCTTCGTGCTCGGCACCAACGGCAAGCCGGCTTGGTTCCGCAAGGTGGTGGTGACCGAGGGGGTGACATCGTTCGAACGCGAGGTCGACGGCTTCAATCCTAAGTCGCGCCGGCCCTGGCATGATGCCTACAAGAAAATGACGCTGACACCCGATCCGATGCTCGCGGCCGTCGACCGGGCCGAATACGAGGTATGGTTTGCGGCGCTCGACGAGGTCCGCCGGACGCTCGGCGCGCCGGGCGTGTTGACCGGCCATGTCGTGGAGCCGGCGCAGCGGCTGGCGCGGCCTTGGGAAAATCGTGTTGCGTCGTGATGCGTCCCCGATTGCGCTGCGACTGGAATTTGACATAGACCAGTGACGGTTCATCAGATCGCAAGACGCCGCCCGGTTCGCACCGAGGCGGCGTTTTTCATGGAGGCGCGCTTGATCGGTCCGGTGCTGTTGCGGTGCGACGGGCGGCAGTTCGGCGACCTCGGCAACCTCTATGCCGCCGCCGGACAGCGGGCCCCGATCGCGATCCGTCGCGCCGTCAAGCGCAAGGGCGAAAAGGCCCGTGGCCTGATGACCCGCGCCGTGCGCGACATGCTCGGCGTCAAGCTTCGCGAGGTGCGCCGCAAGATCAGGGGGGGGATGGAAGGCCCGGCGAGCTACGGCATCGTGGCGCGCGGCACCATCAACCTCAAGGAATTCCCGACGTTCCAGACCTACAAGGGGATCAAAGTCGGTGTCGTGCCGAACGATTGGGTCCAGGGCGAAGAGCATCTGCCCATCGCATTCCAGGGCAAGACAGGCAGGCCCAGCTCTCAGCCCGGAAACGCGGCGAAGCGCCGGGGTACCTTGAATGGCAGGATCGTCTACGGCGTCGGCAAAGGCAGGCGTCAGGGCTTCCGGTCGGTGGCCGGGGTGATGGTACCGATGGCGTTCATTGATCGCCGCTCGCAAGCCGAGTTCAACCGGGTGGCTGCCGAGCTTCCCGCAGAGATGGCGCACCAGCTCTGGGTTGTCGTCGAGGGGCTGGACGTGAAGTCCATGGCGCAGCGCGCGGCGCGTGGCCACTACATGCGGGCGCTGCGCGCGGGCCGATCGCGCTGACCTGATGCGCCCTCGCCTCGCCTGCCTCGCGACCCGCACGCTCGGAATGTTTCACGCAACCCGAAAAGTGTTTCACGGGTCCTTCCCCGGCATCCCCCCGGCAGCGGGTTCATTGACCCGCGGGATTTCGCTAGTTGCCGGGACGCGTGAAGCGATGCACGGGAATGCACAGGCGTGAGCACGGGTGCACGCTTCGTTTCCGTATCGAAGGCGGCGGAAATCGTCTCGACAGCGGAGCGCCAGAAGGTCGACCGCTCGACCCTGTCCCGGTACGTCACGCGCTATGCGTCGGAGTTCAAGCCGCGCCGCGAGGGGCGCGAAACTCTGATCGATGTCGATGCTCTGCTGGAGCATCGCCAGATCAATATTCGCGTCGAGCGCGGCAGCGACGAACCTTACAAGGCTGCGGTCAAGGTCTCCTCCCATAAGGAGCGCCGCGGTGAAGTTCAGCTCCGGCTCGACGAGATCGAGCTGGAGCGCGAGGAAGAGAAGCGCGCCTTAGAGCGCGGCGAGGTTGTTCCCGTCGCCGACGTGGTGAAGGCTGCCGAGGCGGCCATCGCCGCCTTCTCTGCGGCGCTCGACAAGGGCGAGAGCGATGCGGTCGACGATATCGCCCGGCGCACCAGGTCGGAAGCCCGCTACATCCGCCCCGGCCTGCGCGAGCTGAAGCGCAGCACGCTGGCGGCGTTCCGCAGGTCACTCGAGGACGTCCTGCCGCCGGAGGTCGGCCCGTCCGCCACATGAGGTCACATGCTGGCTGAAGCCGTCGCGACGCGCGCCGGCCGCCTGCTCCTGACCGCGCTCTTCCGCAAAGCGGAGCCGGTCGAGGATCTGACGGTCTCGGAATACGTCGATCGCTATCGCAAGGTCTCGCCGGAATCCGGCTCGCCCTGGCCGGGAGACTGGCGCACCGACCGGATGCCGCATGTCCGCGAGCCGCAGGACTGCCTGCATCCGGATCACCCAGCGCGCCAAGTCACGCTGAAATGGGCGGCGCAGACCGCGAAGACCGAGGTCGGCGTCAACTGGTTCGCCTTCATCGTCGACCGCGCAGCCGGCCCGATGCTGACCATGCTTCCGTCGATGGACGAAGCGATCAAGTATAACCGGGTCAAGCTGCAGCCGACCATTGACGCCAGCCCGGAGCTGCGACTGCGGGTCAAGAAGGAAAATCAGCGCGACGAAGCGGCGTCGACCAGCGCCTTCAAACGCTTCGCCGGCGGGTTCAACCAAATCGTCACGGCCTCTTCGTCGAAGGGCCTGCAGATGATCTCGGTCAAGTACCTGATTGCCGAAGAGGTCACCGGCTATCCCTATGATACGGATGGCCGAGGCGATCCGCTGGAGCAGGGCAAGGCCCGCCAGAAAGCCTATACGCAAAACCTCAAGCGCCTCGTCTCCGGGACGCCCGGCCACAAGGCGACCTGCCGGATCACGGCAGCCTATGAAGAGGGCGACCGCCGACGGCGCTATGTGCCGTGCCCGCATCCGGAATGCGGCGCCTATCAGATCCTGACGGAGGATGCGCTACAGCCCCCGTCGGAATCGACCGCCTTTCTGTCGCACTTCGCCTGCCTCTCCTGCGGAGGCATGATCGAGGAGCGTCACAAGGCCGAGATGCTGGCGAAAGGCGAGTGGATATCGACCCGGCAGATTCCCTCGATTGACGATCCTGAGGCCGAGCCGGCTGCGGTGCCCGACGTTATCGAACCGGCCCAGATGGACCGCTATCGCTGCGCCCCGAAAGAGGGCCGCTGCCGCGAGTTCGAACCGAGCTATGAGCTCTGGACGGCCTATTCGCCGGCGGAGACTTGGCAATCGATCTGGGAAGGCTGGGAGAAGGCCAAGGCCTCGCCGGTCCTGCTCAAGGTCTTCACGCAGCAGACGCTCGGCCGCGCATGGGAAGATGGCGCCGGCGAAGTCGAGCATGAGAAGCTGCATGCCGCCCGCGAGGAGATCAGGGCGCGGATCGCTACCGCAGATCATCCGCTGGCGACTGGCATGATCGACCTGCAGGGCGACCGCCTCGAATGGGGCGTCTGGACCTGGGGTCCGCTGGCGCAGGGCGTGCTGCTAGACCGCGGCATCATTCCGTTCGCGCCGGAGACGGTCGAAGCCCTCGCCGGCATAGACGAACTGCTCGCCAGGACCTGGCCGGCGATGACCGGCGGCATACTCGAGGTCGCGCGCTGGGGCATCGACGGGTCGAACTGGTCGAATTGGGTTCGTTCGATCGCAGCAGGCCGCGGCCACAGGCTCTTGGTTCTTGAGGGTGCGGAGAAGAAGACCGCGCCGATCGTCGGCACGCCAAAGCGGCTGCCGATCAAGGACAAATACGGCCGCGTTCTGTCGAAGGCGATCGTCTATCCGACAGGCGTCTTCGACCTGAAGCACACGGTCTATCGGGGCCTGCGCCAGTTCGTGGCGGGGCCGCTGGAAGGCGGAGCCTGGCTCCCCGGCACGCTGCGGCTGCCAAAGGAGATCGTCGACGAGGCTTACTGCCGCCAACTCACTGCCGAGGTCTGCATCGACCCAGCGCAGGAGGCCAAGGGCAATGCCCGGCGCAAGCTTCATGAGAAGCCGGGCGATCACCGGATCTGGGTGAAGCGGGCCGGCTGGGCAAACGAAGCGCTCGACATCGTCGTCGGCTGCCGCGCCCTCGCCTGGCAGCTCGGCCTCGACACCATGGGCCCGGTTCAATGGGCGAAATGGCGCGAGCGCCTGGCGCCGCCGGAAGGCGTCGCCGATCTCTTCGACGGGGTTCCGCCACCGGCATCGGCCGCGCCGGCGAAGCCTCAGAACGACATGTTCGCGCGGCTCGCCGCGCTCAACAACGCACAGGACTGATGATGGCAACCGATGCTGAAATGCTTGCGGAGCTCGAGGCGGCCCGCGACCGCATTCTGCGCGGCGATCAGGCGACCTCTGTCATGGTCACGCCGAACGCGCACCGCGTCGAATTCGCTCCGCCGAACCTCGCGCGGCTGGATGATCGGATCGACGATCTGAAGGCGAAGGAAGAGGGGCGCCCGCGCCGCGGGGCGATCGGCTTCGCCTTCTGATGCAGCCGCTCGCGCTGCCCGCGCTGGTCGGGCCGGACGGACAGACGCCATTGCGCGCCGCGGCGGCGGCGTCAGCCTATCGCGCTGCCGATCTGCGGTCGCAGGACCTGGCGAACTGGCGCCCGCCGACCCTCTCCGGCGATGGCGCCGTGCTGCGCGACCGTCGGCTGGTTGCTGACCGTGCCGAAGATCTAGGTCGCAACAACCCGATCGCGGTCGCAGCGCTCACCCGCATGGTCGACATGATCGTCGGCGCAGGCCTGCGCTTTTCGTCGAAACCCCATGCCGACACGCTCGGCATCACCCGCGAGCAGGCGCAGGATCTCGGCAAACAGATCGAGCGCGAGCTCGCCCGCCACTACAACGACCCGCGCAAGCGCGCCGATGCGCAGCGCAAGGTCTCGACCAATGGCCTCTATCGGCTGCTGGCGCGCAGCGTCTGCAAGCTCAATGAAGCTTGCGTCGTCTCGACCTGGCGCGAAGGCCAAGGCCCCTACGAGACGGCCTTCCTCGCGGTCGACCCCGAACGCTTAAGCAATCCGGTCGGGCGGCGCGACGATCACACCCTCCGCGGCGGCGTCGCGATCGACCGTTATGGCGCGCCAACCGGTTACTACATCCGCAATCGCCACCCCGGCGACGGCTTCGGCTATTCGCCGGCGAGCTGGGAACTGGTGCCCCGCGAAATGGCCCATGGCCGCCCGGTGTTCATGCACGTTTTCGAGCCGGAGCGCGAAGATCAGAACCGCCCGATCTCCCCCTTCGCGCCGATGATTTCGCGCCTCCGCATGGTCGATCGCTGGTCTGAGCTGGAGATCGCCGCCGCGGCGGTCAACGCGTTGCACGCCGCCTTCATCGAGTCGAACATGCCTTTCGCCGAAGTCGCGGCGTCGATGGATCCGCAGTCGGTGGTCGATGCCGGCAACACCTATAACGACCGGCGGATCGACTACTACTTGGGAAACCCGGTCAAGATCGGCGGAACCCGGATCCCGGTACTGCCGGTCGGCGACAAGATCACGATGAATGGCACGCCGCGACAGACGGCGGCGATGCGCGACTTTCACGACGTGTTCGTCGACCATATCGGCGCCGCCTCTGGCATGTCGCGCCAGCAGATCCTGCTGAATTTCGAGCGGATGAACTACTCGAATTCACGCAGCCTGATGAATGAGACCTGGCGCGGGGTCCGCCGCAAGGTCGCACAGTTCATCGAGCAGGGACCGATTCCGATGGCGCTCTGCGTGATCGAGGAAGGCGTCGACAAGGGTTACATCCGCCAGCCTAAGGGCTGCCGGCTGCTTTGGGACGAGCCGGCCGCCTGGCTCTCCGGCCGCTGGATTGGGCCGGGGCGCGGCTATGTCGATCCGGTCAAGGAAGCGGAATCCGCCGCGCTCCGCATGGAGACGATGGTCTCGACGCTCGAGATGGAATGCGCCGAGCAGGGCCTCGATTACGAGGAGGTGCTCGACCAGATCGCCCGCGAAGAGCAGGAGCTTGTCGACCGCAAGCTCACCCGCGCCACGGTGATCCAGCGTGTCGCGGCACGCTCCGCCCAGCCGCAGCCGGATCTTGCCGAGAGCGAGGCGCCATGAGCCTGTTCCTGTCCCGCGTCGCCGCCGAGCTGCTGAACACGCCGCTCGCGATCGACGGTGCCCGCGCGCACATCATGTTGCAGTCGCTCGGCCCGCGCCTGTTCGGGAAGCCCGTCGTCATCGCGGGCCAGGCCGATCTGGAACAGCGCGCCGGCCTATTGCCGCAGCGGCTCGACGTCCGCCTGCAGCGCGAGGGGCGCAACGCTTTCCCAGCGGTCGACGGCGTCGCCGTCATCGAGATCGAGGGCGCGCTCGTCCATAAGGGCAGCTGGATTGGCATGGATTGCGGCGAAACCTCCTATGAAGGGTTGCGCACGCAGATCGCCCGCGCCCGTCGCGACCACTCGGTCAAGGCCGCCGTACTCGAGGTCGATTCCCCCGGCGGCGCCGTCTCCGGCGTCTTCGAGACGGCGGCAGATATCGCCCGCCTGTCGGCGGAGAAGCCGACCATGGCAATCCTGACCAGCAGCGCCTGCTCGGCGGCCTATCTGCTGGCGAGCCAAGCGCGCCGCATTGTCATGCCCGAATTCGGCTTTGCCGGCTCGATCGGCGCCGTCGTGATGCATGTCGACTATTCGGCGATGCTGGATGAGGCCGGCGTGAAGGTCACGCTGATCTCGTCGGGTGCGCACAAGGTCGATGGCAACCCGTTCGCGGCGCTCTCGACCGATGTCGCCGACAGGATCCGCGCCGATCTCGACCAGGTCCGCACGCGTTTTGCGGAAGTCGTCGCCGGCGGGCGCCGCAAGGCCCTGACCGCCAAGGCCGCCATGGCGACCGAGGCGCAGGTCTTCTCCGGCCGCGAGGCCGTCACGCTCGGGCTCGCCGACGCGATCGGCGATCCGCTCGAGGCCTTCGCCGCCTTCCGGGCGGAAGTCAGCCGGCTCTGAACCGGCTTCAAACAGGAGAACAGGAATGTCCCTTCTCACGAACGCTGCCGTCACGGCGGCGGGTTCCGTCTCGCCCGCAGCTCTCGCGGCGGCGGCGGCCGTGGCCGAGGGCGGCGCTGCCCCGGCCGCGGCGCCTGCTGCTGCAGCGCCTGCGCCGGCTGCTCCGGCTTCCACCGCTCAGCAGCCGGTCGATCTGAGCGCCGTCCGCGCGGAAGCCCGCGCCGCCGAGCGCGACCGGATCAAGGCGATCGTCACCCATCCGGAGGCCGAAGGCCGCGCCGCGATGGCGCAACACCTCGCCTTCAGCACTGACCTTGCCGCCGACACCGCCGGCGGCCTGCTGGCCACCGCCCCCAAAGCGGAGGCCGCCCCTGTTCGCACCCTGACCGGCGCGAACGTGCCGCAGCCGAACATCGCGCCGCAGGGCGGCGGCAATGAGCATGGTGACGCTAAGGCCGGCTTGTCCGCAGCGGTGCAGGCGCAGGTCAAAGCCAACAAGCGCACCTGACAACCAGTTCACCCATCCCTGAATCAGGAGCCCGACCATGTACATTCCCGGCAGCACCGTCGAGAGGCCGCTGACCTTCGGCGAAGTCTTCTATCAGGAGCTCGACCCCGGCTTCTCGCGTGAGACCGCCGTCATTTCGTCGGGCTCCGGCATCTGCAAGATCGGCCTAGTGCTGGGCCAGATCATGCGCGGCGCCCTTGCGGCGGCAAAGACCGATGTCGCCGGAGCCGGCAAGGGCGTCCTCACCCTCGCGAACCCGGCCTTCGCGCCTGGCGCGGAGGTCGGAAAGTATCCGATCGTTTTCATCGAGCCGGCCGCCAATGCCGGTACCTTCGAGGTGCTCCGCCCTGACGGTACCCTCGATGGAACCGGCAATGTCGGCGTCGCCTATGACGGCTCGGTCAAGTTCACCTTCGCGGACGGTGCAACGGACTTCGTCGCGGGCGATACCGGCGCGATCACGCTGACCGCCTCTGACGGCAGCTTCGAGTATGTGCCGCACGACCCTGCGGCGGTCGATGGCTCGCAGTATGCCATCGCCGTCCTCGGCGACACCGTCGATGCTACCAGCGTCGACCGGAAGGCGCTGATCGTGCGCCGCATGGCGCTGGTTCGCTCCTCGCGGCTGATCTTCAAGGCTGGCATCTCGGCCGCCGACAAGGCCCGCGCCCTGGCGACGCTCTCCAGTCAGCTGATCCTCGCCCGCGACGTCTGACCCGTTTCATCCCGCAACAGCCCGCGGTCGCGGGCCTTCTAGGACGCCCGCCATGGAATTCGTCTTTCCGTACGACAGCATCACACTGACCAACGAGGTCAACACCATCCCGAACCAGTACGGGCTGATGGAGGCGCTGAACCTCTTTCCGTCCGAGCCGATCTCGACCACGACGGTTCTGGTGACTTTCGCCGACAACAAGCTGCGCGTGCTGCCGGAGAAGGCGCGCGGCGACAAGGGCACGCCCGGCCAGACCGGAGAGAACAAGGGTATCCCGCTGCAGATCCCACACTTTCCGGCGATCGACAACATCGGCCCCGCCGATATCCAGAACAAGGCGATGATCGTCGATGGCCGCCCCGTGCCGATGACCATGGCTGCGGCGACGGCGAAGCTCCTGATGCTGATCCGCCGCAAGCACGCCATCACGCGCGAATATTTGCGGGTGAACGCCTTGAAGGGCATCGTCAAGGACGGTGACGGCACGACGCTCGCCGACTTCTTTCAGCTCTTCAATATCGTTCCTCAGCAGGTCGATCTGGTGCTCGGCACTGCGGGCACGAATATCATCGACAAGGTCGAGGAGATCTATGACAAGGTTCACGCTGGCGTCGTTGGCGATACCGTGTCGAGCGTCGAGGTTGTGATCGGTTCGACCCTGTTCAGTAAGTTCGTCCAGCATGCCAAGGTCGAAAAGTACTGGCTCAACTATCAGGCGGCGCAGGGTCTCGCCAACATGCAGCGCCATGGCCAGGGCAATGACCATGGCCGGACGTTCGAATTCGGCAACGTCTTCTTCCGCGAATACAAGGGGCAGGTGCCCCTGAAGGCTGGCAACGAATATCTTGTCGACCCGGTCAAAGGCCACGCCTATCCGGCCGGTACCAGTGAGACCTTCGCGACCTATGACGGCCCGCCCCACCACATGGATCGCGTCAACACGCCCGGCGAAGAGATCTTCATCAGCGAGAAGATCCTCGACCATGGCGAGGGCGTCGAGACCAAGAGCCAGAGCAACCCGCTGCCGGTCTGCAAGCGGCCGAAGGCGCTGGTCGAGGTGATCAGCTCGAACTGATCGCTGAACCGTGACGGCTTTTTCCGATGCCATCGGGCGGTCGCGCGCTGCGGCCGCCCGCGCCACCGGCGCTACCTGGCGCGTGCTGCCGCGCAAGGTGAAGCGCGCCGGCGACCGACCGGAGCCGGATCCATCGCGGCCGGAATTCGAGGTGCAGGCGCATTTGTTCGCGCCCGACAAGCTCGACGGCAAGGTCTCGGACACCACCGCTTTCGAGACGGCGCGCTCGCCCGGCATCGTCGGCGACGCTCTCGCCCTTGTCGTCTGGTCGGTGCCGACGGGCTGCCGAATCCAGCAGGACGACGTCGTGCAGGAAACGCTGCCGGCGCCCGCCGTGGGTCGAAAATTCCGCATCGAGAAGCCGCCGGGCGGCGACGCGACCGGACATATCCGGCTCGACCTGAAAGCCCTCGGCGAAGGCTAGGCGCAGATGCATCTGTCCATCATGGCACTCCGCCTTGCGGTCAAGGCGGCGCTCGCCCCGTATTGGCCGGACGGCGCCACCGTAAGCTGGCCGACCATCGCGGCCGACCGCTTCTTCGATTCCCGCTTCGACCAGATCGACGGCCGCGGCGGCGAGCGCACGCCGCTCGTCGTCTTCGCTGCCGAGGCGACCGAGGGCGATGCCTTTTCTGGCCAGAACGGCGCCCATGCCGAGCGCGGGTTCGACCTGACGGCCCGGCTGGTGATCTCGGCGCAGATCACCTCGCGCCAGAAGTTCACGGATCCTGAGACCGAGCAGGAGTTCGACGCCGAAGCCGCTGACCTGCTCGACCAGGAAATGGCCGACCATCTCGCCCTGCTGCAGGATCAGATCTGGCTGGTGATCGAAGCCGACCCTCTGGTGCGCAAGTTGCGGCGCCGGATCGTCAAGCTCGATGCCGAGCCCTACCCGTCGACCGAGACCGGCGAGAAACTCGCGGTGCTCGCGACCTCTTACTTCGTCGCGCCGCTCGACGATGGCGAGAAGGCGCTGCAGCTCGTCGTCGACGGCCTGCCGGCGGCATCTCCCGAGCGCAAGCGCGCCGAGTTCGCCCTGGGGGGCCTCGCATCGACCCGCGCCTTCCTCGCTGCGGCCGTGCAGCGCCGCAGCGGCTTTGCGCCCGGGCCCTTCTCCGCCGGCCTGGTCGCTCAGGGCGTCTCGCAGGTCACCCCAGCACCTGGCCCATCGACCCCGCCGGAGCCGCCGGCGGATCGCCTTTCCGTCACGCTCGATCCGAAGGAGCCCTTGCCATGACCGAGCAGACCCCGGCCACCCCGCCGGAATTCGTCGACGTCTACCCCACCGAGGGCCGCCGCGTGCGCATCGAGACCGGCGAGCTGCTGCCGTTCGGCCATGTGCTGCGCGGCGTCAGGCGCTCGATCCATCTGTTGCGCCTGGAGCGCGACGGTGACGTCGCGCTGAAGCCGCATCAGCCGGAGCCGGCCGATGTCTTCGCGCCGTCCGGCGCGCCGGCGAGCGACCTGCCGGCAGCCGATCCGCAGCCGACCGCCGACGCGGGCGGATCGAAGCCCCGCAAGAGCTGAACCGCCTTCCCGCAATCGGCCCCGCGCCGTTCTGAGGCTGACCACCCATGACCATTTCCTTCGACCAGATCGGCCCCGTCCGCACCCCGGGCTATCGCAATGAGTTCTCGCTGGGCCGGCCGCCCTTCGCGCAGGGCATGCAGGTCCTGATCCCGGGCCCGGTCGCTGCCGGATCGACCGTCCCGCTCGGCGTTTCGCAGCGCATTCGTGACGACCTCGAAACCGCCTATGGCCCGGGCTCCCTGCTCGGCACCATGCTGAACTATGCTCGGCTGGCGCGGCCTTATCTCGACTTTCGGGTGCTGCCGCTCGCCGATACCGGCACCAAGGCGAAGCTCGACGTTAAGGTCGACACCCTGCCGCCTCCGGGCACCTGGCCGTTCTGGCTGTTCAGCAACAACCGGCGGCGCCAGATCACCGTGACCGCGGCGGATACCGTCAACACGGTCGCTGCCAAGATCGCCGCGGCGGTCAACCAGCGCGTCACCATCCCCGGCGATTCGAAGTCGCTGGTCGATATGGCGATCGGCACCGCCGCGACCGATACCGCGACGATCACCGCCCGCAATGGCGGCGCGATGCTGAACAACACGACATGGCTCAGCTTCAAGAGCCGCGGCGAGACCTCGCCGCTGGCCGCCTGCTGCACCCTGACCTTCACGGCCGGCACCGGCGGGCCCGACATGGCTGCCGCTCTCGCCGGCGTCGGCACCGGCTACTTCGCCTGGGTGATCTCGGCCTATCGCGATGCGACCTCGCTCACCGCGATCGACGCCTGGCTCGAAGAGCAATGGGGGCCGCTCGCCATGCGCTATGGCTGGGCTAGCGCCGGCATCATCGGCTCGCAGGCGAGTGTCGCGGCGATCGGCGACGCGATGAACGATCGCAAGCGCGTATTGCCGGCGTTGAAGAGCTCGTCGGAGCCGGAGCCGATCATGGCCGCCTGCGTCGGGGCGGAACTGGCCTTCGTCTTCGACTTCGCCCGGTCGATCACCGAGGTCCAGATCTTCGCCCGCGGGCTCACCGGCCGCGAGGTCAAGGGCCTGACCGGACCTTGGGAGAGCGACGACGTCTATTCGGAGCCGCAGCGCAACCTGCTTTATTTCGACGGTATCTCGCCGCTCGATGCCAAGGAGGGCAAGGTCTATCTGGAGCGCGTCATCACGACGTTCCAGCGCCGCGCCTCGACCGGTCTCGAGGATATCAGCTATCTCGATATCAACGGGCCCTGTATCGACGCCTATACGGTGCAGTATCAGCGGCACTATGTCTGGAATACCCATCAGAACACGACGCTGGTCGGCGATCAGGAAGACTTCGCCGAAGGCCAGACCCGGCCGCAGGATCTGCACAAGACGATCGTCGCCTCCTACACCGATCTGAACCGCCGCGGCCGGATCGTGCAGGACGTGCAGTCCTTCGAGCAGAACCTGCGCGTCGAGCTGTCGGATGATCCGGTTCGGGCCAATGCCGAGCAGCGCATCTACCGGGCGAACCCCTTCTACATCATGGCGACGAAGTCGATCGTCGGCGAGCTCGCCCCCGGCGCGCAGGCCTGATCCGGCGCGCCACCACGCCCCGGCCGTCGGCCGGGGCGCCTCTTATTCAATCTAGCATCAGGAGCGCACCATGGCCGGCAAGGACTATGGCGACGTCGTGATTTCCGTCCTCTCCGGCCCGCTGGCCGGGCGGACGCTCTCCGCCATGGGCGAGATCAAGATCAAGTCCACCGGCTACAAGGTTTCGGCCGAGGTCAGCAGCGACCACCAGGTCATGAACCGCGGCTTCGAGCCGCAGCCGGTGATCGTCTCCTGCGATTTCGACCGCGGCAGCATCAACTGGAATGCGCTGATCACCGCGCGGTTCGATATGACGTGGACCGAGGTCCTGGCGGGCATGACGCATTTCATGACGCAGGCCGGCTTCACCGGCGAAGCGCAGGGCTCGATGAAGGACGGCAAGATGACCGGCCTCGAGGTCTCCTGCGCCAAGGCGAATTATCGCCTGCGGAATCAGTGAGGGCTAACCGATGGGCTGGACCCTCAAGCTCGACCGCCAGCGCGAATGGCCGGCGAAGACCTTTGTCGACGAGATCGGCTTCAAGGATCCGACACTCTTCCTGCTGCGGCAGCTGCCGGAGATCGAGCGCATCCGCAACCTGCCGGATCGGTCGAGCCTCTACGAGACGAACTGGCAGGCGGTCTATGACTGGCTGAAGGCGCTGGTTGAAGTCGAGGCCAATTCCGGCCTGGTCGACATGCTGACCCCGGCGGAGGCCGAGCGCGCCAAGGCGGCGCTTCTCGGTTTTTTCACATCGCCGGCGGCCGAGACGGCGCCGGCGCCGCCGCCGACGACCTCCTCTTCGGCGCCAGAATCCGCGAAGACCCGGATCGAATGAGCCTGATCGACATGACGGCGCTGCATCGACGCTGGCAGGCCTGGGCCCTGCGTCAGAACCTCGGCATCTAGGCGGAGCTTTCCATGACCGTCGTCAACGAAGCCCGCGCGATCCTCACGGCCGAGGATCGCGCCTCGGCCGTGCTCGCCATGGTCGCGCGCAATTTCGATCGGCTCGACCGCGCCGCGACCCGGCTTAACGCCCAGTCGAACAATGGCCGCGCGCAGGAGCGGACGCAGGCCGGCTTGGCGCGCACCACCGCCCTGCTCGGCGGCGTGGGCTCCGCAGCCCTGCGTGCGGCCGGCCCGCTCGCCGGCGTGATCTCGGTCTATGGCGCGGGCGCGGCGCTTAGCGGCGCAAACCGGGCATTTGCGCAGAATGAGCGGGCGATGACGCGCATCGCCGTCACCGCCGATGCCTCGCGCGCCGCGCAGCAGGCGTCATGGACCGAACTGCAGCGGCTCGCCGACGACACGGCCCAGCCGGTCGACAAGGTTCGCGAGGGCTTGGATGCGCTCGTCGCCTCCGGTCGCTCGCTGCCGGAAGCGATGGCCTTCCTGCCGGCCGTGGCGAAGACGGCGCAGGCGTCCGGATCGGAAGTACAGGACATCGCCAAGACGGCGGATTCTGTCGGCGAGAGCTTCAAGCTCGCCGGCGGCGACATGCAGGCTGCCTTCGACATCATGGCGGCAGGCGGCAAGGCCGGCAAATTCGAGCTGAAGGACATGGCCCGCTATCTGCCCAGCCTTGGCCCGGCCGCTTCGGCGATCGGCTTCGAAGGCAAGAAGGGCCTCTCCGATCTCGTCGCCATGCTGCAGGTGATGCGCAAAGGCTCCGGCACTGCCGAAGAGGCGGTGGCGTCGATGAACAACATCCTCGCCAAGATGGAGAGCGACAAGACGACGAAGGCCTTGAAGGGGCTCGGCGTCGATGCCGAGGCGGCATTCAAGAAGGCGCGGGCCGAGGGCAAGAACTTGGTCGAGGTCTTCGAGCAGCTCGTCGACAAGGCTCTGAAGGGCGATCGATCCCGCCTCGGCGAGATTATCGACGACATGGAGTTCAAGCGCGGCGTCCAGGCGCTGATGATGTTCAAGGGCGAGTGGCAAGATCTCTCCCGCACCATGCAGACGAGTTCGGCCGGCACGGTCGCGACGGATCTCGCCCGTGTGCTCGCTGACCGTCAGACCTCATTCGATCGGCTGTCGAATTCGGCCTCGCGTTTCGCGGACATCGTCGGTAACCGCGTCGGGCCGGCATTCAAGCGCATGGCCGATGCTGCGACGCAGGCGCTGGACGCGGCGAGCGAGGCGCTGAAGCCAGGCGAAACGGATGACGAGCGGCTCAACCGGATCGGCAATCGTCAGAAGACCCGGGCGGAGCAGGCGGTGGAGAACGCCGAACGGGCGCGCGAACGCCAGCGCAAGCTGGATGATCCGAAGTCCGAATACTACGATATCCGCGATGGTGGCTTCGCCGGGCGGGCCGCCAAGACTGCCGCTGCCCGCGAGGCCGCCCTGCGCAAGAAGTCGAGCCGGACGATCGCGGAACAGGCCGAGCTCGATCAGCTCGACGGCGGTGGCATCCGGGCCGAAGCCGGCAAGATGACCAAGAAGGTGCTCGACGATCGCAGCAAGCCGGTCGCGGAGCGGGTCAGTTCGCATATGCACGCGCTGACCCAGCATAGGCGAGCGCGGGACGAATATGCCGAGGAGCAGGGTCTCAAGGACTATCGCGAGCGCCAGAGCCGCCGCGCCGACTTCCTTCGGCAGGAGCGGGAGCAGAACGCGAACGACAACGCTGCGCCATCCCGCAGTGCCGACGTCTATCGGGATGTCGAAGCGCTGAACCGTGAAAAGCAGCGGATCGAGCGTGCGGACGATACCGTCACGGCCGGCGATGCGCTGACTGGTACCGGCGAGGCCGGCACCCGCTTGCAGAGCGCCTTCGCCGATATGATGAAGGTCGAGCGCAGCCGCTCTCTGACGCGCCGCGGCCTCCCGACCGATGCCGACGGCGGGCGGACGCAAACCGGCTATGACCCAACGGCTGGCCGCTCGACCGATAGCGCTGCGCGCGAACTGAAGGCGGCCGTCGAGGTCTTGCTCCGCCAGCAGACCGGCTCGGCAAAGCCCGAGCAGGTCGGCGCATTGTTTCAGCAGTTGCAGCAGGCGGCGAAGACGCTTGCGGACAAGCCGGCCTCCGGTCTCGGCGCGGACCCATTGCAGGGCAGCGGTGGCGGCGACGCGATCAAGCAGGCGCTCGATGGCATCAAGGCCGAAGTCAAGCCTGACCAGATCACGGCGAAAGCTGATGTGGACGTTACGTCGAAGGTCGAGGTCAAAGTGGAACAGTCGCCCGACTTCTGGGCCAAGGTCGATGCGCGGATCGAGGCCAAGGCTCCCAAGAGCATGGGCGGCGTCTCGCTGCCCGGCAAGGAAGGCGGCGGCGGCGCCTCCTCGGCCGCGAGCCGCTTCTGATGGCGACGCCTGGCGGCAATCTGCGCCGCGCCTCCTTCCGGGGCGTGCCTTTCGAGGTGCGCCGCGACGCCCGCACCGGCTCCCGCTCGCTGCAGATCGACCGCTACCCGCTGTCGAGCCGCCACCGCGTCATCAATCTCGGTCGGAACGAGGATGGCTTCCGCGAGGAGATGTATGTCGCCGATGAGGCGAATGCACAGGCGCGGATGATGGCGCTCAATGCGGCGCTGGAGGTGGAAGCCCCCGGCCTGCTGATCCTGCCGGCGCGCCCGCCGGTCATGGTTTGGGCCCGCAGCTGGGAAGACAGCTGGGAATCGCGGCAGCTTGGCTACTTCAACTGCCGCGTCGAGTTCGTCGAGGACGGAACGGACGATGTCGGGGCGCCCTCTCTCGGTCTGGCTGAGAGCATCGTCGGCGGCGCGATCGGCGCCGTCGCCGGCATCGCCGGCGCCTTCGGCGAGGCGCTTGGCGGCCTGATCGATTCCCTTGGCTCATTCGTCTCCGAAGCCGCCGCCTTCATCAGCGAGGGCCTCGCCATGTTCGACATGGTCGCTTCGATCGCGACCGGCATCGGCGATCTTGCGGACGTCGTCGCCGGCGTCGGCTCGGTCGCGGGCTGGGCCGGCCTTGGCGATATCTTCGACGGGCTGTC
Source organism: Bosea sp. 29B (assembly GCF_902506165.1). Lineage (NCBI taxonomy): Bacteria > Pseudomonadati > Pseudomonadota > Alphaproteobacteria > Hyphomicrobiales > Alloboseaceae > Allobosea > Allobosea sp. 29B. The sequence continues at coordinate 1,120,461 of NZ_LR733817.1, forward strand.
GCTCGCTGGCGATATCGGCCTCTCGGCCCTGGAGACGATCGCGCTCGGCGAGGAGTGGCTGGGCCTATGAGCGAGTATCCGCGCGCGAAATCCCGCATCGCCGAAGAGCGCGGGCGCGAGATGGCGCGCGCCTTCGCCCGGCTCATGGCGGCGCTCGCCTTCGCCCGCGGCGTGCTGCGCGTCTCGTACTCTTCGCGCCAGCAGGCCGAGGCCTATCGCGAACGGCTGGTCACGATGATGGAACCGCTCCTCGAGCTTGCGGCCCGCGACCAGAATTTGCTCACCACGGTCGGCGAGGCCTACGGCGCGGCGCTGCAGGCGCTCGACGCGCGCATCCTGTCGCTGAAGCCGATCGCGCGTGTGACTACCGGCGAAAGCCAGCCGGCTTGCCTGGTCGCGTGGCAGCTCTATGGCGACACCGAGCGCGCTGCCGAGCTGGTGCGCCTCAACGGCGCGCGCTGTCCAGAGTTCCTGCCTGAGACGCTCCTGGCCCAGATGCCGGACGATGCGCCGGCCGGGGCCGGCCGCTGATGGCCGAAGACCTCTATCTCCTGATCGACGGCGTCCGCCATGCCGGGCTGTTCTCGATCGAATGGGAGGTCGACGCCAACAACGCCCTATTCAAGGTCACCGCCGGCGTCACCGAGCGCGCCGCCAATGCCAGCGTCAGCGAGGTGCCTTTCCCGCCACTGACGCCGCGGGGCGCTGAGGCCCAGCTCCTGGCCAAGGGCGAAGAGGAAGACGAGCTGCTCGTCACCGGCTGGGTCCGGCGCACCTATGGTGATGTTGGCAAGCCGGCGATGCGGCGCTTTCTATACATTGAGAGCAAGGCTTGCGACGTCGTCGAGAGCGCCGCCGATGGCCGCAAGCATGGCTACCGCCTGAAGCAGAAGAAGATCGGCGAGCACGCCAAGACGCTCTATCGCCCGTTCAAGGTGCCGGTGACGATCGAGGCGGACAGCCGCACCATGGATATCGCCTGGCAGCCCGGCCAGCGCGCCTTCAGCGTGATCGAGGAGCGAGCCCGCAAGGCCGGCCTGTCGCAGACAGGCTCCGGCGATGGCGGCGTCGTCTTCTACAAGGGGGTGCGCGGTCGCCACGCCGGCGAGTTCATCACCGGCGGCGAGGACGCCAATTGCGAGACGCTGCAATACGAAGACAGCGAGATCGGCCAGTTCTCGGAAACCCACTATTACGGCCAGCGCTACAAGCCGAGTTCCGGCAAGGATCAGACCGACGGCTACGCCACTGTCGAGAATGAGGCGGTTCGTCGTCATCGGATCGATATCCAGCGCATGGAGCATGACTTCGACCAGGCGGACATGCGCGAGCGGGCCGAATGGGATGGCCGCCGCGCCGCCGGCGGCGACGCCGGGAACGGCACGCAGGTGGTGATCGGCACGCCCGACTGGCGCGACCCCGATGGCAAGCTCTGGATGCCGGCCTATGCCCGCCATGTGCTCGCGCCCGACGTCGCGATCGACCAGCTGATGGCGATCAAGACCGGGCGCTTCACCTGGTCGAAGGATGCCCAGATCGCACGGCTGACAATGGTCGACCCGCGCACGATCGGCGGCAAGGATCCCAAGGGCAAGTCGGGCAAGGCCTGGAATGTTCCAACCAAGAAAGCGAAGTATGAGGAGCTGGAATGAGCGTCGAGATGGTGCGCTTTCGCGCCGACGGCTTCGACGATAGCGGCGAGTTCGGCAAGGTCACCGGCCGAGGCGCCGGCGGCGAGCAGCTCGACCTTTACAGGCCGCAGCAGGACGGCATTTCGACGGCGCCCAAGAAGGGCGCGATGGGTGTCGCCCTGTTCGATCGCTCGCGCGAGAACGGTGTGGTCATCGCCTTGGAATCGCCGGGCGACCGTCCAAAAAGCCAAGAGGAAGGCGGCAAGACCGTCTATGGCCCGAACGGGCAGGCCTATGTGATGAAGCCGGATGGCTCGATCCTGATGAAGGCGGCTCAGGGCGACCAGATCATCGCGCCGAAGGCCGGCGGCGGCAAAGTCTATCTCGGTGGCGACCCGGCCGAAGGCGGCTCCTTCGCCAAGGTGATGACGGAATCGGGCCCATCGCCCTTCGTCTGGGCCCGCTTCGCCTGATGGCCCGCCTGATCGTCGACCCGCTGGCGCCGCAGGCCGCCGGCCCCGATACCGTATGGGATGGCGAGCGCGGCGACATGGTTGTGGCGCACCTCTCTGAGCCGGGAAACCCCGGCGGGCTGCTGGCGCGCAACCCGTTGCTGACCGCGATCGTGCTGGCGCTCGAGACCGACGCCCGCGGCGAGCGCGACCCGCTCGACCCTTACGCCTATGACGTGCGCGGCTGGCCGGGCGACGGCTTCGACGTCGATCGCGCCCGCGGCGAAGCCCCGCTCGGCTCGACCACATGGACCGCCTGGCGCTACGCGGTCGACGACGAAAATGCTCAGCGCGTCATCGACTCCACGCTTGTCGCGCTGAAGCCGCTGCAGGATCAGGGCGCGATCGGCGAGGTCGACGTCTCCGCAGAGCCGGATCCGGCAAACAACCTGATCCGGCGCATCATCCATATCCGCCGCCCCGACGGGACGGTGCTCTATTCCGGGCCCTATGCGGGGCTCTGGGACGCCCTTCGCGCCGGCTGACGGCGAGCATCCGCAGGATATCATGGCATTCTCCATCCCGACGCTGACGGCGACGTCGCGCTGGCTGCGCGGCCTTGTCGCCTCCGCCATCAAGGGCGCGCGCGCCGATCTCTGGCCGAACAACCTGCCGATCTTCATCAAGGTCGTAGCGATGGCGGCCGGCCAGGGCAACCTGCGGGCCGAATGGATCTTCAAGCAGGTCTTCGTCTCGACGGCAGACGCCGACATGCTCGATCTGCACGGTTACGAGATCGGGCTCGGGCGCAAGCCCGCGGCGGCGGCGACCGGGCTGATGATCTTTGCCGCGATCGATGGCGCGACGCTGCCGGCCGGCGCGATCATCGACGCCGGTGGCTTGTCCTTCTCGATCCGCGCCGGGTCCGTCGCTGCTGGCAACAGCATCAGCGTTCTGGTCGATGCGCTGGAGACCGGCGCGCTCGGCAACCTGCCGGCCGGTGCCGAGGTCCGCCTGCGCGAGCCTTGGGATGGCATCACGCAAGCCGGCGAGGTCGGGCCCCTCGGTCTGTCGGGCGGTATCGTCAAGGAACAGGATGAGCCGTATCGCCGCCGCCTGATCTTCCGCAAGCGCAACAAGCCCCGCGGTGGCGCCAAGAGCGATTACGAAGGCTGGGTCGGCGAGGTCGCCGGCTTCTCGACCACCGGCACGCGCGCCTTCGCCTCGACGCCGGAGCCCGGCACGGTCAGGGTCTATCCGCTCCTCGAGGGTTCCGGCGCGGGGCGCATCCCCGGCCCGGCAGATGTCGTGCGCTGCGCCGACTATCTGGAGACAAAGCGCCCGCTGGCCGCGACCGTCGTCGTGGTCCAGCCGGTCGCCAGGCTGATCCCCGTCACCATTTCCCAGCTCGCGACCGACAGCGCCGAAACGCGGGCCGAGATCGTCGCCGAGATGCTCGACCTGTTCGACGAGCGTGGTTTCGTCGCGCGTGGCGGCGAGACCTTCCCGCTCTCCTGGCTGTCGGAAGCCGCGAGCCGCGCGGTCGGCGAGACGCGCCATCGCCTCACCGTGCCGCCCGCCGACGTCGGTCTGCTACCCGGCGAATATCCGGTTTTCGGCGGCCTGACGGTGGTCGCCTGATGTCGCGCACCATCATCGTCATTCAGGGACAACCGCCCAACTGGGTGGCCGATCCGCCGCCGCTGGCCATGCCGCCCGGGCTCGGCGAGCCGCCGATCACAACCGATCGGCTCACCGGCGTGACGGCGGACGATCTCTGGCGCCCCAGCCTGCGGCTGTTCCCGCGCGGGCGCGCCTGGCCGGACGAGACGGTTCGCGGCATCGGCGAATTTGTCTGGCACGGCCTTGCCAGGATGGTCGCCGAGACCATGGCGCAAATTCATGACTGGCTGAACCGGGCGCGCTACGGGGCCTTCATCACGCAATGCCGACCGGAATTCGTCGAGGACCATGAGCGCGAACACGGCTTGCCGGACGAGTGCCTGGCCGCCGTCACCGGACTAGCCGAGCGTCGTGGTCTCGTGCTCGACGCCAAGACGCCGCTGGAGACGGCGAATGGCCGCGAGATCCTGTTCCAGCTGCGGCGTGCCGGCTTCACCGTCGATTTCGAAGAGCCGAACGCCTTCGAATTTGGATTGTCGGAGTTCGGCGGCGACGAGGGCTTCGGCTCGGTCGGACTGCCGCACATCTTCCTCTACCGCGGCGCCGATCTCGCGCTCGACTGGCTCGCCTTCGGCGAGAACGGCTTTGGCGAGATCGGCTTCGGCGAGCTCAGCGACACCGGCCTCACCTGCCTGATCGAGCGCCTGCGTCCGGCTCACACCCTTGGCATCCTTGATTTGGAGACCCCCTGATGAAGCGCTGGCAGCCTATCCTCTATCCCGGCCCGGGCGGGATTCACGTCAATTTCGACCAGGGCACCGGCGCGCGAGGCTCGCGGCCGGATGCAGATGGCTATCAGAATATCCTCGATGAGCTGAGCAATGTCGTCGAGAAGAGCGGCGTGGCGCTTTCGACCGGCAGCCTGGATGTCGCCAAGGGCATCCGGTCGGGGCGGCTGAACTACATCGCGGTAGGCGGTACAGCGAACGCCCTGACGGGGGCGCTTGATCCCGCGATCGCGTCCTATGACGATCTCGCTATCGGAACGCCCCTGCGGCTGAAAATATTGCTTGCGAACACTGGGCCCGCCGCGATTGCCCTCAACGGGCTTGCCCCGATCGCGATCGTGCGCCAGGACGGCGCTGCATTGCGGAAGGGCGATCTGCAGCCCGGCATCCGCGAAGCCTTCTTCGACGGCGTAAATCTGCGGCTCTTCTCGCTCGTTCTCCAGACCGAGCGGACGGTGACGCTAACCGGCCGCGTGACGGCCCAATACCTCCCAAACGGTGTCGAAACTGCTGTCGAGTGGGCACCGCCGGCGGCCGGCACCGATCCGCTCGGCTGGTATAATCCAGCTCAGCCGACGCGCCTGACCTGCCCGGTTGGCATCGAACGCGCCGTCTTTTCGTTCGCCATCGGATTTGAGAACAGTAGCGTCGGCTACCGCAAGGGCCGAGTGGTGCACAACGGCGTCAATGAAGGCTCGGGTCTGCCGGTGGATGTTGTTCTCCCGACAGCCGCGGACATAGGTATCCCGAACGGCACCGGCTCGCCTTATCCGTTGGCGGCGGGCGATTATGTCCAGGTCCTCGGGTACACGAACCCCGGCGGACCGCACTTGCTGCGGCGCGCCAACACCTCCTTTTCCGTCTCCTACTGAGCGAGGCCGCCGTGAACGAAATTGCCACCGCCCCCCCCGACAATGTTGCTGTCGTTGAAGAAGTTGTACCGGTGGTATCTCCAGCGCCCCCTTGGGCCGATTGGGCGTCGATCGCTGTCGTCGACATCGAAGATCCGCGGGCCTTGGCTCTAGCCGCCGGGAGCGCGGCAGGACCGTCCGACCTGATCATCGACGACGGCCGCTTCTACGTCCGAGACGTCTCGCAGGCGACGCTCGATGCGGCGCTGGCGGCCGGGCCTGTTATCGATCTCATCGCCTATCTGAAGGATCTTCGCTGGCGGCGAGAGACATCCGGCGTCACGGTCGAGATCAGCGGCGAACCCGTCCTCGTCGCGACGGCGCGCGGCGATGAGCGCGCGACGCTGCATGCCACGCTGACTGCGATCACGCTGGGCCTGCGGGCAGACGGCGCAACCTACAATTTCGTCGATGGGCGCCCGCGCGCAGTCAGCAATGCGGACATGCAGGTGGCGATCCTTGCAGCCCTCTCGCATGTCCAGGCCACCTTCGACCTCGAGATGGCGCTGACCGGCGAGATCGAAGTGGGAAGCATCACGACAACGGCCGAGCTCGACGCGGCATTCAGTGCCGCCTGACGCAGCCGCGTCCGCCACGTCGCCTTTGAGCGGCTTTCTCATATCCGGAGTGATCTGATGACTGCGCAGAACTATGCGCGGGCGCTGTCGCGCGTCCTGGTCCACGAAGGCGGCTATGCGGACCATCCCAAGGATCCGGGCGGCGCCACGATGAAGGGCGTGACGCAGGGCGTCTACGACGCCTATCGCAAGCGCCGCGACGAGGCCAAGCGCTCAGTTCGCCAGATCACCGATGCCGAGCTGCAGGCCATCTATCGCCGGCAGTATTGGGACGTAGTGAAGGGCGACAGCCTGCCGGAGGGTGTCGATTATGCCGTCTTCGACGGGGCGGTGAACTCCGGCCCGTCGCAGGCGGTGAAGTGGCTGCAGCGTGCGCTCGGATCGGTCAAGGTCGACGGCGTCATCGGCGAGGCGACCCTGGCGGCGGTCGAGGCCTATCCCGATCACGACCGACTGATCGCCCTGATGCTCGGCCGGCGCCTCGCCTTTCTTCAGGCGTTGAGGACCTGGTCGACCTTCGGGCGCGGCTGGAGCGCGCGCGTCGCGCAGGTGAAGCAGATCGGCCAGGCCTGGGCCACCGGCTCGGTCGGGCCGGATCCTGCCTTCGTCTCCGGCGGCAACGCCAAGGCGACGATCGACCAGGCGAAGCCCCTGCCGACCAAGGCCCCGGCTGATGCGACGACGGGCGCTGGCATCGGCTCAGGGGGGCTCGGCGGCGTGCTCGAGCAAGCGCGCCAGCAGCTCGATCCGCTGGCCGCGAGCTCGCAGTTCATCGGCAACATCGTCGCGGCACTGGTGATCACCGGCGTCGTGCTCACGGCGGGCGGTTTCGCCTATCGCTGGTGGGCTGCGCGCAAGGGCCAGGCTCTGGCCGACGCACTCGACCTGCCTGACGGTGTCACGGCATGAGCGCGCTCTGGGCAGGCGCGCGCCTCGTCGCCGGCGCGCTGCCATGGCAGGCCTGGGCCGTCGTCGTCCTGGTGCTCGGGATCGGCGACTATGGCTGCCAGCAATACCGCCGCGGCGAGCGAGCAGCCTCGAACACACAGGAACGCAAGCTGCAGGAGGCGGCCGATGCGGCGCGCAAGGAAGTGGATCGCCTGCACGGTGGTGCTGACCGCAGCCGGGTGCAGCAGTTCGACCGCCGTGATTGACGGCTGCCGGATTTTCGCGCCGATCGCCGGCGCGCCATCGAAGGACACGCCTCAGACAATGGCGCAGATCGACCAGCACAACGCCAAGGGCGTCGGCGCCTGCGGCTGGAGGGCCGGTCGGTGACGATCACTGCCGAACTGGTTGGCTTTATCCTCACCGTCTGCGGCGCCGGCGGGGCGCTCTGGTTCCGGATCGAATCCGCGATCCGGTCGGCGCGCGCCGACGCGATGCTTGCAGCCGCGACCGCGACCGCCAAGGCTGATGTGCTGGCGACGGCGCTCGGCGAATTCAGGGTCCATGTCGCCGAAACCTATGTCAGCAAGCAGGGCCTGCGCGAGCAGGTCGGCCAGGTCATGGACCTGCTGCGCGACGTCCAGAACGATGTCGGAAGCGTCAATGAGCGCCTCGATCGCGTCATTGAAGGCCGCACGGCACGAGGAGCGGCCCGACCGAAGGCATCCTAATCGGAATTGCTGGGCGGGCCGGCGATCGCCTCACCGAAACTGCCGACCACCCTCGTTGGGCGGCTTTTCCTTATACTGGCCGCGTCAGCATTCAGGGGCGCGCAACCATTTTTTGTCCGTGGCCTCTCAGCATCGGCCAGGCTAAGACGCTGTACTCGAGCGTTCACAGGGGCCATCAGCGATGCAGATCGAATACGGGCTGCCACGATCGGATTTAAAGTCCGAGGCGAACTACTCGCCATGGTTGGCCGATGTGGCCTTCAAACCGTCTTCGCTGAGGTGAGCCAGTACACCGCGGTCGACATGTTCCGACACTATGAGCTATGGCGACTAGCACTTCAGATGGGGCATATCGACGGGGACTTTCTGGAAGTTGGGGTCTGGACCGGAGGGACTGGAGTGCTTCTCGCTCACGCAGCGGCTCGCTGCAACGCCTCTCGTATCGTCCATCTGTGCGACACGTTTGAGGGGATCGTAAAAGCCGGTGAGCATGACCCCTTTTACAAGGGAGGCGAGTTTTCCGACACCAGCCTAGAGGCGGTGCAGGCGCGGGTTGATCGAAACAATCTCCCTAATGTCCGCATTCACCGAGGAATGTTTCCAGACGATACGGCAAGTAAACTCGAAAGCCTGTGCTTCAGCTTGATCCACATCGACGTCGACGTTTATCAATCTGCGCGCCAGACTTTTGAATGGGCTTGGCCAAAAGTCAGTGTCGGCGGTGCCGTTGTGTTCGATGATTACGGCTGGGTCGACTGTGCAGGTGTCATCAAGTTCGTCAACGAGGATGTCTACGGCTTATCAGACGGTGTGGTGCTGCATAATCTCAATGGGCATGCCGTCGTTATCAAGACGGGCCGAATTTGACATTATGTTAGGCAAGGCCGCAGCGTCGCGCCGCCGGCCTTTTTACTTTTAACAGAACGCTGACATCTCAGCGTCTTCTCGCAAGCTCGGTGCTGCGCCCGAGCTCTTGTGTAAGTGGCACCGTCGGCTTGTGTCGGGAGCTATTCTTTGGAAATAGCGTCGTAGCTTCACGGTGCCGCGACCTGAACGTCCGTTACCAGTTGCTCATTCTCGTGAGCTGTTGCCGCCCTCTGCTGCAGGCGAAGAGCTCCTCAGGCGAGTGACCATATGAAACCCCAGTTCAGGGTTCTTGGCGGCGTCCCAATCATGCGCGCGCGGATTACCGGAGCCGCGTACGAAGTCTCGGTGGCCGAAAATGCCTTCGCAGACCTCTAGCCCATTGTGCCTGAAAACCGGTTCCCACCAGTCGCGAGGCTTGACTGTGACATGCCAAACGGCACCGGTTGACGGATCTTCGTCGGAGAAGGTGGCGATGGAACAGACAAACACTCCGTCTGGCGCCAAGTGTTCACAGATGTTCTGCAAGAATCCAGGAATCGACGTCTCGGGGATATGCTCGAGTACCTCCCATGCCGTGATGACGTCGAACTTGGCGGGCGCTCCGTCGCTATCCTGGAAGCGATACGGCTTCGTCGCGTCGGCAGTGAACAGATTATCGGGAATGACCCGCCAGTAGGCCTTCTGGTTGACGAGCGGAAAGTCGCTGCCCTCCAGGCCAACTGATCGATGGCCGGAGAGCAGAAAGTCCCACACCAGCCCGCCGCCAGCGCATCCAATGTCGAGGTGCCGGATCGGCGCCTTAAAGTGCTTCTCGCAGGCACGAACAAAGCGGGGATGCCGCGTGTCATCATTGGCCGCACCTCTCGGGTGCAAATGATCCGCACTCGCGCCAGCGAGCGGGCTGTCAGTTGCAAGCCTGTACCGGCTGTCTTTCCCTACCGACATTGTTCGAGCCTGCAGAGCCGCTGCGTCCAGCAACAAATCCAGTACGCGCTGCTGGTGCAGCGCTTCGCTAACGACTGAAGCTGTCGGGGTCGGAACAGAGGGTTCTGCATCTGCCGCCGCTTTCGGCATAGATGGCCTAGATAAGACGCTCTGTATGGCGGTTACGACGTCAGCATGGCATGCTGTCAAAGCGGCAGCGCCGTCAGGCCTCAAAGTCGCGTAGATGGCAGAATTCTCCCCAAAGAAATAAGGAAAATTACTGAGCGCTCCGCGAGCCTCTTCTCCCTTCCCTTGGCACCAATCCGCAAGTGTATTCGCCATATCGACATCGAATGCGGTCCTGAATTTCGCCTCGGTTTTTTCGGCATTGGCGATTGTGAAAAACCTCAAAAGGTCGAGCCCACAGAGTTCAAGCAATGCTCGCGCTGACGCCGGGCTGAAATAATGGAGGTGGTTCGGCCAAACTTGGTCCATGATATCCTGCCCAAAAAACTGTGCTTTGAGCACTGGGAAATTGGGCTGGGTTATATAGACGAGTCCTCCCGGCTTGAGCTTCTGGAGATGTTGTTTCAATGCGCCAGCAGGGTCGATCATATGTTCAAGTGTGTGCGCGTAACGTAGCACGTCGAGCGAAGCATCAGGGATCAGCTCGATGAACTCTTCCGGGGTAACGACTGGGACTCCCACGCTGCGACCATACTCTGCAGCTTCTCTTGACCAGTCGACCGCGATTGCGGAGCGACAGCCTTGAGCAACCGCCTGTTCCACAAAAACTGGGTATGAGCTGCCAATATCGGCGATGGCCAGTTCAGCAACGTCGCAACGTGCGAGATTAGCTAATTCGGCAACATGGCCGCGATAGTAGGAGGCATTATTCTTCTGGATCTCAAGCTGCTGATGGTGATCGGTGTATTCCTGGCGATAAAAGCCGGCGAGCTCTGTCTCGGAGGGTAGCTTCTCCCAGGAGAGGTGTCGGCAATCCCTGCAGATGAGGAGGGCTCGGCCGCCCTTTTCGTTGAAGCGTGCGCGGTCTGTAGACGCGCAAATAGGGCAGGCTGTTGGGCTCATGTGGGACACACCGTCTTTCAAATGCCGTTCAATCGAACCGATTGCGCCAGTTATTGTAATGGTGGAATCTAGTCACGACGCCACGTAGTGCAACGTGCTTCAGGTCAGACCTGCTTAGAACCTTTTTTGCGGCAGAGCTGGCTTCTCCGCCTTTCCGGACTGCCTTTTTAAGCTCGGTCACCCCATCCGGGAGAGCACCCATCAGCCACAAGTGACCTCGGTGGTAATGCGCCCAACCGTCATCGTAGCCATTAGCGATCGCGTCTCCATAGTGTTTCAGTACGCGTGAGCCTCCGCCGAGAACCCGATGGAGGGCCTGTGCGGCGATGTAGCTGATCTCGGCATCCTGAAGTTTCGGAACGCTTTGCAAGAGCGCCTCCGCCAGAATGGCGGCCAGGTCGTTGTTCTCGGAGTTAAGTAGGTTCCAGAGTTCGGCCCGGGCGTCCGGTTTGAAGCTCGGGCCCTCAATTTCATAGGCCTGTTCGAAAAAATCGCCGGCCTCTCGCCAAATTTGGGTGAGATGACCAACTTTGTACAGCTCCTGCCAATGTCGGAACTTGTTCGAGATGGCAGATCCTTCCTCGGGCAGGTCGTCTAGCTCGGCCCGGGGTATCCCAAGTCTTTTGGCCAGAAAGGACTTAACTTCATCGGTCCCGCTGGTACTGACGCGGGGCACTAGGTCACGAAAATGCACGCTGGCGGGAATCTCCTCGGCCTTTAACCTGGTTGCCGAAGCTCTGTCTGCATCATAGGCCTGAAAGACTCTGCGGTAGTCATTGTTTTTGCCGAACTCACGAGCTTCCCTACGAAGCACCGCTACGTCAATATCGCCGGCCATCAGTTGCTTCAGGCGCAGCGGGAAGCGCTCGACGTTATCCTCGATGATGCAGTGCCTCCCTCCCTCGACCGCCAGCCCGCGCATCCCGACCGTGGTCGAAATGATCGGACATCCGGCGGCCAGAGCTTCGATGCTCTTGATGCTCGACCCCGTCCCTTCATTGATTGGAATCAGCACGATCGGCTCGACCCGATAGAGTGCGGACAGTGCAGTGCTTTCAATCTTCCCGAGCGCTACGAAATTCTCGGCGTGTTGCGGCTCCATGCAGGCTCCAGCCACGACAAATAGGACCCGGTTGAGATCGGGATCGTTGGCGGCTGTTTCGGCCATCGAGCGTACGAGTGCAGCTGCGGACTTGTTTGGGCCGTAGCTGCCGCCGACGAACAGACAGACGGTCCGGCCTTCCGCCGGGAGTTCGAGAATTCGCTCGACAATGAAGCTTGCGTCCTCACGTGACAGATAATCGTGAGCGTGGGCATCGATGGGATGAGGTATAACATCTGCCTTTATGCCGACATCCGAACAGAGCTTGCGTTCATATTCCGTGGCAACCACAACGCGCGAGGCGGCGCGAAGGCCGCGAAACTCAAAGACGCGCGTGAGGTCGTGAATAACGGGAATGCCGGACGATATTTCCGAAAGGATGTCGTGCTGCGTCAGAACAACAGGCTTACCCTGCGCCTTGAAGATTTTGCTGACCACGGGAGAAAAATAGCTGTATTCGAGATAGGCATCGTCCGCCCAGCGCGCGAGTTCTTCGCTCCGACGCTTTATTATGGGGTCGAATAACGGCCAGATATGGTTCCATAAATGGAACACTTTGCCTGGGTGGGCCTTCCACAGCCACCGAGATAGTTGCTCAAGCCTACGGCGAAGCCAATGGTTGTCCCAGCGACCGTTCTCGAATGCTTCAAAAAGTGCTTTTTTCGAAACTTGCTTCCGGCCTTTCCCAGGAAACGCAACGCGAATCTCATCGTAATGCTGTTCGAGGTATCGAACCAGCAGATGCAGCCGTGTAGCAGCCCCGGCGCCGCCATCGATCGCGTCACCCCATGGATAGATAACTGCGGCGCGCCGACCTGGTTTAACAGCAACGGGGAATGCTGGAGAGCCCTTGAGATGCGAGATCAGGTTTTCAGGCGTGTGGATGGTTTTCCAGTGTGCTCTGGCGACTTGCGCCTTGACGTGCAACTCGTCGTACGTATTCAACACGTCGGAGATCGCGATAGCGAGGGACGCAGCGGATCGGTCGTCCACTGCAATCCCGCCGCCATGGAGATCGAGCTGATCGCTCATCCACGTGTCGCGTGTACAGATTGCGATCTTACCGGCCGTCATGGCTTCGAGAAAGACGCCTGATGTGCGGGAGGCATAGATGTCCACGTGGTAAGGAACCAGCACGACATCGGCATTGCCGAGCAGTTCGTAATAGGCCTCCGTGCCCATGGCCTGCTCGATCAGCGTTACGCGCTTGTCCGGTTTCTCCTTATACCGTGCGATCCGACCACGAACGTCTTCTGATGGATCATTGCATTGAAGGGTGAAGCGAAGCTGATCTGCCCAGGGCTTGCTGGCCGTTATTTCGATCGCGTCGAATATCTCGGCAAGCCCCTTTTCGCCGCGAGCATTACCCAAGCTGACGAAATGCAATCCGTCACCGGTTATTCCACTTAGCGGCGTAGCAAACTTGTCCGTGTGCGGGATCGGATAGACGGCAATCTCCAGCGCGGTCAGCATGCCGAGTTCGGAGCTGAGCCTGTGACTATCCGTGCTCAAGCGGATGCGGGTGGTTTTGGACAATCTCTCCAGCGAGCGAAATGCCTTCGTCGCGACCGTCCCATCGTAGAGGCCAGGCTGATATCGCAGCATGATTTCGAATGCTGCGCCGGACTGGCCAAAACGCTGCACCAGCGCTGCGACTCCTGCGATTTGCGCTTTTGTCAGAGTTGGAATGAAGATGATATCTTCCGGTCCCAGCGGTTGGTCCTTTAGGAACAGGATGGTCTCTGCTGCAAACTGAGAATTGGCAAATTCGAGGCTTTTAACTGAATGAAAGTCGTGATCGGGCAGCCTGTTCCAAATGTCGGCCGAGTAAATCGGACGTACGTCAATCAAGCCGTCGAATGAAGGTGTAAATGACCGGTGTCCGAGAATGACACATGACAGGCCGGCCAACTTGGCGGCTTCGGATACGGAGCGATCATATTCGAGGTAGTGACCTACAAAATCCCTCAAGTTTGGGTCGAGGATGTACAGCATTGTATCAAACGCCTAGCCAGATTGCCTGCCCGTTGCAAAAGCATTAATACGGCATTTAACACACTCTTAGGTTGGCACAAGTGGCGCGCTGACGTCTCTAGGTGCTTGGCTCATATCGCCGAGCGGGGTTACGCGGTCGCGCGAGCTGCATTGCGGTTGATAGCAACCAAAACTCGCTGTCTGAATGAAGGAAGCGGCAGGTGAACCCCGCGACTAGGCTTTTTTAGCAAGCCGCCATCGTTCGCAGACTGAAGCTCGAGTTGCGGGGGCGCCACGGAATGGGCGCTGCCACGACGCCGTCGTGGCAGGGACCTTCTGTCGATCTAGTCAAGCGCAAGCAAGCCCGACACGGCATCTCCCTGCCGCGCGAGTACGAAAGGCAAGAGCGTTATTTCGGGCTAGCACCCAAGAAAAATATACAATTCCGCATAAACCAAGTTTTATCGAAGGGGCAGACACAGTATATCGTCGATGCCTTCATACTGACCTCCATCGTAGAACGGAATAGCAGCTTCGCCATTCGACAATTTTACCAGATGATACTCCTTCTGGAGCTGAGAGATCATCGTTTGAAACCTATTCCAATGAGATTCCCATAATTCAAATATTATAATAGGTCTATATTCCCTGATGACCCATTCGGCCCCGGCAATAACGTTAGGCTCAAATCCTTCCACGTCGATTTTTATCAGGTTTGGCACCGTCGCGGACTGACGGGAAAATAGATCTATCGTCGTCGTCTCCACTCTGACGGGAAGTGTTTTTCCCTCCATGCCAATCAAAGGCATCAAGGAAGATGCCACCGCTCCGACGCCCTCTCTATTATCAACGTAGAACGTAGCGAAGCCCGGCACATCAGAAACTGCCTTTTCAATTATAGTTACGTTGGGGATTCTATCGTCTGCCAATGGCTTTATAACCGATTTGTTCGGCTCAAACGCGAAAACATGTTTCGCAACGGTCGCTAATATCCTGGTCACGTGTCCATTGTTAGCCCCAACATCATAGACGATGTCACCCGGCCTGATATGAAGGCGTGCGGCGTAATCTGCTGAATTGGCGTGCACAGGCTGGCTCCGATTGGTAGCGGGCTGACAATACCGAGATTTGGTCGAGGCGCCACTCGCTCTTTCTCTTCCGAACCAATGGCTGCTTCGGGCCAGCATTCCTTGACGCGGCGATGCAGGCCATTATGACCTCATGGCGCCCCCCGCCAGCGGCTGAGACGCTAAGGTTAAGGACCGCCTCATGTTGAAGATTTACGCTAGATCAGGCCGTGCAGCCCTTGAGGACAACTCGATAAGGTAAGAAAATTTCGCAGTTTCTCTCATGCTATTTGCTGGTCCATGTTCACTGCGGACTGCTTTTTGCAGATGGATAAGTGCGCCAAATTAGGAGATGTGCGCTTGAATTGGAAAGAGTCGGATCTTGAGCTTTATAGAAGCTCTATTTTAGAGGGGTATGCAAACGCCATGTCCGAGGCACTTCTTATCGCACACGCTCATGCAGTTGTAGAAAGTGACGATATTGATTTTGGTAAAGGTTATCAGGCGGCGGCAAGAGATATAGCCTCTGCGATAGAAGCTATATTACTACAAAGGCAAAATCGTAATTCATAGATAATCGCCATTACATGGCTGACGATAGCCGCCTCGGCTTTAGCCAGAGGCGGAGCGCGCTGCAGGTTGCTGCTGATCAATTCCGCGCTGCTCAGCATTCTGATCAGGCCACTGATGAAGTGTAAGGGGACGGGGTTCCCACGGTGCTCGCCCGCAATCGGAAGGCGATGGGAATGCGGGGGGGCGGTATGAGTCCCTCTCCCGCTACCATCTCATCGTACAGCCCCAATCTATTCCGGGCACTTGCCGCTACGGCTTCGCAAGGCCGTTGCCGTGCGTCCCGCGCAGCGCGCCGGCCGATTGCCGCACCACCTCCGCGATCTCCAATAACTGCTTCGCCAGCGGGCTGGTCTTGCGCCAGACCATACCGATGGTCCGGGACGGCTCCGGCGCCTTGAAATGCGAGATCGCGACCGAGGCCGAGCGTGTCTCGACCGCTACCGCCATTTCCGGGATCAGCGTCACCCCGAGGCCCGCATCGACCATCTGCACCAGCGTCGACAACGAGCTGGCGTCGAGCAGGTCGCGCGATTGCACCGTCCGCGGCTTGGTGCTGCAGAACGACAGGGCCTGCTCGCGGAAGCAATGCCCCTCTTCCAGCAGCAGCAGCCGCATCTCGCGCAGCGCCTCGCGATCCGGCGCCGGCTTGCCCTCGTCCGCACGCGGCCGCACCAGGACGAAGCGCTCGGTGAACAGCGCCACCTCGGTCAGCGACGGCTCCGACACCGGCAGAGCGACGACCGCCATGTCGAGCCGCCCCTCGCTCAGCTCCTGCACCAGCTTCGGCGTCAGCGTCTCGCGCACATTGAGGTCGAGCTCGCCATGCAGGCGGGTGAGATCGCCGATCAGGCCGGGCAGCAGGTACGGCGCGACAGTCGGGATCACGCCGATGCGCAGCCGCGTGACCATTCCCTCCCGGGAGGCGTGCGCATAGCCTTCCAGCTCGTCGAGCGAGCGCAGGACGTCCCGGGCCCGCGCCGCGATCTCGTCGCCGAAGCGCGTCAGCCGGACCTGGCGCCTGTCCCTCTCGAACAGCCCGGCGCCGAGTTCCTCCTCCAGCGCCTTGATCTGCTGCGACAAAGCCGGCTGCGAGATCGAGCAGGCTTCGGCCGCACGGCCGAAATGGCCGTGCCGTGCCAGCGCCTCGAAATAGCGCAGCTGCTTGAAGGTCAGGTTCGTCATATTCTGAGCTTATCGTCGCGATCAGAAAATCGGAATTAAAATAATGAAACGGCCCTGCTAAGACCCATCCCGGAACCCAGCCGAGCTTCGGAGAGAGAGATGAACGCGAAGACTGAGGACAGCGCGGGCAAATGCCCCGTCGCCCATGGCGGCGGCGCCCGTCAGAACCGCGACTGGTGGCCGAGCCAGCTGCCTGTCGACCTCTTGAACCAGCACTCGGCCAAGTCCGATCCGCTCGATCCGGCCTTCAGCTACCGCGAGGCGTTCAAGACGCTCGACTATGAGGCGCTGAAGAACGACCTGCGCAAGCTGATGACCGACTCGCAGGACTGGTGGCCTGCCGACTTCGGCAATTACGGCCCGCAATTCGTGCGCATGTCCTGGCATGCCGCCGGCACCTATCGCCTCGCCGACGGCCGCGGCGGCGGCGGTCGCGGCCAGCAGCGCTTCGCTCCGCTCAACAGCTGGCCGGACAATGTCAACATCGACAAGTCGCGCCGCCTGCTCTGGCCGATCAAGCAGAAATACGGCCAGGCCATCTCCTGGGCCGACCTGCTGATCCTCACCGGCAACGTCGCGCTGGAGACCATGGGCTTCCGCACCTTCGGCTTCGCCGGCGGCCGCGAGGATACCTGGGAACCCGATCACGACGTCAACTGGGGCGCCGAGACGGCCTGGCTGACCCATCGTCCGCTCGACAAGTTCGATGCGCCCCTCAGCGCGACCGAAATGGGCCTGATCTACGTCAACCCTGAGGGTCCGGGCGCCAATGGCGATCCGATCTCGGCGGCGCATTTCATCCGCGAGACCTTCGCCCGCATGGCGATGAACGACGAGGAGACGGTCGCGCTGATCGGCGGCGGCCACACCTTCGGCAAGACCCATGGCGCCGCGCCCGAGTCGCATAAGGGCCCGGACCCGGAAGGCGCAGAGCTGGAGGCGCAGGGCCTCGGCTGGGCCAGCAATTTCGGCACCGGCCATGGCGCCGACGCGGTCGGCAGCGGCATCGAGGTCACCTGGACGCAGACCCCGGCGCAGTGGAGCAACTTCTTCTTCGAGAACCTGTTCAAATACGAATGGGTGCAGACGCGCAGCCCCGGCGGCGCCATCCAGTGGGAGGCGAAGGACGCCGAGGCGGTCATCCCCGACGCGCACGACCCGTCGAAGAAGCACAAGCCGACCATGCTGACGACCGACCTGTCGCTGCGCCTGGACCCGGCCTATGAGAAGATCTCGCGCCGCTTCCTCGAGAACCCGCAGGCCTTCGCCGAGGCCTTCGCCCGCGCCTGGTTCAAGCTGACCCATCGCGATCTCGGCCCGCGCTCGCGCTATCTCGGCCCGGAAGTGCCGAAGGAAGAGCTGATCTGGCAGGATGTGCTGCCGGCCGCCGACCACCCGCTGGTCAACAAGGCGGACGTCGCCGCGCTGAAGGAGAAGATCAAGGCTTCGGGCCTCAGCGTCTCCGAGCTGGTCGGCACCGCCTGGGCCTCGGCCGCGACCTTCCGCGGCGGCGACAAGCGCGGCGGCGCCAATGGCGCTCGCATTCGCCTCGCGCCCCAGAAGGACTGGGAGGTCAACCAGCCCGCCCAGCTCGCCAAGGCGATCGAAGTCCTCGACGGCATCCGCCGCCAGTTCAACAAGGAGGCCGATGGCGACCAGAAGGTCTCGCTGGCCGACCTGATCGTGCTGGCCGGCAATGTCGGCGTCGAACTGGCCGCCAAGGCCGCCGGCCATGACGTCAGCGTGCCGTTCACCGCGGGCCGTACCGATGCCAAGCAGGAGCAGACCGAGGTCCATTCCTTCGCGGTGATGGAGCCGGCTCTGGACGGCTTCCGCAACTACCAGAAGCCGGGCGCCAGGGTGCCGGCCGAGGTGGCTCTGATCGACCGCGCCCAGCTGCTGACGCTGACCGCCCCCGAGCTGACGGTGCTGATCGGCGGTCTGCGCGCCATCGACATCAATGCCGACGGCTCCAAGCACGGCGTGCTGACCAACCGGCCGGGCGCGCTGACGAACGACTTCTTCGTCAACCTGCTCGACATGGGCACGCAATGGAAGGCGACTTCCGAGGCCAAGGACGTGTTCGAGGGCACCGATCGCAAGACCGGCGCCGCCAAGTGGACCGGTACCCGCGTCGATCTCGTCTTCGGCTCGAACTCGATCCTGCGCGCCCTCGCCGAGGTCTATGCCAGCCAGGACGCCAAGGAGAAGTTCATCAAGGATTTCGTCGCGGCCTGGACCAAGGTGATGAACCTCGACCGCTTCGACGTCGCCTGAGAATAGCGAGGCGCGGCCGCCCGGTGGCGGCCGCGCCTTGATCAAGGCAGCACAATCATGGCGCCGGACGCGTGACCGTCGCCTTCAGCCCTGTGCCCAGGGGACGATTCTCCAATGTCAGCACCGCGCCCAGGCGCGCGAGTGCTACTTCGACGATCGAAAGACCCAGGCCGGTTCCAGCCGTCCTGCTGCTGCGCCCTCGATAGAAACGCTGCGTCACCAACGATATCTCCTCGTCCGGAATGCCCGGGCCATCATCCTCGACCGCGAACGCATTGTCCGCGACGCGCAGCCAGCGCACCTGCCCGCCTGGAAGGCTCTGCCCGCAGGCATTCTCATGCAGGTTGCGCAAGGCCAGCCGCAGACTGTCAGGCTCCCCCAGCACGACGAAGTCATCGAGACGCGGGTCGATCTCGACGGTCTGCCCCGGCCATTTCCGCTCGCCATCGATCTCGCGCAGCAATGGACCGACGAGGATGCGCTGCCGGTCGGAGCCGGTGGCGTCCGCATCCAGCCTGGCCAGGACGAGCAATTGGCTGATCAGCCGGGCGGTCCGGTCCACGCCCTCGATGATCCTGTCGAGCGCCGAGAGGCGCATCGCGTCGCTATCGGCTGCCCGCGCGATCTGCGCCTGCGTGCGGATGCCGGCGAGCGGTGTTCGCAGCTCGTGCGCGGCGAAGGCGGTGATCTCGCGGTCATGCCGCCTGGCCAGGTCGAGACGCCGGAACAGCCCGTTCAATGCATCGGTTAGCGGGCGGATTTCCCTGACCGCATTGGCGCCGACAGGGCTCAGATCATCCGCCGGGCGGCTCTGCAGGTCACGGGCGATCTGACGGAGAGGAGCCAGCCCCCTGCCGACGCTGAGCCAGATCAGCCCGGCGAAGAGTGGCAGCATCAGCAAGGTCGGCGCCACCAGCCCGAGCACGAGATCCTGGACGAGCCGCTCGCGCAGGCCGAGGCGGTCACCGACCAGCACCCGCACGCCTTTGGCGGCGTCCTCGATGGCATAGACGCGCCACGCCTCGCCGTTGATCACACTGTCATGGAAACCGCTGGGATGTGCCGAAAGCCGTTCGGCCGGCGCCGTCGTCGAGGCAGCGACGAGACGCCCGCCCAGCGACCAGATCTGGCAGGAGAGCTGGCGCTCGTAGCCAGCCGCTTCCGTGGGGTTGAATTGCGGAGTGCCGGCGATTGCTGCCTGTGAGGAGCTATCGTCATGCACCAGCGAGGCGACCATGCGCGCCGCTTCCTGCAGGCGCGTGTCGAGCACGCGCTCGAGCTCGTTCTTGGTCCCGAGATAGATCCAGGCCGTCGCGGCAAGCCAGATCAGGCTCGTGGTGACGACCAGGATCGCAAACAGCCGGCCACGCAGCGAGCTCATGACACGTCCTTGAGGCGGTAGCCGAGGCCACGCACCGTCTCGATCAGCTCGCGCCCGAGCTTCTGCCTGAGATTGTGGATATGGACCTCGATCGCGTTGCTCTCGACATCCTCCTGCCAGCCATAGAGCCGCTCCTCCAGTTGCGCGCGCGAGCGGATGACGCCCGGCCGCTCAGCCAGCGCGCGCAGAACGGCGAACTCCCGTCGCGTCACATCAATCGTCGTGCCGTCTCGCGCCACCGCGTGGCGCGCCGGATCAAGCATGAGGCCGGCAGCCTCGATCGCGGGCGCTGCCCGGCCTTCGCCACGTCGCCCGATCGCGCGCAGCCTTGCCGCGAGCTCATCGAGGTCGAAGGGCTTGCCGAGATAGTCGTCGGCGCCACGGTCGAGCCCGGCGATGCGGTCGCGGGTCTCGTCGAGCGCGGTCAGCAGCAGGATCGGGCAGCGCTCGCCCTGTGTCCGCAGATCCCGGAGCAGATCGAGGCCAGATCCGTCCGGCAGCATGATGTCGAGCACCATCGCATCGAAGACGCCGGCCGCCAGCGCATGCCGCGCATCGGCACAACTGCCGACCAGCTCGGCATTCATGCCGTGCAGCCTCAGCCCGACGGCGAGACCGTCGGCGAGAAGCGGGTCGTCTTCGACGATGAGCACGCGCATGTGACCTCCACGGCCCAGCATCACCGCCGAGCTTAAGGCTGGCTTAAGCTGGGTAGCGCCGATGGCCCGCATCCGTCCACCGCCGGGGACGTGACGATGCGACCGCCGCGAGCCGCGCCTGGCTCCCGGATCGGCAGGCGCAGCGCGGTCCCGGCAGCCGAGAAAGCCGCAAGCCCATGCACCACGACCGTCGCACCATCCTCCTCGGCCTTTCGCTTCTGGCTGCGGCCTTGCCGGAGGCCGTCTTGGCCGAGGGGAACAAGATCGACGTCGAGGCCATCCTGAACGACCCAGAAGCGCCCATCTCGGGCAACCGCAATGGCGATGTCACGATCGTCGCCTTCCTCGACTACAACTGCCCCTACTGCAAGACATCGGCTCCGGACCTCGCCCGCATCGTCAAGGAGGACGGCAAGATCCGGCTCGTCTACAAGGACTGGCCGGTCATCGCCGAGACCTCGGTCTATGCCGCGCAGCTCGCGCTCGCCGCGACCTATCAGGGAGCCTATGAGCGCGCGCACCATGCGCTGATGGCGACCAAGGGGCGGCTGAGCAAGGCGCAGATCTCGGCGGCGATCCAGGGCGCCGGCATCGACATGGCGCGTCTCCAGGCCGATCTCGACACCAATGGCGACAAGATCACCGCGCTGCTGCGCCGGAACATGGCCCAGGCCGACTCGCTCGGGCTGCAGGGCACGCCGACCTACCTGGTCGGCCCGTTCCGGACCTCGACTCTCGACTACAAGGGCTTCAAGCAGGTCGTCGCTGATGCCCGCGCCAAGCCGGCATCCCAGTGAGGCCGGGCGCACGGATCATGGCCGACCTGCGCAAGGCCGGCAGGCACGCCAGATAGAGCATCGCGCCGACAATCCAGACGCAGCCATTCCAGATTCCCGACGTCGCGGCATAGAGCATCGTGAAGCCGAGTGGGCCGACGACCGAGGTCAGGTTGGTCAGACTCGCGAGGAGTCCCTGCAATCTTCCTTGCTGATCATTACCAGCCGCCCGCGACAGCATCGACTGCAGCGCCGGCATGCCGACCCCACCGCTGGCTAGCAGGGCAAGAATCGGCCAGACCATCCATCCCTGCGTCACAAAAGCCAGCAGGAGAAAGCCTGCGGCATCCGATGCCATGCCGACAAGCAGGGTTAGGCGCTCTCCGAGCCGGCTCGAAAGCCGTCCGGTGAGGAAGGCCTGGACCAGCGCATGCATCGCGCCAAAGGCTGCTAGCGACAGGCCGACCATGGCTGTATCCCATTGGAAGCGATCTTCGCCATAGATCACCCATAGGGCTCCCGGCACCTGGCCGATCAACTGGACGAGGAAGAAGACGTAGAAGAGCGGCGCGACACTCCTCAGTACGCCTCTCTGCCGAAGCCCTGCGAGTGGCCCGGGACACCCCGGCCTTTCCCCGTCACTCGCATTGCGCCCGGTCTCGGCCAGGGCAAAACAGGCGAACACGCACGCCGCACCGTTGAGGAGCGCCGCCGCGATGAAGGGGGCATGGGCTACCTGCTCGCCCAACATGCCCCCGATCGCAGGTCCGGCGATGATGCCGACGCCGAAGCAGGCGCTCATATAGCCGAACCAGCGTGCGCGCTCGCTTTCTTTCGTCGTGTCGGCAATGGCGGCGGCTGCGACCGATCCGGTCGCTCCGGTGATCCCGGAAACGAGTCGGCCGATATAGAGCACCCAGAGTTCCGGCGCCGCTGCCATGATCGCGTAGTCGATGGCAGAACCGGCGAGCGAGACCAGCAGCACGGGGCGGCGGCCATAGCGGTCCGATAGTCGCCCGAGCAGTGGCGCGAAGCAGACCTGCATCAGCGCATAGAGCGACAGCAGGGCGCCGTAATGCGCAGCCACCTCTCCGGGCTGCACATGCTCACGCAGCAGAGCCGGCAGTACAGGCATCACCAGGCCAACGCCCATGGCATCGAGAATGGTGACGATCAGAGCAACGGCGAGCGACTTGTTCATGCTGGCTCCCGGTCGAGTCAAAATTTATCGACGATAAGTTCGTGGACAAAAAATTTATCATCGATAAATTGTCAAGAGGTGAGATCGAGCGGCAATGGCAAAACTAGATCGAGATATCGTCGTTCGCGCAGCGCTCGGCCTGCTGAACGAGGTCGGGGCCGACGGCCTCACCACACGTAGGCTCGCGGAACGCCTGAAGGTCCAGCAGCCGGCCCTCTACTGGCATTTCCCCAACAAGCGCGCTTTGCTGGATACGTTGGCTGAGGCCATGCTGACCGAGAACCATACTCGCGCCATGCCGAGGCTCGGCGAGGACTGGCGCGTGTTTCTGAGTGAAAACGCCCGTAGCTTCCGCAAGGCGCTGCTCGCCTATCGCGATGGCGCGCGCATCCATGCCGGCACTCGGCCGAGTGCCCCGCAATCCGGCGCAATCGAAGCGCAGATTCGTCTTCTCTGCGCGGGCGGCTTCGCCCCGAGGGACGCCGCCCGCGCTCTGGCTGCAATCAGCCACTATGTGGTCGGCGCCGTTATCGAAGAGCAGGCCTCGCCGACGGACATGACAGAGCGGGAAGGTGCAGAACCGGGCTCATCCGAACTGTCCATATTCCTGCAGACCCTCTTCCACGAGGTCGAGCAGGATGGGGCGGACACTGCCTTCGACTACGGCCTGGAGAATTTCATTGCCGGCCTCGAACGCCGGCTCTCAACCTAGACTTCATCGCTCCCGGAGGGCTTGCCCGCATCATCATCCTGCAGAATCCGCCAGGCCGCGCCGTCGAGATCGGCATACTGGCCGCTGCGCATGCACCAGAAAAAGGCTCCAAGCCCCAACAGCCCTAGGCCGAGCGCCAAGGGGAACAGGATCACGATGATGTTCATGACCGAGCCTCCGACGCGCCCCGGGCACGCAGTGCATTGAGCGTCACCACCAGCGAGGAGCCGGACATGGCGACGGCGGCGACCAGCGGCGTCGCCAACCCGGCAATGGCGATCGGCACCGCAACCGCATTGTAGAGCACCGCGAAGAAGAGGTTCTGCAGCATCAGCCGACGCGCCTTGCGGGCGATTTCGAGCGCCCCCGCGACCGGTGCCAGGCTCTCGCCAAGGAAGACGATGTCGGCCGCCGCCTGCGCCAGATGGGTGGCGCTGACCGGCGAGAGCGAGACATGCGCCCCTGCCAGCGCCGGTGCGTCATTGAGCCCGTCACCGACCATCAGCACCTTGCGGCCGCCAGCCGCCATCTTTTCGAGCAAAGCGAGCTTGTCGCCCGGCATCAGGCCGGCATGCAATTCGGTGACGCCGAGCTCGGCGGCGATCGGCGCCACCGCCTCGAACCGGTCGCCTGAGAGGATCGCGACCTCTAGCCCAGCCTTGCGCAGCGCCGCGACCGTCTCGCAGGCCTGCGGCCGCAGCGCCTGCCCCAGCGCCAGCACCGTGCGGAAGGAGCCATGGCGATAGGCGATCAGCGAGGCGCCGGGATGCAGCGCCGCGACCATGGTCGCCTGCGCCTGCGCACCGCAGAAGGCGACGCTGCCGAGACGGCGCTCGTCGTTCCCGTTGCCGACCGAGAGGCCCTGCCCGCGCTCCTCGTGCACGTCTTCCGCGGCGCGCGAAACGCCGAGCGCCCTTGCGAGGGCCTGCGCCAGCGGATGCCCGCTCGCCGCCGCGAGCGCCCCGATCTCGGCCCGCCGTTCCACCGGCAATGCTTCGGGATTGAGAATGTCCGGCTCCGGCAGGGTCAGCGTGCCGGTCTTGTCGAAGACGGCGATGTCGGCCTCGGCCAGGCGTTCCAGCGCATCGCCCTCCTTCAGCATGATCTTGCGCTTGAACAGTGCGGAGGCCGCGACGACCTGCACGGCGGGAATGGCGAGACCGAGCGCGCAGGGACAGGTGATGATCAGCACGGTGACGGCGATCATCAGCGCCTCCGGCCAGGACAGGCCGAAGGCCAGCCAGCCGAGGAAGGTCGAGGCCGCCAGCGTATGCACCACCGGGGCGTAGAGCCGCGCGGCACGGTCGGAGAGGCGGACATAGCGCGAGCGGTTGCCGACGGCCTGATCCATCAGCCGGTCGATCTCGTCGAGCAGCGTGCCCTGCCCGGCCGCCTCAACCCGCACGGTCAAGGCGCCGGTCAGGTTCAGCGTGCCGGCATGGACGCGCTCGCCCTGCCCGATCACGACTGGGGCGGTCTCACCGGTGACGAGGCTCTGGTCGAGCTCGGAGCGGCCGGTCTCGACGATGCCGTCGACGGAGACGCGCTCGCCCGGTCGCACCAGCACGAGATCATCAGGAGCGATCGCGGCGATCGGCATCACCGTCGCGCTACCATCGGCGGCGAGCCTCGTCGCGGTCTCGGCCTTAAGCGCGGCGAGATTGCCGGCAAGGTCGCGGGTGCGCCGCCGCATCAGTTGGTCGAGATAGCGCCCGATCAAGAGAAAAAAGAGCAGCATGACCACGCCGTCGAAATAGGCGTGGCGGCCATGGTTCCAGGTCTCGGCGACCGACATCACCAGCGCCAGCACGACGCCGATGGTGATCGGCACGTCCATGTTGACCGCGCCGGCCTTCAAAGCCCGAAGCGCGCTCTCGAAGAAGGGGCGGCCGGCATAGGCGGCGGTCGGCAGCGCGATCAGGGCCGAGAGCCAGTGGAAGAAGTCGCGCGTCGTCGGGTCGATCTCGCCGCTGTTGCCGGACCAGACCGCGACCGAGAGCAGCATGATGTTCATCGAGGCGAAGCCGGCGACGCCGAGCGCACGCAGCAGATAACGCTCCTCGGCAGCCGCCCCGTCCACCTGGCGCTCGGGCGCGAAGGGATAGGCCTTGAAGCCGAGCGCGGCCAGCTTCTCGACCACCGCCTCCGGCCGCAGCAGCGCCTCGCGCCACTCGACCGAGATGCGCTTCAGCGCGAGGTTGACGCGGGCGCCCAAAATGGCCGGCTCGCGGGCGAGCCCACCCTCGATCGCCTGCATGCAGCCGGCGCAGCGTATCCCGTCGACCGCCAGCTCCATGCTGGCGATGCCATCGTCGCGATGGCGGACGAAGACAGAGAGGTCCTGCGCCGCCATCTCAGCGCTCCGCCAAGGTGACGCGGCTGCGCGAGACGAAGACGACCTCCTCGCCGCGCTTCGCCTGCAATTCGAGGATCCAGGAGCCGGCTTCGATCGTCTCGAAGCGGGCCTCGTAGCGCCCCGGCCGGCTTTCGCTCAGCACGAGGTCATGGTCGCGGGCGGAGGTCGCGGGGTGGCGCAGGCGGGCGCTGGCCGCGAGGCCGGCGAGCGGCCCGCCACTGCGATCGGCCAGGCTGACTGCGAGCGTCGCGCCCTCGCCTTGCCGGACCAGCGTCGTGGTGGCGGCCCACCCGCGTGCATCGCGCTCGTGCTGGCGGGCGATCTCCTCGTTGAAGCGCTGGCTGTCCTCATAGGCGCTGCGGGTCTCGACGCCCGGCATGGTCCGCAGCGCCATCGTCAGGATCGTCGCGTTGACCGAGACGATCACGCCGAAGAACAGGATCAGCATGGCCGCGACCATGCCGCCGGTCAGCCCGAAGGGGCGGCGCGGGGCGATCGGCCTTGGATTCTCATAGGGCATGAGGATGACTCCGCAGCAGCTCATCGATGGGTCTCCGGCGCCATGAAATGGTCGTCGGCGCGCACCGTCTCGCCGGCGAAGAGATCGGAGGCGGTGATGGTGATCGCCTGCGAGGGCGCAAGCGGCACGCCGGCCGGGACGGTGACGAGGACGCGCACCTCGCGCGTCGAATCGGGATCGACGCTGACGACGGGGCGCAGATCGGCACTCGGCGTGATCCCGACCGCCTCGATCCTGATGCCCGGCAGGCCAGAGACCGTTAGGGCGAAAGGCCGATGCTCCGGGCGCTTGTTGAGCAGGCGCACCGCATAGGCGTTGCGGATCGAGCCGTCGCTCAGCGTGACGAACAATGGGGCGCGCTCATGCAGCACCGAGATGCCGGCGGTGCTGCGGGTCGCGAGCTGCCAGAGCATGGCGCCGCCGACGATCGCGATCAGCGCCGCATAGGCCAAGGTGCGCAGGCGCACCGGCCGGTAGATCGCGGCGAGCCCGGCGAGGCGGCGCTGGACATTGCCGTCGGTGTCATAGGCGATCAGCCGGGTCGGGCGGCCGATCTTGGTCATCACGGTGTCGCAGGCGTCGATGCACAGCCCGCACTGGATGCAGTCGACCTGCGCGCCGTCGCGGATGTCGATCCCGGTCGGGCAGACCGCGACGCATTGGAAGCAGTCGATGCAGTCGCCTGCCGGCGCGCCCTGCGCCTTCAGCTTCACCGCCTGCTTGACCGAGACGCGCGGCTCGCCGCGATCATAGCGATAGGTGACGTTGAGCGCTTCGTCGTCGGTCAGAGCCGCCTGGATGCGCGGCCAGGGGCACATATACTTGCACACCTGCTCGCGCATGATGCCGGCGAGCGCATAGGTGGTGAAGGTCAGGATCGCGATCCAGACATAGGCCGAGAGCGGCGCGGTGAAGGTCGCAAGCTCGCGCACCAGCGTCGGCGCATCGGCGAAGTAGAGCACCCAGGCGCCGCCGGTCCACCAGGCGATGACCAGCCAGACCGCATGCTTGGCGGTCTTGCGCCAGAGCGTGTCCAAGCCCCAGGGCTCGGCATCGCGGCGCATGCGCTCGCGCCGGTCCCCCTCGAAGAAGCGCTCGACCGCGAGGAAAAGGTCGGTCCAGACCGTCTGCGGGCAGAGATAGCCGCACCAGACCCGGCCTGCGACCGCGTTCATCAGGAAGAGGACGAAGGAGGCCAGGATCAGCAGGCCGGTGAAGTAGTAGACCTCCTGCGGCCAGATCTCGATGAAGAAGAAGTAGAAGCGGTTATTGGCGATATCGGCCAGCACCGCCTGGTTGGGGAGATAGGGGCCGCGATCCCAGCGCAGGAAGGGCAGCAGGTAGTAGATGCCCAGGCACAGGAAGAGGATGAGCCACTTGGCGCGCCGGAACGGACCCGACACGCTCTGCGGATAGACCTTCCGCGACGCCGCGAAGAGCGGGATGTCGTCCTGGTCGGTCCCGGTGCTGCTCACGCTACTGTCCTCCCCCCAGCGAGTGGACATAGACGGTCAGCGCCTTGATCGTGGTCTCGTCGAGACGCCCGGCCCAAGCCGGCATCACGCCGTTGCGGCTGTTGCTGATGGTCTCGGTCAGCGAGGCCATGTCCATGCCGTAGAGGCTGATCGAGTCGGTGAGGTTGGGGGCGCCGAGTTCCTGGTTGCCCTTTCCGGCAGGGCCATGGCAGGCGGCACAGTTGTCGGCAAAGACCTTGCGCCCGAGCGGCAGGTCCGCCTTCGGCTCGGTCGGCAGGCCGGCGAGTTCACGGACATGGCTGGCGACGGCTGCGATCTCCTCGCGCTTCAGCACGCCGTCGCGCCCGAAGGCCGGCATCTGGCTGACGCGGGTGTCGTTGTCGCCGGCGACGCGGATGCCATGGCGGATCGTCTGCTGGATCGCCGGAAGCGAGCCGCCCCAGAGCCAGTCGTCGTCGTTGAGGTTGGGATAGCCCTTGGCACCGGCGCCGCCGACACCATGGCATGCCGCGCAATTGTCGCCGAAGGCGGCCTTGCCCTGCGCCATCGCGATCTGGAACAGGGTCGAGTCGGCCTTGATTTGCGCCGGCGTTGCGTCCGCCATGCCGGCCGCCTGCGCCGCGCGCTGCGCCTTGAGCTTGGCCATGTCCGCGCTGATGTCGGCGCGGCTGGCATAGCCGATCACGCCCCTGGTCGCGTCGGTCAGCAGCGGCCAGGCCGGGTAGACGATCCAGTAGCCGATCGACCAGACGATCGTGGCGTAGAAGATGCCGAGCCACCAGCGCGGCAGCGGCGTGTTGAGCTCGCGGATGCCGTCCCATTCATGGCCGGTCGTGCTGTAGCCTGTGGCGGCATCGACATGGGGATCGTCGTGCTTCTGGTCCATCGGTCAGTCCTCGCGCAGCGGGTTGAGCGCGGCTTCTTCGAAGCGGGCGCGGTTCTTCGGCCAGAAGGCGTAGACACAGACCCCGAGGAAGACGGCGACGAAGTAGAGGAGCCCGGCGGACTGGGCGAAGCCGGCGAGCCAGTGATAGGTCGTTTGCATGGGTTGGCTCAGCGGATGTTGGCTTTGTCGTCGTAGAGCTTGAAGTCGACCATCGTGCCGAGCGCCTGCAGATAGGCGATCAGGGCGTCGGCTTCGGTGATGCGCTGCGGATTGCCGTCGAAATCGCGCGACTGCGCCTTGGGATAGCGCTTCTCCAGATCGGCCTGGCCGGGATGGTCCGGCGTCGCCTGCGCCTTCAGATCAGCCTCAGCCTGCGCGATCATCTCGTCGCTATAGGGCACGCCGCCGGCGCGGTTGGCGCGGAGCTCGTCGGCGATGTCCCCGAACTTCAGCTCAGTCTTCTCCAGGAAGGAATAGCCCGGCATGATCGACTGCGGCACGATCGCGCGCGGCTCGGCCAAGTGCGCCCGCTGCCATTCGTCGGAATACTTGCCGCCGACGCGGGCGAGGTCCGGCCCGGTCCGCTTCGAGCCCCACTGGAACGGCTTGTCGTACATGCTCTCGGCCGCGAGCGAGTAGTGTCCGTAGCGCTCGACCTCGTCGCGCAGCGGCCGGATCATCTGGCTGTGGCAGTTGTAGCAGCCCTCGCGCACATAGATGCCGCGCCCGGCCAGCTCGAGCGGCGTATAGGGCCGCATGCCCTGCACCGTCTCGATCGTGTTCCGGAGATAGAACAGCGGCGCGATCTCGACGAGGCCGCCGATCGAGATCACCAGCAGCGTGCCGAGGGCGAGGATGATCGAGTTTGTCTCGAAGATCTTGTGCTTGGCCCAGAGCGAGCGGCGCGGCGGCTTGTGGTCTATGCTCGTCATGATGGTCCTCAGGCGGTGGCGAGCTGGCGCGGCGGCAGCGCATGGGCCTGCGGCGTGTCTGCAGCCTCCTCGCAGCGCACGGTCATCCAGAGATTGAAGGCCATGATCAGCGCGCCGATCAGGAAGAGCGCGCCGCCGAGCGCCCGGATCACGTAGAACGGGTGCATCGCCGCGACGGTCTCGATGAAGGCGTATTCGAGGAAGCCGAGCGAGGTATAGGCCCGCCACATCAAGCCCTGCAGGATCCCAGAGACCCACATCGCCGTGATGTAGAAGACGATGCCGAGGGTCGAGACCCAGAAGTGCCAGCTCACCAGCTTGAGCGAGTAGAGCCCCTTGCGATTCCACAGCCAGGGCACCAGGCAATAGATCGCGCCGAAGGAGATGTAGGCGACCCAGCCGAGCGCGCCGGAATGGACGTGGCCGATGGTCCAGTCGGTGTAGTGCGAGAGCCCGTTCACCGCCTTGATCGACATCAGCGGCCCCTCGAAGGTCGACATGCCGTAGAAGGCGAGCGAGACCACCATCATCCGCAACACCGGGTCGGTGCGTAGCCGGTCCCAGGCGCCCGACAGGGTCATGATGCCGTTGATCATGCCGCCCCAGGAGGGCATCCACAGCATGATCGAGAAGGTCATGCCGAGCGTCTGCGCCCAGTCGGGCAGCGCGGTGTAGTGGAGATGGTGCGGGCCGGCCCAGATATAGATGAAGATCAGAGCCCAGAAATGGATGATCGAGAGCCGGTAGCTGTAGATCGGCCGCTCCGCGCGCTTGGGCACGAAGTAGTACATGATCGCGAGGAAACCGGCGGTCAGGAAGAAGCCGACCGCGTTGTGGCCGTACCACCACTGGAACATCGCATCCTGCACGCCCGACCACAGCCCGTAGGACTTCGGCGACAGGATCGAGACCGGCACGGCGACGTTGTTGCCGACATGCAGGACCGCGATGGTCAGGATGAAGCCGAGATAGAACCAGTTCGCCACATAGATATGCGGCTCGCGGCGCTTCTTCAGCGTGAACAGGAAGACCAGGAGATAGGCGACCCAGACCAGGGTCAGCCAGAGATCGGCATACCATTCCGGCTCGGCGTATTCCTTGCTCTGGGTGATCCCGAGCAGGTAGCCGGTGCCGGCGATGACGATGAACAGGTTGTAGCCGAGCACGACGAACCAGGGCGAAAGGTCGCCGGCGAGGCGGGCCCGGCAGGTGCGCTGGACGACATAGAACGAGCTGCCGATCAGCACATTGCCGCCAAAGGCAAAGACCACCGCCGAGGTGTGCAGCGGCCGCATCCGGCCGAAATTGGTCCAGGGCAGGTCGAAGTTCAGCCCGGGAAAGGCGAGCTGGAGCGCGATGATCAGCCCGACGGCAAAGCCGGCGATGCCCCAGACCATCGAGGCGACGGTCGCGAACTTGACCGGCCCCATATTGTAATTGGGCTTGCCATCGATCTCCTGCGGCGGGACCGCGGGCGAGCCGTCGAAGCAGCGATTGCCGATCAGGATCATGCTGGCCGCGGCTGCGGCTGCGCCGAGCATGGCGTGGAAGGCGTAGCCGGAGTTTTCGGTCAGTGCGCCGATCAGGATCAGCGGCAGCACGCTGGCGCCCGCGATCAGCATCCCGATCATCTCGCCGACCGTCATTGCCCGGACAGGGCTCGTCGTCGCCGTCACCGCTGACTCCCGCTTCGTCACAGGCGCTGGGATGCGCCCTCAGCGGGAGGCTTAGCGGCCGGTTGAGCGGGGGGCTTTGATCCAGGTCAAGGGCAGGACGGAACGGGCTGCGGCGCGAAGGCGCAGCTCACGCCGCGACGGCGTGCATCCGCTCCGCGTTCATCACGCGCACGCCGCCGGGCACGATCAGGATCGTCTTCTCCTTGGCGAGACGGGTGAAGGTGCGGCTGACCGTCTCGATCGTCAGGCCGAGGAAATCGGCGATGTCCTGCCGCGTCATCGGCAGCGGCACCGTCACCGACGGCTTGCCGAGCCGGGCCCAGCGCTGCTGCATGCCGAGCAGGAAGCAGATCAGCTTCTCCTCGGCGGTGCGCCGGCCGAGCAGCATCATCTGTTCATGGGCGAGCGTCAGCTCATGCGTCGCGAACTCGTGCAGGCGCTTGAGCAGATGCGGCTTGGCGTCGACCAGAGCCGTATAGGCGCCACGCGAGAAGGCACAGACCGCAACGTCGCCGATCGCATCGGCCGAGAAGCCATAGGCATCGCGCATGGCGAGCCCGAGGAAATCGCCTGGCAACGCGAAGCCGACGACCTGGCGGCGCCCGTCGGACAAAAGCTTGTAGAGCCGGATGACACCGCCGGTGACGTTGTAGACGCAGTGCGCCTCGGCGCCTTGCGAGAACAGCGTGTCGCCGGAGGCAAAATGCGTCGGCATCGCCAGCTGCTCCAGCAAGGCGAGCTCGTCATCGTTCAGGGAGGCGCAGACGCTGACCAGGCGGACCATGCAGTTGCGGCATCCGCTCTCGCCGCGAGCGGCGCCGCTACACACCGAGGGCTGACAGTTCACAATCGCACCTTCCTGTTCATCACAGGACCCTACCCCATGGCCGCAGGCTGACAAAGCACACGCCCTGCCTCGGCGCTGCGGATTTGATCCAGATCAATGCGGCAATAGGCCCTGCGAAACGAGGTTGCTGCCTGGAAACTCGGGAGAGCCGCACCTGATGGGCGATGACATCTTCGAAGTCGCGCGCATCCTGCCGGACAGCGCCGACACGGTCTACGGGCTCGTCACCCTGCTGCATCCCGAGCTCACCCCGGATGGCTGGGCCGCCTTTGTGCGCGACCATTCGCAGGACGGGACTCAGCCATCAGGTGTCTTCGCCCTGCGTGACGCACGTGGCATGCCGCATGCCCTGTTCGGCTTTCGCATTGCGCGCACAATCACGGGCGGCACGACGCTGGAGATCTCCGAGATCGCGATGATGCGGCTGCCTGGAACCTGTCTCGTCGATGCCTTGCTGCGCTTTGCCAACCAGCTCGCCGCCCAGCTTGACCTGCCACGCATCGCGATCTCGCTGGAGCGCTCGGCCGCCTGGCCGCAGGATCACGACGCCCTGCAGCGCTGCGGCTTCCAGATCGACCGTGTCATGGTCCTCGGCCGCGCCAGGCTCGAGCCGGCGGCGTGATCGTCCAAGGCCGTTGCAGCGAAAGTGCGCAGCGGTTTGGCGTCCGGAACTGCGCAAAACAAAAAGCCGAGGCATATCCGGCAAACCGGCTTCGCCGGATATGGTCGAGCGGCGGCCGCGTCTAGAGCCGCCACCGGGTCGTCGCCCACCACGCTCCCACCGCAATGGCGACCATGGCGAGCGCTACTAGAATCGCCTCGCCTATCGGGTCGGCTCCTTCCGTGCGCCCATGAAACTCGCGAACCAGGCGCCGTCGGCGACCTCCGTGCTGCCCTCTCGCCACACCGCCGTCACCCGGCACAGCAGCTCGATTTCCTCGAAGGACAGATCATAGAACGGCAGCAGCATCGGATTGCCGACGATAGAGCGATCGCTCTCGGCCACAGCCTCGCCGTCCATCAACCTCTCCCCCCTTTGCGACTGCGCGCGAATCCGTTTCCCGGAGCTTGCCGAAGCAACAGCAATCGTCAGCGCCCCGCCACACCCAAATGGGGGGTGAGGCGGATATTATTGTTCCTCATGGTACCGATTTTGGCGAATTCGCATAGACCCCTCGGCGCCGGCGCATCTTGAACGGCGGCAATGCCAGCGCCAGATGGCGCGGGCGCCGGCAAAACGGCGTGCTGCACCAGCTTCGGACCCGACCATGCCCGCCTCTCTCCAACTCGGCCTCGACACCTTTGGCGACGTCACCGCCGGCCCGGACGGGGTCCTCCTCCCGCATGCACAGGTGATCCGCGACCTCGTCGAGCAGGCCGTGCTCGCCGACGAGATCGGCATCGACTTCTTCGGTATCGGCGAGCATCACCGCGGCGATTTCGCGGTGTCCTCGCCCGAGACCGTGCTTGCCGGCATCGCGACGCGCACCAGCCGCATCCGCTTGGGATCGGCCGTGACGGTGCTGAGCTCGGACGATCCGATCCGCGTCTTCCAGCGCTTTTCGACGGTCGATGCACTTTCGAACGGCCGCGCCGAGGTCATCCTCGGCCGCGGCTCCTTCACCGAATCCTTCCCACTCTTCGGCTTCGACCTCCGCCAGTACGAGGTGCTGTTCGAGGAGAAGCTCGACCTTTTCGTCGAGCTTCTCCGCAAGAAGAGCGTGACCTGGGAAGGTTCCTTGCGCCCGCCGCTGCGCGACCAGCAGGTCTTCCCGCCGATCGAAAAAGGCGAGCTGACGACCTGGATCGGTGTTGGCGGCAGCCCGGAATCGGTGGTGCGGGCCGCGCGCTACGACCTGCCGCTGATGCTCGCCATCATCGGCGGTCCGGCCCAGCGCTTCGTCCCTTACGCCCAGCTCTACCGCGACGCGATGGGGCGCCTTGGCCAGGCCGAGCGGCCGATCGGCGTGCATTCGCCCGGCTATGTCGCGGCGAGCGATGAGCAGGCGGCCGAGGAGTTCTTCCCCGCCTTCAAGACGATGCGCGACCGTATCGGTGCCGAGCGCGGCTGGGGTCCGCTGTCGCGCGAGGAGTTCGAGCGTGAGGTTTCGGGCGGAGCCCTCTATCTCGGCTCGCCCGAGACCGTCGCGCGCAAGATCGCCGCGACGGTCAAGGCGCTCGGCCTGCAGCGCTTCCAGCTCAAGATCAGCGCCGGCCCCTTGACGCAGGACAAGCTGCTGCGCTGCATCGAGCTCTATGGCCGCGAGGTCATCCCGATGGTGCGGGAGTTGCTGGCGGCCTGAATCCGCCGCCAGCTCGCCAACCTACTTCCAGTCCGGCCGCCATCTGGCGAACTCGGCCTTGGTCTCGGCATTGGCCGGGTAGAGGCCAAAAATGCCGCGCCCTTCCCGCACCTTCATCTCGACGAAATCCTCATAGGCGGTCTGCTCATAGGCTTCGGCCGCTACCTCGTTGGCGAGATGGGCCGGGATCACGCAGACGCCCTCGCCGTCGCCGACGACGATGTCGCCGGGATAGACCGGCACGTCGCCGCAGCCGATCGGCGCGTTGATGTCGAGCGCATGGTGGTGGATCAGGTTGGTCGGCGCACTCGGCCGGCTGTGATAGGCGGCAAAGCCCAGCGCGGCGATGTCCGGGCTGTCGCGGAAGCCGCCATCCGTGACGATGCCGGCGGCGCCGCGCTGCATCAGGCGCGTCACCAGGATGCAGCCGGCGGAGGCCGCGCGCGCATCCTTGCGGCTGTCGATCACCATGACATGGCCGGGCGGGCAGGTTTCGACCGCGACGCGCTGCGGATGCTGCGTGCCCTCGAACACGCTGAGATGGTCGAGATCCTCGCGCGCCGGAATGTAGCGCAGCGTGAAGGCCTCGCCGACCATGCGCGGCGCGTTGGCTGAGAGCGGGCGCACGTCCTGGATGAACTGGTTGCGCAGGCCGCGCTTGAACAGCGCCGTGGTCAGCGTCGCTGTCGAGACGCGCTTCAGCTTCTCGCGGTTCTCGGAGGTCAGGGCGGTCATGCGGCTTTGTCCTGTTGATCTGTCGCTTGCAGTGATGGTCCCGGCGCCGTGCTGGCCGTCATTCTCGGGCTTGACCCGAGAATCTCATGACTAGACGCCAACCAGCCTCGCTCACTCGATCTTCACATTCGCCTTCTGCGCAACGTCCGCCCAGCGCTTGGTCTCGCTGGCGATATGGGCGGTAAACTCGGCCTGGCTTGAGCCGACCGGGTCGACGCCGAGCTTCTTGAGCTGCTCGATCACCGCCGGCTCGCGCATGATCGCCTGCGTCTCGGTCGAGAGCTTGGCGACGATCTCCGGCGGCACTTTCGACGGCGCGAAGAAACCGTGCCAGGAGCTGGCATCATAGCCCGGGATGAACTCCGACAGCGCCGGCAGGTCGGGCGCGACCGCCAGCCGCTTCGGCGTCGCCGTCGCCAGCGCCCGGATCTTGCCGGCTTCGACATGCGGCCAGGCGATGGTGATGTTGTCGAAGGTCAACTGGATCTGGCCGGAGAGCAGGTCCTGCGTCACCTGTGCACTCGACCGATAGGGCACGTGGACCATGTCGGTGCCGGTCGAGACCTTGAACAGCTCGGCCGCCATATGGGTCGAGGTTCCGGCGCCCGAGGAGCCGAAGGAGTATTTGCCGGGGTTCTTCTTCAGGAGCTCGATCAGTTCCGGCACCGTCTTGGCCGGCAGGTCGACATTGACCATCAGCAGGTTGGGCACGCTCGCCACCTGCGAGATCGGCGCGAAGTCCTTGATGTGGTCATAGGGCATCTTGGTGTAGACGCCGGGATTGATGGCATGGCTGGAAACCGTGCCCATGGTCAGCATGTAGCCGTCCGGTTCCGCCTTAGCGACCGCCGCCGCGCCCGTATTGCCGCCTGCCCCGACCCGGTTCTCGACGATGAACTTGCCACCGAGGCGTGCGCCCAGCCGATCGGCCAGGATGCGCCCGA
Source organism: Bosea sp. 29B (assembly GCF_902506165.1). Taxonomy (NCBI): domain Bacteria; kingdom Pseudomonadati; phylum Pseudomonadota; class Alphaproteobacteria; order Hyphomicrobiales; family Alloboseaceae; genus Allobosea; species Allobosea sp. 29B. The sequence continues at coordinate 1,156,521 of NZ_LR733817.1, forward strand.
GCAGGTCGGTCGTGCCGCCCGCGGCGAAGGGCACCACGATGGTGACGACCCTCCCTCCGGGATAGCCGCTCTGCGCCCAAGCAGGCGTCAAGGCCGGTGCGGCCAGCATGGCGCCGGCTCCGGCGAGCAGGCCGCGGCGTGTGATCGATGTCATCCAATCCTCCCTCGTCGTTATCTCGTCCAGCCTTGCCGTTCCGGCGTCTTGCGGCCGTCTTGCTCGACTCCATAGCACGCAATTCCAGATTTGAAATCTGAAATTTCAGACTTGATGTCGCTTGCACTTTGTGGTGTCTGGTGAGGCAATGGCGAGAGAGCTGCGGCCGAGACGAATCGTGCCGCTGTCTCGCCAGAGGACTCGGGATGTCAAACGCGCTCGCCATCGAACCCGTCTCGCCGCACCTGCTGCGCTCGCTACGCGAGCATGTGCACGAGCGCCTGCGCCGGGCGATCGTCGCGGGAAAGTTCCGCGAGGGCGAACGGCTGAACGAGCGCCAGCTCGCCGACATGCTGGGGGTCTCGACCACGCCGGTGAAGGACGCGATCCGCATGCTGGAGAGCGAGGGCCTGGTCCGGACCGAAGCCCGCCGCGGCGTCTTCGTCGAGTTCTCGGCCCGTCAGGCGCTGGAGATGGCGCTCGGCCGCGCCGCGCTCGAAAGCGTCATGACCCACATCGCCGCCAACCGCATCAGCGCCGGCGAGATCGCCGAGATGGCCCGCCTGATCGACGAGATGGCGCAGGCGACCGCGCATGGAGATCTCGAGGACCTCGTCAATCTGAACGAGACCTATCACGGCATGATCCACCGCATCTCCGGCTGCGCCTATCTGGAGCGCCGACTCGACGGCCAGCGCATGTACGACCATGCCCAGCGCATTGCTCTGCTCGGCGAGCCGAGCGAACGCGCCCGCGGCTTCGAGGAGCATCGCGGCATCTTCGAGGCGCTGCGCGCACACGAGCCGGCAAGGGCCGAGCAGCGCATGCGCAGCCATATCGTGCGCTCCGCCAAGAGCCATGTGCGCCAGGTCTTCGGCGCCGATGCGGAAGGATTGGATTACGATGAGTGACAAGGTTCGCGCCGCGCTGCGCGGCATTTCCGGCGTGCACGTCACCGCCTGGAAAGGCGATGGCGAGGCCGACTGGACGCTGACCGGCAAGATCGTCGCGGGCATTGCGCAGGCCGGGATCCACAACATCGTCTCGGCCGGCAACACCGGCGAATTCTACCCGATGACGACCGACGAGGTGGTGCGCAGCCACGCCGTCGCCGCCGAGGCCGCAGCCGGCAAGGCGCTGGTCACCGCCGGCATCGGAAGGTCTTTGCGCGAGGCAATCGCGACCGGCAAGCTCGCCGCCAAAGCCGGCTGCGACGCGGTGATGGTGCATCACCCGCTCGACCCCTTCGCCGCCCCGCAAAGCCAGGCCGACTACATCCTCACCATCGCCGAGGCGCTGACGATCCCGCTCGTCGCCTATATCCGCTCCGACGCGATCGGCGTGAAGGACCTCGCCTGCGTCGCGACCCATCCCAACGTCGCCGGCGTCAAGTTCGCATCGCCCAATATGATGCTGCTCGCCGAATGCGTCCGCGCCACGCAAGGCTCGAGCGCCAACTGGATCTGCGGCCTCGCCGAGGGCTGGGCCGCGCCCTTCCATGCGCTCGGCGCCCGCGGCTTCACCTCGGGGCTGGTCAATGTCGCGCCCGAGCGCTCGCTGGCGATCTGGCAGGCACTGGAGGCCAATAATTACGAGCTCGCCCGCCGCCTCGTTGACGAGATCGCCGGCTTCGAGACGTTGCGGACCAAATACGGCAACGGCGCCAACGTCACCGTGGTCAAGGAAGCGCTCGGCCTGCTCGGCACCAATGTCGGCCCGGTCCGCCTGCCCGGCCTGCCCGAGCTGAACGAGAGCGAGCGCGCCGAGCTGCGCAAGATCGTCGGCAGCTGGGGAAGCCAGCGCGCGGCAGCGGAGTAAATTTCTGCCGTCATTCTCGGGCGAAGCGTAGCGAAGACCCGAGAATCTCAGGACCAGAACGCACTGGTTTCCGAGATGGTCGGGTCAAGCCCGACCATGACGTTTCTCCAGCCCGATCACCAAGTTAGAACACCAAAAATTCGAGGAAACGCCGATGTCCCATCCCCGCAAGACGCCCGACACATTGCGCTCGAAGCGCTGGTTCGGCGCCAGCGACCTGCGCTCCTTCGGGCACCGCTCGCGGGCGCTGCAGATGGGCCTCAACCATGACGAGTTCATGGGCAAGCCGGTGATCGGCATCCTCAACACCTGGTCCGAGATCAACCCCTGCCACACCCATCTGCGCGACCGCGCCGAGGCGGTGAAACGCGCCGTCTGGGCCGCCGGCGGTTTCCCGGTCGAGATCCCGGTGATGTCGGCTTCCGAGCAGTACCAGAAGCCGACTACCATGCTCTATCGCAACTTCCTGGCGATGGAGGCGGAGGAATCGATCCGCTCGCACCCGCTCGACGGCGCCGTGCTGCTCGGCGGTTGCGACAAGTCCACGCCGGCTTTGATCATGGGCGCCTGCAGCGCCGGGCTCCCCTTCATCTTCGTGCCGGCCGGTCCGATGCTGCGCGGTAACTGGGCCGGCAAGACGCTCGGCTCCGGCGCCGATGTCTGGAAGTACTGGGCCGAGAAGGAAGCCGGCAATATTTCCGACGCGCAATGGCGCGACATGGAGAGCGGCATCGCCCGCTCTTACGGCACCTGCATGGTGATGGGCACGGCCGCGACCATGATGAGCCATGCCGAGGTCCTTGGCCTCACCCTGCCGGGCGCCTCCGCCATTCCCGCCGCCGACGCCGCCCATCCGCGCATGGCCGCAGCCTCCGGCAAGCGCATCGTCGAGATGGTCTGGGAGGATCTGACGCCCGACCGCATCCTGACCCGCAAGAGCTTCGAGAACGCGCTCACCGTCCATATGGCGGTCGCCGGCTCGACCAATGCGATCATCCATCTCGTCGCCATGGCCGGCCGCGCCGGCGTGCCGCTGACGCCCGATGATTTCGACGCCTTCTCGCGCAAGGTCCCGGTGATCGCCAACCTGCGTCCGTCCGGGGACTTTCTGATGGAGGATTTCTTCTATGCCGGCGGGCTCCCTGCCCTGCTGAAGCAGCTCGAATGCAAGCTCCACACCGGCGCCATGACGGTGACCGGCAAGCCGATCTCCGAGACGATCGCCCTCGCCCAGGTCTATGACGACAACGTCATCCGCCCGCTCGACAAGCCGGTCTCGACCGCCAACGGCCTCGCGGTATTGAAGGGCAACCTCGCTCCGGGCGGCTGCGTCATCAAGCCTTCCGCGGCCGAGGAGCGCCTGCTCAGGCATTCCGGCCCGGCCCTCGTCTTCGAGGACTATGATGCGATGATGAAGGCAGTGAACGACGAGAGCCTCGACGTCACCGCCGACCATGTCATGGTGCTGAAGAATTGCGGCCCGGTCGGCGGCCCCGGCATGCCGGAATGGGGCATGCTGCCGATCCCGAAGAAGCTGCTGAAGCAGGGCGTGCGTGACATGCTCAGGCTCTCCGACGCCCGCATGTCCGGCACCAGCTACGGCGCTTGCGTGCTCCACATCGCGCCGGAGGCCTATATCAAGGGCCCGCTCGCAGCGGTGAAGACCGGCGACATCATCAGCGTCGATGTCGAAGCGCGCAGCATCTCTGTCAACCTGTCGGATGTCGAGATCGCCGAGCGCTTGAAGAGCTGGTCGCCCCCCGACCGTGACTATCCTCGCGGCTGGGGCAAGATGTCCGCCGCCCATATCCAGCAGGCCGACAAGGGCTGCGATTTCGACTATCTCGTGGGCACGGCGAAGGTGGCCGAGCCGGAGATTCACTGACCGCCGTCACATCGCTGTAACTGCAGGCGACCAGCTTCGCGGCTCCCAACGGAGCGCGCCATGGTCACCCGCCGCAACCTTCTCGCAGCCGGTCTCGCCGCGCCCGCTTTCCTGCCCAGATTGGTGCGGGCGCAGGCCGATACGCGCCCGGTGCTGCGCGTCGCCGTGCAGGCGCTGCCGCCGACACTTGAGCCGTTCGAGGCGATCTCGAATGTCGGGTTGCGGTCGACCTACAATGTCTTCGACACGCTCTGGCGCCGAGACTTCAACCGCGAGGCTGCCGAAGGCGGCCAGCATTTGCTGCCGCATCTTGCGACCTCGCTGCGGCAGCGCGATCCGCTGACCTGGGAGGCGAAGCTGCGCGACGGCGTGCGCATGCATGATGGCAGCGTACTCTCGGCCGAGGACGTGCTCTCGACCTTCTCGCCCGAGCGCATGTACGGCAAGGAGGTCCAGCACCATGAGGGCCGCGTCAATTTCGGCCACCTCACTGCGGTGGAGGCAGAGGGACGCGATACGGTCGTATTCAGGACCGCAACGCCCGACGTGGCGATGCCGCAGCGCCTGGCCTCCTATGGCGGCTGGATCCATTCGGCGAAATTCTACAAGGAGCAGGGCCTCGCCGGCATGCGCCAGAAGCCGGTCGGCAGCGGCCCCTATCGCATCGGCTCATTCCAGCGCAACCAGCGCCTCGTGCTCGAAAGCCATGACGAATACTGGATGGGTCGCCCTGCCGCGCGCCAGATCATCCTGATCGCCGTGCCCGAAGCTGCGACACGCCTCGCCGGCCTGCACGCGGGCGATTTTGACCTCGTCACCAACCTGCTCCCCGAGCAGGCCGAGACATTCAGGGGCAGCCCGACGCTGGAGGGCATCGAGGTCGTGCTCGATCTCGCCCATATCCTCTATTACGACACGCGCAACCCGGTAGTCAGGGATGCCCGCGTCCGGCGCGGGCTCAACCATGCCGTCGACATGGAGACGCTCGGCAAGTCGCTCTGGGGGCCGAACTTCCAGCGCATGGCAGCGCTGCAGACGCCGGCGTTCGGCGACTATTACGACACCGGCCGCCGCGGCCACGCCTATGACCCCGACCTCTCTCGCAAGCTCCTCAAGGAAGGCGGCTACAAGGGCGAGGAGGTCGTGATCCGGATCGCGCCGGGCTACTATCTGCAGATGGACCTTGCCGTGCAGGTGGTCCAGCAGATGTGGGAGGCGGTCGGCGTCAGGAGCCGCCTCGAGACCGTCGAGAATGTCGCCCAGGTCATTCGCCCGGGCGCCGATGTGCGGCCGATCTCGGTCTCGTTCCGCTTTCCCGATCCGCTCGGCGGCGGCCTGATGGTCAATCTGTCGAAGGACTATTCGACCCAGAAGAGCGGCTTCTGGCAGCCGGTGAAATTCAACGCGATCAGCGACGAGCTGAAGCTCGCGACCGATCCGGCCGAGCGCAAGCGGCTCTGGCTGGCGCTGATGGACGAATACGAGGCCGAGGCCCCGGCGCTGACCCTCTACCAGGTGCGGGAATACTTCGCGAAGCGCCGCGATGTCAGGTGGAACCACTACCCGCTCTACTACATGGATTTCCGCCCCTTAAACCTGAGCTTCGCATGACCCGCGTCATTGTCCTCTCCGACCCGCATCTCTCGCCCACGCACGGCTTCTTCTGGCCAAACTGGCAGCTCGCCTGCGACGCCGCCAGCCGGATCGAGGCGGCCTGCACCATTGTCAACGGCGACCTCTGCATCGACGGGCCCGACAGCGACGCCGAGATGGAATTCGCCGCCAAGGCGCTGGCCACGCTGCCCGGCACCGTGCTGCCGCTGCCCGGCAATCACGACATCGGCGACGAACCACCGGGCCAAGATCCGAACCAGATCGTCGACGAGCCGCGCCTCACCCGCTGGGACAACGCCATCGGCGTTGACCGTTGGCGCTTCCAGCTCGACGGCTGGACCCTGCTCGGCGTCAACGCACAGCTCTTCGGCTCGGGGCTTGCCCGTGAAGCCGAGCAGAACGACTGGCTCGATGCGATGCTCGCGGAGAGTAAGGGTGACCGCGTCGCACTCGTGCTGCACAAGCCGCTCTTCGTCGAGAGTCCGGATGAGGCCGAGCCCAGCCCCGCCTCGCTCTGCCCAGCTCCGCGTGGCGAGCTGATACAGCGTCTCTGCAAGGCCGATATCCGGCTGATCGTCAGCGGCCACCTGCACGCGCATCGCGACCGCCGGATCGACGGCCTGCGCCATCTCTGGGTACCCTCGCTCGCCTTCTCCGGCAATCACGGGCAGGGCGGCGACCGGCGCTGTGGCTTTGCGGTGCTCGACTTCGATGGCGATGATGTCGGCGTCGAGATTGTCCGGCCTGAGGGCCTCGTCTCGCATGACCTCGCCGCCATCAAGCAGCATGGCCGCTACCGCTTCCTGCGCGAGATGCCACCCTCCCCGCCGCGGATCGCTGCCTGAGTGCCAGCTGGCGCTTCTGAAGAGGCCCGGCTAGCCTTGTTCCGGGCAGCAGGCGCAAGGGCGGCAATGACGAAATCCGAACTGGACGAGCGCCGTTTCGATCCCGCGATCGCCTATGAGATGCCAACCAATTCGCAGATCGAGCAGGAGCGCTGGGTCTTCGCCATGTGCAATGGCCGCCGCGACGGCCGCTTCGCCGAGATCGGCGCCTTCGACGGCGTCCTGCACAGCAACAGCTACTTCCTCGAAAGCGAACATGGCTGGCAGGGTGTCTGCGTCGAGCCGAACCCCGGCCTCTTCGCTCGCTTGCGCGAAAGCCGCAGCGCGATCTGCCTGGAACGGGCGGTCTATCGCGAGACCGGCCAGGTCCTGTCCTTCATCCCCTCCCAGGAAATCGGGACACTGGCCGAATTCGCCGGCAATGACCGCTATGCCGACGACCGTGCTCGCGCCGCCGCAACGCATGGGCTCATCCAGGTCGAGACGATCAGCTTCGCCGCGATCGCCGCGATGGCAGACTTCGCCGAAACCGGCTTCGACTATGTCTCGCTCGACACTGAAGGATCGGAACTGGAGATTCTGCGCACGATCGACTTCGCCCGCCACCGTATCGCGCTCTTCACCATCGAGCACAATTTCGTCGAGCCTCGGCGCGAGGAGATGCGAATTCTGCTGGCCGAGGCCGGCTACGACCGCCTCAATGTCGGCTTCGACGATTGGTACTGGCACCCCGCGTTCCTGATCGAGCGGAACCGCGGCGTCGTGGTCGACGATGGCGCGATCAACCGACATTTCAAAAGCATTTTCAAAGACTAAAGCCAAGCGCAGGTAAACGCCTGCCACAACGGATGCACACAGGGCCAGACCGCATCACGAAGGCCTCAGCGGATGTTGACGCAGTTTGGTAACTCTGGAAAAGCTCGACCGATAAATGAGCCGCTGGCCGATGCTGCCGCAATTTCAGGATGCACCGTGACGTCGCCAGCAGCCCAGCAATTCATTGAACGCGTCAACGACCGCTCGCTCGTCGTCGGCATCATCGGCCTCGGCTATGTCGGCATTCCGCTCGCGCTCGCGACCTTGCGGCAAGGTTTTCGCGTCGTCGGCTTCGACATCGACGCCAGGCGCGTCGACGACATCAATGCCGGTCGCAGTGCGATCAAGCACATCCCGATGGAGTCGATCGCGCAGGCCGTGGCCGCCGACCGTTTCGTTGCGACCGCGGATTTCGACCGTCTGGGCGAGCCGGATGCGCTCTTGATCGCCGTGCCGACGCCGCTGACCAGGCATCGCGAACCGGATCTGTCCTATGTCGTCAGGACGACCGAGGCGATCGGCCGGCGCCTGCGCCGCGGCCAGCTCGTCGTGCTGGAATCGACCACCTATCCCGGTACCACCGACGAGATCATGCGCCCACTCCTGGAGAAGGCGAGCGGGCTGAAGAGCGGCGAGGACTTCTTCCTCGCCTTCTCGCCAGAGCGCGAGGACCCCGGCAACCCGGACTTCGGCACCTCCAGCATCCCGAAGGTCGTCGGCGGCGACGGCCTCGACGCACAGGCGATGGCGCTGGCGCTCTATGGAGCGCTCGTCGTCAAGACCGTGCCGGTCTCCTCGACTGCCACCGCGGAGGCGGTCAAGCTGACCGAGAACATCTTCCGTGCCGTCAACATCGCCCTCGTCAACGAGCTCAAGACGGTCTACTCGGCCATGGGCATCGACATCTGGGAGGTGATCGAGGCGGCCAAGACCAAGCCATTCGGCTTCATGCCGTTCTATCCCGGCCCCGGGCTCGGCGGCCACTGCGTCCCGATCGACCCGTTCTACCTGACCTGGAAGGCGCGCGAATACGATGTCGCTACCCGCTTCATCGAGCTCGCCGGCGAGATCAACACCCGCATGCCCTATCTGGTCGTCGATCGCCTCGCGACCCTGCTCGACGTCCACGGCCGCAAGAATCTGAGCGACGCCTCGATCCTGATCCTCGGCCTCGCCTACAAGAAGAATGTCGAGGATACCCGCGAGAGCCCCTCGCTCAAGCTGATCGAACTGATCGAGAAGCGCGGCGCCCGCACCGCCTTCCACGACCCCCATGTCCCGGTGCTACCGCCGACCCGCGAGCACCCGACGCTCGCAGGCCGCAGGAGCGTGCCGGTCGATGCCGCCTCGCTCGCCGCTTTCGACGCCGTGCTCATCGCCACCGACCATGACGACGTCGACTATGCGGCGATCGTCGCCGGCTCGAAGCTGGTGATCGACACGCGCAATGTCTGCACACGGGCCGGCATCAAGGCGGACAACATCTTCAAAGCCTGATGGAACGCGGCCGGCGGCGGCTCAAAGCTCGGCGCTGAAGGCGATGTCGTTGAAGATGGCATAGGCCCGGCCGAGCGTCGAAATCCGGATCATCGCCAGTGCGCCGACATTGGAGCTCGACGAGATCGAGCGCTCGCCGCCGAATATGTTGGCTTCTGCCGTGACGGAATAGCTTGCCGTCGGCACAGTCCGCATCGCGGTCGGGAAAGCGAGGATTTGCTGCGAGTATGCGCTGCCCACCTGATAGCAGTCGATGAACCACGGATGGCCGGGCCGCCAATAGTAGCGCTCGCAGAGCTGCCGTTCCTGCGTCTGGCTGCGCGCCAGCCATGAACTGGGCGCCGCGCCGGTCTCAAGCTTGATCGCGCGGAAGGTCACCGCCCCCGCCGCCGGCGCGAGCTGAACCGTCAGGTTGCCGGTGTCGCCGGCAGCCGGCGTCAACGCGACGAAGCGGCGGCCGCTGCCCGCAGTGATCGTTCCGGAGACGCTGCCGACCGTCACATCGAGACTGCCGCCGCTGAGAGCCTCGACCGACAGGCATAGCGGCATCGATGCGAAGGACGTCACGCCCCAGAGCGCCGGCTCGACGATCTGGCGGATTGCGCCGGAGGTCAGCGTCAGGTCGAAGCCGCTGCTGCTGAGGCTGGCGCCGCCGGTATGCGCCTTCCAGCGGTCATAGCCGAACGCTCCGGCCGCCAATGAGCCGCCGGCAAAGCCCCGCTGGTTGATCTGCCAGTCGCCATTGACGAGCAGGTTCGGCCGCGGCGTCTCACGCGCCCAGTTGCTGGCTGGGAGCGTGACCAGCCCGCTCGTCCGGTCGACGACCAGCGCCTCGGTCCAGCTGCTCCCGTCCGGGCTGACCTTGATCCGGAGCTGGTCGTCACCGGCGAGGCCGATCTCGGCCCGGCCGGACCAGTTGTCCTGGAAGAGCAGGCTCGCCGTGCGCGCGGCGCTCGCCTTGTTGAGCTTGAGGCGATGGTCGGTGCCCGCGTGATTGAACAGGGTCGCGTCGGCGGAAACCGAGAGCCGGTTCGTCGTATCGGCGGTCGTATTCACACCCCAGAGCGCAGCACCGAGACTGCTCACCGGCTGCGAGCGGCGCCATTGCGTGCCGGTCCAGACATGATGCTCGGCCTCGTCGCTCACCCAGGCCTGCCAGCCGGAGCGCGGGTCGAGGAAGCTCCAGGCACCGTCCTCGAAGATCGCAAGATCGTCCTGGTGCCCGGCGAAGACGCCGGTGCCACCAGCCGGCACGATATAGGCGGCGGTCTCGCCGGGCGAAGCCGGCGGGACGGTCTGCGTCCGGCTGGCGACGACGAGATGCACCAGCGCGTCGAGCCGCATCAGCGCATCATTGTGTGTCACATGTTTTTGCGCCTGCCCGGCGGCGAGCAGGGGCAGGCCAAGACGCGGCGTATCGCTCATGGGACCTCGCTGGATCGGAGCAGCGCGCGGGAGGCGCGCCATGCCAGCCGATTATGCGGGCTTCGCAAGCAGCGGGGATCGATTGCGAATCTATCCCCGCACCGGGTCGATCGAGCCGGAAAAATGCGTCTGCAGCCCTCAGCTCAGCATCCGCGTATCGCCGCAGACCGAGATCTCCTGCCCCGAGATCGTCTTGGCGAAGGGCGAGGCCAGGAAGACGATCTGCTTGGCGATGTCCGTGGGATCGACGAACTGCTTGATCGAGACGCCGGCGAAGAGCCGATGCGTCATCTCGTCATGCGAGACGTTGAGCGAGCGCGCCTTGTTGGCGATGACGCTCTGGATGCGGGGACCGTCGACGAGGCCGGGGCAGATCGCGTTGGCGCGGATGCCGAACTCGCCGAGCTCGGCCGAGAGCGCCTTGGTGAAGCCGATCACGCCCCATTTCGCCGCGGCATAGGGCGAGCGCAACGGGAAGCCGTGCTTGCCGGCCTGGCTGGAGAGATTGACGATCGACGCGTTCTTCGACTGCTTGAGGTGCTCGACCGCGAGCCGCGTGCAGTTGAACTGGCCCGTCAGGTCGATCGCCACGCAGGAATCCCAGTCCTCCGGCGCAATCTCATCGACCCGGCCGGTCGGCCCGGCGATGCCGGCATTGTTGACGAGGCAATCGAGCCCGCCGAGCGCCGCCAGGGCTTCCTCGAACAGCCTTGCCACGGCCTTGCGGTCGGAGACGTCGCAGACCGAGCGTGTGATCGCAGGATCGCTCTCAGCCATCTCGGCGAGCGCCTTCTCGTCGACGTCGCAGATATGGACCTTGGCGCCCTCTGTCGCGAAGGCGCGCGCCGTCGACCGACCGATGCCATTGGCGCCCGCCGTCACCAGCACACGCAAGCCCTTGATCGTCAGATCCATCGTTTCCGTCCCTCTTCCTTCATTCTTCGGCCGGCCGGTTATTCCGCCAGCCGCGCCGTCCGTTCGATATGCTCGGCCGCAGCGCTGATGTCCTCGACCAGCGCCTGCCGCGCCGCCGCCGGATCGCGCCGCCGCAGGGCCGCCAGCAATTGCGCATGCGCGACGACGGCGCTGCCGCCATCGAGCCGGCGCGGCTCGTGCCGCATGTCGAGATTGAGGACCGGCCCGGCCTTCAGCCAGAGCCGCCCGATCATCTCGACCAGCGAGGGCATGCCGGCGGCTTCGTAGAGAGAAAAATGCAGGTCGCGATTGGCCGCGACCGCGGCGGCCGGGTCAGGCGGGTCCTTGGCCGCGGCCAGGAACGCCGCCTCGTGCTCGGCGACCACGGCGATCTGCGCGTCGGTGATGACCTTCGTCGCCTCCTCGGCGGCAAAGCCTTCGACCACCAGCCTGATCCGGGTGAGCTCGCGGAACTGCGCCAGCGTCAGCACCGGCACGCGCACCGCCCGCCCCGGCAGGACTTCCAGCGCCTTGTCGGCGGCGAGCCGGCTCACCGCCTCGCGCACCGGCATCATCGAGACGCCGAGCGCTTCGGCGACGCGGCGCAGCGACAGCTTTTCGCCCGGCGCCAGCCGCCCGGCGATCAGCAGCGCCCTGAGCTCGCCGGTGACCCGTTCGCCCAGCGTCTCGTGCTGGAGCGAGCCGACCTCGTCGAGCGCCGACACCTCTCCCAGCTTCCCCGCACCGGAGGAGGCAGGCCGCGATTGCGGCGCAACAGAGGGCTGGACTCGGGCAACCATGTCTGCCAACCTAACTGTGATCACAGATCACGACAAGCGGTTCGAAACCGCAGAGTGAAGAAGACGATCCACGCGATCCGACGCCGAAGAGCGCGGGCGAGTTCTGGGAGGAACGGAATGTCAGAGCAGTCAAGGATCAAGGGCCTCTCGCGTCGTCAGACGCTCGTCGGGCTCGGCGGGATGGCCACGGGCCTCGTCGCCAGCCCGGCGGTCATTCTCGCGCAGACATCGGAAGCGATCCGCTTCGGGCACCTGACGCCGCGCACCGGCTTCCTCGGCCCGCTCGGCGAATACGGCGTCATGGCCGCTGATCTCGCCGCTGAAGAGATCAACGCCGCCGGCGGCATCAACGGCCGCAAGCTCGAACTGCTCAAGGAAGACTCTGTCAACCCGCAGACCGCCTCGACCAAGGCCGAGCGCATGTTCGAGCGCGACCAGGTCGCCTGTATCATCGGCGAGATCTCGTCGGCCTCCTGCCTGACGATCTCGCAGGTCGCGGCCCGCAACAAGAAGCTGTTCTTCAACACCGGCGGCAATTCCGATGCGCTCCGCGGCGAGAGCTGCAACCGCTACATGTTCCATGTCGAGCATCAGAACTCGATGTATGTGAAGAGCGCCGGCCGCTCGCTGCTGGCACAGGGTCTGGTCAAGGGCAAGAAGTGGTTCTCGCTCACCGCCGACTATGCCTTCGGCCATGATCTCAGCAAGGTCGCCAAGCGCTTCATGGAAGCCAATGGCGGCCAGTTCGCCGCCGACAAGCTGGTGCCGACCGACGCGACCGACTTCTCGGCGCTGCTGCTGGAGATCCGTGCCGCCAAGCCCGATCTCGTCATCTCCAACCTTGCCGGCAACCAGATCACCAATTTCCTGAAGCAGTATTCCGAATTCGGCCTGACCTTCCCGGTCGCCGGCTTCGGCTTCGACACCGCCCTCGCCTGGGCCGCCGGCAAGGACAATTTCGGCGGCATCTGGCCCTGCGTCTGGCATCACCTGATCGACACGCCCTCGACCAAGGCCTTCGTCGCCGCCTTCACCAAGAAATACGGCAAGCCGCCGGAGAACCAGGCCTGGGGCGACTATGTCGGCGTCAAGGTCATGGCCCAGTCGATGAACGAGCTGAAGTCGACCGATACGGCCAAGATCCTCGAGCATCTCGAGAAGGGCGCGAAGTTCGACGTGATGAAGCCGCGCCAGGGTTATTTCCGCGCCTCCGACCATCAGCTGATCAGCGAGATGTATACGATCACCGCCCTGCCGGCGGCGCAGGTCAAGAACCAGTGGGACCTCTTCACCTCTTCGCCGCCGGTGCCCGGCCCGAACGAGGACATGGAGGTCATCGCCACCCAGGGCGACGAAGCCGTCTGCAAGATGAGCTGAGCACCTCACGTCATTCTCGGGCGAAGCGCAGCGCAGACCCGAGAATCTCATGACTGGAAGGCGCCGGCTGGCGCCTCCTTCGGCCTGAGATGCTCATCGCACGAGTCCGCAAAGGTCATCCCTTGCTCACCCTCTTCATCCAGCAGGTGCTGAACGGGCTGCTCGACGGGGTCTATTACCTCCTGATCGCGCTCGGCCTGTCGCTGATCTTCTCGCTCGGCGGCATCGTCAACCTGGCGCATGGCGCCTTCTATGCGATCGGCGCCTATCTCACGATCGTGCTCGCGCCCCATATCGGCTTCGGCGGCGCCATCATCGCCTCTCCTGTGCTGGTCGCGCTGATCGGCATCGTCATCGAGCGGGGGCTGTTCCAGCGCTTCTACCGCTCCGATCCGATCCTCTCGCTGCTCCTGACCTTCGGCCTCGCCATGGTCGCCGAGCAGTCGTTGCGCATGATCTTCGGCGCGCCGCCGCTCTCCTTCTCGATCCCGCCGGCACTGCGCGGCCAGCTCTTCATCGGCGACTTCATCTATTCGCGCTACCGTGCCTTGCTGATCCTGATCGCAGCAGCCTGCGTCCTCGGCCTCTGGTTCCTGCTGCAACGCACCGCCTTCGGCCGGGTCGTGCGCGCCGGCGTGCAGAACCCTGACATGGTCGGCGCGCTCGGCATCTCCTTGCAGCCCTACATGATGACGGTCGCAGGCATCGGCATCGGCCTTGCCGGGCTTGCCGGCGTGTTGCTGGCGCCGATCTATTCGATCCATCCGGCCATGGGCCAGGAGATCATCACCCCGGCCTTCGTCGTCGTCGTCATCGGCGGGCTCGGCTCGTTCTGGGGCGTCGTCGTCGCCGCCCTGATGGTCGGCCTGGTCAAGGGCATCACCATCGGCCTTGGCCTGACGCAATGGTCGACCGCGGTGATCTACCTGATGATGCTGCTCGTCCTGCTCTTCCGTCCGCGCGGCCTGTTCGGCGAGCGCATCCAGCGCTTCGAGTGAGGCCGACATGACCAGCTCCCAGCGCGACTATCTCCCGCTTGCCTTCGCCGCCATCGGCCTCGCCATCCTGCCTTCGCTGATGCACACGGTCGGGCTCGGCACCACCTCGGCGACCGAGGTCGTCGTCTTCGCCATCGCCTGCATGGCACTCAACGTACTGGTCGGCACGACGGGCCTGGTCTCCTTCGGCCATGGCGCCTGGTTCGGCATCGCCGCCTATGCCGCCGGCCTGATCCAGCGCAACTGGCTCCCCGGCCAGTTCGCTTTGCCGATCCTGCTCGCGGTCGCGCTCGTCGCCCTGATCGCCTTCGCCTTCGGCGCGCTGATCCTGCGCCGCCGCGGCGTCTATTTCTCGCTGCTGACGCTGGCGCTCGCCGCCATGATCTATTCGGTCGCCTTCCGCTGGACCTCGGTCACCGGCGGCGAGGACGGGCTCGGCGGCATCAAGCGCCCGCTCTTCGCCGGCATCGATTTCGAGACCGCCCTGCCCTTCTACATGCTGGTCGCGACCATCGGCTTCGCCGTGGTCTACGGCCTCTGGCGCTTCCATCGCTCGCCGGTCGGCACCGTCCTCGTCGCGATCCGCGAGAACGAGCAGCGCGCCCGGTTCCTCGGCTATGCCACCACCCGCTACAAGCTCGTCGCCTTCACCGTCTCGGCGGCGCTGACCGGCTTGGCCGGCACGCTCCTCCTCTTCAACAACCGCATGACCTCGGCCGAGCCGATCTCGGTCGCCTTCTCCGGCGAATTGCTGGCGATGGTGGTGATCGGCGGCATGCGCTCCTTCCTCGGGCCGGCGCTAGGCGCGCTCTTCTTCGTCGTCTTCCGCGATCTTCTCTCCAGCGTCACCGAGAACTGGCTGTTCTGGTTCGGCCTGCTCTTCGTCGCCTTCATCGTCTTCTCGCCGGACGGTCTCGTCGGTGTCGGCCAGCGCCTGCTGAAGCCCTTCCGCAAGCAGGCGGCCGAGGATGCGGCGATGTCGGCCCGCAAGGCCGGCGCGGTCGAGCTCCCCGCCTTCATGAAGCCGCAGGATGCCGGCGACGGCACGATCTTGACCGCGACCGGCCTCGCCAAGAGCTTCGGCGGCATCAAGGCGGTCGAGAACGTCGATATCGCCATGCGCGACCGCAAGCTGCATGCGCTGATTGGCCCGAATGGCGCCGGCAAGACCACCGCCTTCAACCTGATCTCCGGCCTGTTCAAGCCGGACCGTGGCGAGGTCCGCCTGCGCGAGCGCAATGTCGCCGGCCTCTCGCCGGAAGCGATTACGCGAGCCGGCATCGGCCGAGCCTTCCAGATCACCAATCTCTTCCCGGCGCTTTCGGTCGCCGAGAATGTCCGCCTCGCCGTGCAGGCGCGGGCGCCCGAACGCTTCGGCCTCTGGCAGGCGGCTGGCGGCCTGGAGCAGGTCAATGACGAAACCCGTCAGGTCATCTCGACCATGGGCCTCTCCGGCATCGAGCAGGCGGAGGCCGGCTCCCTCAGCTATGGCGGCCAGCGCCTGCTCGACATGTCCTTGGCGCTCGCGACCAGCCCGCGCATCTTGCTCCTCGACGAGCCGCTCGCCGGTCTCGCCGCGGCCGAGCGCGAGCGCGTCGGCAACCTGATCAAGTCGATCTCGACCGATCTGCCGGTGCTCCTGGTCGAGCACGACATCGACCGCGTCTTCGCCATCGCCGACCATGTCACGGTGATGAACGAGGGCTCGGTGCTGGTCGACGGCACGGTCGAGGATGCACGCTCCTCACCCAGGGTGCAGGAGGTCTATATCGGCTCCGGCGCCCATGCGTTGGCCGAGAAGCCGCGCGAGAGCGCCGCCGGCGACAAGGTCCTGCTCGGCCTCGATCAGGTCGACACCTTCTACGGCAAGAGCCACATCCTGCGGCAGGTCAGCTTCGGCGTGCATGAGAACGAGATCGTCGCCTTGCTCGGCCGCAACGGCGCCGGCAAATCGACTTTGCTCAAGACCATCACCGGCATCGCCCCGCCTGCGTCCGGCACGATCAGCTTGGCGGGCAGCGATATCGCCCGCCTGCCTCCGGCCCAGATCGCCCGCGCCGGCGTGGCTTACGTCCCGCAGGGGCGCGGCCTCTTCGCCGGCATGAGCGTCAAGGACAATATGGAGCTCGGCCGCCTGCGCCGCCGCACCGGCAACGGCACACATTGGGAGGACGAAAAGATCTTCGCCTTCTTCCCGCGCATCAGGGAGCGCTGGCAGTCACCGGCCGATTATCTCTCTGGCGGCGAGCAGCAGATGGTCGCGGTGGCGCGCGCCCTCTCCGGCGACACCAAGGTGCTCCTGCTCGACGAGCCCTTCGAGGGCCTGGCCCCGGCGGTGGTCGAGGAGTTGTTCGAGGCCTTCGACAAGCTGCGCAAGGAGATCGCCATCGTCATCGTCGACCACCATCTCGACCTGGCGCTGGCGCTCTCCGACCGCACCGTCGTCCTCGAGCGCGGCCAGGTCACCCATATCGGCCCCTCGCGAGCGCTGAGCCAGGATCTGGCCTTGCGGCGGCAGGTGCTGTGGCTGTGATGGAATCCCGTAGCGCGTCATGCTCGGGCGTAGACCCGAACATCTCTTTCAGGAGATTTTCGGGTCTGCGCTTCGCTTCGCCCGAGAATGACGGCGGTTGCTCTCGCCCTCACGCTCCCACTCGGAACTCTCCCGCATGACCAAGATCGCCATCGTCGGCTCGGGCCTGATCGGCCGCGCCTGGGCCACCGTCTTTGCCAGCCATGGCTTCGAGGTCGCGCTGCACGATGTGAAGCCGGAGGCGGCCAAGGCCGCCCGCAGCCATATCGGCAAGAACCTCAAGGAGCTCGCCGGCCACGGCCTGGTCGATGATCCCCAGGGCTCGCTCGCCCGCATCCGCGTCGCCAAGGACCTCGCAGATGCGCTGAAGGGCGTCGCGCTGGTGCAGGAGAACGGGCCGGAGACGGTCGAAGCCAAGCGCGAGCTGTTCGCGCAGATGGACGCGCTGGCGCCGGCCTCGGCGATCCTGGCCTCCTCGACCTCCTTCATCATGGCCTCGACCTTCTCGGAGGAGCTGAAGGGCCGGGCCCGCTGCCTCGTCGCCCATCCGGTCAACCCGCCGCATCTGGTGCCGATCGTCGAGCTCGCGCCGGCGCCCTGGACCGATCCCAAGGTCGTCGCCAAGGCCAAGCGCATCTATGAGCAGGCCGGGCAGGTCGCCATCACCTTGCGTAAGGAAAAGCCCGGCTTCGTGCTCAACCGCCTGCAGGCGGTGCTGCTGGCCGAGGCCTTCCGCCTCGTCGGCGAAGGCGTCGCCAGCGCCGAGGATGTCGACAAGACCATCCGCGACGGGCTCGGCCTGCGCTGGTCGTTCATGGGCCCGTTCGAGACGATCGAGCTCAATGCGCCCGGCGGGATCCCCGACTATTGTTCGCGCTATTCCGACTCGCTCGACCGCATGGTCAAATCCTCGGAAGGGCTCGGCAACCCGTTCAAGCCCGAGACGGTCGCCGAGGTCATGCGCGAATGGCGCGGCGCGCAGGAAGCCGGCCGCGTCAAGCGCCTCAGCGACTGGCGCGACAGCCGCCTCGCCGCTTTGCAGGCGCATAAGCGCGCCGCGAAGCGCAAGCCGGCGTGAGTTTCAAAGATTTAGGGATCAGCGAAGGACTTAATCGCATGGCCAAGAACCGCAAAGTCATCATCACCTGCGCCGTCACCGGCGCGATCCACACCCCCTCGATGTCGCCCTATCTGCCGGTGACTCCGGAGGAGATCATCGACGCCGCCGTCGGCGCGGCCGAGGCCGGCGCAGCGCTGGTCCATGTCCATGCCCGCAACCCCAAGACCGGCCAGCCCGACCAGTCGCCGGAAGCGTTCGAGCCCTTCCTCAAGGTGATCAAGCAGCGCTCGAACTGCGTCATCAACATCACCACCGGCGGCGCCCCGACCATGCTGGTCGAGGAGCGGCTGCAGCCCTGCGCCCATTTCAAGCCCGAGGTCGCCTCGCTCAACATGGGCTCGATGAATTTCGGGCTCTACCCGATGCTGAACCGCTTCAAGGAGTTCAAGCATGACTGGGAGCGGCCCTATCTGGAAGGCTCGAACGACCGCGTCTTCAAGAACACCTTCAAGGACATCGAGAACATCCTGACGACGTGCGCCGAGAACGGCACGCGCTTCGAGATCGAGTGCTACGACATCGGCCATCTCTATACGCTGGCGCATTTCGTCGATCGCGGGCTGGTCAAGCCGCCCTTCTTCGTCCAGTCGGTCTTCGGCCTGCTCGGCGGCATCGGCCCGCATCCCGAGGATGTCGCGCATATGAAGCGCACGGCCGACCGGCTCTTCGGCGACGACTATCACTGGTCGGTGCTCGGCGCCGGCCGCCACCAGCTTCCGATCGCGGCGATGGCGGTCGCGATGGGCGGCAATTTGCGCGTCGGCCTCGAGGATTCGCTCTGGCTCGGCCCGGGCCAGCTCGCCAAGTCGAACGCCGACCAGGTCCGCGCCGCGCGCAAGATCATCGAGGGCCTCGGCCTGGAGATCGCCACCCCGGACGATGCCCGCGAGCAGCTCCAGCTCAAGGGCGCCGACAAGGTCGCGTTCTGAAATTGCGTGCACCCGCCTCCGGTGAGCTTGGCTCATCGGAGGCCGAACGATAAACCTCGCGGCCGACCCCAAGCGAACCGGGCCGGCCGCGTAGCCAATGCAGACCTTCACCTTCATCCTGATCCTGGTCATGGCCGTGGTGGCCTCGCAGCCGCTGACCCGGCTGCTCAGGGTCATCCCGCTGCCGATCATCCAGATCGCGCTCGGCGCCGCCCTCGCCTGGCCGACCGCCGGCTTCCATCCTCATATCGAGCCGGAGCTATTCCTCCTGCTCTTCATCGCCCCGTTGCTCTTCGCCGACGCCTGGGAGGCGCCGAAGCGCGAATACCGCAAGCTGCTCCGGCCGATCCTGTCGCTCGCCTTCGGCCTGGTCTTCTTCACCACGCTTTTCTGCGGGCTCGCTCTGCACTGGCTGGTGCCGTCCATGCCGCTGCCGGTCGCTTTTGCACTCGCCGCCGTGCTCTCGCCAACCGATGCGGTCGCCGTCTCCGCCATCGTCGACAAGGAGACCGTGCCGAAGAATCTGATGCACATTCTCGAAGGGGAATCCCTGCTCAACGATGCATCAGGCCTGGTGATTTTCCGCTTCGCCGCCGCGGCTGCCCTGACCGGCAGCTTCTCGCTCTGGCAGACCTCGCTCGCCTTCCTCCTGGCCGTCGCCGGCGGCGTCGCCGCGGGTTTGCTCGCGGTCGTCGTCGTGTCCTGGGCGCTGAAGCTGCTGGCGAAGTTCGACCGGATCGCGCCGGAAGCGCAGGTGCTGATCGTGATGTTCCTGCCCTTCGCTGCCTTCCTGGCCGCGGAAGCCATCCATGCTTCCGGCGTGCTCGCTGCCGTCGTCGCCGGCCTGACGGTCGGACGCACGCGCACCGCCAACCAGCTCAGCGTCTCCGCCTATATGCTGGCCCACTCCTTCTGGACGATGCTCGCCTTTCTCCTCAATGGCGCGATCTTCGTGCTGCTCGGCCTGCAATTGCCGGCGATCATCCGCACCGTCCCGCCGGCACTCATTGATACGCACTGGCTCTGGCAGCCGCTCGGTATCATCGTCGCACTGACGCTCTGCCTGATCCTGCTGCGCTTTATCTGGATCACGGTCGCCATCGCGCTGAGCCGCGTCATCAGCCGGCGCCTACGCCTGGAGCAATTCCACACCACGCTGCGCACGCGGCTGGCCGGTTCGGTCGCCGGCGTGCGCGGCGCGGTCACGCTCGCCGGCGTGCTGTCATTCCCGGTGCTGGCGCTCGACGGCTCGCCCTTCCCCGGGCGCGACGTCGCGATCTTCCTGGCCGCTGGCGTGATCCTGCTCTGGCTGGCGATCGCCAGCCTCGGCCTGCCGCCGATCGTGCGCGGGCTGGCGGCCGGCCATGGCGCCATCCACGCCACCGAATTGCGGCGGGCGCGGATCACGGCGACCGAAGCTGCGATCGCGCGACTGGAGGGCGTCGCCCATCGCGGCGGCACCGATGGCGCCGCGACCGTCGACCAGGCCGTGGCGGAGGGGCTGATCGCGACCTATCGGCGCCGCCTTGCTTTACTCGACGACGGCCAGACGCCGCGCGAGGAGGCCGTGGCGCTGCAGCGCTCGGAAAGCACCCTGCGGCAGACTGCCTTGGCGGCGGAGCGCGAGGCCTTGCGCGGCCTGCTCAGGAGCGGCGAGATCGACGATACGACCTTCAACGCGCTGGCGCACGAGCTCGTCCTGCACGACGTGCTCGCCGAGTCGAAAGCAAGGTCGCACTGACCGCCAGCGTCAGGTCCG
Organism: Bosea sp. 29B; assembly: GCF_902506165.1. Classification (NCBI taxonomy): domain Bacteria; kingdom Pseudomonadati; phylum Pseudomonadota; class Alphaproteobacteria; order Hyphomicrobiales; family Alloboseaceae; genus Allobosea; species Allobosea sp. 29B. The sequence goes on from NZ_LR733817.1 coordinate 1,177,006, forward strand.
CGTGGCCAGGATGAACAGGCGCGGGAAGCGCAGCAGCACCTTGCCGTCAGGCTCGATCGGATAAGCCTTGGCGATCTTCTCGCGATAGCTGGCGAGGAACGCCTCGCGCTCATCGACCGGCAGCGGGTCGATATAGGGCTTCAGGCCCGTGCTCTTGAACCACTCGACGATCGCGTCGTGCCCGGCGAGCGCATGGACATAGGTCGTCTGCCAGATGTCGACCTCGCAGCCGGCCTCCATCAGCCAGCGCCGGTAATCCGAGAACGAGCCGATCACCGCCTTCGACGCCCGCGCATTGGCGAGGCGAGCCGCCCACGGCCCTTCGGCCGCGGCCTCGTCCATCGAGACATGCGAGGGCTCGCTGAGATTGTTCGGCATCTGCACCGCGAGCACCCCGCCCGGCGCCAGCGACCCGGCCAATCGGGCGAACAGGGCCGGATGGTCTGGAATCCATTGCAGCGCCGCATTGGCGAAGATCAGATCGTAGCGCCCCTGCGCCGACCAGCTCTCCAGATCGGCCAGGGTGAAGGACAGCTGCGGCAGGCGCTTGCGCGCCTTCTCCAGCATGTCCGGCGAAGAATCCAAGCCCTCGACCGCCGCGTTCGGGAAGCGTGCGGCGACCAGCTCGGTGCTGTTGCCCGGCCCGCAGCCGAGATCGATGCAAAGCTGCGGATCGGCAAGGCGAACCCGCTGGATCAGGTCGAGCGGCGGGCGCGTCCGCTCGTCCTCGAAGCGCAGATACTGGTTCGCATCCCAGTCGACCTTGCCCGTCATCGCGCCTGCTCCGTTCGTCCGTCTGGCGCGACGGCCTACGCCTCTACAGCGAGCGCATCAAGCCGCCATCGACGCGCAGGTTCTGGCCGGTGATATAGCCGGCGCCATCCGAGGCGAGGAAGGCGATCGTCGCGGCGATCTCCTCGCTGGTTCCGTAGCGCTGCATCGGCACGCCGGCGCGCCGCTCCTCGGTCGCCGGCAGCGAGTCGATCCAGCCGGGCAGGACATTGTTCATGCGCACGTTCTGGGCCGCATACTGATCGGCGAAGAGCTTGGTGTAGGCGGCGAGCCCGGCGCGGAACACCGCCGAGGTCGGGAAATTGGCGGCCGGCTCGAAGGCCCAGGCAGTCGAGATGTTGACGATCGCGCCTGATTTCTGCGCCGCCATCACCGGCGCGACCAGCCGGGTCGGCCGGATCACGTTCATCAGGTAGACGTCAAGCCCTGTATGCCATTGCTCGTCGGTGATCTCGGTGATGGGCGCGCGCGGGCCGTGGCCGGCGCTGTTGACCAGCACGTCGATGCGGCCGAAGCGCGCCATCGTCTCGTCGACCAGCCGCTTCAGGTCGTCGTTCGACTGGTTCGAGCCGGTGACGCCGAAGCCGCCGAGCTCCTTGGCCAGCGCCTCACCCTTGCCCGAGGAGGACAGGATCGCGACCTTGAAGCCATCCTGCGCCAGCCGCTTCGCCGCGGCCGCACCCATGCCGCTGCCACCAGCGGTAACAACAGCGACTTTTTCTCCTGCCATAGGACGCTCCATCATTCTGCGAAGGACATGTGACGCCGCAGGTGGCAGCGCTCATTATGGCCTTTCTCGCATTCGCCGCGTAAGCTCACCAGTCAGTTGGCCAACATCGTATCGATAGAAAAACTACTGCATGATCGAGCCGCAGCAACGCCTGCCGTCGCTCAATGCGCTGCGCGCCTTCGAGGCGGCAGCGCGGCATCTCAATTTCCGTGCCGCGGCCGATGAGCTTGGTGTCACCCAGGGCGCGGTCGCCCAGCATGTCCGTGGCCTTGAGACCGAGTTACGCCTAAAGCTGTTCGAGCGCCAGCCGCGCCAGCTCGCCCTGACCAGCGCCGGCCGCAGCTATGCAACCCATGTCGCCCGCGCCTTCGCTTTGCTGGCCGAGGCGACCGACACCCTGCGCCCGCAGCCCTTGCGCCTGACGATCAGCGCGACGCCGAGCATCGCGGCCAAATGGCTGGTGCCGCGCCTGCCGAACTTCACCGCCGCCCATCCGCAGCTCGAACTCAACATCCTCGCCAGCGATGCGCTCGCCAATTTCCAGTCGGATGGCGTCGATATCGCCATCCGCCAGGGCCGCCCGCCCTTCGGTCCCGGCCTGACCGCCGATCTGCTGTTCGAGCACGAGATCGTCGCGATCTGCCAGCCTGCCCTGTGCCCCAGCGAGGACGAGTTGGCACGCCTGCCTCTGCTGCGCGACGGACACGATCTCTGGCCGGAGTTCTTCGAGCGCGCGCTCGGGCGATCCATGCCGCTGGCGATCCGCAGCACGCGCTTCAACCAGACCGCGCTCGCGATCGATGCCGCGATCGCCGGTCAGGGCATCGCGCTGGCCAGCCGTTTCCTGGTCGAGCCCGACCTTGCCGCCGGCCGCCTCGCCCTTGCGACGACAGCCGGCATGCGCGGCGGCCTCGACTTCTACGTGGTCAGCGCCCGCAAACCGCGGCACACCGAGCAAACCACACTGGTCAGGACATGGCTGCTCGCACAGCGCGGCTGAGCTGAGAGATCAACCTGCCGAGACGAAGGTATCCTTGAGCCAGGCCTGCCATCTCGGCTCGTTCTCGGCGACACGTTTGTCGGCATCGTCGCCATAGAAGAACAGGCTGGCGCTGACATTGACCTTACCGCCCATCTGGTAGCTGCCGATCAGCGCGACACCGTCATCTGAGCGCAGCAGCACATGGCGCTGCTTCCGGTTCTGCTCGGTCTGCTCGATCGTGCCGGCGAAGGCTTGCGGCACGGCCGCCAGTTCGCGCCGCTCACCAACATTGGCTCCGGCAAGGCCAAGCGTCTCGGTCAGCTCCGTCCATACGGCGAGATGCTCGCCTTCGGTCACCCGCATCGCCTGGAAGGAAGCGCCTTTCAGACCGACAAAATGGCTGAGATACAGCCGCAGCACCGCGAAGAAGCTGGGCCAGCCGCCTTCGAACCCTTCGACCTGATCGTCCCAGTCATCGCTCGAGGCAAAGAGCGAGTGCACCATCCTGACCAGGCATTGGCCGCCGGAGCGGCTGGTGATGGTGATCTCGGTCGCGATCGGCGGGGCCTTCTCGCCCCATTCGTACTCGGTGTAGCCGAAGCGGTGCGGCGGCTCCCAGAGGTTGATCTCGCCGGTCGAGCTCATCTCCGGCCCGAAATTAAAGCTGAGCTTGCCGCCGACCCGTTCCTCGATCGTGGTGCGGGTGAACCAGGCGGCATTGCCCGGCCCGGTCGCCATCGCCTGCCAGACCTGCTCGGGCGTACCGGGAACAAGCACTTCCATCTCGACCCAGCGCTTGCCGGTTCCATCCTTCTTGATCGGCATGACTCTGATCCTTTCAGGAATTGGTCGCCTCGGGCGCCGGATAGGCGCAGACCACGAGGCGATGCGAGCGCCCGCCGGGCGCACTCTCGTCGTGATAGCGAGCGGCGAGCCCGGCCACGGCCTCGCTCAGCTCGCGGGTGAAGGCGGCACGCTCGGCCGCCGAGCGAAAGCGGATGACACTGTCGAGCGAGAGCGTGGCCAACCGCTTCTCCTGCCGGCGTGCCTCGTTCCAGAGCCCCCCGACCTCGCGCACGATCCTGGCTGCGAGCGCGATCAGGTAGCTCGCCGAGAGCCGGTCGCGGTTGCGCTCGGGATCGGCCCCGAGCGAACCCAGCGCCGCCGGCGAGACGACGAAGGACGCGGCGCTCGCCACCAGCAAGCGCTCGGTCAGCCCGCCCCAGTGCCGCTCGCCCGCCGGCGCGACCAGCTGGTGCTCCTCAAGCGCACGCAAATGGTAGTTGACCTTCTGCCGCGTCAGTCCGACCCGCCCAGCGAGCGCCGCCGCCGAGGCCGGCTCCGACAATTCGGCCAGAATCCGGCGCTTGACTGGATCGAGCGCCACGGCGGCGCGAACGGGATCGTCGATGACATCGAGGTCAAGCATGACCCGAAGCTCTCATTGACAGATTTTTTTGTCAATGAATCGCAGCAACAGCCGAAAGAAGCCGCTTGCAACATACCAACTGACTGGTATGTTTATACCATGCCACGCCCCACCAAACAGTCCCCTGAACGCGGCAATGCCCGCATCCGCCTGCTCGAAGCGGCGCGCGACGTCATCCGCGCCAAGGGCTTCGCCGCCACCAGCGTCGACGAGCTCTGCCGCGCCGCCGATGTCACCAAAGGCGCCTTCTTCCATCATTTCGCCAGCAAGGAGGCGCTCGGCGTCGCCGCTGCCGAGTTCTGGACGCAGGAAGTCACGCCCTTCTTCGCGGCCGCGCCTTATCATCAGCCGGCCGAGGCCCTCGACCGCGTCCTCGCCTATGTCGCCTTCCGCAAGGCGATCATCGCCGGAGACCTCTACGAGTTCACCTGCCTGGTCGGGACGATGGCGCAAGAGGTCCATGCCAGCGCACCCGACATCCGCGACGCCTGCGGCCGCAGCATCTTCGGCCATGCCGCGACGCTGGAGGCCGATATCGAGCAGGCGCGCCGCGACCACGGCATCACCACGACCGGGTGGACGGCTGAAAGCCTCGCCCGGCACACCCAGGCCGTGCTGCAGGGCGGCTTCGTCCTCGCCAAGGCCGGCAATGATCCCGATCTGGCGCGCGAAAGCCTCGATCATCTCGATCGCTACATCCGCCATCTCTTCCACGTCGCCGAGAAGCGCGCAGCATGAGCCAGTCCATGACGATCGGCTGCGCCTGCGGCCATACCCGACTGAGGGTCCAGGGCGCCCCCATCCTCGTTTCGGAATGCCTGTGCGACAGCTGCCGGGCCGCCGCGGCGCGGCTCGCCAAGCTGCCCGGCGGCAGCGACATCCTCACCTCATATGGCGCGACGCCGTCGGCCGAGTACCGCAAGGACCGGGTCGAGATCGTTGCGGGCGCGGAGAACCTGCGCGAGTTCCGGCTGAAGCCCGATGCCGGCTCGCGCCGCGTCGTCGCGACCTGCTGCAACACGCCGGTCTTCCTTGAGATGAAGGGCGCGCATTGGCTCAGCCTCTACACGCATCTCTGGCCTGAAGACGCCCGGCCGAAGCCGGAATTGCGGACCATGACGGGCGACCTGCCCGACGCCTCCGCCCTGCCGGCCGACATCCCGAACCTCAAGACCCACACGGTATCCTTCTACGCCAAGCTGCTCGGCGCCTGGATCGCCATGGGCTTCCGCAATCCGACAATCACGACAGCGGGGACGATCGATGCCTGACGACAAGATCGAGATCGAGAACGTCAACAAGCCCGGCAAGTCCGAGCGGGTCGACCGCGGCAAGTACCTGGCGATGCGCAAGGCTTTGCTCGCCGCGCTGCCTGACGAAGCGCCCGGTCTGACCGTGCCGGATGCGAAGGAAGCGCTGTTGCCGCTCCTCCCGGACAATCTCTTCCCGCAGGGCGCCACGGCCGGCTGGTGGCTGAAAGCCGTCCAGCTCGACCTCGAAGCCAAGGGCGTGATCAGGCGCGCGCCGCGCAAGCCGGTGCATCTCTACCGGCTCGCGACGAGCTGACCTCAACCCGTCTCGGCGAACGCCGTCGCCAGCGCGGCGGCCGCCTCGTCGAGCTCGGCCGTCTCATGCGCGGCGCTGACCTGCAGACGCAGCCGCGCCTCGCCTTGCGCCACGATCGGAAAGGACACCGCCGGGGCGAAGACGCCGGCCCGTGTCAGCCGCGTGGTCATCGCCCGCGCCCGCTCCTCGCCGCCGATCTTCACGGCGGTGATGGCGCTGTCGCTGTCGTGGCAGGCGAGAGCATAGAAGCGCAGCGCCTCGCGTAAGTGAGCGACATTGCGCCAGAGCCGCTCGCACGGGCCGGGGTCATTACGGCAGATCTTCAGGGCCGTCAGCGCCGTCGCGGCGTTCGCCGTCGTCATCCCCATGGTGAAGATCCAGCTGCGCGATTGCGTCTTGAGCTTCTCGACCAGCGCGCGCGGGCCGGCGACAAAGCCGCCGCTCGCCCCGCCCAGCGCCTTCGACAACGAGCCGGTCAGCAGCATGTCGGGCGCACCATTGGTAAGGCCGCAGAGCGGCGCGGTGCCGGCGCCACCCGGCCCGACCACGCCGGTCGCATGCGCCTCGTCGATCATCAGCAGCGCATCGAACTCGCGCGCCAGCGCCTGGATCTCCGGTAGCGGCGCCGCGCCGCCCTCCATGCTGAAGATGCCGTCGGTGACGATCAGCCGGCGCTTAGCCCGCCTCGTCCCTTCCAGCGCCCGCCGCAGACCAGCGATGTTGCGGTTCTCATAGGTCTCGACCTCGGCCCGGCTGAGCCGGCAGCCATCGATGATGCTGGCATGGTTCAGCCGGTCGGAGATGATGACGTCGCCGGCGCCGACCAATGTCGTCAGCACCCCGCCATTGGCGCTACCGCCGGAGGAGAACAGCACCACCGCCTCGACGCCGAGGAAGGAGGCGAGGTTCTCCGCCAGCGCCTCGTGCAATGGCGTCGTCGCGAAGACCGGGTAGATTCCCGTACCGCTGCCGTAGAGCCGCAAGGCCTCGTTGGTCGCCGCCAACACACGCTCATCGGTCGAGAGGCCGAGATAGTCGTTGGCGCCGAGCATGATCGTGTCGACGCCGTCGAGCAGGATGCGCCCGCCGCGGCGGCGCTCGATCACCCTGCGGGCGGGGACATGCGCGTTCATGGCGTGACCTTCGGCAAGGCGTTGGCGACAAGGTTCTGCCAGTAGCGCAGAACATGCGGAACGATGCCGTCATTGAAGACATAACGGTCGCCGTGCAGGCCTTCGCCGGGGCCGACCTCGCCGGCACCGATCCAGGCATAGCAACCGCTCGCGGCGCGGATCATGAAGGCGAAGTCCTCGCAGCCCAGGCTCGGCTTGAACTCGGTCGACACGTTCTCCGACCCGACAGCTGCGGCGGCAGCCCGCGCCGCCAGCGCCGCCGCCTCCACGGTGTTGATCACCGGCGGATAGCCGCGCTTGTAATCGAGCGTCGCGGTGACGCCGTGCGACGCGGCGACACCATCAGCGATCTCGCCGATGAGCCTCTCGCACAGATCGGACAGCGCCGGGTCGAAGAAGCGGCAGGTGCCCTGCAGCCAGATTTCCTTCGGCACGATGTTGCCGACATTGCCGCCATGGACCTGCGTCAGGCTGACCACGATCGGCGTCTGCGGGTCGACGCCGCGCGAGACGATGCGCTGCACGCTCTGGATGAAGGCCCCGGCGGCGAGGATCGGGTCGTCGCCGAGATGCGGCATGGCGACATGGGCGCCGAGGCCGGAAAAGCGCAGTTCGAAATTGTCGACCGCAGCCATCTGCGCCCCGCCGCGGGCCGCGATCGTGCCGAAGGGCACGCCCGGCCAGTTGTGCACGGCATAGACCGCCTCGACCGGGAAGCGCTCGAACAGCCCGGCCTCGATCATCCGCATGCTGCCTCCTTCGTTCTCCTCGGCCGGCTGGAAGATGAAGTGGACGGTGCCGTCGAAATCCGGGGTCTCGCTGAGCAGCTTCGCCGCTCCGAGCAGCATGGCGCTGTGGCCGTCATGGCCGCAGGCATGCATTACGCCCTCCGTCTTCGAGGCGTAGGGCAGTCCGGTACGCTCGATCACCGGTAGCGCGTCGAGCTCGGCGCGCAGGCCGATGGCGCGCTTGCCGGAGCCCGAGCGCAGCGTACCCACGACGCCGGTGCCGCCGATGCCTTCCTGCACCTCGAGCCCGAAGGAGCGCAGCTTCTCGGCGACGAAGCGGGCGGTCTCGACCTCCTGGAAGCCGAGCTCGGGATTGGCGTGGATGTGATGGCGCCAAGCGACGACCTCTGGCGTCAGCTTGGCGATCGGGTCATTGTGCAGCATGGTTCTCTCCTGTCCATGCCCCAGGATTAGGAGAGCAGGCAGGGCAACGTCTTGAACCAGATTGACCGATGAACGTGCCGCAGCAGGAGAGTCAGAAATTCTGGCGCCACGCCGCCTTCCGAGAGCTCGGCCTGCTCGCAGCGCGCTTTCGCGAGCATCGCTACGATCGCCACACCCATGAAGGCTATGTCATCGCGCTGATCACCGAGGGCTGCGAGCGCGTGCGCGTTGGCCGGCAGGAGGTGCTGGCGCCGGCCGGATCGGTGCTCGTCGTCAATCCCGAGGAATGGCATGACGGGCAGGCCGGCGCCGAGCAGGGCTGGGCCTATCGCACCTTCTACCCTTCCGTGGCGCTCCTCTCGGAGGTCGCGGCCGAGCTTGGGCAGGCGCAGACGCCGCTGTTCCCGCAGGTTCTACTCGACGACCCCAGCCTTTCCCGACTGCTCGCCGCCGCCCATGCGGAATCGACCTCGGCGGATGCGACCCGCGCCGAAGCCTCGCTATTGGCTGCGCTGCGCCGCCTGATCCTCTGGCATGGCGACGCCGACCGCCCGGCCGAACCGCTCAATCGCTCAGGCGCACAACGCCGCTTCGCGCGCTATGAGGAGATGATCGAAGCAGGGCTCGCTGGCGAGATCGACCTGCAGGCGCTCGCCGCGGCTGCAGGCGTCACCCGCTTCCAGGTCATCCGCGATTTCAAGAAGCTGACCGGCTCGACGCCGGCCATCTTCATCCGCGACCGCCGCCTGCGCCGTGCCAACCGGCTGATCCAAGAGGGGCTGAGCCTGGCGGACGCCGCCTTCGCCGCCGGCTTTTCCGACCAGAGCCATCTCTCGCGCAGCTTCCGCGCCGTGCACGGCATCACGCCCGGCATGTTCCGCAAGGCGGGCTGAGGCGTCTGATCACTCAGAACTTGTAGGCGAGGCTGGCGCGCACCGCATGCGCGGAGGGCTCGTGCTCGACGGTGCGGCCAAGATAGGCGCCACCCCCGACATGGTCGAAGCGGCCATAGTCGGTGTAGCGGTAGTCGAGGCCGAGGATCAGATTGTCGGTCAGGGCGTAATCGACGCCGCCGCCGACCGTCCAGCCGGTCCTGGAGGAATTGATCGTCTCGGTCAGGCCCGCAAGCGGGCTGACATAGGCATATTCGAGCTTGGTGAACGCGACGCCGCCGGTGGCGTAGATCATGATCCGGTCGAGGCTGTAGCCGAGGCGGGCGCGCACCGAGCCCTGCCAGTCCTGCCGGACGCGAACCGTGCCGCCGAGATCGCCCTTCCCTTCGGCGGCATTCATGCCCTCGATGTCGCCCTCGACGCCGACCACGATCGCGCCGAACTGGTAGTTGAAGCCGAGGCGGGCGCCGCCGATGAAGGAGGACGGGCTGTAGTCGAAGGAGCGGCCGAGCGGCACGCGGCCGGCGGTCGCGAATTCACTCGCCCGGTCGGAGCCCCAGGAATAGCCGACCTGGCCGCCGACATAGACGCCGCTCCAGTTGTAGAAGGTCGGCAGTTCCGGCGCCGGCGGCAGCACGCCCCTGCCACGCAGATCGGCCGCCAGGGAGGCTCCGGCGCTGAGCAGGGCGATGGTTGCGACGGCGGCTTTCAGCAGGGTCTTCATCAAGATCTCGGCTCGAACGACGGCTGCGGCCAAGGAGAATCCGGCCGGCGCCGTGGTGGCGATGGGAACGCGATTATGAAATTGTTAAGGTTAACGAACCTCTAAGCGGCTTCGTCGCGAGTACCGGGCCGGAACGAAAACCTCCGCCACGACGTTGGCAGCGCGACGGAGCCGTTTAAGATCGGCGGCCTTCGACCGGAGCGCCCATGGCCTATTTCAAGCGACTGACAGGCGCTGCCGGACTCGCCGCCGTCGTCGCCGGCTATGTCCATGGCCTGGTCTCGCGCCGGATCGGCGAGCCCTTGCGCCAGGCGAGACGCGGACGCGGGGCCAGGAGCCCAATCACCCTACCCTGGCGCGGCTGGAAGGACGTGCTGCTGCGCTTCGCCGCCCGCATCCAGGAGGCGCGGGTGCTCTCGCTCGCCGGCGCCGTCGCCTTCTTTACCCTGCTCTCGCTGGTGCCGGCGCTGTCGCTGCTGGTGACGCTCTACGGCATGCTGACCGACCCGGCGACGATCGTCGGCCAGCTCGACGACGTCACCATCGTCTTTCCGCTGGCGGCGCGCGAACTGATCCGCGAGCAGGCGATCAGGCTGGCGAGCCAAGGCGCCGCCAATCTCTCCGTCACCTTCCTGATCAGCTTCCTCGTCGCAGTCTGGAGCGCCAATGCCGCGATGAAGGCGGTCTTCGATGCGCTCAACATCATCTATGGCGTGCGCGAGCGCCGCGGCTTCATCCGCCTCAACCTGGTCTCGCTCGGCACGACGTTGAGCGCCCTCGTCGTGCTGATCCTGGCCCTGTCGCTGATCGCGAGCCTGCCGGTGGTGAGCGCGCTCTTCCCCTTCGGCCATGAGCTTGAAGTGCTGATCCGCTGGCTGCGCTGGCCGGCCTTCTTTCTCGTCGGCATCACCGCGATCGGCTGCCTGTACTGGATCGGCCCGAGCCGCAAGCCGCCGCGCTTCGCCTGGGTCCTGCCAGGCGCCATCGCCGCGGCGCTGCTCTGGGTCGCGACCTCCGTCGGCTTCTCCTGGTATGTCAGCACGCTCGGCCGCTACACTGCGACTTATGGCTCGCTCGCGACCATCGTCGTGTTCATGACCTGGCTCTGGCTCTCGGCGACGATCGTGCTCTCCGGGGCCGAGCTCAATGCCGAGCTGGAGCATCAGAGCCGCCATGGCTCGGCGCCCGCGCCGGTGACGCAACTCAGCCGCAACGCGCCGGGCGGACGCTGAGCTCGCGACTGGAGCATGATGCCACAGCCGCACCCGCTTGACCTCGGCTTCAAGCGCAGCATCTGCTGATCGCCACGTCAGGCCCTTGCCCGGCCAGCCAAACGGATATGCCCATGATCACCGCGACCCGCATCCACCTCACCATCGCCATGCTGATGGGACTGTCAGGCGTGACGCTGCTCGCAGCTGGCACGCATTCCGGCGCCTCCGACAACGTCCAGATCGCCGGGCAGATGCTGCTCTTCCACGCGCCCGCGGTGATCGCAACCTGCGCCGCGCGCCGCGCCGAATTGCTCGCCGACTGGCCGGCACGGCTCGCGATCTCGCTGCTGATCCTCGGCGTCGCGCTGTTTTCGGCCGACCTCGCCATGCGCGGCTTCCATGGTGAGCGGCTCTTCCTCGGCGCTGCGCCCGCCGGCGGCTTCATGATGCTCGGCGGCTGGCTCGGGCTCGCCCTTGCAGCTCTGTTCTCCAAGCGCGCCTGACCGGCATCGGCACGCTTTCGCAGCCTTTCGTCTTCAGTTAGAACGCGGCGCGGCGCGGCTGCCTCCCTGCGCCTTCGCGGAGCCTGCCGATGAACGCCCCTCACAATCTCACGCCCTCGCAAGCCGCCGAACTGCTCGTCCAGGCGCTGCCGCACATGCAGCGCTACGACCAGGAGGTGATCGTCATCAAGTATGGCGGCAACGCCATGGGCGACGCCGCCACCGCCGAGGATTTCGCCGAGGACGTGGTGCTGCTCGAGCAGTCCGGCCTGAAGCCGGTGGTCTGCCATGGCGGCGGCCCGCAGATCGCCCGCATGCTCGACAAGCTCGGCATCAAGTCCGAGTTCAAGCAGGGCCTGCGCGTCACCGACGCCGCCACCGTCGACGTGGTCGAGATGGTCCTGGCCGGCTCGGTCAACAAGGAGATCGTCGGCTACATCTCGCGCGAGGGCGGCAAGGCGATCGGCCTCTGCGGCAAGGACGGCAACATGGTGCTCGCCCGGAAGGCGACCCGCACCATCGTCGACCCCGATTCGAAGATCGAGCAGGTGCTCGACCTCGGCTTCGTCGGCGAGCCCGAGACGGTCGACACCACCGTGCTCAAGGCGATCCTCAAGGAAGAGCTGATCCCGGTGCTGGCGCCGGTCTGCGCCGCCGCCGACGGCCAGACCTACAACGTCAACGCCGACACCTTCGCCGGCGCGATCGCCGGGGCGCTCGGCGCCAAGCGCCTGCTGCTGCTCACCGACGTGCCGGGCGTGCTCGACAAGGACAAGAATCTGATCCCGGAGCTCACCATCGAGCAATGCCGGCGCCTGATCGCCGACGGCACCATCTCCGGCGGCATGATCCCGAAGATCGAGACCTGCATCTACGCGCTGGAAAAGGGCGTCGAGGCTGTGGTCATTCTCGACGGCAAGGTTCCGCATGCCGCGCTGATCGAGCTCTTCACCGATACCGGCTCGGGCACGATCATCCGGAAGTGAAGGTGGCCGTCATTCTCGGGCGAAGCGCAGCGCAGACCCGAGAATCTCAGGACGAGAAGGCGCCGATCAACGCCCTTTCGGCAAGAGATGCTCGGGTCAAGCCCGAGCATGAAGCGCTCTTGATCGTCGCAAGGACTTTGCAAGCATCTTGCATGTCATGATGGTCAGCCCCACATGACATGCCCCAATGAACCAGAACGCATCAATCACCACCGCCGTTCCGCTCCTGCCGGAGCAGGCGGCGTTCGGCCATGTCGACCACTGGATCTTCGACCTCGACAACACGCTTTATTCGCATGAGGCGCAGGTCTGGCCACAGGTCAACGAGCGGATCAGCCTGTACCTGCTCGAGCTCTTCGGTCTCGACGGCCTCTCCTCGCACGAGCTGCGCCGCTATTATTACGAGCGCTATGGCACCACGCTGAAAGGCTTGATGGAGGAACACGGCGTCGATCCCGACGATTTCCTCGCCTTCGCCCACGACATCGACCTCACGATGCTCGATCCCAATCCCGATCTCGGCGCGGCGATCGCCGCCCTGCCCGGCCGCAAGCTGATCCTGACCAATGGCTCGCGCGGCCATGCCGAGAACGTCGCCGGCAAGCTTGGGATCCTCCACCATTTCGAGGACATCTTCGACATCGTCGAGGCCGGCTTCCTGCCCAAGCCCGAGCGCGCCACCTACGAGAACTTCCTCGCCAAGCATGCGGTCGATCCGGCCCGGGCGGCGATGTTCGAGGACATCGACAAGAACCTGATCGTGCCGAACGACCTCGGCATGAAGACGGTGCTGATCGTGCCGCGCACGACCGATCCCTTCCGCGACGCCTCGGAGCAGGCCGTGGTCGAAGCCGCTCACGTCCATTTCGTCACCGATGACCTGACTGGGTTCCTCAAGCCGCTGATGCGGCCTGAACTCCCCCCGTTTCCGGTTGCTAAATAGGACAGTGTCATACCGGGCGACCGAAGGGAGACCCGGGATCCATTCCTGAACGTCTTTCGGAAAGGTTCCGGAATGAGTCCCGGATCGGCGCCGCTTCGCGGCTTGTCCGGGACGACTTCCACAAGGTCTAGGCGTAACGCTCCGCCGCAAGCCCATGCGCCCGGCGCAGACTCGTGAGATCGAGGCCTGGAATCTCGCCATCGATCACCCGCCAGCGGCCGCCGACCATGACGCGGTCGGCCCGGTTGGCGCCGCACAGCACCAGCGCCGCGATCGGGTCATGCGCGCCCGAGAAACGCAGCTCGTCGAGCCGATAGAAGGCAAGATCAGCCTGCATGCCGGGCGCGATCCGGCCGATATCGGAACGCCCCAGGCAGCGTGCAGAGCCTTCCGTCGCCCAGCGGATCGTATCGCGTGCCGTCACTGCGCTGGCGCTCTTGTAATGCAGCCGGTTGACCAGCAGCGCGTGGCGCAATTCCTCCATCAGGTTCGAGCCGTCATTGCTGGCCGAACCGTCGACGCCGAGGCCAACCGGTGCGCCGGCCGCCTCCAGCTCGCGCGTCTTGCAGAAGCCGGAAGCGAGCATGCCGTTCGAGGTCGGGCAATGGCAGACGCCGACTCCGGCCTTGCCCAATCGCTCGCATTCCTCGCAGGAGAAGTGGATGCCGTGCGCCAGCCAGGTCTTCGGCCGCAACCAGCCGGCTTCCTCCAGCAGGTCGAGCGGGCGCTTGCCATAGACCTCCAGGCAATACGCGTCCTCGTCCTGCGTCTCGGCGAGATGAGTATGCAGCGGCGCATCGAAGCGCGTCGCGAGCTCGGCCGAGGCCGCCATCAGCGAGGTCGTCACCGAGAAGGGCGAGCAGGGCGCGAGCGCGATCTGCACCATGCTGCCGGGCTTGGGATCATGGAACAGGCCGAGCACCCGCTCGCAATCGGCGAGGATGGTGTCCTCGTCCTGCACGACCTCGTCGGGCGGCAGGCCGCCATCCTTCTGCGACAGGTTCATCGAGCCACGCGAGATGGTGACGCGGATGCCGAGCGCCCGCGCCTCCTCGACGGCGATGTCGACGGCGTTCTCCAGCCCGGCCGGATAGAGGTAGTGGTGGTCGGCCGCCGTCGTGCAACCCGACAGCATCAGCTCGACCAGCGCGGCACGCATCGCGAGGCGCAGATCCTCCGGCCGTAAGCGCGCCCAGAGCGGATAGAGCGCCTTCAACCAGGGAAAGAGCTCGCGGTCGATCGCGGCCGGATGAGCCCGGGTCAGCGTCTGGTAGAAATGGTGGTGGGTGTTGATCAAGCCGGGCAGCACGACATGGCCGGAGGCATCGAAGCTCTCTGTCACCGGCAGGGCCGGGTAGGCACCGCTCGCGACCAGCTCGACGATCATTCCGTCCTCGACCACCACCCCGCCCCCGGCATTCCCAGCGAGGATGGCGAGCGGGTTCCTGATCCAGATGCGCATGGTGGGTCCGGCGCTTAGTGATTCTCTTGGAATGTCATAGGCTTGCCTGGTGGCCAAGGCCAGTCCGGCAGGCTGGGTCTTCTGGATGAGGTTTTTGCGTGCTCCGGCGCAAAAACACACGCCCAGGGTGAGCCCCGGACGACTGTTCGCGCCCGCCATCTTTCAATAAGCTGTTGGCAAGGCGGCCGGCGGAATTTCCTCCGCGAGGCTTCCGGTCCAACAGGGGAAAACGTTCGCCTTGCGAGGCGAAGCGTGGCTCAAGGAGAGATTCCATGAAGAAATTGTTGCTGGCGACGCTGTCGGCCTCGGCGCTGATGGCGGCGCAGCCGCTGGCCGCCAAGACGCTGGTCTATTGCTCGGAAGGCAGCCCGGAGAATTTCGCGCCGAGCGTCAACACCACCGGCACGTCCTTCGACGCCAACACCCAGATCTACGACACCATCGTCCAGTTCGAGCGCGGCGGCGTCAAGGTTCAGCCCGCCCTGGCGGAGAAGTGGGACGTCTCGCCGGATGGCCTGACCTACACGCTCCACCTGCGCAAGAACGTGAAGTGGCATTCGAACAAGAACTTCAAGCCGACGCGCGACTTCAACGCCGACGACGTGATGTTCATGTTCGAGCGGCAGTGGAAGGAAGCCAATCCCTATTACAAGGTGACCAGCTCGAACCACTCCTACTTCAACGACATGGGCATGCCCAAGCTGCTGAAGTCGGTCGAAAAGGTCGACGACTACACCGTCAAGATCACGCTGAACCAGCCTGAGGCGCCCTTCCTCGCCGACCTCGCCATGCAATATGCCGGCGTGCAGTCGAAGGAATACGCCGATGCGATGCTGAAGGCCGGCACGCCCGAGAAGCTCGACCAGGAGCCGGTCGGCACCGGCGCGTTCTATCTGGTGCAGTACCAGAAGGACGCGATCATCCG
The DNA here is from genome assembly GCF_902506165.1 of Bosea sp. 29B. Lineage (NCBI taxonomy): Bacteria > Pseudomonadati > Pseudomonadota > Alphaproteobacteria > Hyphomicrobiales > Alloboseaceae > Allobosea > Allobosea sp. 29B. Next base: position 1,192,460 of record NZ_LR733817.1, read on the forward strand.
CTACAAGGCCTTCCCCGAATACTGGGCCGGCAAGGCCAAGATCGACGACCTGATCTTCGCGATCACGCCGGACGCCTCGGTCCGCTGGGCCAAGCTGCAGAAGGGCGAGTGCCATGTCATGCCCTATCCGAACCCCGCCGATCTCGACGCCATCAAGAAGGACGCCAATGTCCAGATCCTGGAGCAGCCAGGCCTGAACATCGGCTATCTCGCCTACAACACCACCAAGAAGCCCTTCGACGACGTCAAGGTCCGCCGCGCCGTCAACAAGGCGATCAACAAGAAGGCGATCATCGACGCCGTCTATCTCTCCAGCGGCGTCGCGGCGACCAACCCGATCCCGCCGACCATGTGGTCCTATAACGAGACCATCAAGGACGATCCCTATGATCCGGAGGCGGCCAAGAAGGAGCTGGCCGATGCCGGCTACCCGAACGGGCTGGAGATCGACCTCTGGGCAATGCCGGTGCAGCGTCCCTACAACCCCAACGCCAAGCGCATCGCCGAACTGATGCAGGCGGACCTCGCCAAGGTCGGCGTCAAGGCCGAGATCAAGACCTTCGAATGGGGCGAGTATCGCAAGCGCCTGCAGGCGGGCGAGCACCAGACCGGCATGTTCGGCTGGACCGGCGACAATGGCGATCCGGACAACTTCCTGCACACGCTGCTCGGCTGCGACGCCTCCAAGAACAATGGCGGCAACGTCGCAAAGTTCTGCTACCAGCCCTTCGACGAGCTGGTGACGAAGGCCAAGACGATCACCGACCAGGCCGAGCGCGAGAAGCTCTATCGGCAGGCGCAGGTGATCTTCAAGGAGCAAGCGCCCTGGTTCACCATCGCCCATGCGGTCCAGCTCAAGCCGGTCCGCAAGGAAGTGATCGACTTCAAGCTCTCGCCGTTCAGCCGCCACGTCTTCTACGGCGTCGACATCAAGTAAGCTCGGCAACCGAGCCTACCCATCATCCGTGCCGGGTGCCGGCACGGATGATGCTTGCCAATCGGCGCGGCCCACGCGGGCCGCGCCCTTCCCGGGCCGGAAGACGACGGGGCATGAGGCTTCGCGCCCGATCCGGCCGCTGCCTGCCCCCGAGAGATCGCCATGTCCCGATCCGCCCGCCCCCTTACCCTGGCCCTCGGCCTCGGCGCCCTGCTGCTGCCCGCCATCGCAAATGCCCAGGCGCTCGTCGTCTGCTCGGAAGCCAGCCCCGACTTCCTCAATCCGCAGTTCAGCAGCCAGAACACCGCCTATGACGTCGCGGCGCAGATCTATGAGCGCCTGACGGCGACTGAGCGCGGCGGCTCGCAGATCATCCCGAGCCTGGCCGAGTCATGGACGATCTCGGATGACGCGCTGACCTACACCTTCAAGCTGCGCAAGGGCGTGAAATGGCACGCCAGCAAGAGCTTCACCCCGACGCGCGAGTTCAACGCAGACGACGTGCTGTTCTCGTTCAACCGCATGCTCGACGCCAACCACCCCTACGCCAAGGTCGGCAGCGGCAATTACCAGTTCTTCGGCGAGATCGTGAAGCCGAGCCTGAAGGCGGTCGAGAAGGTCGACGACTACACCGTCCGGATCGTCCTGACCAAGCCGAACGCGCCGCTGCTCTCGGCACTCTCGGTCGAGCCGATGTCGGTCCTCTCGGCCGAATACGCGGCAGCGATGAGCAAGGCCGGCACGCCCGAGCAGATCGACTTCGCCCCGATCGGCACCGGCCCGTTCTCGCTGCTCTCCTATCAGAAGGACGCGGTGATCCGCTTCAAGGCGGTGCCGGACCACTGGACCAAGGCCGCCGGCGACCGCGACCGCATGGCGCTGGTCAACGACCTGATCTTCGTGATCACCCCCGACGCCGCCGTCCGCTTCGCCAAGGTCCGCTCCGGCGAATGCCAGATCGCCCGCTACCCCAATCCCGGCGACCTGGCCGCGATGAAGACCGAACCGACTATCAACGTGCTGCAGGGCAGCATCGCCGATCAGAGCTTCCTCGCCTTCAACCAGCAGAAGAAGCCCTTCGGCGACAAGCGCGTGCGCGAGGCACTGGCCTATGCTGTCAACATCCCGGCGATCATCGACGCCGTCTACCAGGGCACCGGCAAGCCGACCGCCTCGGCGGTTCCGCCCTCGCTCTGGTCGCATGACGCCGACCTCAAGCCGCGGCCCTATGATCCGGAGAAGGCCAAGGCTCTGCTCAAGGAGGCCGGCTATCCCGACGGCTTCGAGACGACGCTCTGGGCCATCCCCGTCGTGCGCGCCTACATGCCGAACGGCCGCCGCGCCGCAGAATTGATCCAGGCCGATTGGGCCAGGATCGGCGTCAAGGCGACGATCCAGACCTTCGAATGGGGCGAATACCTCAAGCGCGGCCGCGCCGGCGAGCACGAGGTCGGCATGTTCGGCTACACCTGGGACTATCCCGATCCGAGCCAGATCCTGCTCACCGGCTGGACCTGCGAAGGCGTGGCGACCGGCGCCAACCGGGCGCGCTGGTGCAACAAGGAGGCTTCGGACGCTCTCGCCAAGGCCAGCACCATCACCGACCAGGCCGAGCGCAGCAAACTCTACAAGCGCTTCCAGGAAATCTTCCATGAAGATGTCGCCGGCCTGCTCTTCGCCAACGCCCAGGCTTTCACGCCGGTGCGCAAGGAGGTGAAGGACTACAAGATCCATTTCTTCGGCGGGCAGCCATTCGTCGGCGTCTCGATCGGCAAATAAATCTCTGCGCCGAATAATCCCGGCGCCGGCATGGCAATCATTGCTTTGCCGGCGCTAGGTCTGTCCCTAATATTGCGCTGTATGACGCGAGTGTTTTTCGAGTCTTGCGTCGAGCGCAGGCGCCAATCTGTTTCCTGACCCTGGCGATCCACCGATTTTGTGGCCGCGTTCTTGATCTTTGCGGCGTTCTGGTGTTTGCGCTGCGCCTGAATTCGAACTTGAATAAGCTCACAAGAGGGGCCGCCGCGCGACGAGACGCCCGGCCAACAAGACTGGCGCAACCATGCTTCGCTTCATCCTGACCAGGGTCAGCCTCGTCATCCCGACCTTCATCGGCATCACACTGCTGGCCTTCTTCCTGGTCCGGCTCGTGCCGGGCGATCCGATCGAGACCATGGCCGGCGAGCGCGGCATCGACCCCACCCGCCATGCGCAATTGCTGAAGGAATACGGGCTCGACCAGCCGCTCTTCGTCCAGTACGGCCGCTATATCGAGCGCGTCGTGCAGGGCGATCTCGGCAAGTCGATCGTGACGCGCGACAGCGTCCTCTCCGAATTCGGCCAGCTCTTCCCCGCCACCATCGAGCTTGCGCTCTGCGCCATCCTGATCGCGCTGATCATCGGCCTGCCGGCCGGCATCATCGCCGCGGTGAAGCGAAACTCGATCTTCGACCATGGCGTGATGGGCATATCGCTCACCGGCTATTCCATGCCGATCTTCTGGTGGGGCCTGCTGCTGATCCTGCTGTTCTCGGTGCAGCTCGGCATCACCCCGGTCTCCGGTCGCATCGCGGTGCAGTATTTCATCGAGCCGGTCACCGGCTTCCTCACCATCGACAGCCTGCTCGCCGGCGATGTCGATGCCTTCTGGTCGGCGCTGTCGCATCTGGTGCTGCCGGCGATCGTGCTCGGCACCGTGCCGCTCGCCGTCATTGCCCGCATGACCCGCTCGGCCATGCTGGAAGTGCTCGGCGAGGACTATATCCGCACCGCCCGGGCCAAGGGCATGGCCCCCCTTCGTGTCGTCGCCCTGCATGCGCTGCGCAATGCGCTGATCCCGGTCGTCACCGTGATCGGCCTGCAGGTCGGCACGCTCTTCACCGGCGCGATCCTGACCGAGACGATCTTCTCCTGGCCGGGCGTCGGCAAATGGCTGATCGAGGCGATCAGCCGGCGCGACTATCCGGTCCTGCAAGGCGGAACCTTGCTCCTTGGCATGGTGGTGATGAGCGTCAACCTCCTGGTCGACCTCGCCTACGGCCTGATCAACCCGCGCATCAGGCACGCACGATGAACGCTCTTTCCTCCCTTCGCTCCCATCGGAGCCTCCGCCCATGAGCGCCGAAACCTTGCAAGTTCCCGCCACGCCAGCCGGCGCGCCGCCCCACCCCGCCCGCGAGTTCTGGACCTATTTCAGCGCCAATCGCGGCGCCGTCGCCGGCCTGATCGTCATCGGCCTCGTGCTGTTCTGCGCGCTGTTCGCGCCGCTGATCGCCCCGCATGATCCGAACCTGACCAACAACGCCGTCTTCCTGAAGCCGCCGTTCTGGCAGGAGGGCGGCTCGCTCTCCTATCCGCTCGGCACCGACGCGATCGGCCGCGACATCCTCTCGCGCCTGCTCTACGGCGCGCGGCTCTCGCTGGTGATCGGCATCGCCGTCGTCGCGCTCGCCATCGTCGTCGGCATCGTGCTCGGCCTCGTCGCCGGCTTCTTCAAGGGTATCGCCGACATCGCGATCATGCGGCTGATGGACATCCTGATGACCATGCCGAGCCTGCTGCTCGCCATCGTCATCGTCGCCATCCTCGGCCCCGGCCTGATGAATGCGATGCTCGCCGTCGCCATCGTCGTGCTGCCGCACTATGTCCGCATCACCCGCGCCGCCGTCATCGCCGAATCCTCGAAGGATTATGTCGTCGCCGCCCAGGTCAGCGGCGCACGGACCGCCCGGCTGATGTTCTCGGAGATCCTGCCGAACTGCGCCGCACCGCTGATCGTGCAGGCGACGCTCGGCGTCTCCACCGCGATCCTCGACGCCGCCGCGCTCGGCTTCCTCGGCCTCGGCGCCCAGCCGCCGACGCCGGAATGGGGCACCATGCTCGCCGACGCCCGCGAATTCGTGCTGCGCGCCTGGTGGGTCGTCACCTTCCCGGGCCTTGCCATCCTGATCACCGTGCTCGCCTTCAACCTGCTCGGTGACGGGCTGCGCGATGCCCTCGATCCCAAATTGAAGCGCTGATCCCATGCCCCTGCTCGAGATCGAAAACCTCAGCGTCGAGTTCCCGACTTCCCAGGGAACCCTGCGCGCGGTCGACCGTATCGACCTCACCCTCGACGAGGGCGAGGTGCTCGGCGTCGTCGGCGAATCCGGCTCCGGCAAGAGCGTCACCATGCTCGCGCTGATGGGCCTCGTCGGTTATCCCGGCCGCGTCCGCGCCGACAAGCTGCGCTTCGACGGCCGCGACCTGCTGACCATGTCCGCCCGCGAGCGCCGCCAGCTCACCGGCAAGGACGTGGCCATGATCTTCCAGGAGCCGAGCACCAGCCTGAACCCCTGCTTCACCATCGGCTTCCAGCTCGCCGAGACCTTGAGGAAGCACGAGGGCATGGACGGCAAGGCTGCAAAGCGCCGCTCGATCGAGTTGCTCGAGCAGGTCGGCATTCCGGCCCCGGAGAGCCGCCTCAAGGCGTTCCCGCATCAGATGTCGGGCGGCATGAACCAGCGCGTGATGATCGCCATGGCGATCGCCTGCAATCCGCGCCTGCTGATCGCCGACGAGCCGACCACCGCGCTCGACGTCACCATCCAGGCGCAGATCCTCGACCTCCTGATGTCGCTGCAGAAGGAGCGCGACATGGCGCTCGTCCTGATCACCCACAATATGGGCGTCGTCGCCGAGACCGCGCAGCGCATCATGGTGATGTATGCCGGGCAGATCATGGAGGAGCGCAAGGTCGACGCGCTGTTCTCCGCTCCGCAGCATCCCTATTCCGCCGCGCTGCTCGCCGCCCTGCCCGAGCGCAGCGAAGGTGCGAACCGCCTCGCCACCATCCCCGGCATGGTGCCCGGCCTCAACGACCGTCCGAAGGGCTGCCTGTTCAGCCCGCGCTGCGCCTACGCCACCCAGCATTCGCGGACCGTCCAGCCGCAGCTCCGGCCTTGGGCTGACGGCCATGTGCGCTGCCATTACCCGCTCGGCGATCCCCAGCGCGAGGCGGAGCGCGCCCGCGACGAAGCCGGCGCGACGACGGAGGCGACCCGATGAGCAATCCCGTCATCGAAGCCCGCGAACTGGTCCAGACCTATCAGGTCAGGCAGGGGCTGTTCCGCCCGCCGGCGCAGTTGCAGGCGGTCAACAAGGTCTCTTTTGCGGTCGAAGCCGGACGCACCTTGGCTGTCGTCGGCGAATCCGGCTGCGGAAAATCGACGCTCGCCCGCATGGCGACGCTGATCGAGAAGCCGACCTCCGGCTCTCTCACCCTGGATGGCCTCGACGCAGTCTCGCCGCCGGCGAGCGAGCAGCGCCGCCTGCGCCGCACCGTCCAGTTCGTCTTCCAGAACCCCTATGGCTCGCTCAACCCGCGCAAGAAGATCGGCACGATCCTCGAGGAGCCGCTGCTGATCAACACCGACCTTTCCAAGGCCGAGCGCACCGAGAAGGCCCGCGCCATGATGGCCAAGGTCGGCCTGCGGCCGGAGCACTATGCCCGCTACCCGCACATGTTCTCGGGCGGCCAGCGCCAGCGCATCGCGATCGCCCGCGCACTGATCCTGTCGCCGAAGGTGGTGGTCGCGGACGAGCCGGTCTCGGCGCTCGACATCTCGATCCAGGCGCAGGTTCTCAACCTGCTCGCCGACCTGCAGGACGAGCTCAAACTCGCCTATCTCTTCATCTCCCATGATCTCAGCGTCGTCCGCCACATCGCCCATGACGTGATGGTGATGTATCTCGGCAATGCCATCGAGCACGGGCCGAAGGAGCGCATCTACGCCCGCCCCTTGCATCCCTATACACAGGCGCTGCTCGCCTCGACGCCGCGCGTCGGCGGCGACAAGCGCGAGAAGATCGTGCTGCGCGGCGAACTGCCCTCGCCGCTCAACCCGCCGACGGGCTGCGTCTTCTCGACCCGCTGCCCCTTCGTCGCCGATCGCTGCCGGACCGAGCGCCCGCAGAAGCGCGAGGTCGACGGACGGAAAGTCGCCTGCCACTACGCCGAGACGTTTTTGGCGAAGGCGGCGGCCTGAGCCCGGGCGAAGCTTAGGCTTCGACACCTATCACACTGTCATCCCGGACAAGCCGCGTCAGCGGCGCCGATCCGGGATCCATTCCGGAGCCTTTCCGAAAGAGGTTCCGGAATGGGTCCCGGGTCTCCCTCCGGTCGCCCGGGACGACTCGCGCCTTTTCTGCAAGAAAGCGCCTAACACCTTTGGCGCTCCATCGCGTCTTGTCGTGTACATAGGCTCCGGGCTCAGGCCTTCGGCCTGCCCCGGAAAGACGCCGCGGCTCCGCTCACGCCACCTTGGCAATGACCGGCTTGGCTTCCCACTCCTCGCCCCAGATCATCACGGCATGGCCGGGCGAGACCTCGCGGTACTGGCGCACCGGCGGAACGTAGTCGGCCGGACGGATCGGGCTCTTGATCTCGTCGTTCGAGACCGGGCGCTTCTGCAGGCGCCGGGCCGGATCGGCGATCGGCACCGCCGCCAGCAGCCGCTTGGTGTAGGGGTGCTGCGGATTGCCGAAGATCGCCTCGCGCGGGCCGATCTCGACGATCTCGCCGAGATACATCACCGCGACGCGGTGGCTGACGCGCTCGACCACCGCCATGTCGTGCGAGATGAAGAGATAGCCCAGCCCCATCCTCGCCTGCAGGTCGAGCATCAGGTTGACCACCTGCGCCTTGACGGAAACGTCGAGCGCCGAAACCGCTTCGTCCGCCACGATCAGGCGCGGCTCGACCGCGAGCGCGCGGGCAATGCAGATGCGCTGGCGCTGGCCGCCGGAGAATTCGTGCGGGAAGCGGCTCGCCATGTCGGGCAGCAGGCCGACCCGCTTCAGGAGGTCCGCAACCTTGTCGCGCGCCTCGGAACGGCTGGCGAGGTTGTTGATCAGCAGCGGCTCGGCGATCGCGGCGCCGACATTCATGCGCGGGTTGAGCGAGGCGAACGGATCCTGGAAGATCATCTGCATGCGCTTGCGCTGCTCGCGCAGCTCGCCCTGGCTGAGCTTGAGCACGTCGACGCCATCGAGCAGCACCGAGCCGGAGAGCGGCTCGACCAGGCGCAGCACCGAGCGGCCCGTCGTCGACTTGCCGCAGCCGGATTCGCCGACCAGCGCCAGCGTCTCGCCCGCCTTCAGGCTGAAGGAGACGTTCTCGACCGCATGCACCCGGCCCTTGACCGAGGAGAGCAGGCCCGAGCGGATCTCGAAGCGTGTCGTCAGCCCCGAGACTTCCAGTACCGGGCGCTCGGCTGCCTGGACCGTATCGGGAGTTTCGGTCGGGACATCGGATTCGCCAGTCGCACGGTCGACCACCGGGAAGCGCATCGGACGCCCACGGCCGATCATTGAGCCCAGCCGCGGCACGGCCGAAAGCAGCGCCTTGGTGTAGGGCTTCTGCGGGTTTGCGAAGATATCTTCGGTCGCGCCGGTCTCGACCTCGTCGCCATTGTACATGACGACGGTGCGGTCGGCGATCTCGGCGACGACGCCCATGTCGTGGGTGATGAAGAGGACCGACATGCCCTCTTCCTGCTGCAGCTGCTTGATCAGCTCCAGAATCTGCGCCTGGATCGTCACGTCGAGCGCGGTCGTCGGCTCGTCGGCGATCAGGAGCTTCGGCTTGCAGGCCAGCGCCATCGCGATCATCACGCGCTGACGCATGCCGCCGGAGAAGCGGTGCGGATATTCGTGGAAGCGCGACTTCGCCGAGGGGATCTTGACCTTCTCCAGCAGGCGCACCGTCTCGGCCTCGGCCTCGGAGCGCGACAGGCCGCGATGCAGGATCAGCGCCTCGGCGATCTGGAAGCCGATGGTCAGCACCGGGTTCAGCGAGGTCATCGGCTCCTGGAAGATCATCGCGATATCGTTGCCGCGGATCTGACGCATCTGCGCATCCGGCAGGGTCAGGAGTTCCTTGCCGTTGAGCTTGATCGAGCCCTCGATCTTGCTGGAGCTCGGCGGGGTCAGCCGCATGATCGAGAGCGCGGTGACGCTCTTGCCGGAACCGGATTCACCGACCACCGCCAGCGTTTCCTGCGGCTTGATGTCGAAGGAGATGTTGCGCACCACCGGCTTCCAGAGTCCTTCGACCCGGAACGAGGTCGTCAGGTTCGAGACCGAGAGGATCGGAGAGGTCATGCCAGGTCCTTCTTAGCGATCTGATTGGGCTGCGGACCGGGCACAAGCGCCCACCCCGCGGCCGGTGGGCCGGGTTCAAAGTCGTGTCAGAATACCCAGAGCGCGGCGGATGTCAGCAGCCGGCGTCATAAAAGATTCAGCACCCTGCCTGCTTTTTGCGCCGGTGCACGACCGAACTGCACGGCCTGCGCGCTGATTGAAGTACGACTCGCGTCTACATTGCATAGCAAAACCGGGCGGCGGAGCAGCGTCCTGCGCCGCTTCGAGATCCCGCACGCCGCATCAGATTGGTACGCTCGTCTCGCTCGCCTGTGCCTGACCGGTGTAGAGCCCGGCCTCGTCGCGGAGCCAGCCGACGAAGGCCTGGACATTGACGTTCTCGTCGAAGCGCTTGGGGTAGACGACGAAATAGGCGTCCTCGCAGCGCATCCGATGCGGGCAGGCGACCATCAGCGCTCCCGACTGGATCTCCTCCCGGACCAGGAAGTCCGGAAGGATCGCGACGCCGATCCCGGCGATCGCGGCCTGGATCACGAGGGAATAATACTCGAATTTCGGCCCGGCGATGCCGTTGACGCCGCTGGCGCCGGCGTCAGTAAGCCAGTCGCGCCAGAGATAGGGCCGGGTCGTGTGCTGCAGCAATGGCAGGCGGGCAAAACCCTCGGGGCTGGCCAGCGCCTCGCCGCCGATCAGCTCGGGTGCGCAGACCGGGATCACATGCTCGTCCATCAGGTGGTGGATGCGGGCGCCCAGCCAGGTCGGGCTGCCGAAGTGGATCGCGGCATGCGCCTTGTCCTCCTCGAAGCTGAACGGCCGGATCTTCGAGATCAGGTTGATGTCGATCGTCGGATGCGCCGCGATGAAGCGGGCGAGGCGCGGCACCAGCCAGCGCGAGCCGAAGGTCGGCAGGCAGGCGACGGTCAGGACGCCGCCCTTGCGGCCATGCGAGAGCAGCCGGGTGGTCGCGACCTCGACCCGGTTCAAGAGGCTGCGCAGCTCCTCGGCATATTCCTCGGCCGCAACGGTCGGGGTCAGTCGCTGCTTGTCGCGGAGGAACAGGTTCTGGCCAAGCAACTCCTCCAGCGCAGCCAGGCGGCGGCTGACGGCGCTCTGCGTTAGATTGAGCTCCGCCGCGGCGCGCGTGACGCTGCGGTGGCGCGCGACCGCCTCGAAGCAGGCGAGATCCCGGGTCGGTGGCAAGGTCCTGCGCACGGATCTCGCTCCCATCCGCTCATTCCAATCCGGAATGATCTGCATCGGAAATCAGCAATGGGCAAGCCGGCTGCCCGGCCCTAGCTTCCCGAGCGAGGGAACGCGACAGGCAAATCGTGACACGAGCGCTCTTAGAGAGCCGCCGGGCGACTTGTCTGTCCGATAGAACAAGAAGGGGGAGGACGATGAGGCTGGCGACGGCATTCGCAGGCGCGCTGATCGGGCTCGGCGCAAGCATGGCTCTGGCGCAGCAGCCGGTTCCCGAGATCAAGGTGCTGACCTGGCCGGCCGCCAAGTACCAGCACTATTTCGAGACCTCCAATTATGTCGCCGAGGGCTGGCGCAAGCTCGGCCTGAAGGTCACGCTCGACCCGCAGCCCTTCCCCAATCCGATGCTGTCGAAATGGTTCAAGGAGCATGATTTCGACGTGGTGATGTCGGTCCTCTCGGGCTCGCCGCAGCGCTCGGAGCCCGACTTCTTCACCAACGCCCAGTTCAATTCGCGCAACAGCGCGCCGGGCGACTCCAATGTCGGCTCCTTCTCCAGCCCGAAGGTCGACGAACTCGGTGGCAGGCAGCTCGCGCTCTATGACGCGCAGGAGCGCCGCAAGGTGATCCACGAATTGCAGCGCGCCCTGGCAGACGAGCAGCCCGAGGCGGTCCTCGCCTATGTCGTCAACACCTTCGCGATGAACACCGCCAAGGTCGAGATCCCCGGCTATGAAGACACTTCGGACGGGCCGCGCTCGCTCTGGAACATGCTGCGCCTGACCTCCAAGGCCGGTACTGCCGTGAAGATCGGCCGCACCATCGACCAGGGCACCTTCAACCCGCTGGCCGCGACGATCGTCGAGGACTTCAACACGCTGAGCCTGGTCTACGACAAGCTGGTCGAGCTCGGTGCCGACGGCTCGCCGCGCATGTGGCTGGCTGAGGCGCTGGAGGTGGTCGATCCCACCACCGTGGTGGTCAAGCTCCGCCAGGGCCACAGCTTCAGCGACGGCAAGCCAGTCACCGCCGAGGACGTGAAATTCTCCTTTGACTATTTGAAGCGCTGGGACGCGGCCTATTTCAAGAAATACCTGGAGAAGCTCGCTTCGGTCGAGGTCGTCGACCCCACGACGGTGCGCTTCAAGCTCACCGAGGCTTATGCGCCCTTCATCATCAACACGCTCGGCCAGGTGCTGATCCTGCCCAAGCATGTCTGGGGGGACGTAGTCGAGAAGACCGGCATCGCCAAGCCGCAGGATTTCCGCAACATGCCGCTCGTCGGCAGTGGCCCCTACACGCTGCGCTACTGGCGCGAAGGCCAGGAGATCTCGCTGCAGCGTCGCGCCGATCATTTCGCCAAGCCGGCCTCCGATCTGCTGATCGTCGTCTTCGGCTCGGCCGAGCTCGTCGGCGCCTCCCTGAAGAAGGGTGACATCGACGTCTCCTTCCAGCCGATCGTGCCGACGGTGGTCAAGGAGTTCGCCGCCGAGAAGAACGTCAAGCTGATTCAGGCGCGCTCGAACGGACACATGTCGATGCGCTACAACACCACCCGCCCGGCGCTCGCCAGCAAGGCGCTGCGCCAGGCCATGGCCCATGCCATCCCCTATAACGCGATCATCGAGGAAGTGCTGGGTGGCGACGCCGGCCGCAGCGCCACGCCGATCGTCCCGGTCAACGCCTTCTGGCACGACGCTTCGATCCCGTTGCCGGCCTACGACATCGACAAGGCCAAAGCGATCCTGAAGGCCGCCGGCTACAGCTGGGGCCCGGACGGCGCCCTGCGCGCCCCGGCGAAGTGATTACCGCCGGTCGCGCGAGCATTGCGCCGATGATCGACGTCCGCGACCTGACCAAACACTATGCCGCGGCGGCGGGCCTGCGCTCGCTGCTGCCCGGCCGGCGTGGCGAGGTCACGCGGGCTGTCGAGGGGGTGAGCTTCGATATCGGCGCCGGCGAGGTGCTCGGCCTCGTCGGCGAATCCGGCTCGGGCAAGTCGACGACCGGGCGCCTGCTGGTCGGGCTGGAGACGCCGAGCTCCGGCACGATCCGGATTGACGGCACCGACAGCGCCAACGCCCGTGCTCGCGACAGGAAGGCCTTCCATCGCCAGGTCCAGATGATCTTCCAGGACCCCTATGGCGCACTCAACCCGCAGCATACGGTCGAGGAGCTGGTCGGCCGGCCGCTGCTTTACCAGGGCGTCCGCGACCGCGCCAAGGTGGCGGCGAGCGTCCGTGACGCCCTCGCGGAAGTCGGCCTCAACCCGCCCGAAAGCTATCTTGCCAAGCATCCGCACGAGCTGAGCGGCGGCCAGCGCCAGCGTGTCTGCATCGCCCGCGCGATCATCCTCGAACCGCGCTTCATCGTCGCCGACGAGCCGGTCTCGATGCTCGACGTCTCGATCAAATGGGACATCGTGCGCCTGCTCAAGCGCCTCGCCCGCGATCGCGGAATCGCCATGCTCTACATCACCCATGACCTCGCCACGGTCGGCGCGGTCTGCGACCGGCTCGCCATCATGTATCGCGGCCGCATCGTCGAGACCGGCCCGGTCGAGGCGGTGCTGTCAGCGCCGAGCGACGCCTATACGCGCACGCTGATCGCAGCGATCCCCTCGGCCGATCCCGACATCGTCCGGGTGCCGCCGCCCGCTCTCCAACAAGCGGCGGGCTGAACCATGGCCGGCTATCTCCTGCGTCGCTTCTGCCACATGGTCCTGACGCTGTTCGCCATGGCGACGCTGATGTTCTTCCTGTTCCGGCTCCTGCCGGGCGACCCGACCGCAACGGTGATCAGCCCCTCGCTCTATCCCAAGGCGCAGGAGGCGATGCGCCAGCAATTCGGGCTCGATCGGCCGCTCTTCGAGCAGTATCTCCTCTATCTGCGCAATCTCTGCGTCCTCGATTTCGGCTTCTCCTTCCAGACCAACCGGCCGGTCTTCGAGATGATTCAGGGCCGCCTGCTCAATACGATCCTGCTGATCCTGCCCTCGATGCTCGCCGCCTATCTCCTGGGCGCGGTCATCGGCGCGATCGCCGCCTGGAAGCGCGGCGGCGCCGCTGAGGTCAGCCTCGTCTTCACCGCGACCGCACTACAATCGGCGCCATTGTTCTGGCTCGGCATGCTCGCGATCTTGCTGTTCTCGATCAAGCTCGACCTCTTCCCGATCGGCCACATCGTCACGCCCGGGATGTTCCCCGAGCAGGACTGGCGGATGTATCTCTCCGCCGACTTCCTGCATCACCTCGCACTGCCCTTCCTGGTCAACACGCTCTACCAGCTCTGCTTCCCGCTGCTGCTGATGCGCTCGACCATGCTCTCGACCATCGGCGAGGACTATATCGAGCTCGCCCGGATGAAGGGGCTGAGCGAGCGCCGCGTCCTCTTCGGCCATGCCGCCCGCAACGCGCTGCTGCCGCTGGCGACGACGCTGCCGATGATCCTCGGCTGGGCCGTGGCGGGCTCGGTGGTGATCGAGACAGTGTTCTCCTGGCCGGGCCTCGGCCTCCTGATGATCGAGGCGATCAGCCGCGCCGATTACCCCGTGGCGCAGGCCGCCTTCCTGCTCATCGCCGTGCTGACCGTCTTCGGCACGTTCATCGCGGACCTGCTCTACGGTCTGCTCGATCCACGCGTCGTCTACGCCTGATCATGTCGACCATCATCCTCGATTTCTTTCGCGCGGTCTGGCGCGGTCCCTTCGGTCCCACCGGCCTGATGATCCTCGGTCTCTGCGTCGCGCTGGCGATCCTGGGGCCCGCGATCGCCCCCTATGACCCGGTCGCGCGCAATTACGACGCCGCCGGCAAGCTCCTGCGCCTCGCTCCGCCCTCCTGGCAGCACTGGCTCGGCACCACCCTCCTCGGCCGCGACGTGCTCAGCCAGATGCTGGTCGGCGCCCGCCCGGCTTTGCTCGTCGGCGGGCTGACCGCACTGGGGACCGTGCTGATCGGCGTCAATATCGGGCTGATATCCGGCTATTTCGGCGGCCGGATCGATTCTGTCCTGATGCGGCTGACCGACATGTTCCTCGGCCTGCCCTTCCTGCCCTTCATCATCATCGTGCTCTCGCTCACCGGCCGCAGCCTGACCACCATGGTGATCGCGATGACGCTGGTGATGTGGCGCTCGACGGCGCGCGTGGTGCGCGCCCAGGTGCTGTCGCTGCGCGAGATGCCCTTCATCGCCGCCGCCCGCATCACCGGCGCCAGCGATCTTACGATCATCTATCGCGAGATCGCGCCCAACATCATGCCGATCGCGCTGGTCAGCGTCGCCTTCGCGCTCGCCTGGGCGATCATCACCGAGGCCAGCATCGGCTTCCTCGGCTTCGGCGATCCCACGGTGGTGAGCTGGGGCTCGATCGTCTACGACGCCTATGCCTCGCAGATGATGTACCGCGCGCCTTGGTGGGTGGTGCCGCCGGGCATCGCGATCATGGTGCTGGTCTCGGCGGTCTATTTCGTCGGCCGCGCCTATGAGCAGGTCGTCAACCCGCGCCTGAGGATGGGCTGACGCCATGGCAGGAAGCGACACCCGTCCCCTGCTCTCGATCGCCGGCCTCAGCGCGAGCTATTCCACGCCGCGCGGCCCGGCCAGCGCCTTGGCCAAGATCGATCTCGCGCTCGGCAAGAGCGAGAATCTCGGCCTGATCGGCGAATCCGGCTGCGGCAAGAGCACGCTGCTCAAGACGGTGATGGGCGTGATGCCCGGCAATGCCCGCATCGACGCCGGCAGCATCGCCTTCCAGGGCCGCAATCTCATGACGGCCAGCGCCGAGCAACGCCGTGCCGTGCGCTGGGCCGGCATCTCGATGATCACACAAAGCGCCCTCAACGCGCTCAACCCCGTCCTGCGCGTCGGCGACCAGATCGCCGAGGCGATCCTCGCCCATCGCCAGCTCTCGCGCGCCGAGGCCTGGCGCCGCACGCAAGAGCTGCTGACCATGGTCGGTGTCGCGCCGGAGCGGGCGCGCGACTATCCGCACCAGTTCTCCGGCGGCATGCGCCAGCGCGCCATCATCGCCATGGCATTGGCGCTGGAGCCGCCGCTGGTCCTCGCCGATGAGCCGACGACCGCGCTCGATGTCGTCGTCCAGGACCAGATCTTCCGCAGCCTGCGCGAACTCCAGCAGCGGCTCGGCTTCTCGCTGCTGCTGGTGACGCACGACCTCGCTCTGGTCATCGAGAACTGCGAGCGCGTCGCGGTGATGTATGCCGGTGAGATCGTCGAGACCGGGCCGACGCGCGACGTCATCCGCCGGCCGGCCCATCCCTATACGCTCGGCCTGAAGAACGCCCTGCCCCGCCTCGGCAGCCGCGACGAACCGATCGCAATCCCGGGTGGGCCGCCCGACCTCGTCGAGCCGCCGCCAGGCTGCCGCTTCGCCGCGCGCTGCCCCTTCGCCTTGCCGCTGTGCCGGAGCGAGCCGCCGCCGCTCGCGACCGTTGCGCCGGGGCGGCAGGCCCGCTGCCATCGCGCCGCCGAGATCGACGCGCTCGCCCCGCTCGCGGCCCTGCCACAGACCTGGGACGCCCTGCGCCAGGCGCCGCGATGACGCCTTTCCGAGCTTCGGCCCGCTGATCCCGAGCGAGCGCCCTCGTCCAAGACTCAAACCTGCCAAGGAGACCGACGTGAACTACTTCGCCTATGCCAATCTGATGGATATCGACCTGATCCACGGCGTCGCACCCTCGGCAAAGGCGCTCAGCATCGCCTGCCTCAGGGACTACGAGCTTTCCTTCGGAACGACCACGGACGGCGCCTACAACGGCGCGCGGCTCGCTCCCGTCAAGGGTGCCGAGACCTGGGGCGTCCATTACGAGCTCTCCGAGAGCGACATGGCGGCGATGGACAAGTCCGCCGGCACCGACAAGGGCCATTGGGCCCATAAATCCATCGTGCTGCACACCGCCGCCGGCGAGGTCGTTGCCTCGACGACCTACGACATGCCCAACCCGTCGGCACCGGCAGGTGCGCCGGCGCACTATATCGAGCCGCTGCTCAAGGGCGCGCGCGCCAACAAGCTGCCGCCGGCCTATATCGCCAAGCTTGAGAAACTGATGAACGGCGCGTGATCTGCGCCGTCAGCGCCTGTTTCGGGATTGCGGCGACCTTCCAGGCGGAGGCCGCCGCAATCACCCACCCTATTTCAGCCCGCTCGTGACGAAGTTGCGGATGTAGAACTTCTGGAAGAGCAGGAACGGCACCAGCGCGACCAGGCCGGCGAGCGTGGTCGAGGAAAACAATCGCCCCCATTCCGTACCCTCAAGGCTGATATTGCGCGCGATCGCCACCTGCACGAGCGTGTGCTCCGGCGACGGCGCTGCCACCAGCGGCCAGAAGAACGCTTCGAACTGGTGCATGAACAGCATGATGCCGCCGGTCAGCACCACCGGCCAGGAGATCGGCAGCGCGATCTTCAGCCAGATATGCCCCCAGGAGGCACCATCGACCCGCGCCGCCTCGTAGAGCTCGCGCGGCAGGCCGGCGAAGAACTGGCGGAACATGAAGATGACGAAGCCGTTGGCGAGGTCGGGCAGGATCAGCGCGGCGTAGCTGTCGATCAGGCCGAGACTCTGCACGAGGATGTAGAGCGGGATGACGATCGCCTCGAACGGCATCATCGCCGCTGCAAGGACGAAGACGAAGATCACGTTCTTGAAGCGGAAATCGAACACCGCGAAGGCAAAGCCCGCGGCGGCATTGATGACGACACCGACCACCATCGTCGTCAGCGCAACGAAGAGCGAATTGCCGACGGCACGGGGGAAGCCGGTGCCGATGAGCGAGGTATAATTCTCCAGCGTCAGCCGGTCGGGGATCAGCATGCTCCAACCGAGGCGGCTGCCATGGGCGAAGATATCAGCCGGCGGCCGCAGCGAGGAGACGACGAGCCAGATCAGCGGCAAGAGCAGCACGAGCGCGATCAGTGACATCGTGACGTAGCGGGCCGTGCCGAGCGCCAGCACGGTGGAGCGGCGATCGACGCTCATGCGTCGGCTCCTTCCTTGTCGCGGAACAGCCGGAGCTCGATCGCGGCGATCACGCCGATGATGACGAGGATGATCGTCGACAGCGCCAGCGAACGTCCCCAGTTGATGAAGGTGAAGGCGTTTTCGTAGGCGCGGAACATCAGCAGGTCGGTCGCGCCGTTCGGCCCGCCCTTGGTGATGATGTAGACCGGCGCGAAGAACAGGAAGTTGATCGCGGTGTCCGCCACGAAGACGAAGGCGAGCGGCCGGCGCATCTGCGGCAGGGTGATGTGGACGAGCTGGTGCCAGCGGCTGGCGCCGTCGATGCGGGCGGCCTCGTAGAGCTCGCCCGGAATGCGGTAGAGCCCGGCCAGCAGGAAGATCATCCAATAGCCGCAGCCCTTCCAGGTCGCGATGGCGATCATCGTGCCGAGCGCCTGATGCTCCGACAGGAAGAAGGGCTGGCGGCCGATGCCGATGCCCTCGAGGATGGCATTCACCGGTCCCAGATTGGAATCCAGCATGATGTTCCACAACACGGCGGTAAGGCCGGTGGAGAGCGTCATCGGCAGAAAGAAGGCGGCACGGAAGAAGGTGACGCCCCTGCCCGGCGCCATCACCAGCAGCGCGTAGCAGAAGGCAATGGCGATCTGCAGCGGGTTGATGATGATGTTGAAGATCAGCGTGACCTTCAGCGAATTCCAGAAGCGCTCGTCGCCGAAGAGCTGCGCGAAATTCGTCAGGCCGCCGAAGGAGGTCTCGCCGGCAAGGTTCTGGGTGAACAGGCTACCGCCAATGGCGATCACGATCGGCGTCAGCCGGAACAGGACGAGGAAGGCCAGCGCCGGCAAGAGGAAGGCGAGCAGCACCAGCGTGCGCGGCTGCATCGGATCGGCGGAGCGGCGACGCGCGGCACGCGGCGCCTCCGAAGCGGCGACGGGGGCCAAGGCCCGGTCGGACAAGGCGGTCATCTCCAGTCAGCCGCGGTACTTGGCGAATTCGCGGTCGATGTCGCGGGCGGCCTTCTTCAGCCGCTGCTCGACATTGGCGCCGCCCTGGATCTCGCGGAAGGCGCCGCGCAGGATGTCCTCGTATTCGAGCCAGCCCGGCGTCGCCGGCCGCGGCACGGCGGTGTTCTCCATCTCGGAGCGGACGATGCGCCAGCCGGGCGTATCGAGCTCGGCGCCCATCGAATCCCAGACCGATTTCAGCACCGGCGGGTTCGGCCGCAGGCGCGCCTGCGCCTCGACATACTCAGGCTGCGCGAAGGCCTTGATGAAGGTCTCGGCCACGGCGCGCTGCTTGGTGCGCGGGTTCATGCCGATATGCCAGCTGCCGGTCGGCGTCACCGCCTTGCCGCCCTCGAAATAGGGCTGCGGCGCCACCGTCCAGTCGAGATCCTTGCGCGCCGAGATCGAGGCGAGGCTCGGCGTCGTCGCGAGATACATCGCAGCCCGGCCGGTCGCGAACATTTCGAGCGCGAGATTGGTGTCGAACACGCCGGTCGGCGTCACCTTATGCTTGTTGAACAGGTCGGCGTAGAACTGCATCGCGTCGATGAAGGGCTTGGAATCGACATAGCCCGTCGCGGTCAGCCCGTCCTCGCTCAGCACCTGCGCGCCCTTGGACTGCGGCAGCGTCAACGCCTGATAGGGCCGGTCGGCCATCTCGAAGACGAGGCCCCACTGGTTCTTGGCGGAGTCGGTCAGCTTCTTGGCGGCTTCGAGCGTCTGCTCCCAGGTCCAGCGCTTGGCGACATCGGGCTCGGGCAGGGCGACGCCGGCATCGGCGAAGTGCTTGCGGTTGAGGAACAGCACCATGCCGCTGCTGATATAGGGCAGCGTCATCAGCTTGCCCTTGTAGGTGCCCTGCGCAAGCGCCGCCTTGGTGTAGCGGCCAAGATCGTTGCCGAGGATGCCGTCCAGCTCGGCGAGATGCTTGCGGATCGAATAGGAGGCGGTCAGCGGCCCATCGGCGAAGAAGATGTCGGGCAGCGGCGTGCGCGCCTGCAGGCGCACTTCCAGCGCCGGGAAGAGCTCGTTGAACGGGATGCGCTCGAGCTTCAGGCCGATCGTCGGGTTGTTCTTCATGAACATCTCGGCCATCGGCGTGATGTGGCTCTCCGGCCAACCGACCCAGATCACATTGAGCTCGGTCTTGGCCTGGGCGCGCAACAGTTGCGGCGCAGCGAGCAGGCCGCCGGCGGCTGTCATGCCCTTCAGAACGGTGCGGCGCGTCGTCATCCAATCCTCCTGATCAGTCTTGTTGTTGCGGGCAGCAGGCCAGTCGAAACCGGGCGCTTTCAGCCGCGCCCATAGCTCGCGATCGTCTCGATCACATGCCGGGTCGCGGCCGGCCCATCCATGCGGATGCCGGCCATGACGTTGGCGCGCGGCGGCTCCGGCTCGTCCGGGCGGCGCGTGACGTTGCGCTGGTCCGCCACGGTCATGCCGCGCAGCAGCGGGCTCGCCAGCTCGACCTGGATATGGAAGGGCTTGTGCTCGACGAGGTCCGGCCGGACGAAGGGCACGAAGGCGCTGGGATCGTGCATCGGCGAGATCGGCCTGCCGTAGCGGGCTTCGTTGCGGGTCAGGTAGAAATCGAGCATGCCGGCGACGGTCTCCGGCACCGCCCCACCCGCCCGCCGCAGCAGCTCGACATGGCTGCGATCGAGGATCGCCTGGCGGGTGAAGTTGAGGCCAGCGAGATAGATCTCGGCATCGCAGGAGAAGACGGCCGCCGCCGCTTCCGGATCCTTCAGGATGTTCGCCTCGGCGTAAGGCGCGGCATTGCCGATATCGAGGCTGCCGCCCATGATGGTGATGCATTTCAGCCAGCGCGCCAGCCGCGGCTCGGTGCGCAGCGCCACTGCGACATTGGTCAGCGGGCCGATCGCGGCGAGCACGAGCTCACCTTCTGCCTTCTTCGCCTGTTCGATGATCATCGTCACCGCATGCATGTCGACCGGCCGGCGCTTCGGCTCGGGCAGGTCGGCGCCGTCGAGGCCGCTGGCGCCATGGATCATCGACGGCGCGAAGCTGCCGACCAAAGGCGCGCCGATGCCGCCGGCGACGGGGATGTCGAGCCCGGCGAGTTCGCAAATCTTCAGCGCATTGCGCGTGGTGTTCTCGACGATCGAGTTGCCGAACACAGTGGTCAGGCCGCGCAGCTCGAAATGCTTGGCGGCATAGAGGATGGCCATGGAATCGTCATGGCCGGGATCGCAGTCGATGAGCAGCGGGATCATGGCCGGTCATATCCGAGGATGGTGTCGATGACGGCATCGACGCAGGCCTCGCCATCGACGGCGACGGCGACATTGCAATTCGCCGGGCGGCTGGCGCCGGGCTGGTCGTGGTCGCGGCGCATCGGCCGGCTGTCGCAGGCTGTCATCCCTCGCAGCGGGCCTTCGCCGAGCTCGATATGGACCGGCAGCGCCTGGAAGGTGATCAGCCCCGGCTTGACCAGCGGGATAACGGCGCAGGGATCATGCATCGCCGCGGTCGGCGTGCCGTAGCGCTCCTGCATCTTGGCAAGGTAGAAGGCGAGCAGGTCGGCCATTGCCGAAGAAACCCGCCCGCCGCCCTGACGCAGCCTGGCGATATGGCGCTCGGCGATCCCCGCCTGGCGAGTGACGTTGAGCCCGACCATGCTGAGTGGCACACCGGCATCGAAGACGATCGCCGCCGCCTCGGGATCGCAGACGATGTTGAACTCGGCATAGGGCGTGCGGTTGCCGCTGGTGGTCGAGCCGCCCATGATCGCGATCGACTTGAGCCAGCCGGCGAGCCGCGGCTCCAGCCGCAGCGCCAGCGCGACATTGCTGAGCGGACCGATCGCGATCAGGCTGAGCTCGCCGGGTGCGGCCTTGGCGATCTCGATGATGAAATCGACGGCATGCCGGTTCAGCGGATCGTAGCCGGGTGCCGGCAGCTCCGCGCCGTCGATGCCGGTCGCGCCATGGACATAGGCGCCGTCGAGCGGCGGCTCGATCAAAGCGCGGTCGAGGCCGGGCACGACGGGCAGCTTCAGGCCCGCCAGCGTACAGATCGCTAGGGCGTTGCGGGTCGAGTTCTCCAGCGAGGAGTTGCCGGCGACGGTGGTCAGCCCGACCACGTCGAGATGCTTGGCGGCGTAGAGGATCGCCATCGCATCGTCATGCCCGGGATCGCAATCGATGATGTAGCGGGTCATGCGGACCTTCCAGGGTTGGTTGCGGGCGTCACGGACAGGCGCTCGACCAGCACCGGCTCCAGCGCCAGCGTGGGCGGCAACGGCCGGCCATGGTCGAGCAGGCCGACCAGCAATTCGGCCGCCTTGACGCCGATGTCATAGGCCGGCTGGCGGATGGTGGTCAGCGGCGGCGAGGTGAAGGCGGCGATGTCGATGTCGTCATAGCCGATGACCGCAAGGTCCTCCGGCACGCGCAGGCCGCGCTGCTGCGCCGCGCACATCGCGCCGATGGCGACGAGATCGTTGAAGCAGAAGATCGCATCCGGCCGGTTCGCACCGCAGCGGTCGAGCAGCGCGGCCATCGCCGTATGGCCGCCGCCGACGGTAAGGTCGGACTCGATCATCAACGCCGTATCGAGCGGCCTGCCCGCCTCCCCCAGCGCCGCGGTGAAGCCGGCGAGGCGCTCCATGCTGCGCGGATGCTCGGCCGGGCCGGTGATGCAGCCGATGCGGGCAAAGCCTTTGCCCGCCAGATGCGCCCCGGCGAGCCGGCCGCCCAGCAGGGAATCGTCGTTGATCAGGCAGTCGACGCGCGGGATCGTCGTGTCGAGCGCGATGATCGGCACCGTCCTGATCTGCTCGAGGCGGCGGAAGAAGTCCGAGCTGGCATTGCTGGTCATCACCAGCAGCGCGTCGATGCGCTTCATCATCAGCGTGCGCAGATAGGCGGTGAGCTTCTGCGCGACATCGCCGGAATTGCACAGCATCAGGCTGTAGCCGCGATCGAAGCAGCCGGTCTCGACGCCACGGATCACCTCGGCGAAGAACGGGTTCGTCGAGCTGGTGACGATCATGCCGACGGTGTGGGTGCGGTTGCTCTTCAGCGCCCGCGCCACGCCGCTCGGCTGGTAGCCGAGCTGCTCGATCGTCGCCTGGACCTTCTCGATCGTACCCGGATTGACATGACGCGTGCGGTTGACCGCATGGGACACCGTGGTCACCGAGACCCCGGCGGCGCGGGCGACGTCCTTGATCGTCACCATCGGCTGCGCCCAGGGCTGGCAAGGATGCCGCGGCGGCGCAGCACGACTTTCACCATGGTGTGACGACACACGCTGGAAAACCGGCAATGGCGCGCCAACAGAGCCTCCCGCTGCGGCTCAACGGCCGCTCTATGGGGAAGATAATCATACAAAACGTTTGCGCAAACGTTTTGTATCACTGGAAAGGCAAGGATTCGGCAACCTCCGCGTGCCGAACGCCCCTCGCCTCAAGCGATGATAATGATCAGGAGAGCGCCGGTACGCGCGATCTCAATCGTGCGCCTGCGCCTTCTCGTCGGCGACGATGTGATCGGCGAGATGGAGAGCCTGCTTCGCCCCGCGGGCGAGCCGGCGCATGATGCCGCTCAGCATCTCGAAATCCGCGCGGTCGAGCGAGGCGAACAGCGCATCGTTCACCGGTCGCTGCAGTGCAGCCAGGCGCTCCAGCATCTCCGCACCTAGCGGCGTCACCGAGAGATTGACCCGGCGCTTGTCGCTGGCATGCGGCTGCTTGGCGACGAGCCCGCTCTTCACCAGCTTGTTCACTTCGATGGTGACGAAGGCGCCGCTGAGATGCAGCCGCTCGGCGACCTGCGCCACGCCGACCTCGCCGACGGCAGCGGCGCGGCTGATCGCGATCATGATCAGATATTGCGGCGGGGTCAGCCCGATATAGGCGGCGAAGCGTGCCCTCGCCTCCTCCAGCCGGCCGCCGAAGGCGAAGAAATCGTAGAGCAGGTCGCGGAAGCGCGTATCGCTGCCGCCATCCAGCAAATCCGGCTTCGCCACGGTCATGCGCCGGTTCTCGCTCGACATGGTTTGGTCGTCCTCAAGGGCTGTTGACTCACTCTAATAGCTTTGTTACAAAGCTATCTTAACAAGGATACATCGCAAAAGCAACCGGAGAGGAGGGGACGATGGACGCCAAGGCCTTCAGGCAATCCCTGGGCGAGTTCGCCACCGGCGTCGCGGTGATCACCGCGCAGGGCAGCGGCGAGGAGCTCATCGGCATGACCATGAGTTCGTTCAACTCCGTTTCGATCGATCCGCCGCTCGTCCTGTTCAGCGTCGACAGGCGGGCGAACAGCCTGCCGGCCATGCTTGAGGCCAAGGGCTTCGCGGTCAATGTGCTGGCGCGCGAGCAGGAGCACATATCCAACCGTTTCGCCCGGGCGCTCGGCGACAAATGGTCGGAGACCAGGCGCAGCGTCGGTCACGCCCAGGCACCGCTGATCACCGGATCGCTCGCCCATTTCGAGTGCGAGCCCTACGCCAATCACGACGGCGGCGACCATGTCATCTTCCTGGTGCGGGTGCTGCGCCACACCGTGCGCGCCGGCACTCCGGCGCCCTTGATCTTCTTCCGCGGCCGCTATCGCGACCTCGTCGACGAGACCCAGCGCGAGCCGTCCTGGCCGCTGCCCATCCACTACTGACAGTCAAAAGAGCGAGGAGAGACCCATGACCAAGACCGGACAGCAGCATCTGGCCAGCCTGCGCGACGACCGCTCGATCTATATCGACGGCGCCCGTGTCGAGGACGTCACCAGCCACCGCGCCTTCCGCAATGTCGCGCAGTCGGTCGCCGGCCTGTTCGACTTCGCCGGCGATGCCTCGCGCCGCGACCTCATGACCTTCGAGACCGAGACCGGCGGCCGCGCCAACCGGATCTGGCAGTTGCCGACCTCCTATGCCGACCTGGTCGAGCGCCGCCGGGCGCTGGAGGCCTGGACCGCGATCCATGGCGGCTTCCTCGGCCGCGCGCCCGACCATGTCGCCTCCTGCATCTCCGGCATGCGCATGGGCCTGCCGGTGTTCGAGGGCTACGATCCGGCCCGCGCCGCCGCGCTGGAAAGCTACTATCGCTACGCCCGCGACAACGACCTCTACCTGACCTATGTCATCATCAACCCGCAGGCCGATCGCTCCAAGAACGCGGCCGAGCAGGCCGACCCGTTCCTGACCGCCGGCGTCGTCGACCGCGACGCCGAGGGCATCACCATCCGCGGCGCCAAGATGCTGGCGACCGGCGGCGTCGTCGCCAACGAGGTCTTCGTCACCACGATCCAGCCGATGCAGCCGGGCGAGGAGCGCTATGCCGTCTCCTTCGCCATCCCGATGAACACCAAGGGCCTGAAGATGCTCTCGCGCAAATCGTATGAGGCGCAGGCGGGCTCGATCTTCGACAACCCGCTGGCCAGCCGCTACGACGAGAACGATGCGGTGCTGTTCTTCGACGATGTCAAGGTTCCGTGGGACCGGGTCTTCATCGATGGCAGCGTCGAGATGTGCCAGAAGCAGTTCCATGCGACCCCGGCGCATGTCTACCAGAACTACCAGGCGATGATCCGCCTCAAGGTGAAGCTGCAGTTCCTGATGGGCATCGCCCATCGCACCACCCAGACCAACGGCATCACCCAGTTCCCGCAGGTGCGCGAGACCCTCGGCCAGCTCGCCGCCGAGGCGGCGATGGTCGACGCCTTCGTCAACGCCATGGAGGCCAAGGGCACGCAGGCCGGCCCCTACTTCGTGCCCGACCGGCACATGCTCTATTCGGCGCAGGTGCTGACCCAGCAGATGTATCCGAAGATCCTGAACTCGCTGCGCGAGCTCGCCGGCGGCGGCATGATCATGCTGCCCTCCTCGATCGCCGATTTCGCCAACCCCGAGATCGCAGCGATCATCGAGAAGACCCAGCAGTCGCCGGCCGCGAATTCGCATGACCGGGTCAAGTTCTACAAGCTCGCCTGGGACGCGGTCGGCTCCGAGTTCGGCTCGCGCCACCACCAGTACGAGATGTTCTATGCCGGGGCGACCTTCGTGACCAAGGGCCACTCCTTCCGCACCTATGACTGGGGCAAGGCCGGCGGCATCGTCCAGTCGATGCTGGACTCCTACGACCTCGACACCAAATCAGCCGCCTGAGCCGGCGAAAGGACAGCGTCATGCCCGTCAACAAGAGCCACGACGAATTCTACACCCTCGACATGTCCAAGGGCTGGGAGGTGCCGGCCGGCTATCCCGCCGGCATCCAGCAGAAGATCCTGTCGGGCGCCCTCGACGAGGTGAACAATCGCGGCACGCGCACCCGCCTGCTGCGCTTCCAGCCCGGCGTCTACACCACCGCGCCGTTCTCCCATGACTATTGGGAAGAGGTCTATCTGATGGAGGGCGACCTCACCGTCGGCAACGACGCCAACGGCGAGGGCGGCGAGAGCTTCCCGCCGCACACCTATGCAGTGCGCCCACCGCATGCCCCGCACGGGCCGTTCAAGTCGCAGAAGGGCTGCATCCTGCTCGAAATCCACTATTTCGACCCGGTCTGAGCCAGCCATGATGCCGACCCTCGCCAATCTCGCCGACGATCTCGCTTCGGAACGGACACGCTCGCTCACCCTCGTGCGCGAAGCGCTCGAGCGGATCGAGGCACCGGATGGCGAGGGCCGGCTCGCCTTCATCAAGGTCCATCGCGAGGCCGCGCTCGCCGCCGCCGAGGCAATGGACCGCCTGCGGGATGCGGGGCTCAGCCCCTCCCCCTTCGCCGGCATCCCGATCTCGGTGAAGGACCTGTTCGACCTCGCCGGCGAGCCGACGCCCGCGGGTTCAACCGTGCTCGCCGACGCGTCACCTGCAGAGCGCGACGCGCCCGCGATCGCGCGCCTGCGCCGTGCCGGGCTCATTGTGATGGGCCGCACCAATATGAGCGAGTTCGCCTTTTCCGGGCTCGGCCTCAACCCGCATCACGGCACGCCGGCCTCGCCTTATGACCGCGCGACCCGCCGCATCCCCGGCGGCTCCTCCTCAGGCGCGGCGGTTTCGGTCGCGGACGGGATGGCGGTGGCCGGCATTGGCTCCGACACCGGCGGTTCCTGCCGCATCCCCGCCGCACTCTGCGGCATCACCGGTTACAAGCCGACGGCATCAAGCGTACCGCTCGACGGCGCGTTTCCTCTCTCGCAGAGCCTCGATTCGATCGGCTCGCTCGCCCGCAGCGTCGCCTGCTGCCGCGCTTTGCACGAGATCATGAGCGGGGCCGAGTTGCCGACGCAGGCGATCGGCCTTGCCGGCCTGCGCATCGCCGTGCCGCAGACGGTCGCGCTCGACGGGCTCGACGCGACTGTCGCCACGCACTTCGCGCGGGCGCTCACCACCCTGTCCAGGGCCGGCGCGCAGATCATCGAGCAGCCTTTCGCGCGCTTCGCCGAGGTCGCCCGGATCAACGCCAAGGGTGGCTTCGCCGCGGCTGAATCCTATGCGCATCACCGCGCGCTGATCGCGGCGAAGGGCGAGGGCTACGATCCGCGCGTGCGCCAGCGCATTCTGCGCGGCGCCAACCAGGACTGCGCCGACTATATCGAACTGCTGCGCGCCCGCGCCGCCTTCGTCGCCGCGCTGCGCGAGGAGGTTGGCACCTTCGACGTGCTGGCGCTGCCGACTGTCCCCACGATGGCACCGAGCATCGCCGAATGCGATGCCGATGACGAGGCCTTCACCCGCCTCAACCTGCTGATGCTGCGCAACCCGACCCTGATCAACATGATGGACGGCTGCGGCATCTCGCTGCCGATGCATCGAGCGGGCGAGGCGCCGACCGGGCTGATGCTGGCACGGGCCGGCGGCGAGGATGCCGCCCTGTTCGCGATCGCGGCGGCCGCCGAGGCGGCGCTGGCGGGCTGAGCTGGCGAAAGCTCAGCCCTGCCGCGTGATGTTGGCGCGGAAGGATTCGATATGCGCCCGCATCGCCCGCTCGGCCGCGTCCGGGTCCTGCCGGGCGATGCCGTCGACGATGGCGGCGTGCTCGGCGCAGATGCGCAAATGCTGCTCGTTGGTACTGAGCGAGATGAACCACATCCGTGCCGAGCGCTCGTGCAGGTTCCGCAGCAGGTCGCTCATCACGGGATTGCGAGCCGAGCCGGCGATGATCGCGTGAAACTCCTGGTCGAGATCGGCGATCGTCTCGATGTCGCGCGCCTGCGCCGCCTCGCGCATCGCCTCGAGATTGCGCCTGAGCTGGGCCGGCACCTCGGTGCTGGCCCGCTCAGCCGCGACGCGCACGCAGAAGGTCTCGTTGACGATGCGCGCATCGATGATGTTGAGGATCTCGTCCAGGCTGACCGGCTTCACGATCGTGCCCTTGCGCGGCATCACCTCGACCAGCCCGTCATTGAGCAGGCGGTCGATCGCCTGGCGGATCGGCGTGCGGCCGATGTCGAGCTGCGTGCTCAACGCGGGCTCGCTCAGAATCTCGCCCGGCCGCAGCCCGGTGGTGATGATCAGGCGCTTGATCGCAGTGTAGGCCTGGTCACGCAGCGAGACATGCCGCTGCGCATCCTTGGGCTTGTCCAGAAGAGTCACGTTTGCTCGCACCGCGGTCTGAGGTCGCAGCCATCGTCCTTCCGGGGGCCGCGACGTCAACCCCGGATCGGTAGAATCTTCAGGTCATAGCCAAAGCGGATGCTGCGGCGCAGGACCGGATCCTCGAGCTCGCCTTCGAAGCGGCTGGCCATCTGGATGCCCCCGATCGCCGGCATGGTGCCGCCGAAGATCGCCGTGCCCTCGGGCAGCGCGCCGGTGCCGTTGAAGCCGCGGATCAGGTCGTCCGGTGCGAGCAGGCCCGAGATCGGCCCCTCCTGGTAGAGCCGGCGCTCGCCGTCGATCACCGCGA
This sequence comes from Bosea sp. 29B, assembly GCF_902506165.1. Classification (NCBI taxonomy): domain Bacteria; kingdom Pseudomonadati; phylum Pseudomonadota; class Alphaproteobacteria; order Hyphomicrobiales; family Alloboseaceae; genus Allobosea; species Allobosea sp. 29B. Next base: position 1,220,600 of record NZ_LR733817.1, read on the forward strand.
AGCTGCGCAGGATCAGCTCGTCCCAATGGCCGGCGACCTCCTCATAGGGCCAGACGGTCGCGGCGACCGGCTTGTCGCAGACCTGCTTGGAGACGCTGATGCCATAGGTCTCGACCTGGCGGTCGGTGTGGTCAGAGCCGACGCCGACATAGGTCTTGCCGCCGCAGGCGAACAGGACGGCCTCGACCTCGCCGCTGCTGTTGGCGCCGACATCCTCGATGACCGGGTCGGTGGTCAGCCGGGCGGCGGCGACGCGATAATAGACCGGCGTCGAGGCCGGCCGCTTCACGCCGAGCGCTTCCAACTCGACCATGTGGTGCTCCATCGCCGCCTTGTCGCGCCCGGCCCAGCCGCCGATCACCAATTCGTCGATCGCCGCGGTCAGCGGGCTGGAGCCGGTCCGGCTCTCCACCGTCAGTGCCAGGGTCTTCATCGCCTCTCGCCTTCCCGAAATCGCGCTGCCCGTTCGCAGGGCAGCCTGCCCAAAAAAACTTCGCGATGCCTCTATAAAAATCCTTGTGAAGTTTCACAAGGATTTTTATAGAGGATCTCAAGCGCCGCAGTTGCGCAGGGACGGCGACGGCGCCCGGACAGGACGCCGATCGGAAACGGAGAGGAAAACCATGATCAGATCAGCTTGGATGGCCGCTCTGGCGGTCTCGTTCGGCGCAGTTGCGGCCCCGGCCGTCGCGCAGGAGAAGCCGGCATCCCTTGGTGTCGGCGTCATGACCTTCACCTCGGGCCCGGCTGCCGCCTATGGCGTCCCCGGCAAGAACGCCGCCGAGCTGATGATCGACATGATCAATGCCAGGGGCGGGATCGGCGGCGTGCCGCTGAAGGCGACCTATGTCGACGAGGCGCAGGGCACGCAGGGCGTCATCGCTGAATATCGCCGCCTCGCCGAGGACAAGGGAAACCAGGTGATGATCGCGGCGCTGTCGAGCGCCAACTGCCTGGCGCTGGCCCCCCTCGCCGAGCAGCTGCAGGCCCCGACGATCGGCTGGAACTGCGACACACACCAGCTCCTGCTCGACGGCAAGAGCCGCTATTATTTCCGCCCGAACGGCAACACGATCCCGGAATTCGTCGCCTATGCGCTCTATCTCCTGCAGCGCAAGCCGGATGTGAAGCGGATCGCCATCGTCAATCCCGACTACGCCTTCGGCCATGACGCCGCGCTGATCTTCAAGACCGCGATGAAGGCGCTGAAGCCGGATGTCGAGGTCGTGGCGGAGCTGTTCCCCAAACTCGGCTCGGCCAATTTCCAGACCGAGATCTCGAAGCTCTCGGCCTCGCGGCCGGACGTCGTCTTCTCGAACCTCTGGGGCGCCGATCTCGAGAACTTCGTGCGCCAGGCCCAGCCGCGCGGGCTGTTCACCTCGAGCCAGGTCGTGCTGGCGCTGGGCGAGACCGTGCTGCAGCGCGCCAACCTGCCTGAGGGCGTGATCGTCGGCGTGCTCGGCGACGGCTGGTGGATGTCTCCCGACGCCAGGGCCAATCCTGTGACCAAGGCCTTCGTCGAGGCCTATGAGAAGCGCTTCGGCGAATATCCGGTCTTCCCGTCAGTCAAGATGGCCAACGCCATCATCTACATGAAGGCCGCCTATGAGGCCGCGCTGAAGAAGACCGGCGGCAAATGGCCGAGCCGCGACGATCTCGCCGATGCCATGCGCGGCAGCACGGTCAAGACGCTGACCGGCACCACCGTGACCCGCAAGGACAATGACGGCCTCGTCGACCAGGTCGTCGGCGTCACCACCAAGTCGCCCGACTACAAGTTCCCGGTGATCGGCGGCATGGTCCGCTACAAGGGCGACACGCTGATGCCGCCCCAGGGCGACGACGCGATCAAATGGGTGGGCACGCTGACCCCGGCCTTCCTCGCCGCCCAGCCCAAGCCCGGCAGCTACCAGTAAGCGCGCCGGCGGGAGGAGCCTTTCGGCCCTCCCGCCCCTTTTTCCCAGTCACCAATCCCAGGTGCCGCCCATGCTCGACACCCTGATTCCGCTCGCCGTCGACGGCCTTGCCAGCGCGGCGCTGATCTTCTTCGTCGCCGTCGGGCTGACGCTCGTCTTCAGCGTTTTGCGCGTGCTCAACGTCGCGCATGGCAGCTTCTACGCCATCGGCGCCTATGTCGCCGCCTCGATCGGCTTGTGGGTCGCCAGCGCGAGCCTGAACCCCTGGCTCTCCTTCCCGGCCCTCGTCTTCAGCGCGGCAATCGTCGCAGCCCTGTTCGGCCCGCTGGTCGAGCGCTGCCTGATGCGCTGGACCTATGGCAAGCCGGAAGCGATCCAGATCCTCGTCACCTTCGGCCTGTTCCTGATCCTGGAAGACCTGCAGCGCATCGTCTTCGGCGTGCGCTCGCTCGCAGAGGATACGCCGATGCAATTGCTCGGCTCGACGCAGATCGGCGGCGTCGTCTACCTCAACTACCAGCTCCTGCTGATCGGCCTCGCCGTGATCGTGGTCGTCGGCCTGCGCCTCCTGCTGACGAAGACCCGGATCGGCCGGCTCGTCACCGCCGTCGTCGCCGATCGCGAGATGGCCCAGAGCATCGGCATCAACACCAACCGCGTCTTCATCCTCTCCTTCACGCTCGGCGTCTTCCTGGCGGCGCTGGGCGGGGCGCTGGCGACACCGACCGCGGGCGCCGCCCCCGGCCTCGGCGCCGAGACCATGGTGCTCGCCTTCGCCGTCGCCGCCATCGGCGGGCTCGGCCAGATCGAGGGCGCGGCGCTGGCGGCGATCATCGTCGGCCTCGCCCGCGTGCTCGCCATCTATTTCGCGCCGTCGCTCGATGCGGTCGCGCCCTACATCGTCATGCTCGTCGTGCTGCTGGTCCGCCCCTACGGGTTGTTCGGCCAGGCGGCGACCCGGAGGATCTGACCGCCATGCGCGCCGCCCTCTTCCTCGTCGCCCTCGCGGCGCTGGCGCTCGCGCCGATCGCCGCGCCCTGGCTGCAATTCGTGCTGACGCTCGCCGTCGCCAAGGGCTTTGCCGCGCTGGGCGTCGCCGTGCTGCTGCGCGGCGGGCTGATCTCGATCGGCCACGCCATGTTCTACGCCGTCAGCGCCTATGCCATCGCCTTCCTGGCGCGGGCCGGCCTCAACGAGTTCGTGGTGCTGCTCGTGCTCGGCACGCTCGCCTCGGCGCTGGCCGGCCTCCTCGTCGGCGCCTTCCTGGTGCGCTACCGCGCGATCTTCTTCGCCATGCTCAACCTCGCCATGTCGATGGTGCTCTACGCGCTGCTCTCCAAGCTCTACGGCATCACCGGCGGCACGGACGGACTGCGCCTCGCGGTGCCGCGCTTTTTCGGCCTGGCGCTCGACAAGGCGAGCTTCGACACCGCGCTCTATTATGCCGGCCTCGTGCTGATGGTGGGCGTCGGCTACGGCGTGCAGCGCTACCTAGCGAGCCCACTCGGCCATGCGCTCGCCGCCGTGCACACCAACGAGCTCCGGCTCGAATATCTCGGCGTTCCCGTCCGTATCGTCCTGCTGATCGCCTACACCATCTCGGCCGCGCTCGCCGGCATCGGCGGGGCGATCGCGGCGATGGCGATCGGCCATATCCTGCCCGAATTCGCCTTCTGGACGGCGTCCGGCCATCTCGTCCTGGTCGCGGTGCTCGGCGGCATCGGTGGCGTCGCCGGTCCCTTCATCGGCTCGCTCTTCCTCGAAGTGCTGCACACGCTCGCGGTCGGCGTCACCGATGCCTGGAACCTGATCATCGGTGTCGCGCTGATCGGCGTGATCTTCTTCCTGCCGAGCGGGCTCTACGGCCTGCTCCGGCGCCGCAGCGGAGAGCCGGCATGAGCACGCCCCTCCTCCAGGCCAAGAACCTGCGCATCTCCTTCTACGGCGTACAGGCTGCCGACGGCGTCAACCTCGAGATCCGCGAGGGCGAGTTCCTCGCCATCATCGGCCCGAACGGTTCGGGCAAGACGACCTTCCTCAACCTCTGCACCGGCTATCTCCGGCCGAGCTCGGGCGAGGTCTATCTCGACGGCAAGCCGATCACCGCCATGGCGCCGCGCACGATCGCCCGGCGCGGCATCGCCCGCGCTTTCCAGATCCCGCAGCTTTTCCTCGACCAAAGCGTGATCGAGAACCTGATGATCGCGGTCGCGGCCAAGCGCGGCATCTGGGTGCCGTTCAAGGCGCTCGGCGCCGATGGCCGCCGCCGCGAGGCGGAAGAACTGCTGGCCCTCGTCGGGCTCGACGCCGAGGCCGGGCAGCTCGCCGGCACGCTGCCGGAGGGACGGCGCAAGCTCCTCGACATCGTCATCGCGCTGGCGCTGAAGCCGCGCCTCGTCCTGCTCGACGAGCCGACCAGCGGCGTCAGCACGATCGAGCGCTTCACCCTGATGGAGACGCTGATGGCCGCGCTGCGTCGCGCCAAGGTCACGGCTTTGTTCGTCGAGCACGACATGGACGTGGTGCAGCGCTACGCCGACCGCGTCGTCGTCTGGGATTCCGGCTCGGTGATGGCTGAAGGGCCGCCCTCCGAGGTGTTCAAGGATGAGCGCGTGCTGCGCAATGTCGTGGGGGTGGCGTGATGCTGCGCATGGAAGGCGTGACCGTCGCGATCGCTGGTGTTCAGGTGCTGCGATCGGTGTCGCTGGGGCTGACCTCCGGCAAGACCACGATCCTGATCGGCCGCAACGGCGCCGGCAAGACCACGACGCTGCGGGCGATCATGGGGCTTCTGCCGGTCGAAGCCGGCGCGGTCCATCTCGACGGCCAGGAGATCGGCACGACGCCAGCCTATCAGCGCGCCGCGCAAGGCATCGGCTATGCGCCGGAGGATCGCCGGCTGGTGCCAGAGTTCACCGTCGAGGACAACATCCTGCTGCCGGCGCTGGCGCTCTCTTTGCCGGCGCCCGAGCGGGCAAAGCGGCTCGACGAGGTCTATAAGCTGCTGCCGCAGCTCCACACCATGCGCAAGCGCCCGGGCGGCGGCGTCTCCGGCGGCCAGGGCAAGATGGTGGCGCTCGGCCGAGCGCTGATGGTCGCCCGCACGGCGCTGCTGCTCGACGAGCCCTTCCAGGGCCTCGCCCCGGCGCTGGCGCTCGATTATGCGCGCACGCTCGGCGAGCTCAGGCGCGGCCGGCCGGACCTCGCCATCCTGATCACGGAATCGACGCCGGCGCTGCTCGACGCGATCGCTGACGAGACGCTGCAGATCGAGCGCGGTGCGATCAACTAAGCCGGATCACATCTTCTTGCCGTCCTTGTCGAACTGCTTGAGGAAGGCGGTGAGGTCGGCGATTTCCTTGTCGTTCTTGATGCCGGCGAAGATCATCTTGGTGCCGGGGATCTTGGCCTTCGGGTCCTTGATGTATTCAGCGAAGACCGCCTCGTCCCAGGTGATGTTGGCCCCCTTGTTGGCGGTCGAATAGCTGTAGCCCTCGACCGCCCCGGTATGCCGGCCGAACAGTCCGTTGAGATGGGGGCCGACCAGATTCTTGGCACCTTCGCCGGTCTGGTGGCAGGCCCGGCACTTGTTCCACGAGCGCTCGCCGGCGGAAATGTCCTGCGCCCGGGCGCTGGTCGTGATGAAGGCGACGGCGAAAGCAGCGGCGGCGACAGGCAGTTTCATGCGTTTCAGACCTTGATTGAAGAGAGGGTGGTCGGCGCGGCTTCCCGGAGGCGGCCGCGCCGTGAATGGCTTCAGCTGAACATGTCGGCGGTGATCGCGGCGTACCAGCCGATGTTCTCGGCCTGGTTCTCCTTGCGCAGTTCGGCACTTTCGCGCGGCTGCGAGACGAAGGTTTCGCTTGCCGCGATCTTGCCGTCCTTCGGCTCATAGCGACCGCCGACCTTGATGGTGTCGTCGGTCTCGATCAGCGACCAGCAGGTATTGATGTAACGCGCCGGGAAAGTACGGCCGCCCGCGAGCTCGCCGCGGATCACCATCGCCGCGACCTTGGCCTGGCTGTTGGCCGAGAAGGCGGATTTCGGCATGTCGCCGCCGATGCAGGCATCGCCAAGCACGAAGATGCTGGGATCGGCGGCCGACTTCATCGAGGCCGGATCGATGGTGCAGTAGCCGCCGGCCGGCGCCAGGCCCGCCGAGCGGGCGATCTCGCCGGCCATCTGGGCCGGGATGACGTTGACGAAGGCGCTGTCCTTGTAGGTCTCGAAGCCGGTGACGACGGTGTTGGTCTTGGGATCGACCGATTTGATGCCGTCATGCACCTTCGGCCCGAGCCATTCGATCATCGCGCCGTAATGCTTCTCCCAGCCCTCCTGGAAGACGCCCTGCTTCGAGAAGCTGTCCTTCGGGTCGAGGATGAAGATCTTGCAATCGCGCTTGCCGCTCGCCTTGAGCACATGCGCGAACATCGAGGCGCGCTCATAGGGGCCGGGCGGGCAGCGATAGGGGTTGGGCGGGGCGATCATCACGATCGTGCCGCCGTTCGGCACCGCGTCGAGCTTCTGCCTGATCAACTGCGTCTGCCGGCCGGGCTTCCAGCCATGCGGCATCGCCTCCTCGACCTCCTTCGACCAGCCAGGGACGGAATCGTATTTCAGGTCGATGCCGGGCGAGACGACGAGCCGGTCATAAGGCAGGCGATCGCCGGTGGAGAGCACGACCTCCTTCTTGTCGCGGTCGATCTGGGTGGCGCGGGCGCGGGCCAGCGTGATGCCATGGTTCTTCGCCAGAGCGTCATAGCGATGGCTGATCTCATCGTAGCTCTTGAAGCCGCCGATGAAGAGGTTGGAGTGGAAGCAGGTCTGGTAGACCTCGTTCTCCTCGACCAGCGTCACCGCGATGGCGCCGTTCGAGTCCTTGGCGATGTACCTCGCCGCGGTCGCGCCGCCGGCTCCGCCGCCGATCACCACGACGCGCGGCTTGCCCTGGCCGAGCACGGCAGGCGAGGCGATGACGAAGCTGCCCGCGGCGGCAAGGCCGGTCAGGAATGTGCGGCGACTGGTCGACATGGTTCCCTCTCCCCTTCCAATGATTGGCGGCGGGCCTCTTGCGGACCCTATCCGACCTTCAAATAAGCGAAGCCCTTGGCCTGCATCGCCGCGACGGCGGCGACGCCCGAGGGCACGAAGCCGACGAATTCGGCCTTGCGCGCCTTGCTCTTGTCGATCTTGAGGCGGGAGAAGGTGATCTCGCAGAGATGGACCTTCAGCCCGTTCTTGGCGACGTCCTCGACCCGCTCGAAGATCTTCGGGATCGCGGCCGCCTCCTCGCTCCAGCTCGTGCCCTCGAAGTTCTCCAGGAAGAACTTCACCCCGGCGCCATGCGCGACGATGGCGAGCTGCAGTGCGAACGGATCGGCGCCATAGGCGGAATAATGGTTGGCGATGTTCTGCAGCATCTGGATGAAGCGCTGCGGCTCGCCGAAATCGCAATGATAGAGGCAGGCGACGTCGGCCTCCTTTTTGAGGTCGCCGAGCGCCGTCTGCCGGGGCGCTGCGAGCACCGGCGTGGCCGCGGCGACCACGCCGCTGGCCGCCGCCAGCATCAGCGCCCGGCGCGAAGCCTGCTGGGTTTCCTCCGACATCGTGTCCTCCTCCGCTGCTCGGGCCATATGCCTGGCTATGGATTGGGTTTCAGACTCTCGTAGTAGGCGGCCAGTGCCGCGATCTCCTCGCTGGAGAGCCGCGCCGCGACCGCCTGCATCACCTGGTTGTCACGCTGCCGTTCGCGATAAGCGTTCATCAGCGCGACGAACTGCTCGGCCGGATGGCCCACGATCGCCGGAATGCCGCCGACCTGCTTGCCGCTGCTCTGGTGGCAGGTCGTGCATTCGGCGGAGAGATATTCCCCCAGCGCCTTGTCGCCGGCGGCGTTCGCCGGCGACAAGGCCAGTGCCAGGACCATCGCTAAAACGGTTCGCGCATTCCCTTCCCTCCGCTTGCGGTGGGGAAGGGTTAGGGATGGGGGGCCGCAAAGCAGGGCGAGACCATTCTTCGGCGTGGCACCGAGCGGCACTGCCCCCCTCCCAACCCTCCCCACCGCAAGCGGGGGGAGGGCTTGAGCCCGGCAGAGCCGTCGCGGGTCTGCCCTAAGCAATTGCTCCTGGCCGGCCCTCGGCATCAATCGACCTTCGGCGCCGTCTTCGAATCCGGCGTCACGTCGAGGATCACCGCCCGTCCGGTGATCTTCACCTCCGGCTTGCAATTGGTCATGCACGGCTCCTTGCCCCAGAAGGCCTTCTCCGTGGTCTCGCGGTCGTCGTCATAGAAGGCGGCCGCGTTCGGCAGCTTCACAGAGGTGAAGTTCTTATCGGACAGTTCGAAGTCCTCGTCCTTCACGATGTCGTTCAGATAGAGCAAATAGGCGGTAACGGCGTAGAGCTCGTCCGGCGAGAGCGACTGGGCGTTGCCATAGGGCATGGCGCGGCGGACATAGTCGAACACCGTCGAGAGGTCGGGCCAGAACGAGCCGATCGTCTTCTCAGGCCGATCGGATTTCAGCGAGCCCATGCCGCCGGCCAGCACCGGCCAGCGGTTGTTGCCCTGGCCGAATTCGCCATGGCAGCTGGCGCACTGCGCCTGGAAGACCTCGTCGCCCTGCTTGACTGTGCCCTTGCCGGGCGGCAGGCCCTTGCCGTCGGGGCGGACCGCGATATCCCAGGCCTTGATCTCCTCCGGCAGCGCCTCGCGGCCGAGGCCGAGCTTGGCGGCCGGGGCGGGAGCCGGAGCAGCCTTGGCCGGTGGATGCGTCTGCGCCTGCTTTGCCGCCGGCTTGGTCTGGGCGATCAGCGGCGCGGCGGCCAGGACGGCAAATGCCGCGAGGCCCGCGAGCAGGACGGGATTAACCGATCTCGACATTTTCGGTCTCCCCGTTCGTCTTCACATGCCAGGTCTGGATGCCGTTGTTATGGTAGATCGAGTTGGTGCCGCGGATCTTGCGCAGCTCCTCCTTGGTCGGCTGGAGATAGCCGGTCGAATCCATGGCCCGCGACTGGATCAGCAGGTCCTGCCCGGTCCAGTCGAAATCGACATAGAAGCGGGTCAGCGACTTATCGAGCACCGGCCCGTCGATCCTGGCATGCTGCCAGTTCTTGCCGCCGTCGAGGGTGACGTCGACGCGCTTGATCGTGCCGCGCCCCGACCAGGCGAGGCCGGAGAGGACGTTGCGGCCCTTCTGCTTCAGCGGCGCCTGCGGCGACGGATTGGTCACCACCGACTTGGCGTCCATGAAGAAGGTGAAGCGGCGCGAGCGGCCATCGGCGAGGAGATCGGTGTATTTCGAGGTCTCCTCGCGCGCCTGCCAGGGCTGGTCACCGACCTCGATGCGCCGGAGCCATTTGACCCAGAGATTGCCTTCCCAGCCGGGGATCACGGCACGCAGCGGATAGCCCTGCTCGGGCCGCAGCGCCTCCCCGTTCATGGCGAAGGCGATCAGTGTGTCGTCGAGCGCCTTCTCAAGCGGCAGCGAGCGGTTCATGCCGGAGGAATCGGCGCCTTCCAGCATCAGCCATTTGGCATTGGCCTTCACCCCCGCCTCGGCCAGCAGCACCTTCAGCGGCACGCCGGTGTACATGACGTTGTGGACCATGCCGTGGGTGAACTGGCAGCCATTGAGCTGCGCGCCGCGCCACTCCATGCCGGAATTCGCAGCGCATTCGAGGAAGTGGATGCGGTTCTGCCGCGGCATCCGCTTGATGTCTTCCATGGTGAAGACCAGCGGCTTGTCGACGAGGCCATGGATCATCAATCGGTGATTGGCCGGGTCGATATCGGCGATGCCGCCATGATGGCGTTCGAAGCAGAGGCCGGACGGGGTGATGATCCCGTCGAGCTCATGCAGCGGCGTGAAGTTGACCGAGGATTCCGGCGAAGCCGTCAACCAGGAGACGTCGCGGCGGATCACGTTCTTCTCGAAGCGCGACGGCGTGCCATAGGGCCGCTTGTCGACGCCCTCGCCGAGATAGCGGCTCCAGTCCTGGACCTCGGTGATCAGCGGATCGGGCTTGCCGGCTTCAGCACGGGCGAGCCCGGTGCCGGCGAGACCGGCCCCGGCGACCGCCGCCCCGCCAAGGAAGCGGCGGCGGCTCAGCGCATCGGGCTTTGCGGGAGAGGTCATGCCTCGTCTCCTTGTCTGGCGATCGTCGTCGGGGCGGTGGCCAGGACAATCGCTGGAAAGGGTGTTGCGTCGCGGTTGGAGGGAGCAAGCCCTCCCCCCGCTTGCGGTGGGGAGGGTTGGGTGGGGGGCAGTGCCGCTCGGTGAGAGCTGGAAGAAGGTCCAAGCCCTGCTTTCCCGCCCCCCATCCCTAACCTGGGGGGCAGTGCCGCTCGGTCAGCGCTGGAAGAAGGTCCAAGCCCTGCTTTCCCGCCCCCCATCCCTAACCCTTCCCCACCGCAAGCGGGGGGAAGGGGACGCGCCCCTGCGTCAGGCCGGTGCCCCGTGACCACGACGCTCATGCCCCGCTCACCTTCACGGCGTCGTTCGGCTTGATGGTGATGGTCTTCGCTGCGGCGACGTGGTCGCGGACCACGTCCCAGATCGGCGGCCCCTGCGTGCCCTCGTTGACGCTGGCCCAGCCGGCGACGACGTATTTGCGGGAAGCGTCGATCGGCTTGCCGGATTTCAGATACGTCAGGCCGGAGATGCGGCTCCCCATCGGCTTGCTGACATCGATGGCGTAGCCCATGCCTCCGATACGGACCATGTCGCCGCCGCCCTGGAAATAGGGATCGGGGTGGAAGATATTGTCGGCGACGTCCTCGAGGATCTCCTTGAGCTGCGCGCCGGTCATCTCCATCCGGTAGCAGTTGGGATAGGTGATCGCGGTCGCGTTGCTGATCGCCTCCCAGGTGATCGCCTCGCCCGGCAGGAGCGAGCCGCCCCAGCGGAAGCCGGGCGAGAGCGCGATCTCGGCGTCGCGCTGCGAGAGCATGGCGTCGCAGATCAGGTCGTCGAAGGTGCCGTTGAAATTGCCGCGCCGGTAGAGCAGCGACTCGGTGCGACCGATCTCCTTGGCGAGTTCGGCGGCATAAGGCGCGCGCAGCTTGGTGACCAGCGCTGCCATCTCCGGATCGGGCGCGATCGCATCGGCGAAGACCGGCATCAGCTTGAAGCGGATATCGGCGACCTTGCCATCCTTCACCGCGATATCGAGACGCGAGACGAACTTGCCATGCGAACCGGAGGCGACGAGCACCGTCTCGCCGACCCGGATCAGCCCGGGCATCGCGTCATGGGTATGGGCGGTCAGGATGACGTCGATGCCCTTGACCCGGCTCGCCAGCTTGCGGTCGACGTCGAAGCCGTCATGCGAGAGCAGCACGACGATCGCGGCGCCCTCGGCACGCGCTTCCTCGACCTGCTTCTGCAACTCATCCTCGCGGATGCCGAATTCCCACTCCGGGAACATCCAGCGCGGGTTGGCGACCGCGGTGCGCGGCAGGGCCTGGCCGATCACCGCGACCTTGACGCCGCCCTTCTCGAAGACCTTGCGCGGCGGGAAGACCGGCTCGTTCCACTCCTTGTCGCGGATGTTCTGGGCGAGGAAGGCGAAGGGCGCCGCCTCGACGATCTCCTTGACCCGCTCGGCGCCGAGCGTGAACTCCCAATGCGAGGTCATGGCGTCGAGCTTCAGGGCCGACATCGCGTCGACCATGTCCTGGCCCTTGGTCTGGAGCGAACTCCAGCTGCCCTGCCAGGTGTCGCCGCCGTCGAGCAGCAGCACCTTGTCGTCGCCGCGCTCGGCCCTGACCGCCTTGACCAGTGTTGCGATCCTATCGAGCCCGCCCATCCGGCCATAATTGCGGGCGAGCGCGACGAAATCGTCCGAGGTCAGTGCGAAGGCGTCGGCCGAGCCGGCGGCGATCTTGAAATGCTCGCGGAAGGCCGCGTCGGTCAGATGCGGCGGCAGGCCCTTGACCTCGCCGACGCCGAGATTGACCGCCGGCTCGCGGAATTGCAGCGGCATCAATTGGGCATGGATATCGGCCACATGCAGGATGGTGACCTGGCCCTGCGGCTCGAAACGCAGGATATCGGCCTGCGACAGCTTCTGCTGGGCGGCGGCGCGCCCGAGCGGGCCGAGGCCGGAACCGGCAGTCAGAGCCGCGGCGACCGCCGTCGCCTGCAGGAAGTCTCGTCTCGAGATCATGACTCATCCTTTGGATGCGCGCACATCGCGATCCAGGGAATCCAAAGCGGAGGCGCCGCCGGAAGCCGGCGGCGATACGATTTCAAAAGGCTCAGCCGACCGTCAGCTTGTTCTTCGAGGTGTATTCCGAGCCGTCGTCATCCTTCCAGGTGAAGGTGAACTCGCCCGATTCCGTCGCCTTGAAGAAAAATGACTGGTAGGGATTGGCTGAAATCGCCGAGAACCAGTCGGCCGAGAAGACCGGCTTGCCGTTGAAGCTCGCCGAGAACTTGTTGATGATCTTGCGCGGGATGGTCTCGCCCTTGGCGTCCTTGCGCTGGCCGGATTCCATCTCGTGCGAGATCAGCGTCTTGATCTCGATGATCTCACCGGCTGTGGCCTTGGCCGGAACGCGCACGCGCGGCGTGGGCTTGGTGGTCATGGTGTTTCCTCGCCTTGTTCTGGTCGGTGACGATGATGCCGGGCGTCAGCCGCCGCAGCCGCCGATCGTGACCTTGATGTTGGCCTTGGCCGTATGCAGCGCGCCGTTCGACATCTCGGCGACGCAAATGATGTCCTGCGTCTGTGCGAGCCGCATGCGCGTCGCGGCCGAGGCCTTTCCGCAGGCCGGGGTGAACTGGTAGCTGACGACGCCCGGCAGCGGGTTGCCTTCGGCGAAGACGTGCACGGCCTTGACGTAGTCGGCCTCCGTCATCGGGCTCTCGATCTCGACATTGATCGGCACGACCAGGCCGTTCTCGGCGATCTCGGGCACGTCGAGCTTGATCTTGCCGGAGGCCATCGGCTTGTCGCCGTAGAGCTTCTTGATCTCGGCGGCGACCGCCTTCTCGTCGGCGAAGGCGAGCTTCGGCGCGATCGCGGCGGCAGCAAGAGCCCAGGCGGCGGCCTTCACCGCATCGCGGCGCGACAGCGTCGACGGTTGGATTTGCATGCGGGGCTCCTCCCTGGAATTCGTCTCGTTTTAACGCTTGACGGCGCCGCGCCGGGTCGCCAATCATTTGCACGTATCGTGATATTGTTTTTTGTGAATGTAAAGCCCCCGAGAGGGCCGGCGACGAGATCGCAGGATAAGCGGTCCCGGAGGAAACGAAAGGGCGAGGGATGAAGCTTCCGATCCTCGGAGCGGCCGCATTGGCGGCCGTCATGATAGTCGCGGGCGGGCCGCTGACCGCGCAGTCGCCGCCGCAGGACGACAGCGAGAAGGAGATCGAGCGCTATCGCCAGATGCTCTCGGACCCGTTCTCGAATCCGGGCTTCCTGGCGGTCGATCGCGGCGAAGCGCTGTGGGCCGAGAAGCGCGGCACCAAGAACGTCTCGCTGGAGGGCTGCGATCTCGGCGAGGGGCCGGGCAAGCTCGAAGGCGCCTTCGCCAAGCTGCCGCGCTATTTCGCCGACGCCGACAAGGTGATGGACACCGAGCAGCGCCTGCTCTGGTGCATGGACAAGCTGCAGGGGCTCGACACCAAGGATGTGGTCCTGCGGCGCTTCTCGGGCCCGGCGCGGGCATCCGATATGGAGGACCTCGTCGCCTTCATCGCCAACAAATCGAGCGAGATGAAGATCCAGCCGCAGCTCTCCCATCCCAAGGAGAAGGAGATGGCGGCGGTCGGCGAGGCTCTGTTCTACACCCGCGGCGGCGTCAACGACTTCTCCTGCGCCACCTGCCATGCCGAGGAAGGCAAGCGCATCCGCCTGCAGGGCCTGCCCAACCTCTCGGTCAAGGGCAAGACCGCACAGGAGACGATGGGCTCCTGGCCGACCTACCGGGTCTCGCAGAGCGCACTCCGGACGATGCAGCACCGGCTTTGGGATTGCTATCGCCAGCAGCGCTGGCCGGTGCCGGAATACGGCTCGGAGGCCCTGACCGCGCTCACCGTCTTCCTGCAGAAGCAGGCCGAAGGCGGTGAGATCAAAGTTCCGTCGATCAAGCGCTGAGGGGAAACGTCATGATCAGGACACTCATTCCCTTCGCAGTAGTGCTCCTCGCAGCAGGCGGGGCCGGCGCACAGGAGCGCCCGTCGCAGGCCGTGATCGACGCTTATCTGAAGTCGACCTTCGGCAAGGCCTCGGCCGAATGGCAGGCCAGGATCAAGCCGGACGACTCGCTTTCGGTCTGCAACACGACCCGCAACAACCCGTCCTCGGCCGACTCCGAGGCGATGCTGAAGCGCGAGAGCGCCCGCGTCGTCTACCCTGCCGACGGCAAATTCCTCGGCGACTGGAAGAAGGGCTATCAGGTCGCCAATAACGGCCGTGGCGGCCAGTTCTCCGACCCGCCCGGCACGGTCGCCGGCGGCAACTGCTTCGCCTGCCACCAGCTCGACCCGAAGGAAGTGAGCTACGGCACGCTGGGGCCGAGCCTCGCCGCCTATGGCAAGGACCGGAAATACGATCCGGAGACAATCAAGGACGCCTACACGAAGATCTACAATTCGATGGCGGTGGTGCCCTGCTCGAACATGCCGCGCTTCGGCGTGAACAAGGTGCTCGACGAGCAGCAGATCAAGGACGTGATGGCCTATCTCTTCGATCCGGAATCGCCGGTGAACAAGTAGGGGCAGCCGGCATTGCGGCCACATCCGTCATTGCGAGCGCAGCGAAGCAATCCAGGGGGACGTAGCGCTCTGCCGCTCCTGGATTGCTTCGTCGGCTTCGCCTCCTCGCAATGACGACTAGGGAACCGCCGCCTTTGGAACTCACTGCACCGATCGATCCTCGGAGCGCTCCATGCTGACGCGTCGCCTGTTCGTCACCGCCGGAGCCTGCGCCCTGGCCTCACCGGCCCTGGCGCAGGTCGTCGCGACGCTCGGCTCCGGCGAGGAGACGCTGACCGTCCTCAGCGACGGCAGCTTCGAGTTGCCGCTCTCGATGCTGGCGCGCGATATCGCGCCGGCGGAGCTCGCCGCCGAGGCGAAGCAGACCGGACCGACGCGTTCGGTCCTCAACGTCACCTGCCTGAAGCGCGGCAAGGACGTCATCCTGTTCGATTGCGGCTCAGGCGCGAACTTCCTGGCGGGTTCCGGCAAGCTCGGCGAGAGCCTGAAGACGGCGGGGATCGAGCCCGATGCGGTGACGCATGTGCTGTTCACGCATCTCCATCCCGACCATTTCTGGGGCGCGCTCGACGAGTTCGACAGCCCGCTCTTTCCCAATGCGCGCTGGCTGGTGGCAGCGCCTGAGATCGGCTTCTGGAGCGATCCCAAGGTCTATGCCGGCCTGCCCGAGGATCGCCACGCCTTCGCCGCCGGGGCGCAGCGCATCGCCAAGGAGCTCGGCGACAAGCTCGAACGGGTCGAGCCCGGCCGCGAATGGCTGCCGGGGATCGAGGCGGTGGCGACGCCCGGCCATACGCCGGGCCATGTCTCGTTCGCCTTCAAGGCAGCTGGCGGGCCGGTGATGGTGCTCGGCGATGCGCTGACGCATCCGCTGATCTCGTTCACGCGACCGGACTGGCGCCCGGCCTCCGACCATGACGCCGATCTCGCCGTCGCGACGCGGCGCAAGCTGCTCGACCGGCTCAGCCAGGAGAAGACGCAGATCATCGGCTACCACCTGCCCGGCGCGGTCGGGCGCGTTGAGCGGCAGGGCACGGCCTATCGCTTCATCGCGGCGACCTGATCAACCGCGCAGGTAGAATTTCGCCTTGTCGGGCTTGAAGGTCCAGGGCAACCCGGCATTGCGCCAACCGTTCACGCTGCGCCGGCCTTCCGGCGAGAGATCGCCCTCGAAGCCCTCATACTGGTTATAGGCCTGGGTGAAGCCGGCCTCGGCGAGCTTGTCGACCGCCCGCGCCGAGCGATCGCCCGAGCGGCACATGACGATGACGCGGTCGGTCTTGGCGAGGCCTTTCGCCGCCAGCAGCCGGCCGACATCCTGTGAGAAGGTCGCATTCGCTTCGAGCTTGTAGCGGCCTTCCTTGTCGTCCCAGTCCCAGAACTCGGTGACATCGACGAAGGGCACATTGCCGTCGATCGCCGGCGCCCAGCCGGTGAACATCATCTCGGCGCGGGTGCGGACATCGACGAACAGGGTTTTCGTGCCCTCGCGCGCCACCACATCGGCCGCCTCCCGCGGAGTCATGTAAAGGCCGAGCGTGGTCTGCTTGGCCTTGGCGATACCGGCCTGCGGGCCGGCTGCCGGTGCAGCCTGCTGCGCCTCGGCGCGAACAGTGATGCCGGCGATGGCCGCCCCGGCTGCGAGCGTCAGGGCATTCCTGCGGTTCATCATGCTGTCCTCATCGATCGAGATTCGTCATCTGGTTTCGGGCAAGCGCCATCCTCGGCTGGATTGGCCGACAGAGTGGCCGCGGGAGCTCGTCACAAGCTGTTCAGCGGAACCCTGAGGAAGCGCTTGCCGCTCTCGTCCGGCTGCGGCAGCTCGCCGGCCTTCATGTTCACCTGCAGCGAGGGGATGATCAGCCTGGGCATGGCGAGCGTCGCGTCGCGCGCCTCGCGCATCGCGACGAACGCGTCCTCGCCAATGCCGTCGCGGACATGGATGTTATGCTCGTGCTGCTCTGCGACCGTCGTCTCCCAGCGGATCTCGCGGCCGTTCGGGCCATAGTCATGGCACATGAACAGGCGGGTCTGCGGCGGCAGCGCCAGCACCCGCTGGATCGAGCGGTAGAGCGTGCGCGCGTCGCCGCCCGGGAAGTCGGCCCGGGCCGAGCCGCCATCCGGCATGAACAGCGTGTCGCCAACGAAGGCGGCATCACCGACCACATGGGTCATGCAGGCCGGGGTATGGCCGGGCGTATGCATGGCGAAGGCCTTCAGGCCGCCGATCGCATAGCTGTCGCCGTCGGCAAAGAGATGGTCGAACTGGCTGCCGTCGCGCTGGAACGCGGTGCCCTCGTTGAAGATCTTGCCAAAAGTCTCCTGGACGATGGTGATCCGCTCGCCGATGCCGATCCTGCCGCCAAGCTTGTCCTGGATATAGGGCGCGCCGGAGAGGTGATCGGCATGGACATGGGTCTCGATCAGCCATTCGACCGCGAGCTCGCGTTCGCGGACGTAAGCGATGACCTTGTCAGCGGAATCATAGGTGATCCGGCCAGAGGCATAGTCGATGTCCATCACCGAATCGACGATGGCGCAGATGTTCGAGCCGGGATCCTTGACGACATAGCTGACCGTGTTCGTCTGTCCGTCGAAGAAGGCGGTGATCTCGGGCTTGGTCGACAGGTCGACCGGGTGCGGTATCGCGGCCATGTTTCCCTCCTCAGGCCCGGCTCTGCTCGGCCGGTCGAATGGAAGCGCCAGCGGCCCTCGCGAGCCCGCGGGCGATGATCATGCCGGCGAGCATCGCTGCGAGGAAGGTCAGCGCCGGCACGCCGCCGGTCAGCGCCGCGACCAGGGCCGGGCCGGGACAGAAGCCCGCGAGCCCCCAGCCGATGCCGAACAGGACAGCGCCGGTGACCAGTCGTGCATCCGGTCGGCCGGCACTCGGCAGGGCGAAGCGCTCGGCGAACAGCGGGCGACCTCGGGCGAAAGCGAGCCGATAGCCAAGCATGGTGACGGCGATGCCGCCAGCCATGACGAAGAGCAGGCTGGCGTCCCAGCGCCCGGCCGGGATGGCGGCGAGATCGAGGAAATTCAGCACCTTCGCCGGGTTCGACATGCCGGCAAGGATCAACCCGAGGCCGAAGATCAGGCCGATGGCGAACTGGACGAGGATCGACATGGCCGGCCTCACAGCAGGTGCCGAACGACGAAGACGGTCGCGATCGCACTCGCCATGAAGGTCGCGACGGCGATCAGCGAGCGCAACGACAGGCGCGACAGGCCGCAAATGCCGTGGCCCGAAGTGCAGCCATTGCCCCAGACCGAGCCGAAGCCGACGAGCAAGCCGGCGATGACGAGGACCGGGATAGTCGCGGCGATCTGCGGAGCCGGCCAAGCCGATCCTGCAGCATAGACGACAAGGGGTGCGAGCACGAGACCAGCGACGAAGGCGAGACGCCCGCCGGTCTCGCCGTCCGCATCCGACGGCAAGAGGCGCGAGACGATGCCGCTGATGCCGGCGATCCGGCCCTGGAACAGCATCAGCAGCGCCGCCGCCAGGCCGATCATGCCGCCGCCGACGAACGAGGCCACGGGGGTGAACGTGGTCTCGATCATCTCAGCGCCACTCCGCAGGGCGACGGGTGCGATTGCCGGAATCGACATTGACCATGGCCATCTCCTGCACTATCGAATTCCGAATATCAGATATATAGAAAAAACAATATGTCAATCGCAACGCCACCTGCCGCCGAAGCGCCCGCGAGCCCGCCGATCCGCGAGGCGGCCGCGCTTCTCGCCGCCATGGCCAGCCCGCGCCGGCTCACCATCCTCTGCCGGCTCGTCGAGGGCGAGGCGGGGGCCGCCGAACTGGCAGAGATCACCGGATTGAGCCCGGCTGGCGTCGCTTCGCATCTGGCGCAGTTGCGCCGGCTCGGGCTGATCGCCGCACGGCGGCGCGGCATCGCAGTCTTCTTCTCGCTTGCCAGCGACGAGGCGAAGGCCGTGCTGGAGACGTTGCACGCGCTTTATTGCGCGCCGGCACGGGCCATCAGCCGCGCTGCCACAGCCCCCTGATCGAGCCTTCCACCAGGAAGGCGATGCCGATCCGCGCGCCGATCATCATGCCGGCGATCGCCAGCGGCCAGGACAGGGCCAGCATCGAGCCGGCCGAGATACCCTGCCCGATCGTGCAGCCACCGGCGAGTACGCCGCCGCCGCCCATCAGCACAGCGCCGAGGAGATGGCGGCGCATCTCGCGGTCATCGTCGAACGCTTCCCAGCGGAATTCGCGGTCATAGAGCGCCGACAGGAATGAGCCGAGCGTCACGCCGGCGAGCGTGCCGATCCCGAATTCGAGCAGGGCCGAGGGCACGCTCAGCACGGCATAGAGCGCCCGCCCGACCGGCGAGACGAAGGTCAGGCTCTGCGCCCGCGGCACGGTGTCGAAGGCATCGACGGCGACGCCGGTCACCCACCAGCCGGCGACCACAGCGAGGCCGAGCGTCGCCCCAGCGAGCAGCAATCGTGGCGAACGCCGCAGCCGCGGGTCGATGGCGACGATGGCGATCAGGGCGAGCGCGCCGGCAGCGGTGATCAGGACACGTGCAGCCGGGGCGCCGAGATAGCTCAGGATGCCGGCAAGGTCGCCCTTGAGGCCGCCGGGCAGCGGCCAATAGACCTTCTCCAGCACCTCGATCCGGATCGGCGCAAACATGCCGCGCAGCGTCGCATAGGCGACCGCGCCGAACACCATCATCACGATCAGGCTGCGCAGGTCGCCCGAGCCGAGCCGGATCAGCGAGCCGAAGCCGCAGGTGCCGACCAGCGCCATCCCGAGACCGAACAGCGTGCTGCCGACCGCGATCGACAGCCAGGGCAACGCCGGCTGGACATAGGTGGAATTGGCGGGGTCGAGCAGATGCAGCCCGATCAGCGCTTGCGTGCCGATGAGCGCGATCGCCAGTGCAAGGCCGAAGATCCTGAGGCGGCGAGTGTCGCCGCCCATCCAGGCATCCTCGACCGCGCCGAAGGAGCACAGCCGGGCGCGGCGGACGGTGAACCCACAGGCGGCACCCACGGCCACGCCCGCCAGTGCCGCGCCCCAGGCCGGCAGCTCGATCATGGCAGTCGCCGATGAAGGCGGTGGATGCTCACGATTTTCCGGCTTCGGTTCCGGGCGGATTGCAGAAGATGTCGTAGATCACGGCGATGACGCGTCGGACATCGTCGCTGGCGAGGCTGTAATAGATTGCCTTGCCGTCGCGGCGGGTGGTGACGAGCTGGTCGAGGCGCAGGCGCGCGAGCTGCTGCGAGACCATGGGCTGGCGCAGCGAGAGCAGGTTCTCGAGCTCGGTCACGGTGCGCTCCCGCTCGGCCAGCAGGCAGAGCAGCAGCAGCCGGTTCTCATGCGAGAGGGCTTTCAGGAAATCGCTGGCCTTGCGGGCCTTGCGCATCAGCTGGTCAAGCTCGGGCGAGAACTCGGCGCCATCGCGCAGTTCAGTTTCGAGCGCTTTCGAGACGATCGCGGTCATTGGGTCTGCGTGCCTGATCGTTGAACCTGGTCGGGAGTCTCAATGACAGCAACCAGCCGCCCGAGCAAACCCCAGAACATGTCGTCGTTGAGATAGCCGGTGATGCGGCCGACTTCCTCGCCTTCCTCCACCAGCACGAAGGTGGGCGTCGCGATGACCGGCTCGCGCAGCCCCTCGCCGCGCACGCCACCGGCCGGCAGGTCGATCCGCCGCAGCGGCGCCGCCTTGCCCTCACGCGTCTTCGCATAAACCGGCGCGACCTCGCGCTCGAAGCGCAGGCAGAACGGGCAGCCATTGCGCGTGTACATGACGAGCTCGGCCGCGAAGGCTGGCAGCGACAGCAATAGCGGCAACGTGAACGCTGCCGCCGCCCCTGCGCGATATCGCCTGCTTGCAATCATCCTCAGAACATAGTCGTATTCATATGTTTATACCAGAGTCCCGTAGAGGCTCTTGCGGAGGCGACGCCATGATCACACGACGCGGCCTGCTGGCAAGCACGGTGGTGGCGATGTCGGCGGCGCCGGCCCTGGCCAAGGCGAAGCTCGGCGAGGACGGGCTCTATCAGGAAGACTGGTATCTGGAGAGCTTCCTCGATCTCGCCGAGGACCTGACCAATGCTAGCCAAAGCGGTAAGCGCTTCGCGATCCTCTGGGGCCTGCGCAACTGCCCGGCCTGCCGGCGCATGCACGAGGTCCACCTCGCCGACCCGGCGACCGAAGCCTATATCCGCGACAATTTCGCGGTGCTGCACCTCAACATCCTCGGCTCACGCGACGTCACCGATTTCGGCGGCGGCAAGCTGAGCGAGAAGGCGCTCGCCAAGCATTACGGCATCGAGGGCACGCCGGCGATCCAGTTCTTCCCGGCCAGCGCCAACGGGCTCGCGGCGAAGCCACCGAAAGAGCGCGAGGTTGCGCGCATGGCCTCGCTGCCCGAGCCGCAGGCCTTCATCGCCCAGTTCCGCGCTGTCAAGAACGGCGTGTGAAACCGAGGCATCCGGTCGTCTAGACCAGCGCCAGCATGTGCAGGCCGACGAAGCAGCCGGCCCCGGCTCCGATCAGCAGGAGCGGGTTGACCGGCGTCAGCATCAGCAGTGCGGTCGAGAGCAGGGCGAGACCGCGCGCGAACCAGCCGCCGTCGAGTGCCTGGATCAGGACATAGCTAGCCGCCAGGATCATCCCGGCCGCGACCGGCCGCAGGCCGGTTTCCAGT
Organism: Bosea sp. 29B; assembly: GCF_902506165.1. Taxonomy (NCBI): domain Bacteria; kingdom Pseudomonadati; phylum Pseudomonadota; class Alphaproteobacteria; order Hyphomicrobiales; family Alloboseaceae; genus Allobosea; species Allobosea sp. 29B. The sequence goes on from NZ_LR733817.1 coordinate 1,241,935, forward strand.
GCAGTGAGGATGCGGGCGCCCTGATAGCGCGACCACAGGCTGGTCACCGCATAGATCAGCACGGCGGTCGGCCCGAAGATGCCGACGGTCGCGGCGAGCGCTCCCCAGAAGCCGGCGATCTGCCAGCCGATCAGCGTCGCCAGCAGCGAGCCCGGCCCCGGCGCCAGCCGGGCGATGGCGAAGGCGTCGACGAATTGCGAGGCGGTCAGCCAGTGGTTCACGTCGACGATCTGGCGATGCATGTCGGCGATCGCGCTCTGGCCGCCGCCGATCGTGACCAGCGACAGCGGCAGGAAGACGAGGAGGATGCTGAAGGCAGTCGGCGGCATCGCTGGCGTCCTCAGCCCTGATGGTAGGCGACGGCGATGCTGAGCGAACCGATGCCCAGCACGGTCCAGAGCAGCGGCCAGTGCAGCACCACGACCGCGATGAAGGTCGCGGCCATAACGGCGAGCGGGAAGATCCGCCGCGGCACCCGGCGCGCCGCCGTCAATCCCATCGCCAGCGAGAGGCCGATCGCCGCGGCGGCCGCGCCGTCGAGTGCGACATGGCTGAGCGCATAGCCTGAAATCGAGGCGAAGGCGCTGCCGATCAGGACGATGACGATCGCGGCCGGGACGACGATGCCGAGCCAGGAGACGGCGGCGCCGGCCCGCCCCGCGAGCCGGTAGCCGATCCAGATCGCCATGTTGGTGACGTTGACCCCCGGCAGCGCCTGCGCGATCGAGAGGCCGTTGAGGAAATCCTCCTCGCTCAGCAGACGGCGGCGCTGGACGAACTCCCGCAGCATCCATCCGCTGAGGCCGCCGCCGAAGCTGGTCAGGCCGATCCGGGCGAAGATCAGGAAGAGCTGCAGCGGCGTCGGCCGCGGGACATCTGTCTCGGACATGGGCGTTCGTGGCTGCGGCGTCTTTAAGCAAACAATGCAGGCTTTGCGCCGCCAGACCAGCGCGATGCCGCATATCCGGCATGAGTGCCAAGACGTGGTCTGCGCTGCCTGCAAGAAAATCGCAAAAGGCGCTTGACCTTACCATCGCTGGAAGGTGCAGGCTGCGGCAATCATCATTCGAAGGATCCTGCCACCATGTGCTCCTGCCAGCAGCATTCGACCACCACCTCGGCCACAATGCCCGATCCCGGCGGTGCTATCAGCTTTCGCGTCGAGGACATGACCTGCGGCCACTGCGCCGGCACGATCAAGCAAGCGGTCGAGGGCAAGGTCCCCGGCGCCTCCGTCACCGCCGATCCCGGCTCGAAGCTGGTCAGCGTGCAGGGCAGCGCCGATGTCGCCGCGATCAGGTCTGCCATCACCGCGGCCGGCTATACGCCGAGCGCGGAACTGGTCGGTTGAGGCGGGACATGACGAAGGAACTCACCCTCTCCCGCCGCGCGCTGCTGGTTGGCGCCGCCGCATTCGGGCTGTCGCGCTCCGCCAGCGCCGCCGAGACGCTGCCGAAGATGGTCGTGACGCGCGATCCGAATTGCGGCTGCTGCGGCAACTGGGTCAAGCATGTGCAGGCGGCAGGCTTCCCGGTCGAGGTGGTCGAGGTCCCGGACGTCGCGCCGCTGAAGACGAAGCTCGGCGTGCCCGACGCGCTCGCCTCCTGCCACACCGCCGAGATCGGCGGCTATGTGCTGGAAGGCCATGTCCCGGCCGATGCGATCAAGCGCCTGCTCGCCGAGAAGCCGAAGGTGACCGGCCTCGCCGTCGCCGGCATGCCGGTCGGCTCGCCCGGCATGGAAGTGCCGGGGCAGGCGCCCGACAGCTACGACGTCGTCGTCTTCTCGGCCGGCCGGCAGAACGTCTTCGCGCGCTATCGCGGGGCGCAGCCGATCTGACGATCCCGTGTCCGCAGCGGAGGGACAGTCTCAGTCGAGTTCCGATCGCCGGCCGGTCCGGAACAGCTCCAGGATGACCTCCCGCGCCCAGCGCAGCATGGCGTTCTGGGCGTGGCGCCGGCTCCAGTGCAGCGCGACACTGAAATCGCGCTGCGGCAGCGCCGGTTCGAGCAGCGCGAAGGCGCCGATCGGCTCGAGGTGCAGGCCGATCTGACGCGGCATCAGCACGGCGAGGTCGGTGGCGCGGATGATCGGCGGCAGCGCCATGAAGCTGGAGACGACCAGCCGGATGCGCGGATCGAGATGCAGCATCTCCAGCATCCGCTGCGTCTGGGCATGCGAGCGCACGGCGACGAAGTCGAGCTTCGCGATATCATCCGCACTCAAGGCGCCGTCGACGACCTGGCGCGTCACCGGATGGTCGGCGCGGACGAAGACCTGATAGCGGTCGCTCAGCATCTCCGCATGGGCGGTGCCGCCCACGGTCGGCAGGAAGCCGAGCGCGAAATGCAGCTGGCCATTGTCGAGCGCCTCCGAGATCGCCTCATGCGGCCAGGCGCGTGCGACGATGCGCAGGTTCGGCGCGATCTCGCGAAAACTGGTCATCAGCGGCGGCAGGAAGCGGCCTTCGCCGATATCGCTGAGATGCAGGCGCAGCTCAGCATCCGTCGTGGCAGGGTCGAAGTGCTCACCCTCGTTGAGGCCCGCTTCCAGGAGGGCCAGCCCCGCCTGGACCGAATGCGCCAGGCGCTCCGAGCGCGCAGTCGGCCTGACGCCACCGGCGACGCGCTCGAACAGCGGGTCGCGCAGCAGCAGGCGCAGCCGCGTCAGGGCCTGGCTGGTCGCCGGTTGCGAGAGCCCGAGTTCCTCGGCGGCGCGGCTGACATTGCGGGTGCGGTAAACCGCGTCGAACAGCCTCAGCAGGTTCAGGTCGATCGAATCGATATTCGCCATACGAATAAGACTTAGTCGCTTCATCTAATTGAGCAATGGCGAGCATGTCGTCACAGTGCCCCCAATCCGAGGGACGCGCATGCCAGCCGACAACACATCCTCTCCTGCCCGCCCGAGCGTCCGCGAGGCCGTGCTCGACCTGTTGCGCCAGCTTGGGATCGACACGGTGTTCGGCAATCCCGGCTCGACCGAATTGCCGATGTTCCGGGAGTACCCGGAAGACTTCCGCTATGTGCTCGGCCTGCAGGAAGCGGTCGTGGTGGGAATGGCCGACGGCTATGCCCAGGCGACGCGCAACGCGGCGCTGGTCAACCTGCACTCGGCCGCCGGTGTCGGCCACGCCATGGGCAACATCTTCACGGCGTTCAAGAACCAGACGCCGCTCCTGATCACCGCCGGCCAGCAGGCCCGCTCGATCCTGCCTTTCGACCCCTTCCTCGCCTCGGTGCAGGCGACGGAGCTGCCGAAGCCTTACGTCAAATGGGCGATCGAGCCGGCGCGCGGCGCTGATCTGCCGCTGGCCCTGGCGCGGGCCTACCATATCGCGATGCAGCCGCCGCGCGGCCCGGTCTTCATCTCGATCCCGGCCGATGACTGGGACCAGCCCGGCGAATTCGTGGTGCCGCGCCGCGTCAGCCAGGCGCTTGCGCCGGCGCCGGACGCGATCGCCGCGATCGCCGAACGCCTCAACGCCAGCAAGCGGCCGGCCTTCGTCGTCGGCGCCGGCGTCGCGCGCGATCAGGCCGTCGCCGCTGTCGTCGCGCTGGCCGAGCGCCATCAGGCCTCGGTCTATGTCCCGCCGATGTGCGCACGCTGCGGCTTCCCCGAGCGCCACCCCCAGTTCTGCGGCTTCCTCCCGGCGATGCGCGAGAAGATCGTCGAGCGCCTGGCGCCGCACGACTTCATCCTGGTGCTGGGTGCACCGGCCTTCACCTATCACGTCGAGGGCAACGGCCCGCATGTCCCTCCGGGCGCGCAGCTCGCCCAGATCGTCGACGATCCGCAGCAGGCGGCCTGGGCGCCTGTCGGCGACAGCGTCGTCGCCAGCCTCGATCTCGGCGTGCGGGCGCTGCTCGCTGCGAGCGCGCCCCAGGCCGGACGCGAGGCGGCATTGTCTCGCCCCGTCCCGCCGGTGCCGTCGCCTGGCGTGCCGATGTCGGCCGCCTTTGCGCTCTCGGTGATCGACCGCGAGCGTCATACCGACGACGTCGTGGTCGAGGAGGCGCCGAGCACGCGCTCGACCATCCAGACCTATCTGCCGATGAGCGGCGCAGACAGCTTCTACACCATGGCGAGCGGCGGCCTCGGCCACAGCATGCCGGCCGCGGTTGGCATCGCGCTGGCACGCCAGCGGATGAAGCTGCCGGGCCGGGTGATCGCGCTGATCGGCGACGGCTCCAGCCTCTATTCGATCCAGGCGCTCTACAGCGCGGCGCAGCTCAACCTGCCGATGACCTTCCTGATCCTCAATAACCGCCGCTATGCGGCGCTGCAGGATTTCGCGCCGGTCTTCGGCTACGCGCCGAACGACAAGCCGGCCGGGACCGAACTGCCCGGTATCCACTTCACGCAACTGGCGGGTGGGCAGGGCGTGCCGGGCGAGCGCGTCGAGCGGCCCGAGGATCTTGCCCCGCGCCTGCGCGCCGCCTTCGCCGCGCCTGGCCCGAACCTGATTGACATCGTGATCGCCTGAGCTTCGAGGATCGAGAGATGACCAGCACCGAGACCATCAATCTCCTGATCGGCGGCAAGGCGGTCGCGGCGACCGGCGGGCGCGTCTTCGAACGGCGTAATCCGCTCGACGGCTCCGTCGCCAGCCGTGCCGCAGCGGCGACGCCGGACGATGCACGCGCAGCGGTCGATGCCGCCGCCCGCGCCTTCCCCGCCTGGTCGCAGACGTCCCCCGCGAAGCGCCGCGAATTGCTGGTCAAGGGCGCGCATGCGCTGGAGGCCCGCGCCGCCGACTTCACCGCCGCGATGTCGGCCGAGACCGGCGCTTCCGCCATCTGGGCCGGCTTCAACGTCCATCTCGCCGCCGACATGCTGATCGAGGCAGCCTCCTTGACGACGCAGATCAGTGGCGAGGTCATCCCTTCCAACGTCCCGGGCAGCCTCGCCATGGCGGTGCGCCAGCCGGCCGGCGTCGTGCTCGGCATGGCGCCGTGGAACGCGCCGGTCATCCTCGCCACCCGCGCCGTCGCGGTGCCGCTTGCCTGCGGCAACACCGTCGTGCTGAAGGGTTCGGAGCTCTGCCCGCGCACCCATGGGCTGATCATCGCGGCGCTGCAGGAAGCGGGGCTGCCGGAGGGCGTCGTCAACTTCGTCACCAATGCGCCGGAGGACGCCGCCGAGGTCGTCGCGGCGATGGTCGGACATCCGGCGGTGCGGCGGGTCAACTTCACCGGCTCGACCCATGTCGGGCGGATCATCGCGAAACTCTGCGCCGAGCATCTGAAGCCGGTGGTGCTGGAACTCGGCGGCAAGGCGCCGGCACTTGTGCTCGACGATGCTGATCTCGATGCGGCGGTCGCCGGCATCGCCTTCGGCGCCTTCGCCAATTCCGGCCAGATCTGCATGTCGACCGAGCGCATCGTGGTCGACAGCAAGATCGCCGACGATTTCGTCGCGCGGCTCGCCGCGAAAGCGCAGAAGCTCCCACTCGGCGATCCCCGCAAGGGGCCGGTGGTGCTCGGCTCGGTCGTCGACATGAAGGCGGTCGAGCGCTGCAACGCCCTGATCGACGACGCGCTCGCCAAGGGCGCGACTTTGGTCTGCGGCGGCAAGGCGGAGACGACCTTGTTCCCGGCGACGCTGCTCGACCATGTCACTCCGGCGATGCGGATCTATGGCGAGGAGAGCTTCGGCCCGGTCAAGGCGATCGTGCGCGTCGACGGCGAGGAGGCGGCGATCGCCTGCGCCAACGACAATCCCTATGGGCTCTCGGCCGCGGTGTTTACTGGCGACACCGCGCGCGGCTGGCGCGTCGCGGCCCGCATCGAATCCGGCATCTGCCATGTCAACGGCCCGACCGTGCATGACGAGGCCCAGATGCCGTTCGGCGGCGTCAAGAACAGCGGCTATGGCCGCTTCGGCGGGCGCGCCGGCATCGAGGCCTTCACCGAACTGCGCTGGCTGACGCTGCAGACCACGCCGCGCCACTATCCGTTCTAAGGCCAGGCGATGAGCGCCCTGCGCATTTCCATTCTTGGCGCCGGCGCGATGGGCTCGCTGTTCGGCGGGCTCCTGGCCGAGGCCGGGCATGAGGTCGAGCTCATCGACGTCAACCCGGCCCAGATCGCGGCGGTGCGCGAGCATGGGCTGCTGATCCGCAACGATGCCGGCGAACGGCGGCTGACGCTCCCGATCTTGCGGCCGGAGGAGGCGACGACGCAGCCTGACTGGCTGATCGTCTTCACCAAGGCGATGCATACGCAGGGCGCGCTGGCGGCGGCCAGGCATCTCATCGGGCCGCAGACACGCCTGCTCAGTCTACAGAACGGCCTCGGCAATGCCGAGAAGCTGGCGGGCTTCGCCGATGCCTCGCGCATTGCCATCGGCATGACCACCGTCCCGGCCGATCTCGTCGCCCCCGGCGAGGTGCATTCGCACGGCGAGAGCAAGACCCGCGTCGTCATGGTCGACGGCAGCACGGACGCCGCGCTCGATGAGCTGGCGGCGGCGCTGGACGCGGCGGGGTTGCCCTGCGCTGCTGATCCCGATGCGGTCGTCGCGATCTGGGAGAAGGTCGCCTTCAATGTCGCGTTGAACAGCCTCTGCGCGGTGACGCGGCGCACGGTCGGCGGCCTCGGCAGCGCATCGGACGGGCGCCGGCTCGCTCACGCCGTCGCCAGCGAGGTTCTCGCGGTCGCGCAGGCGGAGGGCCTCGCGGTCCTGCCCGAGCGCAGCCATGCGACGATCGACCATGCGCTCGACCATCATGGCGGGCACAAACCCTCGATGCTGCAGGACCTGCTGGCGAAGCGTCCGACCGAGATCGAGACGCTGAACGGCGCCGTCGTCCGTATCGCCGAAAAGCACGGCATCGCGGTGGCGCGGACCGAGGCGCTCTACGCCCTCGTGAAAATGGCGGAACAGGACGCATGACGGCCTTTCGGACCATCCATCCGCGACGCGCCCAAGGCGTGCTCCCGCCGTTCAATTTTCCAGTTGCATGTTATTTAACATGTGAAATAGTTTTCGAAGCGCCGGGTGAAGAGGGATCGCACGGCTGACGGGCATGCAAGGGAGCGGGCTCCGGCCTCGTTTCCGTGCGAAGCATCACAGAGGCGGAGCGATCCGCCTGGCGGTCGGAACGCGCGGAAGCAAGCGCGCCGACGGCGGACAAGGGGAGGAAGGCCGATGCAGGAACCCGTGCCGGGCGTGCCGGCGAACGATCCGATCATCTTCGGGCCGTCGGGGCGCGTGCTGCTGGCGGTCGCCAAGGTCCTGGCGATCATCGGAGGGCTGCTCTTCGTCGGCCTCGTCGTGATGTCGATCGTCTCGATCGTCGGCCGCAAGCTGTTCTCTGCTCCCGTTCCCGGCGATGTCGAGCTCCTGCAGATGATCGCGGCCGCGGCTTCCGCCGCCTTCTTCGCCTATTGCCATCTCAACCATGGCGACGTGAAGGTCGACTTCTTCACGGCCGCCGCCCCGCCCTGGGTCAACCATGCGCTCGACGCCTTCGGCTCGCTGCTGGTCGGGCTCGTCGGCGCGGTCATCACCTGGCGCGTCTATGTCGGCGCGGTCGGTACCCGTCAGGACGGCGAAACCTCGGCGATCCTCGACATACCCATCTGGTGGGCGCAGATCGCGATGGTGCCGGGCTTCGCACTGCTGGCGCTGGCCGGCTTCTACATGGCGACACGCCATGCCCAGGAAGCGACGCGCCGCGGGGAGATCCGTGGATGAGCGGGATCTCGGTCGGCTTCACCATCTTCGCCTGCCTGCTGGCGCTGATGGCGTTTCGCGTGCCGATCGGCATCGCGATGTTCGTCGCCGGCTCCGGCGGCTATGTCTACCTGATGGGCGGCAACTGGACGCCCTGGCTCAACATCCTGAAATCCATCCCCTATGCCCGCCTGTCGAATTACGACCTGACGGTCATCCCGCTCTTCCTGCTGATGGGCCAGTTCGCCACCCATGGCGGGCTGTCGGCGAGCCTGTTCCGTTGCGTCAGCGCCTTCATCGGCCATCGCCGCGGCGGCGTCGCCATGGCGGCGATCGGCGCCTGCGCCGGCTTCGGCGCGATCTGCGGCTCCTCGCTTGCGACCGCGGCGACGATGGGCCAGGTCGCGCTACCGGAGCTGCGCCGCTACCGCTATTCCGGCAGCCTCGCCACCGGCGCGCTCGCAGCCGGCGGCACGCTCGGCATCATGATCCCGCCCTCGGTGCCGCTGGTGATCTATGCGATCCTGACCCAGGAATCGATCGGCAAGCTGTTCATGGCGGCCGTCCTGCCCGGGCTGATCGCGATGTTCGGCTACATGTTCGTCGTGCAGCTGATCGTGCGGCGCAATCCGGAAGCCGGGCCGGCCGGGCCGCGCGTGCCCTGGCCGGAGCGGCTCAAGGTGCTCGCCGGCGTGTTCCCGGTGATCCTCGTCTTCGTGCTCGTCATCGTCGGTATCTATGGCGGCTGGGCGACGCCGACCGAAGCGGCTGCGATCGGCGCCGCGGCCTGCGGCGCGATCGCGGTGATCAGTGGCGGAATGCGCTGGCGCGGCCTGATCGACAGCGCGCTCGGCACGGCGCAGGCGACGGGGATGATCCTGCTCGTCCTGCTCGGCGCCGACATGCTGAACACAGCGCTCGCCTTGTCGCAGATGCCGGCCGAGCTTGCGGCCTGGGTCAAGGACAGCGGCCTCGCCCCGCTCCTCGTGCTGGCGATGATCCTCCTGATCTACATCCTGCTCGGCTGCGTCATGGATTCGCTGGCGATGATCCTGCTGACGATCCCGATCTTCTATCCGATGATCGTCGGGCTCGATTTCTACGGCATGTCGGTCGAGGACAAGTCGATCTGGTTCGGCATCCTGGCGCTGATGGTGGTCGAGATCGGCCTGGTGCATCCGCCAGTCGGCATGAACGTCTACATCATCAACCGCCTCGCCAAGGACGTGCCGCTGGTCGAGACCTTCAAGGGCGTGATGCCCTTCCTGGCCTCCGACCTCGTCCGCATCATCCTCCTCGTCGCCTTCCCCTCGATCTCGCTCGTCCTGGTCAAGGCATTCGGCGCGCTGTGAGGCCGTTCACAACTAGGCAGACAACGACAGCACAGGCAGAAAACACACAGGGAGAGCAGCATGAGCAAGCAGCAGACATCCATCCTCGGCCGGCTCTGCGCCGGTCTCGTCCTCGGCGGGCTGGCGAGCCTCGCCTGCCTCTCGCAGGCGGCGGCGCAGCAGGTCATCATCCGCGTCCATCATTTCCTGCCCTCGACCTCGAGCGCGCAGGTCAAACTGATCCAGCCCTGGTGCGACAAGATCGCCAAGGAGTCCGGCGACAAGCTGAAATGCCAGATCTACCCGGCGATGCAGCTCGGCGGCACGCCGGCACAGCTCTTCGACCAGGTGCGCGATGGCGTCGTCGATGCGATCTGGACCGTGCCGACCTATGCAGCCGGCCGCTTCGCCAAGTCCGAGGTCTTCGAGCTGCCATGGATGGTGGTGACGGCCAAGGCCGGCAGCCGCGCCTTCTGGGACTATGTCGAGAAGAATGCCGAGGACGAGTTCAAAGGCGTCAAGCGCATCTTCATGCATGTCCATGACGGCGCGCTCTTCCACTTCACCAGCAAGCAGCCGAAGACGCTTGCCGACATGAAGGGCCTGAAGATTCGGGCCGCGACGCGCGCCAACTCGAAGATGCTCGCGGCGCTCGGCGCGACCCCGGTGCAGATGCCGCTGCCGGCCGTGCCGGAATCACTTGCCAAGGGCGTCGTCGATGGCGCCGCCGTGCCGTGGGAAGGCTCGCCATCGATCAAGCTGGCCGAGATCGCCAGGTACCATCTCAACGTGCCGGCGGGAGCGCCGCGCATTTCGAACACGATCTTCCTGTTCGGGATGAACCAGGCGAAATACGACGCCCTGCCGGCCGACCTGAAGAAGGTGATCGACGCCAATAGCGGCCCGGAGACCTCGGCCTGGGCCGGCGAGATCGGTTTCGACGCGGTGGTCGAGCCCTTCAAGAAGCAGGCGGCGGATCTGGGCGGCGTCTTCTATGACCTGCCGCAGGACGAGTACAAGCGCTGGGTCGACGCCACCGCCTCGGTCGAGGAGGAATGGGTCAAGGAGGTCAGCGCCAAGGGCGCGGACGGCAAGAAGCTGCTCGCCGAAGCCCGCGCGCTGATCCAGCAATACGGCAAGTGAGCTGAGGCTAGATCGCGTCGACGACGCCATCCGAGCAGGCAGACGCACCAGAACGTCAGGTGCGGCTCCTGCTGGATGATCAAGCAGACCCCATGGCGCCTGTTGCCGGGCGTCATGGGAAGCGATCGGCTAACGAATCTCGCCGCGCACCTGATCTGTCAGAAATGCAGAACCGGGCCGGATCCCGAGACCGTCAAGCCCCGCGCTCAGCCTGACGCCCCGGCTATGCCTGCAGGCTCTATTGAGGGGGGTGCAAAAGATCGCGCCGGCTACAGAGAATGCAAATGCGTACCTGCAGAGACTTCAGGAGGAGATGTCTGGAGCGCCAGGATACCCAGCCAGTTTCGCGGCACCAATTTCTTCAAGCGGTTACGACTGCCTGGATGAACGAAACACGCATGTTTTGTAGCAAGCGAGTGTAGCAGACGGGGCAGGAGCTGACGCCCACCTTCCCTGCGAGCTGACAGGTAGGGGGCCGCTTCCGGGCGGTTCAGTGCGGTAAGGGCAGCACGGCCGGAACTGGCCCTTGGCTAACGTTCAGCTTATCCCCTTCGCAGCCCTGAACTCATGTTCAGCGACGCCGAAACAGCTTCAGAGTCGGCCAAGCCGATTGTCCAGGCCGGCCACGCCGAGGTTCGGCCGCTTATCCAAAATCGGAGCTGTGAAGCATGACTGCTCGCCACGACCTATTCCTGGCGTGGTGCGTCTCGGCTTCGGCATTGGCAACTCTTCCAACCTGTCGCTGCCGATCGCCAAACCGGCGAAAGCCGCAGGAGTGTGATGTAGATCACATACGGTGTCGTGATACCGATCACATGGTGGCACATGCTATCAAGGGCCCCCGAACAGATTACAGCCGTGGCGGGCGTTCAAGGTGCGGCGCTATGGCCTTCTCTCGGACAAGGCGGATCTCAGTGAAGCAGCTGCATCATCTGTCGCCTGGCGCGGCCTGCCCATGGAAGGCCGGGCGTTGAGCCTGGATCCGGGTGCCCATTGAACATTCAACGCATCCACCGCTCGCCGCCGGAATTGCGATTGGAGCTGCTCGAACGAGAAGCAGATCTGGAAGCGCTGGAGGCCGCACGCCGCGAGGCGATCGCCGGTCAGGGGCGGATTGCGTTGATCAGCGGCGAGGCGGGCATCGGGAAGACGTCCCTGGTTGATCGCTTTCTCGCGACCAGCGGTCACGCGATGCGCATATTGAAGGGAAACTGCGATGCGCTTTTCACGCCTTCGCCACTCGGCCCGCTCTACGACATTGCTCCGCAGCTGGGGGGACGGCTCTTGGCGCAACTGGAGAGCGATACGCCGCGCGCCGCCCTTTTCTCCAACGTGCTCGATCAGATCCGCGATCCGGCGCAGCCTACGCTCCTCTTTATCGAGGACATTCATTGGGCCGATGAGGCGACGCTCGATCTCATCCGGTTTCTCACCCGTCGCCTAGCGCAAACCAGCATTCTCATCGTCGTGACCTATCGCGACGACGAGATTGGCGCACAGCATCCGCTGCAGATCCTTCTGGGCGAACTGGCATCGTCAAGAGCGGCCATCCGCATCGAGTTGACGCGGTTGACGATCGACGCCGTGCGCATCCTGGCGGCGGATCAGCCGCTCGATCCTGCCGCACTGCACCGGCTGACGTCGGGCAATCCCTTCTTCATCACGGAGGTTCTGGCCAATGCCGGGCGCGGCATACCGACGACGGTGCGCGACGCCGTTCTGGCGCGGGCCGCGAAGCTGAGTGCGGCAGGCCGCAATGTCCTGGAAGCCGCCGCCGTGATCGGCAGCCGGATCGAGTACAGCCTGCTGGAAGACGTCCTTGGCGGCGCGGCCGAAGGCCTGGCGGATTGCGTCAGGCACGGAATGATCGAGGCCGCAGGATCTGGCATCGCGTTCCGGCACGAGCTGGTCCGCGATGCGATCCTGACCCATCTCGACCCGAGACGTCGTCGCGAGCTCAACCGGTTGGCGCTCGAAGGATTGAAAGCCTTTGGGGGCGGGCGCGGCGACCTGGCGCTGCTGGCCCATTTCGCCGAGGGTGCCGGCGACACAGAGGCCGTCCTGGAATTCGGACCTGCCGCGGCCCGCGCCGCCGCAGCTGCCGGTGCTCATCGCGCCGCTGCCGCGCAGTATCTCCGCGTCCTCGACTTCGCCGGCGCTCAAGCGCCCGCCGAACGAGCACAGCTCTTCGAAGCCTATGCCCGGGAATCCGCCACCGTCGATGAGCTGATCGAGGCCAGCGAAGCGCATCGCAAGGCGGCCGAATGCTGGCGGCAGGCGGGCGATCGCCTGAAGGAGGGCGAGAGTCTCGCGGCTCGCGCCTTGCCTCTCGTTCGGAGCGGCCAGAACGCCGCCGCAGAAGAGGCGAGCCGGCGCGCCATCGAGGTGCTGGAGGTGATGCCTCCCACGCGCGAGCTGGCAGCTGCCTACCAGGTCCAGGCCCATCTGCGGATGCTGAATCGAGAATGCCTGATCGCCATGCGTTGGGGGAAGAAGGCGATCGAGCTCGCCTCCCGCTTCCATGACAAGGCCATCATCGCCGCGGCGGAGAATACTGTCGGGTCGGCGATGCTTGTATCCGGAGACGAGAGAGGCCGTCCGTATATGGACAGAAGCCTCGCCTTCGCCCGCCAGGCCGGGCTCGAAGACCTGATCGGCCACGCCTACACTAATCTGGGGTCATGCTATGGCGAGCAGCATCAGTTCTTCGAAGCTGAACGACATCTCGTCGAGGGCATCGCCTACGCAGCCGATCGCGACCTGGATCGTGCCAGTCATTACATGGGCGCCTGGCTCGCGATCACGCGGCTCTATCAGGGACGCTGGAATGAGGCTTTCGACATCGCAACCTCGGTTGTCGAATGCCGCAACATCGCGGCCATAAGCCGGATCGTAGCCCTGGTCGCATTGGGCCGCTTGCGCGCAAGGCGCGGCGATCCCGGCGCAACCACGGCTCTCGACGAAGCGCTCGAGCTATCGTTGCAGACAAACACCCTGCAGCGGCTCGCGCCGGTTCGGGCGGCGCGCGCCGAAATCGCCTGGCTTGCCGGCGACCATGAGACCGCGAGGGCAGAGGCAATCGCGGTCTACGATCTTGCCACTCGGTGCCGGCACAACTGGTACGCTGGCGAGCTCGCGTTCTGGCGCTGGAAGGCCGGCGGCCCTGTCGTCGCGCCGGAGTACAGCGCGCCGCCCTTCCTCTTGCAGATCGAGGGGAATTGGCAGGGCGCGGCCGAAGCTTGGCGACGCCTGGGCTGTCCCTATGAGGAAGCTCGCGCTCTGACGGATGGCGACGCGCCGACACAGCTGGCCGCTCTCGAGATATTCGACAGGCTCGGTGCCGCGCCGGCAGCCGCGATCCTGCGGCAGAAGATGCGCGGCAACGGAATGCTCAAGATTCCGCGCGGCCAAAGAGCGTCCACGCGCCGGAATCCGTTCGCATTGACCAGGCGCGAGATGGAGATTCTCGGCTGCCTCGCCGATGGTTTGAGCAATGGCAGGATCGGCGCGCAGCTGCACATCTCTCCGAAGACCGTCGATCACCATGTTTCCTCGGTGCTCGGAAAGCTCGAGGTCGGGACGCGCGCTGAGGCGGCCCGGATTGCCGCCGAGCAGCGATTGCTGCCGCAGAACAGAGAGAACGCCGCAAAATAGGAAAAGCGCTCCCGCTGCTCCCGCCCGCCACGCCACATGGCTTGATCGAGTTGGGGCAGTCCAACGGGATCGAGGCGGGACGCAATGGCTCCTGTCGGAGACGCTCTTGCAGGGCCGTCGTACTCGGCCTCGCGGCCTGCGTCGGGCACCTCAGGATCATTGCGGCTTCCGTTGGCCGACGCATCTGCCCAGGCCGCGATGCGAGGAGAGGCCACTCAGCGGCCGGGTGAGGCAGGACATCGAACTCATCGTGGCGACGACAAAATAGGGAAGGCCAGGCCGCAAAATAGGGAGCCCTTCCCGATGCCGCCGCCTGTCACGGAGCCTAGCTTGATCAGGTTAGCAGGGTTCAATCAGTTGAAAACGGGACGCCATGACGCACTTTGGAAAATGCTTTTGCGGCGCAGTCGAACTTGAGGTCAGCGGCGAAGCGGAGGCGATGGGCTATTGCCATTGCAGCTCCTGCCGCTCGTGGTCCGGCGGTCCGGTGAACGCGTTTACCCTGTGGAAGCCCGAGGCGGTGCGGGTCACATCCGGGGCCGAGCATGTCGCGACCTTCCAGAAGACCGCGCTGAGCCAGCGTCAGTACTGTTCGAAATGCGGCGGGCATCTGATGACGAACCATCCGCCCTTGGGACTCGTCGACGTCTTCGCCGCGACGATCCCGACGCTGCCCTTTGCCCCCGGCGTCCACGTCAACTACGCCGAGACCGTGCTGCCGATGCGGGACGGCCTGCCCAAGCTGAAGGACTTCCCGGCGGCGTTCGGCGGCTCCGGCGAGGAAATCGCCGAGTAGTCCACGACATCGTCGAAGGCCTTCAGGCCGGCGGTTCAGCTGCTTGCGCAGGCCGAGCGGACGACAGCAAGGCGCTGGGCGCTCCCCCAACGAAATGAATGGGACACGCGAGGGCGGATGCCCAGCGTCGTAGAATCGCATCCTGAATATGGAAGCAAGTTGATGAAGATCTACAACCCACATAAATATAAAGGGACTATCAATATCGACGCCAAGGTATCAATTATCGGTGATGTCACCCATGAACTGGATTTCACTGGATTCAGTGCAATATTTTTAGCAAAGTACTGGCATATTAAGTGGCAAAAAGTAACGGAGATAAAATTAAATATCAATATCGATTATGCCTTGTATGAAGACAATATTACGAACATCGCTATCGGGCAATTTATGCAGA
This sequence comes from Bosea sp. 29B, assembly GCF_902506165.1. Classification (NCBI taxonomy): domain Bacteria; kingdom Pseudomonadati; phylum Pseudomonadota; class Alphaproteobacteria; order Hyphomicrobiales; family Alloboseaceae; genus Allobosea; species Allobosea sp. 29B. The sequence continues at coordinate 1,256,936 of NZ_LR733817.1, forward strand.
ATCCCAGGATTCAGCAAAATTACCCTAATGCACCTGGAACCGGGCACTATAAATTTTCCACGTCGTGGCTTGTGCACTATGGCGACGATGGACTTTCGTTCGATCCGCAAGGCACGGTCGATCTGGGCTCGAACGGTGGATCGTCAGGCGTCGCCGTAGCCGTCGAACTGACTCAGAACCAGAATTCGCACGAGGCCGATGCCGCATTCGTTTCCCTCCTTATCAAGATGAAGGCGGGGGATTCGAGCGATGGGCTCAGTTTCGGATTGTACGGCGTCGGCGTGAGCGGGCTCGGCGCCTCGAAGTCGTCTTATTCGCTCGATGTGCCGCTCAAGATCTTCCTTTACGCGGTCAATCGTCCAAGCAAGGAAAAGCCGGTCACGATCCCCGAGGATCTTCTGTCGTTCTCCGTTCGATTCGTGGAGAACGAGCGGGTCATCAGCGATGCGCATCTGTCCCGGCTGGACGATTGGATCAGCCGCTTGAAGCGGGACTCCCCGAGCCTGACGGGCGCGATCAAAGGCGGCAAGGTGCCGATCTCGCTCTCCGGCTACGCGAGCACGACCGGCTCCACCAAGGTCAATGACAAGATCAGCCTGGATCGCGTCACCTCGCTGGAAATCGAGATCAGGCGAAAATTCGAGAGCCGGGCCATTCGCTTCGTTCGGCAGGCCAAAGGCAACCGCGAAGCCGAGCAGAAGGGCGCGGTGCCGGCCGAGAGGCGGGTCGACATCAAGCTTGATCGCGCGGAGGCGATCAAGGCCGTGCAAAGCGGGCCTTGAGGCTTGCCGATGCCCGATGGCGGCGCTCCCGCGTGCTGCCGGTGCTCTAGCTGACCATCGAAACCGTCTGCCCCGCGCCTGCCGCGCATGCCAATGCGACCTGGCAAGCGACGCGCTTCCACCACCGAACCTCGTTTCACGACGATCAAACACCGGAGATGAAAATGTCCAGCGACTTTCTGCTCGAGATCGATGGAATCAAAGGCGAGAGCCAGGATTCCAAGCACAAGGACACGATCGAGGTCGAGTCCTTCTCCTGGGGCGCGAGCAACTCCGGAAGCCACGGCTCCGGAGGCGGCGGTGGCTCTGGCAAGGCCAGTTTCCAGGATCTCCAATTCACGGCCAATGTCAGCAAGGCCTCGCCCACGCTGATGCTGAAATGCGCCACCGGCGAGCACATCAAGAAAGCCGTGCTGCATGTCCGCAAGCAGGGCAAGGGCCAGCAGGAGTTCTACACGATCACCCTCGAGGACCTGCTCGTGTCGAGCTATCAGTCGGGTGACTCGACCGGTGGCAACCCTGTGCCGACCGACCAGTTCTCGCTGAACTTCGCCAAGATCAAGTTCGAGTACAAGCCGCAGAACAAGGACGGCTCGCTCGGCTCGACCGTGACCGGCACCTACGATCTCAAGGCAAACAAGGAGTAACATGCCCCCGGCCGGCGCCGCGCGAGCGGACTTCGGCCGGGCCGCCGGCGTTCGTCCTCCCGTTTTTTGAGGACCATCGTCATTGGACGTGTGCGCAGCCCCATCGTCGCCACGTCAGCAGCCGGACCGAAACGATCCAGGCAGGACAGGGCGGCACGTCCGAGATGATAGCGGCCTCAAGTCGCGGACCTCCATGCGCGACGAGACGATGTCGTTCGGAGTCCTGTCGTCGAGGGGCGCTGCGCCGTAGTGAAAGCCTCGGCTTCCGAGAGCCTGGGCGAGCCCCAGGCGCAGTTTCCGGGCTGTACGAGATATTCGCGCCAGGAATGGGCTTTCCCGCCCGCGTGCCGCGGGGGGGGCGCCTCGTGCAATGGTCGAAGGCCTGATCGTTGCGTGAACGCATGACGGTCCGGGCCGTTCGCCAGTGTGGTACTCTCCTCAGGATCGACCGTACATGACCTCAACACAGCCGCGGCAGCCGATCTTCTCGGGTTTCTGCACAATTCCGACCAGGCGTTCTGTGCGCCGGATCACAGAGGCTGCGGAGGGCCCCGTCGCGGTTCAATTCTGGAGGCCACCGATGAGCGACGCCCTTCATCGCGTCGTGAATATCTTGTCCGCGAACCCATTCTTTGCGGGCTTCGAACAGGACGCCCTCGAGAAGATCGCGGCGGCCTGCAGACCGCGACACCTCGCTTCGCGGGAGATACTGTTTCTGAAAGGCGACCCCAGCGACGGACTCTATGCCATCAGGCGCGGCCTGATCCGCATCGGAACGACGGATGATCTCGGCCAGCAGATGACGATGAACGTCCTCGGCGGCGGCGACGTCTTCGGTGAAATCGCGCTGCTCGACGGCCAGTCCCGGACCGCCGATGCCGTGGCGATGGATGACACCGACATGTTTTTTCTGCCGCGACGCGAATTCTTGAGCCTGCTTGCTCGCGAGCCTTCGATCGCGCAGCAGGTCATCGGCCTCCTCTGCGCCCGGCTGCGCGATGTCATAGACCGCATGGAGGAGACGAGATTCCTGCCATCCGCAATTCGGCTTGCGCGACGCATTCTGGTGCTCGCCGCCGACTACGGCACGGATGTCCGTGCGTCTCAGGAGGAACTGGCATCGCTCACCGGCGTGACGCGCGAAACAGTCAACCGCCACCTCCAGTCCTGGAAGCGCAGCGGCGTCATTTCCTTGGGACGAGGACGACTGGTGATCAGGGATATCGACGATTTGCGGCGTCTGGCAAAAGTCGATGCCGCCTAGCAGCTGAGTAAACACTGCGGCAGCTCGAGCGCTTATCCAGCTGCCCCTATGTCAGCGGCGAAAACCCGAACAGGTTGGTCGAACCCCTTCAGAAAGTGCGCATTCAATTCGACCAGAGGCGCTCGCCCATCGATGGCCTCCGCGGCGACCAGATCGATCAGGACTTCGGCATTACCTGCGCTTGCGCATAGGCGCGAGGCGAGATTCACGACGGTTCCAATCGCGGTGTATTCGAGCCGGCCTTCGGAGCCGATACGCCCCACCGTCGCAAGCCCCATCGCGAGCCCGATCCCGAAGCCAAGTTGATGGTCGAGGCTCCGTCGATCGAGCAAAAGGGTCTGGACGGTCTTCTGCATGTCCCGCGCCATATTGACGGCGCACAAAGCCGGATCCGCACGAGTCACCGGGGCATTGATCAGGACCATCATCCCGTCACCGGAAAAATGCGTCAGCGTGGCCCCGTGCTCGATCACCACTCTGTCCAGTGCGTCGTAGTATTCGCCGAGGAAGCTCATGACGATGTCGGGCTCGGCACGCGCCGAGAAGGCCGTGAAACCGCGCAGGTCGCCGAAAACGACGACCACCTCGATACGCCGACCGTCGAGCACGCTGTCGTCGCCAGACCGGTCGACCAGTTCGGCCACCTGCGGCGCGAGAAATCGCTTCAGCCGGCCGATCCGCTCCGAGCGCTCCTGCGACACGGCCAGATCGCCCGCCATCTCGTTGAAGCGTGTCGCCAGCCGCTCGAATTCGTCGCCTGTGGCGATGTCGATCCGATGGTCGAATTGCCTGGCGCCGATCCGCGCCACGCCGTCTTCCAGAATGCGGATCGGCTCGATCATGCGCTGGGTAAGCCAGTAGGCGAGCGCCGCCGCGAGGCCGGAACCAACGATGAGGACTGCTCCGGTGCGCCACAGAGCGGCATAGATCGGCTCGAAGGCCTCGGCGACCGGTTGCTTGACGACGACGCTCCAGTCGACGCCGGGTATCGGCGCCATCGCGGCCAGAACCATGTGGCCGCCGATGTCGCGTCCTGACGTCGCCTGGCCGCTTTGCGCCGCAATGCTCGCTCGAAGAGTCTGGAGCGGCTGGATTGCGGTCTGGTCGGCGCGCAGAACCAGGCTGATATCGGGATGAGCGATGAGGCGCCCCGGCTGGTCGAGGACGAATGCTGCTCCGGTTCGGCCGACCCGGATCGCCGAGATGACGTCCCAGATCAGCTTGAGATTGACCTCGGCGACTGCCACGCCGACCGCCGAACGGGTACCGGCTACGGCAATGGTCAAGAAGGGCTCGGAGCCGCCATGGAAGGTCACGGGGCCGTACCAAACGCCATCCGGGCGGACGTTCTGGAGCGCAGGGTTGACCGAGTGGTCCGCACCGCCCTCGACCTTGTTGAGCCCCAAGCGCGAGACAAATATGCGCTCTCGCCCGGTGGCATCGACAAGGGCCAGGCTGATAACGGCGGGGACCTGACGCAACAGACGAAAGGCGTCGAGCCTGCGTCTTTCGTCAGCGCTGTCGGACCATGGCAGCTGGACCGTCCACGCCAGTTGATCGCGGATCCCGTCCAGAAAATCCTGAATTTTCGCAGCGGCGGATCGGGCTTCTGCTTCGAGAAGGTCGTTCAGCCTGGCCTTCTGGTCGCGATGCCCAAACCAGGCTTCGCTACCGCCGGCAACAAGAAGCGGCACGACGACTGCCGCGAACAGCGCGATGAAATACTTCGCGAAGAGCGAGCTCCGTGGAGCGGATGGCGATTGAGTCACCGTGACAGCTCATGCGCCGGCTTTCCGGCCAAGTCTATTCGATCACCACGTCCGCGCTGCTCAAAACTGAAGGCGGCATGGTCAGCCCGAGTTGCTCGGCCGCTTTCAGATTGACGAACAGCTCGAGCTTCGTCACGCGCTGGACCGGCAGATCGGAGGGCTTCTCGCCCTTGATGATCCGGCCGGCATAGATTCCGGTATGGCGGTGTGACTGCCTGAAGTCGCCACCATAGCTCATCAGGCCGCCGGCGTTGGGGAAATCCCGCGCCTGGGTGATGGCGGGTACTTTGTAACGCATGGCAAGCTCGGCGAGGCGCCGGCTTCGGTAGGCGAAATAAGGATCGGAGGTGAAGACCAGCCCGGGCAGCTGCATCTGCGGTACGGCCGCGAACAGAGCCTCCAGCTCCGGCTCGCTGCTGGCATTGAGGAGGCGCAGCTCCAGTCCGAGAGTGCCCGCAGCGGCCTGCAGGTTTCTCGATTGCGAAGCCGAGGTCGGGCTCGTCGGATTGACGGCGACGGCAAAGGTCCTGGCGGCCGGAAACAGCTCGCTCATGAACTCCAGCCGTTTCAGCGAGACTTCCACGCTCAGGCTGCTTACGCCGGTGAGATTGCCGCCGGGCCGGGACAGGCTGGCGACCAGCCCCAGCGCGACAGGGTCGCCCCCCAACTCGAAGACGATCGGGATCGTCTTGGTGGCGGATCGCGCGGCGAGCGCGACCTCCGCACCGCCCGGCGCGACCATGACGGTGACCTGCCGATCCGCCAGATCCACTGCGAGTGCCGGCAATCGGCTATATCGGCCTTCAGCCCAGCGAAAATCGATCGCGACATTGCGGCCGTCGACATACCCGGCTTCGGCCAGCCCCTCGGCAAAGGCGGCGAGGCGGCTGGCATAAGGCTCGGGCGATTCCGAGCCGAGATAACCGATGACCGGCGTGGTTTTCTGCTGCGCCCCGGCCGAGATCGTCGATGCCGCCATCGTGCCGAGCAGCACGATGGTCTCGCGCCGCGTCGCTGGAACAGCCTGGCGCAAGAAGCAGGGCATAGAACGCACGGCCGTTCCCCTTCCGACCGAGATCTGCGCAGGTCGGAAAGCGCCGAACCCGCACAGATGCCCTTATATCATGCCGGATGAGCCGTGTCGTTGAACCAGTCGCGGGTGGCCGATCCGAGGGCCACGAAGGTCGTGGATCCTCGGTTCGAGCGGCCTGGCCTAGTCGATGCGAAAGACGCGTCAGCGTGTAGTTGGAGCAGCCGCCCGGGCGCAGGCGCGGACTGAGGCGGCCGAACTCATTTCAGCCCTGCGCGACGACAACCTCGAGATAGCTGCTCGGCACCACCACGGTTGCATCGCCCGATCGGTTGAACTGTTCGACAAGCGCCATCAGATCCAGTGCCAACGCCGCCTTGGCAGGCTGGTCCAGCGCCCCGAAGACCTTGAGCACCGGTCCATAGTAGCTGCTGAAGACCTGGAGCCAGTGCTCCGGCGAGCGATAGCGGAAGACGAAGTCGCGCCGCGTCGTCTGGATCGACGCGCCGGCCGACCCGAACAGCTCGGCCAGGCGCTCCTCGGTGCCCCAGAGCGCGGGCGAACGCAGTCCGGGAGCCGGCGCGACATGCTTTCCGATCGTTTTGAAGAGCTGGCCGACGAAGCCGTCCGGCGTCCAGTTGGCCAGGCCGATCTTGCCGCCGTGCCTGCAGACCCGCAGAAGCTCTGCGGCCGCGCGCTCCTGATCGGGCGTGAACATCACCCCGAAGGTCGACATGACCGCGTCGAACTGACCATCCGCGAACGGCAAGGCTTCGGCATCGGCTTCGCGGAAGGAGATGTCGAGCCGCTCGGCCGCAGCGCGCTCGCGGCCGCGATCGAGCAGGGCCGCGACATAGTCCGTGCTGGTGACATCGCACCAGCGGCGAGCCGCAGCGAGACTGGCATTGCCGTTTCCGGCGGCGACATCGAGCACGGCCTGGCCGCTGCGCAAGTCGAGCGCCTCGCACAGACGTTCGCCGACGATCTGCAGGGTCGTTCCGACGATGGCGTAATCGCCGGACGACCAGGCGCCATGCTGGCGCAGCTTGATCGCCGCGTGGTCGACCTTCTGCGGAGCAGCGGCTTGAAGCATGCTGGACATTGGATGTTTCTCCCTGTGAGTTTCGCTCGGCAGGCTCGGATGAACGGGTGGGCATGGCGCTTTGGGGGCCTCGCGCCGTACAGCGAGTGGTCACGGCCGCGGATCGGCGCGCCGAACGCTGAACTCGATCTCCGAACGGCTGATGCCGATATCCTTCAGCATCCTGTCGTCGAGACCCGACAACGCATTTGCCGCGTGGCGTATCTGCACCCCAAGGGCGATCTTGCGCAGCCGTCCCGACAGCGCCTCGATCAGCCTGGTCGTCAGCGGGCGCCGGGCAGGCTTTTGATGCGGCGGGACGAAGGGGCCGTGGACCTCATAGAGGAACTGATCGCCGAAGATCTGCCCGACCGCCATGCGCCCGACCAGCCGATCGAGCACCGACTTGGTGCGAGGCCGCAGCATGTCGGTCAGGTCGTCGATGTCGTGAAGAAAGTCGCTTCTCAGCGCATACATTGTGCCGCTCCATTGCTTTGTCCGCCGCCTCCTCGGGCGGTGTTGCAGCGTTGTGGCGGTTCGGGGGGCATCTCGTCCGTGAGGTGCCGCACACAATCGACTCAGCGTCCCGGCGAGGCCGATTGTGGAACTGTGGTCGATCGGAAAGCCTGCAGACGACGACGGGTGAGGCCTTGCGAGCGAGCGCTCGCGCCAAGGACTGCAAGGTCGGCGCGATCGTGTTTTCCCGGACCGGCGACCCGACCTCCGGCGATTGGGACGGTGCCGTCATTCATGAGCAGTGGGATGAGACCCCTGCCGGCTTCGAGGACATGGCCGCGGCCTTATGGAAACGGTCAACCACGCCATCGATGCGGGGAAGACGCACCTGGAGATGAGCTGCGAGCCCTGCGGGGTGCTGAAGCAAATTCTATGGCGCCTGTTGCCGGGCGTCATGGGAGTGATCGGCTAATGGATCTCGCCGTGCAGCTGGTCTGTGAGAAATGCGGAACCCGGCCGGATCCAGCGATCGTCAAACCCCCGCGCTCAGTCTGATGCGCCCGGATATGCTTGCAAGCTCCACTGAGCGTGGGTGCAAAAGATCGCGCCGGGCTACAGCAAAACGCATTGCCGAACCGTTGATGACAGCAGAACCGCTTGTAAATCAGTGCTTTACAGGAAAGTGGCTGGGGCGCCAGGATTCGAACCTGGGAATGGCGGTACCAAAAACCGCTGCCTTACCGCTTGGCGACGCCCCAATCTGCGCTGCGCTTCTAGAGCGCGCCGCCGCGGCGCGCAACAGCGGATCGCCCGTCCCCGGGTCAGCATCTGCGCAGCGCCGCGCATCCAGGGCCTTTGCGGAAAAACATCGCACGACCCATCTCCTTGGCTGTTGCGCTGCGGCGAGCGGCTGGCTATAAGCCGGCCACCAGTTGATCGGAGTGTGGCTCAGCCTGGTAGAGCACCTCGTTCGGGACGAGGGGGTCGCAGGTTCAAATCCTGCCACTCCGACCAAAATTTCCCGAGACTTTGCAAGTAGTTAGAGACAGGGCCGGATCGGCCCTTTTTCTTTTCCGGACAGAAACCCGGACAGAAACGAAAAGGCCGCCGCCACCTTTCGATGACGACGGCCTGTTAGGTTCTCGTGGTGCGGCGCCGCCGATCGATCTCTCGCTGCCGGAGGCGGCGCTCAACCTCTTCCTCAATCGCGTCGTCTTGCGCCTGATCGCTGAGCAGCTTGAACAGGCCCTCGGCTGCGGCCGCGATGCGCTCATTGGCCGCCGTGGTGCGCGCCTGCTCGGCCGCGAGCTCGCGAATCGGCTGCATGTCGGCGATGGTCACGCCGGGGATCACCCGGTCGCCGTTCTGTGCGGTTGCCGGTGCCTTGCGGGTCTTGAAGTACTCGCGCAGGGCGTAGATGCCGATCCCGACCCCGGCGATCACCGTGCCGATGATGTTTTCGGTGGTGAGCGCGCTAGGGTCGGTCATCAGAGACGGCCTTGTCCATGCTCCCCGCGTCACGTGTCGCGGCGACGATGTTCATCGCGTCGAGCACAAGCAGGCCGGGATACACAGCAAGGCCAGTCGTCGCCGCATCGGAATTCCACAGACCGAACGAGATCTGGAACCAGAGAAAGCATGTCAGGAAGCTCGCCAGCGCCCTGACATGCGGCGACCAACGCCCGTACCAAGTGCGGGAGAAGGTGCCGTTGATGATGAGCGCGACGAGCCGGAATGCGCCGATCGCGATAGCGAGTTTGCCCCACGCCTCCTCGCCCATCATCGCCGCCATCTGCGCCCAAGCAGGATTGCCGCCGAACGCATCCGCAGGCTTCAGCAGGATCCAGCCCCAGGCGATCAGGATGCAGGCCAGCACCCATTCCGACCGGCGGGCCGGAAAGTGATCGTGGATGCCGAGATAGAGCCTTACCGGCAGCGGCTTGTCGCGATGGGGCATCACTCGCCCTGCCCTATCGCGTCGTGACGGATGGATCGTCGACCTTGGCCGCGATCTCCGGCGTCGTGACGATCGTCGCCACCTCGGGGAGCGCCGCGGCCGAAGCGACGAGGCCGGCCTTGCGCCGGACATAGAGGCCCCAGGCCGTCGGGATTAGCCACATGACGAAGGCGACCAGGACCGTCTCGCCCTGCTGGTCGATGAGGCCCTTGGCGGCGAGCGCGCTGGCGCCCGACTGCACAAGCGTGCGGAGAAAGCTGAGGATCTGTTCGTTCATGGTAGTCTCCTAGTCAGGCGCGCTTGGCGGCCTCGATCGCGGCATAGGCGCCGGCGAGAGCCGCCAGCGCTTGAGCCAAGTTCTTCGGCGGTGCGGCACAGAAGGTGGCGACCGCGATGCGGCCGTCGCTCGCGGCGTCCTGAAGCTTCACCGGGGCGAGGAGATCGACGGCGAGCGCCGCCGTCTGCACCTCGGCGCAATAGTGGGCCAGCTTCGTGCTGACGCGCTCGATCTGCGGGTCGATCTTGGTCTCGCCGATGACGGCGCCGACGCCGGCGGCGATCTGGCCCCATGCGGTCGGATTGTTCAGGCTCTGACAGCCGGCGAGCGCCAGCGATCCCAGGGCGACGAGCGCCAGGACAAAGCGGTTCATGGAGATGCTCCTGAGGATGACGGCAGGCCCGGCCGCCGGCGGGTTCAGATGAGGCGGCCGAGATCGTCCTTGCGGACGTCGAAGCTCGGGCATGCCTTGTTGGCGTACTGGTTGTGGCCGGAGACGCGCTTGATGCCGCGATGCTTGGCGGAGAGCTGCTGCGTCAGCCAGAGCATGGAAGCGCGCTGCGCCGACGTGCGAGTGTCCTTGGCGGTTTTGCCGTCGGCGGAGAGGCCGCCGATGTAGCTGCAGCCGATCGTGCCGGTGTTATGCCCCTCGCAATGGGCGCCGATCTGCCCAACCGGCCGGCCGAGCATGATCCGGCCGTCGCGATAGACGACATAGTGGTAGCCGATGTCGGACCAGCCCCGCGCCTTGTGCCAGGCGCGGACATCAGCGACCGTGAAGTCTTTGCCTTCGGGCGTGGCGGTGCAATGCCAGATGATCTCCGCGACGGGCCGCGCCGTGTCGAGCAGCTGCAGACTGGCGACATTGGGAGGCGGCGCCGCAGCGGCAGTGCCGAGCCGCTGCGGGACAGGCGCCGGCGCGGCCATTGCGCTCTTGTCCGGTTCCGGCCGGCCGGGCTTCGGCGCCGCCAGCGCCTGCTTCAGCGCGGCCTGCGTCTGCGGGCCAGGTATGCCATCGGCGTGAAGCCCATAGCACTGCTGGAAAAACCTGATGGCGGCTCGGCTCTCTTCGCCAAAGCGGCCGTCGACAGCAACCGAAAATCCAAGCGCGACCAGCGCCCGCTGAATTTCAGCGATCGTCATCAGATCTCTCCGGATTTGAAAATGCCGCCCGAAGGCGGCGCATCTGTCGAGGCGAGCGGCTGGCGCGGGCGCGCGTCAGGCGGCGCTGAATGCCGCGTCGAGCTGGGCGGTCGTGGTGATCGTGCCGGCTTCGATCTCGACAGTCAGCGCCATCTCAAGGTCGAAAGCGGCCTGGACATGCGAGAGGGCCGCAAGGATCGCTACCTGCATGTCCGCGTTGCTGACCGCGCGCGGGCGCCCATCGACGAAATTGTAGGTCGCACCGTCTGCCCGTAGGCCCATCGTGATGGCGGTCAGCGTCGCATGCAGCGTCGCGCGGTCGTCACCGCGCGCCGTCGAGACCAGGACAGGCGCGCCGCCGACCTCGACCGTGACGCCGCCGACCTCCCGCCGCCAGCGCAGCTCTTTGAGATAGGCGATCAGATCGACCACAGGGCCGGCCGTCAGCGCCGCGTCGAGTGCCGCCTGCGTCACGTCGCGGACGTAGAAGCGGCCGTCGTCGATGATCATGTCGGACGGCCCGGCCGCGCTGCCTGCTGCCAGCGCCAGGGCGCGGGGGTCGTCGGTCCCGGCGACAGGGATCGAGGCCCATTCGGCCCAGGGCGGCGGAGGGGAAACGACGGGCACGGCTTCCTCGACGACGATGTCTTCGGAAAGCTCGGGGGAATTCTCGGTCACGGCGGCCTCGCTCAGTAAGACACAGAGAAGAAGGTGTTCTGACGACGCAGCAGGTGGGGGCCGCCTGGGTTGGTGAAGGCGAGAACCTGCGCATAATCGCCCGCAGCCATGGGATAGGGTGCGCCGGCGCCGTTCGGGATAGTGAGGTCCGAGGCGTTCGGCAGAAGCACATCCACCGGCAGGCCGGAGCCCTCCGCCGTCCCGTTCACCACGACGCGGCCCTTCCGATAGCCGACGCTGCTGGCCTCGAAGCCAATGGAAAATGAGAAGACGGCGCGGTCGATGCCTGCGGGGCAGGTCAGGCGCGTCGGCTGAGCCGGGTTGTACCAGCCGAGCGGGTCGGTACCGGCCGCGGGCGGCGCCCATTCGATCGCGGTTTCCACGCCATTCGTCGCATACTGAGCCGTCACGCGGCCGAGCAGCGTCACCGTCCTCTCGGTTTGGAGAATCAGCGAAAACAGCCGAAAGCTCGTCCCGTCGAAGAACATTTCGCGGATGCCAGGCTGCAGGTCGCCTTTGCGAGTCGCGGCGCTATCCTGGCGCACGATCGGGTAACCGTTGAGCGTTGCCGCGCCAGTGTTGGCCGAGGCGATCTTGACCCGGATCGGCACGCCGATCATCGCCGCAGCATTCACGAAGGCCGGGCTGAACGTGACGGTCAGTGTGTTCGCCGACCCCCCGGCGACGAAGTAGTTGGGGGCTTGAGCGCGAAGAGTGGCCACAAAGTGATCCAGCAGAGCGGTGACATCGCCATCGTCCAAGGCATCGAGACCGCCAATCTCCGCGACGTAGCGTCCGATGAGCGCGGCAATGACAGAGCTCTGGCGCCAAACCTTGTTCAGCTGATTGGATTGAGCGACGCCGGCGGTGAAGCCCCCGGTTCGGGCCAGCAGGGCGTTCCACGCCCCCTGGCTGATCACATTGGCCGCCGGGTCGATTGCGAACGGCAGAAAATTATTGGTCGCCATGCTGATCGGCCTCCTCAGGCATCGAAGTAGAATTCCGGCGAGACGGCCCAGGCGCCCGCGTCGAAGCCGGAGATGAATTCGTTCTGGACGTCGAAGCCGAAGAGCGGGGCGTCATCGACGCTGGTGACGGCGTAGATCGCCCTCACCCCCTCTGGCTTCAGCGGGACGTAGCCACGCGACAGCAGGCTCATGAACAGGATGGAAGGTATGCGCCCGGCCATGCCGAACGTCATGCTCATGTCCTGGTTGTCGAGGACGAAGAGGAGCGTGTCTCCGGCTGGGAAGATGATCGACAGGGCTTCTTTCGCCGTGCCGAGCGTTCCATCCCAGTTGTTCGCCGCGATCTTGGCGCGCAGCAGTGTCCGATAGGTCTCGTCGTCGAGCCTGACGATGCCGACGTCGTTGTCGTACGGCCCTTTCCAGACACCGAGATTGAAGCCGCGGAGCGGGTCATCCAGCGTGAAGTAGACGTTCGGGATCGGCGTCTCGATGAACCGAGATCGCCCTACCCACTCGCCGACGACATCGAGCTGCACGCCGATCGCAACGTCGAGGTCGAAGTCGATAGGCAGATGAGCAATGAAATCCTGGATCGCGACAAACGGTTCGACGATCGCGCGGACCATCGCAGAGAACTTCGGCTTCCCACGGTGATAGGCCGTGATCAGCGCCAGGTAGTCGTCGACGGAGGCCATCAGCTGACGATCGAGATGTTGGCGATCGAGGCCGCCGCCGCCTGGTTGAAGGCGATGGCGATGTCCGCGGTACCGAGCGGGTCGGCAAGCTTGGCGATCTGCAGGTTGCCGATGTCGAAGCTCTGCGATCCAGTGCCTCCGAAGAGGTTCGCTGGCAGATAGAGCTTGGACCGGACGACATCGTCGCCGATGCGGATGGCGTTGATATAGTCGACGACCGTCTGCTTGATCTGCGCCTCGATCACCGCCGAATACCCCTGCCGAGGCGTCAGGGTGATCTCGGCCTTGATGCCTACGCTGGTCGGGCGGAAGAACTTGATTGCGCGGGTGACGCCATACTCGTCGATGACGTCGACCGAGGTCGTGCCGAAGGTACCGGTTCCCGGCGCCTTCTTGGCAGCAATGGCCTCGCCGATCGCCTGCGCATCGCCGCCATCGACAACGATCGAGATCGTGTGACCGGGGATACCGTCGCTGTCGGTCGCGTCCGAATCGTTCTCGTACCCGCGGTAGCGCGAGACACCGAGGATCGAAGCAACCGCGCCCATCGTCCCTTCGAACACTGTCAGCGAAGGAATAGCGGTCGAAACCGACTGGCGAATGCGCAGCTGGGCGTCGTTCTCGACCGGAGCGCCCGGCGTTGCCACGGCGGGGTTGGTGACATCCTGCCAGCCACGCGTCGGCGTGCCGATGGTCGTGATCGTGTTTGCAGCCGCGGTGACCGCCCCCAGCGCCTTGCTGGTCGCGGTGACGACGATGTCGCCGTCGGGCGGGATCGTGACGGATGCGGGCAGCGCCCAGCGGTTGCCATTTCCGTCGGTCGCAACACCATCCGTGATCGTTGTGCCGGCCTGCCCGGTGATCAGCAGATCGACGGTCGAGAACGATGCGACGCGCCGCTTGATGCCGTTGATCTTGACGATGGACGACAAGCCAGCGCCCCGGCCGGACGACGGCGAGAACGAGTTGTAGACCTCGACGGCCATCGCATTGGCGTCGTTGACCGCCGAAGAGAGGATGGCGAGGTGCTGCCCATCCTGGCTGTCGGGATCGACATAGATGTCCTGACCGAAGATGCCTTGGAAGGCCTCGACGAAGTAGGCCCTCGCCTCCTCATAATCGGGCTTGTGGATGCCGTTTTCGTCGATCGTGCAGACAGGCAACGCCATTACAGCGGCTCCACGAGGCTGGCAGGGCCATAGATCGTGTCGATGGTCAGCCCGACACTGAAGCCGCGTGTCTCGCGGTTGAGGTCGGAGCTGTAGGAGACGAGCTCGTTGACGCCTGGCGTCTCGGTGACGCGCATCTGGATCATCAGGTCGCGGGTGTTCTCAGTCCGCTTGCCGAGCACCTGAGTGCGCCAGGGGGTGCCTTCCTGGCTGTCGAGGTACCATTCGCCTTGCTCGAGGTGCAGGCGGGTGCGGACGGACTGCGCCACGGCGTCGGGGACGTCGCGCCAGAAATCGACGGGACCACGCCCGAAGCTGTAGTCGCCGTTCTCGTCGAGCTTGCGGTAGAGCATCAGTTCGTCGGGCCTGTCGAAGTGCCGCCACCGGGCACGACGCCGGTGTGCTTGTGCAGCGATAGCTTGATGCCGTTGAGCTCGATCTCGCCGGTCACCTTCAGCGTTCCGGTGAAATTGATGTCCCCTGCCCCGCCAGACATCGTGACGCCCTGCGCGGCCGTAACTGACACGGCCTTGTTGGTCGCGACGCTCATGCCGCCAGCCTGGGAGACGCTGACGCGTGTGTTGCCGTCCACGCTGCGCATCTCGACTGCGGAAGTGGAGACGCCAGTCAGCTTTTTCGCCGACGGCTCTGATCGGAAGCCCGGCTGAAAGAACCCTGACGAGAGATTGTTCATGCCGGCGTCCTGCGGGGCCTGGTCGCCGCCGCTCTGTTGCCAACTGTCCACCGAGCGAGAGGAGAAGCTCACGAGGCCTTCGTCGCCTTCCTTGATCGGGAAGGTCATCACCTGATCTCCGCCGCCAGGGAACTGGACCGGCACGTCCTCCAGTTGCGGATAGTCGACGGCTTTGGTGGAGCCGTCCTCCTGCTGGACATAGGCCTTGACGGTGATCTGGGCCTTGATGGTCTGCTTTTCTGGGTCGTAGCTGACGACCTTCACCGGCAGCGAGGTCACCATCTGCGACTTCGCCTTATCAACGGCAGCCGTGATCAGCTCGCCAAGCGACGGCATGCGCTCGCGGATATCGATCGACATTGGTCAGTCCGGGACGTTGATGCCGGCAGCGCCGTATCGGCTGGTCACGAGGCCCTTTTCACCCAGGGCGATGCATGAAACATCCGTGTACCAGGGCTGGCCACGGGTATCGCCGATGTGGTCACGGGTGACGACCTTGTAGAGCCCGTCCGTTGCGAGCGACGGATAGCTCATGTTGTTGACGTAGGAGCCAGGTCGCCCGCTCGGATCCAGCTGCGCCTGCACGATGGACTTCTGGTCGATCTTCAGCCGCGTTCCGGGCGCGACGCGCGGATTGAGCAGCATGCGGACCTGCACTCCGCCCAGCGTTTGGACGGGCATGCCGATCATGCCGGTGTTGGAGTTCAGCACGAAGGCTTCGCCTGGCAGCGTCTCGTTCGATTTGACGATGTTCAGCTTCTGGTCGGTGATGTGGAAGGTCGTCCCGGTCGACTGCGTGATGGTGCGCAGCAGGTCGCGGGCTTGGCCGAACAGGCTGCGAGCGCGCGGGAAGGTCTGGGAGCCAAGATCGGCGATGTGGCCCGCGGTGATTCCGAAGGGCTTCAGGACGTCGAGCGCGACGTCGACCTGATCTCGCCAGGTGTGGCCGGCGGAGAGCGTTTTGTTGACGACGCCATAGACGAGGCCTCGATCGCCTGACTTGCCGGTGATCTGGAAGACTTTGTCCGTCGGCGTCTCGCGGGCATTGCCGCGCTTCTGGAAGATGTTGCCCTTGAAGATGACGCCATAGCCATCCTCATAGCCGGCCTCCAATGTGACCTGCTTGCCTTCCTCGTGGATCTTCTGGGCGGTGCGGTCGCTGAGGTTGGTGACCGAGATATAGGCGATATTGGAGAAGTCGGTCAGCGCCCCCTCGACCTGAAAGCGGATACGCAGCTCCGACATGTCGATATCTTCGCCGGCTCCCTCGATCTTGAGGACGCATTTTCGCAGCCACTGCTTCGTCATGGCGTCACCAGAAGCACGCGGCCGTTGAGGCCGAGGTTGTCGTAGGTCGGCTCCTGCAGCGGATCGGCGTCGGTCTGGACGTAGATGTCGCCTCCGATGCCGAGATAATCGAACTGCTGAAGGACGTTCTCGCCGGCGGTCAGCGGCAGCCCGCGCACAAGCGGCGTACCGTCGAGCGCCGAGATGTCGATGAACCAACCTCCGGCCGGGCTATCCGACCAAGCGAAGCGGAAGGTGAATTCCTTCTCGCCGATCGAGACCGTCATCTGCTGCGCGTTGGGGGACAGCGGAAATTCAAGCACGGCCATGGTCACGCCCGCTGGCTGGGGCCGGCGAAGCCCGATGTGTTCGAGCTCTTCATCTGTTGAGATCCGGTCTTCTCCGTCGACGCCGTCTTTTCCGGCGACTGCTGGCTTTCCTTGCCGGCCTCTTTGGTCGAGGTCGTCTTGGTGCTGACGATCATGATGCGGCGGCAGCGGATCGTCGCCATGAGCACGGTTGAGGTGTTCTTGTCGGTCGTATGCGAAACGCTCTGGATGAGCATGTTCGCGTAGTGCCTGCGCACCGTGTAGACGTCGATCGGCTGGCGCTTCTTCTGGAAAAGCAGGAGGTTGATCAGCAGCCGGTTCGGGTAGTCTTCGCCGTGCGGGGAGCCAGAGAAGACACAGTTGATCTCGACCGATGGCGGAAGCTGAATCGCGTGATCGGAAACGACCGCGCCGGTTTCGACCGGGTGATCGGTGATCGCATAGTCGTTCCGTCCGACCTCGCGCAGCGAAGCGTCCGGGATGAAATGCGCGATCTGGGTCGATGGGTCGCTGAGCAGCGCGTACCCGCCGTCGATCAGGGCCATGCGAAAACCTGTCGGAATTGGTCAAGATGCCGGACGGCGTGCTATCGTGCGCGCCCTCTTTGGAGACGGATATGCGAGCGCTTGTTCTTGCAATTGCGATGGTGGCGAGCGGCGCCGCGTGGGCGGCAGAGCCTTGGGATCAGGCCGTTCGTCGCCTGTGTTCCTCGCTTGATCAGCAGGATTGCTGGATCAAGTCGGGCGCCGCGTTGTGCGACCGCGATCAATTATCCTGCCGTAACTTGGACGATCACACGCCAGCCGTCGTGCTCGGGCAGTCGGGAAACCGCTGGAATGTCAAAACAGCCTCTGGAACCGGCTGGGTCAACAAGCGCTTCATGATGCTGGATGGTAGCAAGATGCGGTAGCGACGATGAGTTGGTGGCGTCGTCTGTTTCAAAAGACGAACGGAAATCCATTCGCTCTCACCGACAAGATTTTCCCAGAAGAGATGAAGCGCCGGGTTCGCCCGCCTTCTCGGTCGCAGAATTTGACTGAGGCCGAGAAGAAAGCGGACCTTCAGCGGCATTTAGCAGAACGGAAGCAACAAGCTGAGGTGACCTGGGACTTCAATCGGAAGAGAGCCGAGTCGGTTGGGTCCACTCATTACATCTGGCGTACAGCTGGGGACAGCGATGTTTGTCCCCGGTGTGCAAATAACAATGGCAAACGGTTCGCCTATGCAAGGCCACCGAAAGGTGGCCACCCTGGCGATGGGCATGACTGTCCAAAAGAACCGTGCCGCTGCTACGCGGAGCCAGTAATTCCGAATTGAGCCATTATCTGACCGCTCCCTTCAGATCCCGGACCATGCCCGCGTTAACGTCGCGCTGCGTATTTCCGATCTGTTGAGCGGTGTCGTGGGGATCACCGGAGCCAGTGACGCTGACGTGGTTCTCCTGGTTGACCGTGACAGTCGTCCCGGCCGTAGAACCCGGAGGGGGTGTCAGAGACGCGCCGTTGCCGCCCAGGCCGCCACCGTCGATCTTACCCACGTTTGCACCGGCCTGCGCGATAGCGTCTTCATAGGACTGCACGCGGCCCATGGCGGTCTGCCGATCCGCCTCGCGCACCCGATCGCCGAAACTCGGCATCTTGACCGAGCCGCCGTCATCCTTGGAGTTCGGGGTGAGCCCGGCTTCTTTCGCAGCCCAGTCACGGACATAGGGGTCTTTCGAATTGATGTCTGACTGGAGGTCGCGGCCAGTCTTTCGGCGATAGGCCTCCGCCTGGCCGCCTGAGCCTGCTGCCGACGGCGTTACTTCCGTCGATTGCTGCTGAAGGCGAGCGGACCAGCCGTTGGCAGCAGCCGCCCGCTTGTTAGCCTCCCCCGCGCGATCAGCCGGGCGCTCATATTCCCGCGAAACGATAGCGCCGGCCTCTCCAGCTGAAGTCACGCCCTGGAGCATATTCCAGGTTTTGCGCTCTTGGCCTTTCGTCATCTCCCAATAAGCGCCTTCACGCTGTTGCCGCGCGTCGGCTGAGGACATGTCGATGCCGGTTCCCCTTAGGATGTTGGCACGGCGATCGGGATGATGCTGATAGAGACCGTGCGCACGGCCTCCGTCGCCTCGGGCGTTAGGGTTGAACGCCGACTCAGCTTCCTCGTTTGCCACGAGGCCTGAAGCAGCTTCGTGAGAAAGGCCCTTGCTTCGCCAGAAATCATAGGACTCTTGCGCCGCCGCCAACTTAGCAGCGCTCCCCTTCGGCGCCGTAGCTGCGCCATTCGAAGGGTCTCCGCCACCGCGCCACCAGCGCTTCACCTTGCCCCAAAGCGACGTGTCCTTGCTCTGGCCCTGCTGGCGCTTGGCAGCATCAGCTTCCAGATCGCCCGGACTGGCCGGCCCGAACGTACCGGCAGCCCGACGACGAGCGATCTCCTGGTCCTCTCCGCCATTAGCCTCCGTCGGCGACATGCCGAGCGCGATGGCGCCGCCGATACCGAACAGGCGGAGAAACTTGCCGAGCGAGCCACCGAGCAGCGCGACCGACGCGGCCGTCCCGACTTTCGCGATAGCTGCCGCGACACCGAGGAGCCAGCCGGACACCTTGAGGCCTATCAGTGCGACGAGCGCGGCCGTGAGGCCGTCGACGCCGGCGATGGACTGCGTGAGGTTGTCGAACTTCTGCCAGAGCGGACCCAGCACCTCGAGGAGCTTTTCGAAGATGCCGGCCAGCTCCGAGGCCACCTTGCCGAGCTTGTCGAAGAAGGCGACGATCTTGTCGGAGTTCTGGACAAGAAACTCGTCGAGCTTCTCGAACGTGCCGGTCAGGCCCGGCCCAAACCGATCGAGCAGCAACGTACCGATGCCGCCAAGCGTATCGGAGAGCTTGCCGAGCGCGACCTGCAGCGCGTTCGCCTTGCGGGCCGCCTCGTCCTCATCGACCCCGAGTCGCTTCAGTGTGGCGGAGTGCTCCGCCATTCGCTTTGCGAGTTGGCCGTTCTGGAGCGCTTCCAGCGTCTTCAGGTCGACGCCGGCGAACTCGGCCAGCCCCATCTGTTCCGCGCGGCTGCGGCCCTTGATGGTGTTGGCGAAGTCCTTCAGCAGCGCCACGCTGTCGCGAAGCTTGCCGTTCTCGCGGGTGACGACGCCGATCTGCTTCAGGAACCCCTCAAACCCGGGGTTCCACTTCAGGTTCTTGCCGAATGTCTCGATCGACGACCCGGCGCTCTCGGCCGAGCCCCCGAGCTGCGAGACGGCATAGCTGACGGCCTTGATCTGCGAGACGGTCGTCTGCGTGCGCTGCGCCTGCCAATACAGGCTGTCGAACGAACGGCTGATCTTGACGACCGCGGCCGAAACGGCAGCAGACGCGACGGCAGCGGCTTTTCCCAGCGCAACGACCGAATTCGTCGCGGTCGTGACGGCGCCGGAGAACTTCTTTTCCTGCCCTGGCTCAACCCGGAAGCCGAGCGAGACCAGAAACTCCTTGATGACGTCACCGGCCATTCCGGGAGGCCTCCTGCGAGCGCCACGTGTTCTCGTCGAGCACGTCGAGCGCGTCGTTCATCTCGGCCACGTCGTAGAGCGACAAGGTGCCGTCGATGACATCGGTGTACCGGCAGAGCCCGCGCAGGACGGGCCGCAGGACGTAATCCTTGCCGTCCGGCAGCGCGACGGCGTCGTATTTCAGGCCGGGCTGTCGCCGGTCAAATTCGACGCCAGCCCGTCGAAAAAAGGGCCGAGCTCGTTCATGACGACACGCGATGCGATAGTCAGGAGATGGATGCCACCGATATCGTCGAACTGCGGCTTGCCGGCCACCTTGTTCCAGGCCGGAACCCAGCCACGATCACCATCGATCTTGCGCTGCACACGCTCCATGCTGCGAGCGATGACATACTCGACGGCATTGTCGGACACCTCACCCAGCGCCTCCACCGCTCGCTGGAGTGCAGCTTCGGGCGAAACGTTCCCGCCCGCCCCATCTTCCGCCACCGAGCGCAGCGTAGTCAGGATCGGTGCCAGCCGGCGAACGACATGGAGCTGTGTCATCGCATCGAGCCGACCAGCTTTGTAGGTGTGGCCGGCAAGGTTGAATTCGAGGGGCGCGCTCAGCATCAGATCACCGAAGGCGTGCCGGTGCCGAGCAGGTACTCGATGCGGCCAGCGTTGAAGGTCCATTCGTTGACGGTCGAGTCCTTGGCGTAGGTCAGATCCGGCGCCTTCGACCAACCGAGGCCGAGGCAGGTGATGACATCACCGGTCGCGGCGTTGCGCAGCACAATCACGCCCTGGCCATAGAGCGATGCGGAACTCGTCTCGATATTGTAGGCGGTCATGAGCTGGTTGTTCGTGGGCGAACCCTTGAGCAGCCGGATCGTCACGATGCCGTTCTGCGCCTTGTGCAGCGAATGGGTGCCGGAACCGTCGGCACCCATCATCAGCGTGCCCTTGTTGTCCGCCTGGGCAATCGAGATGCCTTCCTCGGCAGGGCCGGCGCCATCACCGAGCGTGATCGTCCCGCCCGGCCCGACATAGGAGGCCGTGACGTCGGCGAAGCTGTATGCGTTGATGAACATTGCGGCCCCCGATTACCGGTTGACGTTGATCATGACGTCCACCGAGTGGACGGCGCCGGCGAGCTTCACAGCGATCTGGAACGGCACCGACTTGCGGGCCTCCCGATCGGCCTGGCTCTGCTGCGCCACCGGGGGCGCGAAGACGTAGTAGCCCTTGGGCAGGAAGTCCCCGGTCTTGAGCTGGCCGAACCCGGCAGCGTTCCACTGGCCGGGCGCGACGAGGCCGTTCCGCACCGCCTGCGCCAGCCGCGCTTCCATGACCGTCTGGAGCGTGGTCATGCCCTCGTCCGTCTGCGGCACCTTCGGGAAGGTGTAGAGGACGTTCCAGAGCGCGGTCTGGATGTCGTTCTCCAGCCAATCGAGGCCGTGCCACTCGTCGAAGAAAGAGCCGTCGCTGTTGACGCCGTGCTGGATGATCGCAGTGTCGTTGTCGTAGTTGACGAAGACGTTCGCGTGCTTGGCCTTCAGGGCCGCGGCCTGCGTCTGCGTGATCGTCTCCGGGGTGATGCCCGGCTCCTGCTTGAACATCAGTGTGATCGTGGTGTTCGATCCCTGGAAGTTCACCGTCGCAGCGCGGCCGAAGAACGAGGCCACCGACTGGCCGGACTTGGTCGAATACTGCAGAAACGTGCGCTTGTAGCCGGCATCCGAAAGCTGGGAGGCGAGATCGTCGGTGATCGAGGGATCGATGATCCGGGTATCGCCGGAAGTCAGCCCGAGCCGGCGCTTCTTCTGCTGCGCTTCGATGAAGGCGGACGCCGCCAGCAGTTCCGGGATGCCGACGCCCTCCTCGGCAAGGATCGCGGCATACCAATCGCCAGAGACGTCCGCCAGCGCCTCCAGAGCCTCGACAAGGCTTTCCGGGTCGATGCCGTCGGCCGGCGCGCTGGCGGTGGCCTGCGTGAGCTTCAGGATGCCGGAAACGTCGGTACCCGCTCCGCCGGACAGCGTTGCGCCGGAGACTGCGATGTTCGTGCCGGATTTGGCAATGGTGTAGGCGTTGCCGCCGGTGCCGGTCGCCTTGCTGATGCAATAGAGGACGGAGCCGACGACCGTGTAGGTCATGGCGACGAGATTGGCGTCCGCGCTCTCGTTCAGGAACGCGACCAGCGAAGCCAACGTCGCAGCGAGGTTAGCTCCGATGTTGACCTGGTTACCGGCCGCCCCCGAAGCGACGAAGGTGATCGCCGTGCCCTTGATCGTGATCGTGTCGGCTGGCGCGGGCTGGCCGGAGAAGGTGTAGGAACCGAATGCCGTCGGCGGCATGGCATACGACAGCGTACGGCCGGCGCCGATGCCCGGACCCTGCAGCCGGAAACGGCGGATGTTGCCGTCCCAGACGAAGGCCGAGCCGACAGGGAGCTCCGCAAGCACGAGCGAAGCCGCACCGTTCAGGTTGGTGATGGCAGACCAGTTGATGCCGTCGACCGTGACCGGGACGCCGTCGATATAAATGAAGAATGCCCCGGCGGTGACCGCCTGGAAGACCGACAACGCGCTCTGGGCCGAGGTCAGGACGCCGCCGCGCAGCGTCGCCTTGGTCGCAGCGCGAGCCCATCGACCGATGTAGTAGAGCGACGGCTGCGGCGTCTGGCCGAAATGGCGCATCGCCGCGAGGTACTCGACGTCGGTCGAGGAGAAGTCCTGCGCGACGCCGGCCATGTTCGAGTAGCTGCGAATCCGCTCGCCAACGTCGATGACGTCGGAAGCCCCGACGGCCATGCCGGCCCCGAAGTTCCGCGTCGGAGCGGCCACGGGCGCCAGGCTGACATTGATGTTGACGACGTCGGAGACTGCCAGTCCCTGGGCCATGTTCAGTTCTCCACGATGAAGGGCTGCGTCTCCCCGCCATGCGCCTCGAATGCGCCGCCGACGGAGAGAATGTTCAGGATCGGGTAGGTGCGGACGAAGGCGCGCCGCAGGTGGATTTCGAGATCGACGCGGCGCACCCATCGCTCATTGAGCAGATCGGAGGCGGTGCGCATCCTGGTGCATTCGAGCAGGTTGACGCCGCCTGCCCGCATCGCCTCGCGGTTCTGGGCGACCATCAGGCCGTCACGCAAGCGGCTCGCAAACGAGTAGGCGTTCGGCCCGTAGAAGCTGGCCAGCAGCTCGACCGTGTCGTGACGCTGCTGTTCGTCTTCGCCCTGATTTCCCGGATGATGGATCTTCACCGTGCCGTAGTCGGACGCGATGACCGTGACGCCGATCGCGCACCAGTTCGTCCCGATGTCCGGATGGGGCGGCGGCTCGGGTTGCCAGCGCGGTCGGACGAGGCTGCGGGTCAAGCCAGTGATGCCGGTGACGACATCGCCGATGAAATTCTCAAAGGCATCATCTTCGACCGGACGCGTCGAGATCGGCGCGAGATAGCCGCCCGTCGAACTGTCGTTGGACATGGAAGCCTCGCGTCAGCGCAGATCGAGCAACCGGCAGGTGGCGCAGGTGAAGCCGGCGCCGTAGCGCGAATAATCGTCGACGGTCACGACGGTGTACCGGCGGCCGTTCCAAGTGACGACATCGGCGTCGAGGCCGGCGCCACCCTCGGTGAAGCGGAACACCGAGTGCATGATGATCGAGCCGGTCGACAGTGCCGCCTCGGGGTTGCGCTGGAGATTGCGGCCCTTGTCGGAGGTGACGACGACCGAGATCGCGGTAGTTGTCTCGGTTTTGACACTGCGGCCGGTCTGCGGGTCGACGTCGACGACGCTGCGGGTCACATTGGCTGCATCGGCGAACAGCGGATCGCTGAGCACATCGGAAACATCGAGCAGGGGCATCAGCTACCCTTCTTGCGCACCACATGTGTGACGGCGCGGCGCAACTGGCCGGTGTCGATCAAGGGGCGCTCCCCGGTCCTCCCCTTCGCCCGGCGCTTCGCCAGCGTCTTGGGAGATAGCGGCGTGAACGGACCCTCGGTGATCTTCGCCTTGACGGAGTTCGCCGCCACCATGCCAGCACGATCGAAATCGCGCTGGATCATCTCGGACTTGCCTTCCAGTGCCGATAAGCCGGCGGCCTTGAGATGCGGCACGAATTGCTTGCTGGCGCTCTCCACGCCCGGGACCAAAAAGGGCCGCTCCGGGATGTTCTGCGCCGGCGATCCGGTCTCCATGAGATAGCCGATCTCGGCATTGTTGATCGGCGTGTCCGTGCGGCCCGCCGTGGTCGAGGGGATGCCGACGAGAACCTCTTTCGAGGTCAGATCCCGGACGCCCTTCAGAACCGCGCCAACGCGATCCTTGACGATGCGGACGTTCACAGCTGCCAGCCGCCAGAGCCGGCCATGCGGGCAAGCTGCAGGAATTGGACGCCATAGGTCGTGGCGTTCCAGTGACCGGCGCCGGTGTCGAGCGTGGTGCTGCCGGCATCGTAGGAGACGGACACCTTGTCGACCGTCTTGCCGGTCACCACACCCGTATTGGCTCCAGGCACAGCGCCGGACGCCGACGACCGAACCGCCTGCTGCGCAAGCGCGATGTGGTGCGCTGTGAACAGCTCGAGGCCGTGGTCGAGCAGATCAGCCCAGCGATCAGGGCGCAGCATCAATGCCCCGATGCCCAGCCAATAGCTGACCGAGCCATCGGGGTAGCTGGTAACGTCCGCGAACTCGGGAAAGTGCTCGCGGAAGCTGGCCGGAGTGACGGTCACGCCGCGGCCTTCGCCTTGGCCTCCGCCTCCTCGATGAGCTTCAGGGCCTCGTCCTCGGCCAGTCCGGCGATGTCGTCGAGGCCAACGGCCTTCGCGCGCTCGGCAAGCGTCAGCTCGGGCGGGGTCTCAGGGGCATCCTTGCCCTTGCTTCCCTTGCCCTTGCCGCCCTTGGCCTTGCCGTCATCATCGGCCTTCGCCTCGACGATCTCGCACCCGGCCGCCTTGGCGTACCAGTGATGCGCGACCTCGTCGGGGACGCCGTGGTTGAGCCCCGGCTTGAGGCTGTAGACCTTGCCGTCGTTCAGGGTGATGTCGACCTTGACGGGGGTCGACACGGTGAAGGTTTCGCTCTTGGCCATGGCTCAGATCCCATCCCGGTAGGCGACAGTCTCGGGGTAGACGAACTCGACGACGCCGAGTCGCCCGAAGTAGGTCACGAGCTGGCGCAGGTCGCGGTATTCCAGCGGGGTGCGCTGCAGCGGCACCATCGGGAAGCGGACGTAATTCTCCGCCTGGGTGTACGCCACCATGCGATCGGTGGCGCCGGCGCCACGGCCGGTCAGCCACTTCACCGGCTGGATATCGAGCGGCCGACCGGTCTGCGCCATCGTCAGGGAGTTCTCCCGGAGATAGGTCAGGATCGACTTGTCCGCGGCGGACGAAACCAGCTGCCCGTTGATGTAGGCAAATTTCAGCGGCGGCAGCAGCAGCTTCGTCGGCACCTGGGCAAAGCCGGTGGCCTGCCAAGCGGCCGTCAGAGTGTCGTTGACGTCGCGCAGGATCTGCGTCGGGCTCTTGTTCGCCCAGAGCGGCGAGGAGCCGGTACCATCGGAAGGGACGTTCGACGGCGTGATCAGGCCGGAATTGACGAGGCCGGTGAAGCCCAGATCGGTGTCGCCGATGTAGACCTGCTCGTCGATGTCCATATTGTGCTTCAGGACCATGCCTGAATACTTCTGGCTGTCGACCGGGCGCCCGACCTGCTGCGCGCTTTCCAGCTCGGGGATCGTCCAACCGAGCTGCATCGCCCACAGGTTCAGCGGGTTGGCGGTCTTGCCGATATCCAGCGCCAGCGAGGCGATGGCCGAGGCATCTTTGCCGATCCAGGCCTTGCCGGTCGGGGTCAGGCCGCCGATCGCAGCGAAGGTCGAATTCGTGAAGGACGACACCTCGTCCGCGATCGACACGTCGGAGCGCAGGTCGATGTCGCGCGACCAGGAGAACGAAACCAGCGGCTCATGCAGCGTCTGGTCGAGACGCTCGAGCTCGCCGATGACGAAGGCGCCGGCCGAGTCGATGGTGGCGCGGTCGAAGGTGGCCGCGTCGGTGAAGCGAACCCGCTTCAGGATGGCCGGGGCCGCCAGGGGCGCGCCGAGGCCGGGAAGGATGATCTTGCTCATGATCTCTCTGGCCCCGTCAGATGTTGAAGCGGATTTCGACGTTGCCGTCGGCATCGGCCCCGCCCATGAAGATGCAGTTGGGAACCGCCGTTGCCGTGCCGCCGCCAGCCGGCGAGGCAGCAGTGACGATGTCACCCCCGACGACCGAGCCGCCGGCGGTGGTCACGACGTAGACGGCGCCGCCCTTGGTCGCCGTGCCGAGCGCGAGCTTCACGGTCATGTAACCGCGCACCATCGGGTCACAGAGACCGGACGTCGGCGGCGTGGCCGTGCCGAGCGGCTCGTTGGCCGCGTTGGTCGGATAGGGACGGGCCAGCAGTCCGTAGGGCGTGACAGCCGCATCGCCGGCGCCAAGTGCCCGGAGCTTGCCGGAAACCATCTTGAGGAACACGCCGTACTTCGTCGGCGGAGCCGCGGCGTCGATCTGACCGGGTTCGATCGTCGACTGCGACGGACGGGTGACGTCACCGGCAATGCCCGCGGGCATCCGGTACAGGAAAGAGACCATGTCGGATGCTCCTCAGTTGGCCTGGTTGCGGTTCCAGAACGCCTTGTGCTTGGCGTTCAGGTCGGCGGTCTTGACGGGCGCGCGCCCGAAGTCCTGCGTGGTCACGCCGGGGCGCAGGCCAGCGGCGTTGTTCTGGGCGCGCATCAGCTCGGAGGCGCCGATGAACGCAGCCTGCAGGGTGGCGGCATCCATCGTGTCGAACGTCGGCTCGCCGCCGCCCAGGAAGGGCTGAACGGCCTTCTTGCCGGCATCGGTGGAATAGGCGGCCGCGAGCGCCTTGCGCTGGCAGCTGCACACGGCCGCGTCGATGGTCTTCGCGCTCGCCTTGGCGTCGGTCGTCGGCATGCGCACGCCCGGCGAGAGGATCTCGGCACGAGAGACGGTGTCCCGGAAGCGCTTCAGCGCGGCATCCTTGGTCTTGCCGTCTTCCTCGTCCTCGTCGTCGCTGTCCTCGGTCTCCTTCTTCTCGTCGGAGTCCTTGGTGGCGAGCGCCTTGATCTGGGCGTCCATGGTGTCGAGGCGCTTGGTGAGACCGCCGATGGCCGCCAGAACCGCGCTGTCGCCGGTCTTGGACTTCTCGTCGTCCTCATCCTCGTCGTCGCTGTCGCTGGTCGGGGCCTCCTTCAGGGCCTCCTCCATCGCCGCCTCGTCCTTCGATTTGAAGGCGCTGCGAACCCGATCCAGCCATGAGGTCTTCTTGGCCATGTCTTCATCTCCGATGGCACATCGCGAACCGCACCGGCCCATGGCCACAAGCGCTACGTGGTTCGCGATGATGTTGCGCTGGACCCCGCGCCCGGGCTCGATTTGCTCGTAATCGGCCTCGTACCCAGCCGAGACCTCGCGAATGCCGTCCTGGTCGACGAGCTTGATGGCGTCGCGACCGGTCAGCAGCAGGTCGGCGAGGATGACGTCGCCGTCGATCCCCTGCCCGGCTCGCGCGTTCATGGTCACGCCCTGAGCCAGGGCCTTCCAATTGTCGGGCGAGACGAACTCAGACGGATGCTCGATCGTGACCGGCTTGCCGTTGAACGATGCCACCGTCTCTTCGCGGAACACCTCTTCGGCCGGCCGGTCGATGAAGATCTCACCGACCATGTTGGCTTCGACCGGCACCTCAAACGCCGCATAGATCTGCTGACCGATGCGGGCGATCGGAACGTCGTGGCAAACCACGAAGCCTTCCGGCGTGACCGTCCGGCGCGACCCGATCTCGCCTTTCGAAAAGAACTTCATAGGTCGGGGTCCGGGATGACGGGTTCGGCGTAGCAGCGGCAGTTGGGCAGCGCGCCGGCGTGGCCGGTCAGCCCGTCGAGGTCAGGCGGGGCGTCCCAGGCCACGAAGCGCCCTTCCATCCTCTTGTGCGATGGCCGAACGTCCGCATCGCGCGAGGTCCGCCAGATGTACCCGACGCTGCCCACAGCCTCAGCGCGGACCTGCGTCAGCGTCGACGCGGCGCGGCCGATTTCGGTTCGGGCGATCAGGTTGGCCCTCGACTTCGTGACCTCGCCTGTCCGCAGGATCTCGCGAGAGATGACTTCAGCCCGCGTGCCGGTCTCCTGCCCCTCGATCACCAGGCGATGAACGCGCTCGGCAGCTTCGCGCGGCAGACTTTTGATGAGCCCGACCTGTTCCGCCATCTTCTCGCGCATCGCCTCGCCAATCGGCGTTTCCTTGACGATGCGACCGATCCCCGCGCCCATCTCGCGAGAAACCGCCATCCATGCCCGCTCGTCGCGGGCGGCGACATCGGCGAGCATCCGGCGGGCCACCGACTTCGCCCAGTCGTCGAGCATGTCGGCGTAGCGGTTGAGCGCCTGGCGCAGCGAGGCCTCGTTGTTCGGGCCGATGACACCGAAGCCTGAGATGATGTCCGCTACGACGCGGGCGATCTTACGCAGCTGGCTGGCGTACCTTTTCTCCGCCTTCCTGCTCCTGATCCATTCCGCTCGGGGCGATCGTCTCGTCTCCCGGTCGTAGGTCAGCCGCTTCAGCATCCGGCGCCATCTCGCTCGGATCGGGCGGCAACTCCTCGGCCGCCTCGATCTCCTCGTTGGTGATGTTCGACCACACGCCGGTGATCTCCGCGGACTGACGCAACTCGTTGAGCGCAGTCCTGTCGCTGATCAGACCAGCGTCGTTCGCCGTCGCGACGGTCTCCGTGATCGTCTTCGCCACATCGGCCTTCTCCTTGTCGGAGAGCTGCCAGAGCGGCTCGAATTCGAACATCAGATCCTCAGGCGGGTCGGCACCCACAACCGAGCGGTAGACGACGTCGAGCAGCCGCCCGATCGGCACCCGCAGCGTGCTTTCCTGCTTCTGCAGGATGCCGTCGTAGTAGGTGCGAAGGTCGCTCTCGCCGGTCGAATTGAGACCGGCGGGGGACTGACCGAACAGACGCACGAGCGGGATCTGAAGCGCGCCGGAAAGCTGCTGCCCGAACTGCAGGAGGACGTCCGACAACCCGGAGAACGAATAGGCGTGGGTCTCGAATTTGTCGCTGGCGTCGAGGAGGGTCAAACCCTCGTTCGACTGCATCGAGCGGATGACGTCGACCTGCTTCAGGACCGCTTCGAACATCTGGCCGCCGGCGGCGATCAGCTCGCGCAGCTTGTCGATCGAGAGCGTCCGCAGGTGCGCCTTGTAGACCAGCTGGGCAGCGCCCTGGCTGGTACTGTCGTAAGCGACGAGCTGATCGTAGATGCGTTCGGCGACCGACTGGCCCCAACCGTTCTCGGTGAGCCGCTGCTGATAAGGCAGCTTCACACCCTCCAATCGCACGACGCGAGTGTGGTGGACGCGCTTCCCTGACAGTGGCACCCATGGGTTTGGCAGGACATCGTAGCTGGCAGGGTGGCCCAGTTCAGGCCCGTAGTCCTCTACGAAGTTCACGACGGACGGCTGAACCATCCAGCGATCGAGCACGAGGAGGCCCTTGAACTGATCCTTCCTGATCGTCTCGACCCGCAGCGGGGTCGCAGTATCCTGTCCGTCGATCAGCATGACGGCGATGCAGCCGCCATAGAGGCGAGCCCATTTCACCGTCTCCTCGACCGAGGCCCAGACACCGAGCTGGCGAAGCGCGTTCTGGACTGCCTCGGTGTTCTCCGCGTCGTCCTTCGACTTCAGGTCGACGCCGGCGCGGGTCATGTCCTCGGCAACGACGTCGACCGCCTGGCCGATGACCCAGCTCGTTCGATACATCGCCTCGAGGCGGATGCGATCGCGCGAGATGAAGTTGTTCTGGTAGGTCGACGCGCTGAACTGGTTGCCGGCGCCGTAGCCGAGACGAGCCTGAAAGTTGACGAAGCCGTCAGCAGTCAGCGCCCGCGAAGGGACGCGGATGCGAGGCTTGCTCATAGTCGGTCAGCTCGCGAGTTTCGACCACACCCCGAGGCCGCCGCGGGCCTGAATGTATCCGTCCAGCCCATAGCGGACGGCGTCGATGCCGTGGTTCCACTTGTCGACGATGATCGGCAGGATATCGCCGCTGATCTTGTCGACCTTGTAGGCGTAGAGCCTGAATTCCTGCGCGATCCGGGGGCAGCGCTCGTGCACCACGATGCGCTTGAACCCCTTCATGTGCGCGACGCCGTCTTCGACGCTGCCCGGCCATTTCTCCGCGGCTTCGATATTGAAGCCCTGCCGGCGCATGTAGCTGATGGTCTCAGGCCGGGCGCCGTCCGCCTTGATCGGCCAGGAGCGCGAGCCCGGGACGCTGTCGAATAACGCGGGCGTTTCATCGATCTCGACGCCGTGCCCATAGGCCTCGTGCGAGATGAAGAGGGTATCGTCGGCGATCCAGAAGCGGATCAGAGCCGTCGGGTCGTTGGCGAAGCCCCAGTCGCCACCGAAGAAGATGCGAGTGCCTTCGACCGGCTCATCGAATGCCGTGACCTCGACGCGGCGGCGGAAGATGACGGCTTCCGAGATGGTGACATATTCGCCTTCCCAGACATGCCCGTAATCGTCGGGCGTCCGGGCAAGGCAGATTTGGCGATCGAGTTCCAGCTCGTCCGGAAACCAGGGATTGTCGCGCCAGTTCGCCTCGACGACGATGCCGTGAGGGGCGCCGATTTTCTTGTCGCCACGAAAGAGCTTGTCGACCGGCGCTTCGGGGCTATCCGGGTTCCAGCTGAACCAGATTTCCGAACCCGGCTTGCGGATTGTCGGCGTGAGCAGCTTCAGGCTGTGAGTTGAGAGTGATTGCGCTTCCTCGACCCATCCGCCGTCGAACCCCTCCAGGGATTTGATCGACTCGGCCGTGTGGTTCTGCATGCCTTGGAAAATGATCACGCCATTGCCGGGCGTGATGATCTTCTCCCGCTGAACGTCGAAGTGCCTGCCGACGCCCAGCTTCTGGATCTTGTCTTCGATCAGCCGCTTGACCGACTGTTCCAGCGACTTCTGGATTTCGCGGATGCAGGCCCAACGCAGGCCCGGCTGCATCAGGGCGCGCTCGACGAGAGCCTCGGCCTTGAAATGTGACTTGCCAGAGCCGCGACCGCCGTGGGCGCCCTTGTAGCGGGCCGGTTCAAGTAGCGGGACGAACGCCCTAGGTGTCTCGATGTTTAGGGTCAACGATGACACGGCGGATCGTCTCGATCTTCAGCGGTTCGCCGTTCGGATCGCCGATACCGACCTGCTCGCGGAACGCCTGCACACCGACATGCTTTCCGATCAGCTCGATGCGCTTGATGCGATCGCTGAGCTTGACCTTGCGGACGACTGCGACGACGGCGCCCTCTTCGCGGACTTCCTCGACATCGAGGCCGGCGACGAGGCCTTTGCGCCAGATCAGCGGCCAGTCCCTGACCGGCTTCAGCGTGCCGGTATCGTCGTAGAGATCGGCGACATCGGCATCGGCCTCTTCTGCGAGCCGGTTTAGGACCCAATCGGCATCGATCTTCGTGCGAGCGCTGCGACTAGCCTGCGCCTCGGAGACGGCCGCCTGAACCTCGGGGATCGCCAGGAGCTGGGAAGCCTGCGCTTTTGCCGACTTAGCGCTGTAGCCGGCCCGGATGGCCGCATCGGTGCCGTTCAGGTCGACAAGGTACTCCTCGACGAAGCGCTGCCTCAGAGGGGTAAGGGACATGAGGGTGGCGGCCAAAATAAATACGAGGTTTCCTCGTATTTCGCTTGCGCGACACGAGGAAACCTCGTATAAAAATCCTGTCAGGCAATAACGCCTGACGAAGGACTAGGAGGAACCCATGAGCTTCAAGCTCACCTTCCAAGTCCGGATCGGCAAGTGGAGACTGACACTCTCCATGAGCCGGTAAGTCCGGGGGCCGGGGTGGTTGCAGCCATCCCGGTTCCCGCGACACAGAGAATAGCCCAAGGCCGCGGGAGAGACAACGATGTGGACCAAAGAGCGAATCGTCGCCTTCAGGGAGAAGGCTGAACTACGCCAGGAAGACCTGGCAGCCGCATTCGGCATGTCGACGCGCAGCTGGCAGGATATCGAGAACGGCGTGACCAAGATCAGGATGTGGCACATCCTCGCCCTCGATCACCTCACACTCATGCTCGCGGTCGAAAAAGGCGACGCTTCGCTCGTCGATCCAATCACCGCCAAAACGGCGAGAGACTTTGCGAAGCTTCCGGCAAAACAAAGCCCCGCCTGATCGACGGGGCTGCGCGGGCTTTTTTCAAGCTCCCGCCGGACAGGTGATTTCAAATCACCGCCCGGCTCGTGCTCATGGGCTACGCCACCTTTTCGAGCTTGGCAAGCGACGTCGTGATGCGGCCTGCAAGACGGGCATGCTTGATCACGATCTCGATGCGATGCTCGGTCGAAGCGCTGGCCACCTCCGCCAGGAACCCGGCGAACGGCCCTTCCATCACCTGCACCTTGTCGCCGCGCTTGGGCAAGCGGCTCGCCATCGCCTGGCCGTCCCTGATCCTGATGCACTCCGGATCGTCGAAGGTGCCGGCGTCTTCCGCCTGGCGTAGCGCCGCGATGATGTTGGCCGGCACCGGCAACGGCGCGCGGCTTCCGGCCGGCTGAATCATCCATTCGACGCCGATGGTGCGCTTGCACTCCGACATAAGCTTGCCGAGCTGCTCATTCGGATCGAAGCCGACGAAGAGATATCTGCCTAGCGCCGGTCTCATCACAACCTCCTTGCGGCGAGCGTGCGTGACGATCGTCTGCCGCATCGGCAGATAGACGCCGAACTTCTTCCGCTCCAGCGCGTCGGCGCAGATGCGGTCCTGCTGGAACTTGGTGTGGATGATGAACCAGGAGTGATCTTGGAACATGCGGCGCCCTTCATGTTGGGCACTCGCGAAGCAGTCGGAAGGCGGCGATACCGTGATGCCAGAGCCGCCAGCCATGGGCAAGCGGCTGGTTTAGGATCGTATAGGGCGAAACTGGCCGCTGTCAGGTGTCGGCGCCCTTATCGAGTGATCGAGGGTTCGTTCGCATCTGTTCTCAAAACAGCAAAAACCCCCTAAGAAGCCGCCGACACCTGCTAAGTCATTGATATTAGAAATCACATATAATGATTTCAATAAGATAGGTGTCACCTAGGTGTCACCGTAGCTGTCACCGCCGTCGACACCTAGAACACATTTTCGCCATGATGCGCTTCAGGTGTCACCGCTGCGTCGACACCTAGATGACACCTGCGTCGACACCTATCGCGGTGCGGAAATGATGCTGGTACCGCGGATTTCGATCGGCAGGTAATGCGGGAAGGGCTGACCGCTACCGGTCAGATAGGTGCCGAGCAGGAGGCTGAATTGCCGTCCGCCGCATTTCGAGCAGCGACAGCGCGCCATCAGTCGAGCGAGCTGCATCCTGGCCTCGATGATCCGGAACTCGTCGAAGCGCACCTGCCCTTTGTGGAAGCACAGGATACACTCCACGCGGAGCCATACCCAGCCCATGGATATGGCTTCTGCAGGCGTCTGCGGCGGTTGTTCGGGCATGGAAGCGGGCGACACGGGTCACGTTCTCAGATTGAGAACATAACAGGAACAATCAGGTCGTGGGAGTCAAGGGAGCGTGGTCGACGAAGCCGCGGCGATCAGGGCGCCGCTGCCCACTCGGGAGGGCGATTGACGACTTTGCCGCCTGGCAAATTGAGGAAGTCCGGAAACTGGGAGTTCGAAAGATGATTATTCGTGATGTGGTGGCAGAAATGAGCCTCTCTGGCGAGACTTGCAGACGGCTTCGGCACAGGCGTCAGAAGGCCGATCGTCTTTCCGACCTCCGATCGAACAAGGCGAATTGGCTCGACGAGATCGGTATCATTGGTGATGATCGCAGCTACATCGAAGCGGTCGTTATATGCATCTGAGAGCAGGTGCGAGGCCAGATTGACATCGCTTCCTTTCTCTTCGGTTTTGTGAACGCGTACAACGTTTGGCCATGGTAGGAATGGCGGCTTGGCGTTTGGTTTCGCAGGATCTAGATCGGGATGGACAATCCCGGCCCATGTCTTGCTAACCAAGAAGTTGCCGAAGTGGCTTTCGATCTCGGGAATGGTCGATAACGCGGAGAGATAAGCCTGCTGCCTGGCTGGCGTCGTTGGGTCAAATCGCCCTGAAACGCGAGCTGTAAAGTACCTGACCTTGATGATTTGATTTTTCGGGCTTAAGACCTGCTTAGCGAGTTCGCAAAGATTTAACCATTTGAACTGCGGCTGGTCTTTCAAAAGCCTGTAATATAGATTGAACCCATCAACGTAGACGATGGTCCTCACGGCTTCCGGCCCCTGATAAAGCAAAGGCCGCGCCGGATTTCTCCTTTGCGGCCTTTGGGCCCGCAGCACGCTGCGGGTGGGTTATGGGCTAAATATAACGCAAAACGCGTCATTTTCAATAGGGAGTTGACAGAATCAGATTTATGTGGCACCGCCTCGCTGCGGTTCTAGCGACGCTTCTCGGCGAACGCAGAGGCAAATTGCAATAATTTTGTCCTCGCGCCGCTATCCCCTTCCCCTTTCTAGGCCATCATGACTCGCCGCGACACGCCGCCGGCGACCTTCCGCTCATCGACGACGATCACGCCTGAGCGCGACAGGGCATCGAGGGTGTTTCGGAGATCATTCGCGAAGCGGAAATGTCTCTGCATCGCCCGGTGCAGTTCCCGCATGCGGACGCCGCGCGGCCCGGCCGAATGGACCTTGGCAAGCAGCTTGCGCTCGAATTCTGCTGCGCCCAACGGGTCGACCATGAACCGGCCGGCGTCGCCGATAAGCCGCTCGGTCGACTGCCAGACGAGCGCTGCGGCCCAATCCATATCGTCGCCTGTCACGGTCGGGATATCGGGGTCGCGACCGCAGGCGCGGATCGTGGCGCACCTGACGGCAATCTCCGCCACGCGGGCCATGAACTGGCCGGTCTCCGCATCGGCGTCGATGCGCCGCTGCGCCGTCGACGACAGGTCGCGATAGATGTCCTCGGCTCTCTGGTCCTGCCACCTTGCGTGCAGGCCTTCAGGATCGGGGGCGGTGTTCTTGCAAACGTAGCCCGAGAGATTGCCGCGCCCGGTGGTGCCTGCGCGATAGAGGCGCATCATGCCGTCGCGCAGACTGTCCGGGACGTCTCTCAGCTTGCGTCTGGGCTCCACCTCGGCCACGCGCTCGCCGCCGTCGATGACGAGGAAGCGGTTCAGGAAGCCGTTGACGACGTCGCGGCCGCGCAGCGCCTCGTAGAGCTCTTCCGGCGTCGTCGGGCCGTAAAGGGACAGGCAGGGCGCCGCGATCTCCACGCTCGACGTGCTGGCGTACGCCGGGGTCCGCACGGTAGCAAAATTGGAACCCCAGAGCGAGCGCAGGACCATGCTGATGCCTTGCTCATGCGTAGACGCGCGCGGGTGCGACAAGCGTTTCAGCAGGGCGCCGAACTCATCCTGGGCGCAGATCGTCAGCGGCGAGTTGGCGACGTGCTTGACCAGCGCTGACATCGACATGAACTGCGACGGGCCGACATGACGCTGCAGTTCGGCCGCGCGCATCAGCCGGTCGATCGCGTCGAGCTGGTGCTGCTTGCCGCCGCCGGTCGGATAGGTGGCGATGACATAGAGCTGAAGCCCGGCACCTGTTGGCGTCGCCATCCGCCTGCCCAGCAGCGTGGCGCACAGCGGCAGCGCGGCCGATAGCGCGAGCCGTCTATTCGGTCTCCGCGAGGTCGCGACGATGAAATCAATCACTTCGCCTAGCACGCCGTCGACATGCGTCAGCGCCTCGTCGATCGGCGGCGCCTCGCCCTCCTCGTCCTCCGGATCATCGTCGGCATCGTCGACAACCTCGCCAGTATCGGCCACGATCGTCACGCCATTGACCTTCGTCAGCCTGATCTCGATCTCAGGGCCGCTGTCTGCGTAGCCCGCACGATCATCCAGCGCGGCGCGCGGCTTCTTTGACCCGCTCGCGAAGCCGGAGGCGATCGTCTTGCGGATCTCGGGCTGTCTCAGTCCGCACGCGAGCGCCGCCTCGGTCAGCGCGATATCGACTTCCGATTGGCCGCCCCATCCGCTGGCCACCATCTGCGCAAGGCTGAAGGCGGCGATGTTGAGGGTATGGTTGCGCTGCCCCTCGCCTGCCTGAGTGACCTTACGGACCTCATCGGCAAGAGCGGCCTCGAATGCTGCCCGCTCGCGCGCGCCGGTCTCAGGCCTATGAGCCGGAGCGGCGGCTGGAACGCGACTAGTCGCGATGATCTCAGCCGAGCGAGCGTCGTCGACTACCCTGCTGGCCAGCGTGGTTGCAAGCCACTGCGGCAGGTCTGGGATGGCATCGGCCTGCAGAGCCGTGACCAGGCCATCGCCAAGGGGATGATAGTTGCGGCCGTCCGGCAGCTCCGCCCCTTCAGCGATGACGTAGCCGCCGCTGCCGCGCACGTCGATCCCGGCCGGGAGCGTGCCGCGGGCGTTGGTCAGCGCGCCATCCTGCCGGAAGAACACGTGCCGGCCCGTCGATGGCGTTTCCACCGTCGGCCAGTCGCGAGGGTCGTCACCATTGTCCCTTGCGAGGGTCTCAAGCGCGATGACGCCGTCATCCTTGCCGTGGCGGTCGCAGTCGATCGCGACGAGCTTATGTCGGCCGAGCTCGAACGCGGGCAGCGACGAGGGCCACCGGCGCCACCACGCCTCGATGCGGCGAGGATCGGTCGATGCCTCGTCCTTCCAACGCACGCCTGGCTGCGGGCGCTTGGTCTGGTTGCATGGGAAGACCGCTATGCCGAGGTCGGCAAGACGTTTTGCGGCGGTGAGATTGGGGTTGTCCATGATGCGCCGCAGGCAGGCGTTGCGGGATCAGAACGGACACTCACCGTTCTGCAGCTGTTGCTTGACCGAGGCGCCGAAGGCAACCAGCGCGGCCTCGACCTGAGCAGCCATAGGCGCCCTCAGGTTGGCAAGAGCAGAATTGACGTGCTCCGGCGAGGCGGCGGACAGATCGCGCACGCCTGCGTCCCACATGGCGCCCATCACCTCGTTGACGATCGCCTCGGTCACCTTCTCAGCGGATGCCTCGCAGGCGCGTTGCTCGAGCGCGGTCAGTTCATTCGACTTCATGGTGACGAGCACTCCCGTGCAATCTGAGCAGGTGCGGTTGTTGCAGACCCATGCGACGACCGGCTTGTTCGGGCCTTCGTAGACGCCAAGCCCAACCGCCATGCGGCTGCAACACATGCAGAGCGCAGGATTTTTGGAGCGTTGGAGAAGGATGCCGGTCATGTCCGCGATCCTGACGGCGATTCGGCATGGTCAAATGTGTCAGTGCCGGCCCGTTTTTCGCGCTCGCTTTCCTTCTCGACCTGAAGCGCCAGCGTATCCATGGCGATGAGCGTATCCTGGCTGGTCAGGCCGCCATGGGCTTCGTCGATCCGGAAGAAGCGGAGAGCGCGGCGCGCGGCCGAGAGCAGGGTTTCCTCGCTCATGCCGCGATATCCTGCGGCAGGTCGTGCTTCAGAGCGCCAGCCCTGGCAGGCATGACGACGCCGATACGAGACCCATCACCTTCGATCCGGAGAGGATGACCGTCGCCGCCGGTCTTCACGACGACCTGGCCGCCGACAAAGGCGAGACCCTGCATCAGCAGGCAGGACTGGAACTGCAGGTCAAAGCGCCGATGCGTCTTGCCGCCGAAGGCGATCGAGATCAGCTCATTGTCCATTCCGCTGGCACTGCCGACGAGCCGCGAGCCGTCATAGCTCAGGCCGCAATAGCGCTTCCCGAACGCCTCCAGCCGCGCGAGCTTGCGATTGAAGGCGCCGGCATCGATCTCCAGCAGCGGCGGCGTATCGGCGGCAGGCACGACGCGGTTGTAGTCAGGGTATTTGCCGTCGATCAGCTTGCTGGTCAGTTCGAAACCCGCCGTCTTGAACTGAACCTTCGCAAAGGTGAGCGCGACGTCGAGCGCATTGGCGCCCTTCGCATGGGCTGCGATCCAGTTGACCGCCCGGCGCGGGACGATGAACTGGCCGCAGTCGCCGTCATCGACGCGATCAGCCGCGCCGACGATCATGCCCAGCGTGTGACCGTTGGTCGCCACCGTGCGGGCCGTCTCCATGCCGACGTCGATGCAGACGCCATTGAGGTAGTAGCGCGTCTCCTCGGTGGAGATGAACGGGATCAAGTCCGCGAGCGAGGACGGCGGCATGGTGAGATTGAGCGGAGCCTTGCCTATATCCCAGCCTGAGCCGGGCCAGTCCGCGATTGGCAGGCTAAGGAACGAAGCGCGGGCATCGGTCATGTCGATGCGGACTCGATTGTCGGGCGCGGCGCCAATCCGGATCATCTCGCCGTCACTGAGATGGCGCACGATCTTGGCCAGCGGAGCGAACGGCACGACGAAGCAACCTGACCCGGTCGACGCGACCGGCCAGCGCAGATACAGGTCGAGGTCGGTCGCCTCGACATAGGTCTGATCGTCGACCGTGCGGATGACGATGCAGGTGAGGACCGGGATCGTCGAATGCGTCTCGACAACGCCCCTGCAGGCGATGAGAGCCTTGCGCAACTCTCCGGCGAGGAAGGTGAGGCTCATGCGGCGCTCCTGGCAGGTTCATAGGAAAGGGTTCGGCAATAGGCGCAGTACGGCCCCGGCCCGGGCGCCGGCTCGCCGCAGAAGCGCTTGGCCTCGAACGGCGTGCCGAGGCTCCAGAGCGGCCAGCGACATTGACCTTCGCGGTGATCGAAGAAGCTGACACCTTGGCGCTCGATCGGCGTCGGAACGGGCGGCGACGGTGACGGTACGAGGGTAAGCTTGGGCAGCGGCGCCGGCTTGGTCCTTGGCGCAACGAGGCGAACGACGCGCTCTTTCTTCGGCGCCGAGACACGATTGAGCTGCAGCTTGCGGGCGCTCCAGCCCTGCCGGTGTGCAAGGCCACAAATTGCGCTGCGCGAGGTTGCGAAGCGGTGATCGCGATCGAGCGCTTGCGCGACCTGGGAGGCCGAATAGCCCTCCACCTCCCAGAGCCGGCGCGCCTCGGCGATCATCTGAGCGGGCCAGGGCAGCGCCATCACGCAACCCTCGCCAGCAGATCGGTTGCCGGCCCCTCGCGCTCGGCCTTCTCAAGGTTTTTGACCGCCTGTCGAAAATAGGCGTCCTTGAGTTCTGTCCCGATAAATCTTCTCCCCATGCGTAGGGACTGGTAGCCCTCGCTGCCGATACCCATGAACGGCGAGTAGACCGTGTCGTCGCGATTGGAATAGAGCGTAATCGCTCGCTCGATGACATCGAGCTGAAGCGGGCAAAGGTGCCGCTCATCTTTGTCGTCGCGAACGACCTTGACGTTGAGGACGTTCGTCTGGTCGACGGTCATCCAGACGGGCGAGGCGATCTCCTGCCATCGATCGACTGGATATTGGTTCGGGTCGTGGACGACCGGGTCAGGGGTCTTGCTGGTCGCCCCGTCGACAGGCTTCCGGAAGAAAGTCAGGTAGTCCGGCATGCCGGGGCGGCAGCGGCTCGCATCAGTTCGAAACGTCTTGTAGAGCAGGCCATGCGCTTTGGTCCGCTGCATTTCGACAACGGGATCTTTCCAGATCGTCACCTTGCCGGCGTAGATCCACCCTGCATCTTCATGGGCCTGCCGAATGTCCGAAGGGAAATCACGCAGCCCGATCACGCCGTCGCGACTGGCGGTTGTCGGGATATCGCTCGAATGGACAGCAGTGACACGCCCTGGCTTCGTGACGCGGAGGAGGTCCGTGACCAGCGGAAGATAAGCCGCCCGGAACTCCTCGTAATCAGCGACATTGCCCATGTCGCGCTCACTCTCGCTGTAGACGAAGAGGTGGGCGAAGGGCGGAGAATAGACGCTGAAATCGACCGATGACGCCGGCATGCCGGCCGTAAATTCGACGGTGTCGACGT
Organism: Bosea sp. 29B; assembly: GCF_902506165.1. Classification (NCBI taxonomy): domain Bacteria; kingdom Pseudomonadati; phylum Pseudomonadota; class Alphaproteobacteria; order Hyphomicrobiales; family Alloboseaceae; genus Allobosea; species Allobosea sp. 29B. Next base: position 1,296,621 of record NZ_LR733817.1, read on the forward strand.
TGTAGGCGGCGAAGCGCTCGCCAATCTTCTGATCAAAGACCTGCATTGGCCATCCACGCCGGGAGCGTGGCCTCCTTGTCTGGGCTGTAAGGACTGAGAACGGCTTGCTCGACGGCGGCACGGCGCATGGCGGCAGCCATTTCCGCCTTCATGCGGTCATGGTCGCCGGCCTTGCGCTGAACGACCTCGACAATCGCGGCCTCGGTGTCCGCCATCACGACATGAGCCGAGACTGGGTGCGGTTGGCCAAAGCGCCAGAAGCGTCGGACGGCCTGATAGAAGGCCTCGTAGCTGAAGCTCAGGCCGGTGAAGACGGTCTGGTTGCAGTGCTGCCAGTTGAGGCCATAACCGGCGATCGACGGCTTCGTCAGGAGGACGCGCAGCTCACCGCGGCAGAACGCGGAAAGCCGCTCCTCCTTGACATCGGCGTGCATCTTGCCGCTGACCTCAATCGCCTCCGGCACGGCGGCGCGAACGGCCTCCGCCTCGTAGTCGGTATCGACCCATATGCAGATGGGATCGCCGGTCGGAACACCTGCAACAATCCCAGCGACATGCGCGGCCCGATCTGCTGCGGTCAGGCGCTTCTCCTTGTGGATCGACGTCGCCGATCGTTCCGGGATGCGGAACATGCGGAACTGGCCGTTCTTCTCCTCGCCGGCGTCCTGCATGCGATCGGCGCGCACCAGGTGCTTGACGATATCGAGCGCGGGGAGGTCATAGCCTTCGTCACTGAAGCCGAGATCTGATGGCTTCGATACGCAACGCGCCCAGCTGGCGACCCAGTCCCAGAACGGGCGAACGGCATGACCTTTGAGCCGCCATTCGCCGGTGTCGGCGCTATCGTGAAGGAAAAACCGCGTCAGCATCTTGGTCCGGCTGTCGACGCCAAGAAACTCGGAATGCTGGCCCAGCTCGGTATGGTCGTTCGGCGCCGGCGTGGCGCTGCCAGCGAGACGGAAAGGCGTCTGCCGGAAGGCCTCGATTAGCTTGCGCGTCGTGGCGCCGGTGAAGCTCTTCAGGATCGACGACTCGTCGAGGATGACGCCGGCATAATCAGCGGGGTCGAAGCGCTCCAGGCGCTCATAGTTGGTGATGACGATACGCGGCGATGATGGTGGCTGGCCGAAGCGCGAGATCGACGCATCAACGCCCATGGCTTCCGCCTCGCGCAGGTGCTGCTCACCAACGGCGAGCGGCGCCAGCATCAGCACCGGCTTGTTCATGTGCTCGACGACACATCTGCCCCAGTCGAGCATCATGCGGGTCTTGCCGAGGCCTGTATCGTAGAAGAGCGCTGAGCGGCCGGCGCGCAGGGCGAATTCGACGCCAGCACGCTGATGGTCACGCAGCGTGGCGTTGAGCTCTGGCGTGCGGCTGATACCTGCGCGCAGCGGCTCGGAACGCTTGGACGCACAGAGCGCGCGATAGGCGGTGAGATGATCGGTCATGCCGCCCTCGTTTCTTCGACAAGGCCGCCCCACTGGTCAGCCATCGCGTCGGCGATGCCGGAGAAGAAGCGCGAGCGTTCCCGCCAGCGATCAGGGCCGGGACTCATTCGGTGGACGCGAGGCGTGCGGCCTTCGACGACGCTGGTAGGAGTGAGCGGCGGCAGGTTCTTCAGCCAGAGGCACGTCCGTTTGACCTCGCCATGGCCGAACTGCCACGGCTGCACGCTCTGCGCCGGCTCGCGGTAATTGACGATGCGGGCCTTCGCATGCCGGTGCATGACCGGGTTCTCGATGGCGATGCGCTCGATCGGCGCGTTCCAGAATGCGGAGAACAGAGCGGCGCCTTCGTCGAGATCGCGCCACATGTCGTCGAGCGATCGACCGGCCGGAGGCACTGAAAGCCAGCGCACCCCGCTGTTGCACAGTCGCGTGCAAGGCGGATGCGCGACCATCAGCAGATCCCAGCCATCGCTGAGGATCGCGCGGGCATCCCCTACGATATGGCGGTTACTGCGATCTTCGGCCGGCAGCAGGTCGCAGGACCATGCATCGTGGCCGCGAGCTGCAAAGGCGCGCCGCACGGTCCCGGAAAATTCGCAGGCGACGAGAACACGAAGCGCCTTCATCGTCCGGCCCTCATCCAGCCGAGGCGGACGGCGCCGAGATACGGCTTCGCGTCGAAAATTCTGCGGAAGGGGCGCCAGGACTTACGGCCGGCGCGCTGTCGCTTGTCCTCTTCTCGCCAGTTCGAGGCGAGGCGGTTGATCGCCTTGAACACGCCGGCAGCCTGCGCCTCAGTCCGCTCGAACCGGTGCGCCATGTAGAGGTCGTAAAGCTCGGCGCCGCGCACGGCCCGGCGGTTATTGAAAGCCTTGCGGCATTCGGTCGTGCAGAAATGCACCTCGTCGTCGCGGGCCTGAAACTGCTCACCGCATTCGAGGCAGATGCGCGGTCTTGGGAAGCGGATGACAGTCATACCGTCATCTCGCCAGCCTGGCGCAGCTGGACCATGTGCCGCTTGGCGACGCGGTCGCACTGGCCGTTCACCCAGTTTCGACCGGTGCCGGACTTGTGGCCCTTGATGTGGCGCAGGAAGAGGGGTCGGCCGCCAGCGGCGTCGCGGATAGTCGACAGCGATGCCATCTCGGAGGCCGATAGCCTCTGCTTGGTCGGTGCCGAGCTACTATCCCGCCTATCGTCGCTGCGTGACCATGCAGCCGTCGGCAGGGACCGGACGATCGCCAGCGCGGCAAGGCTGTCGGACTGGATCACCAGGGTCTTGATGCCGGTGAGATCTCCAGAGCCGGAGAGCTGCTGAAGCGCATTGGCGATGGCCGCGAGCTCGGCCTCGGTCGAGTTGATGGGCTTGCTGGTCAGCGGGCCGCCGAAGATGCGACCGCGCTCCCATTCCTCGCGCTTGGCCCAGGCTCCCCATCCAGCTGACAGGGTGCGAGAGCAATGCGAGGCGTCACAGAAGAGAGTGAGGATCATGCCGCGACCCTCCGCTCGACCGCACGAAGCTTCAGCTTCTCGTCGACCGCGAAGCCGTCCGAGCGCAGCCGCTCGACGACGCGCCAGTACTTGCCGTCGCGCTTGATGCGGATCGCGCTGCAGTTGATCTTGGCGTCACCGTCGCGGATCAGCCTATCGGCGCCGTCTACGTCGACGCCCTCCGCCGACATGCCGGTCATCCGCTTCCACCAGGCGGCCGCCTTCTCGCCGGGCCATCCGAACTGGCCGAGCGAGACCCAGTCGGTGTAGGCCTTCAGCCCGACGAAATAGTCGACGCGCAGAGAGGTGTTGCCGGCCGCAGAGACATGCGGGCGCGCGGAAATGCCGTCGACCGTCAGCCAACGCTCCTCGACCTCGCGGACCATGACGGCGGCTTCCTCGTCCGCCTTGGCCTCATGCTTGGGTTCGACGGGCCACTGATAGCCGCAGTCGAGACACTCCATGGTGCGCAGCGCGACGAGCTCGCTGCACTGCGGGCAGGGCTTGGCCCTGACGGTTTCGACCTCTGTCTTCTCGCTCTTGCCGGCCTCCTGGCCGCGGCCGAGGATCTCGATGGCATCGACCGGGCCATGGCGGCGGACGTTGCCGCTGTAGTCGAGGACGAGGCAGTTATCCTTGCCGGAAGCCAGCCGGGTGCCACGGCCGAGCATCTGCACGTAGAGGCCGGTCGACAGGGTCGGGCGCAGCATGGCGATGAGATCGACATGCGGGGCATCAAAGCCGGTCGTCAGTACGCCGACGCTGGTCAGGGCGCGCAGCTGGCCGGCCTTGAAGGAGCGGATGGCGCGGTCCCGCTCGTCCTTCGGCGTCTCGCCGGTGACGCTGGCCACCGCAACGCCGTGGCTCGCCAATTCAGCGCGCACCGTCTCGCAGTGGTCGACGCCCGAACAGAACAAGATCCAGCCGCGGCGATCCTGGCCGCGCACGAGGATATCGGCGACCGCAGCCTTGACGAGCGCGTCCTTGTTCGCAGCCGCCTCGAGCGCGCTCGCCTTGAATTCTCCGCCCAGTTTGGCGATGCCGCGGGCGTCGATAATGCCAACCTCGAGGTTCGGCGACTTCAGCGGCGACAGGAAGCCGTCGCGCACGCCTTCGCCGATGCCGTAGGAATAGACGATGTCGTCGAACAGCCGGCCGTCGCCTTCGTTCAAGCGCCCGGAGTCGAGGCGATAGGGCGTCGCGGTCAGGCCGACGACGCGCAGCTCCGGCTCGGTCTCCCGCAGCTTGTTGATCAGCGTCAGATACATCCCGTCGCCGGAGCGCGGCACGAGATGGGCCTCGTCGACGATCACGAGATGGCGCTTGCCGAGCGAATATCCGTCCTGCTTGAAGACGGACTGGATCGAGGCAAACAGAACCTGCGAGCGCAAATCGCGACGGCCGAGACCTGCGGAATTGATCCCGGCCGGGCACTGCGGCCAAAGGCGCAGGGTGGCGCGCAGGTCCTGTTCGACCAACTCCTTGACGTGTGTCAGAACGAGCGCGCGGGCGTCGTAGTCCTCGACGACGTCGCGAACGAGCTGCGCCAGGACGACGCTCTTGCCGGTGCCGGTGGCGAGATCGACGAGCGGATTGCCGCCGCCCTTCTCCCAATAGGCATGGACGGCGTCGATCGCCTCGCGCTGATAGGGGCGAAGCTCGGTCATGGCCGGCGCTCCAGATGTGGCCAGTCGCCATACACTTCGTCCGCCGCTTCAACGCTCTGGCGCGAGCGAGCGATCCAGAGAGCGCCAAGGACGATCAACTCGACGACGATCGTGACGATGCAGCCGAGGACAAACGCTTCGTGCTGAGTCATGCCATCACCTCGTAGAAGCTGGCGATGCCGACGAGCGGGATCATGGCGAAGAGGACGATGGCGGCAGCGATCTCGCCGATACGGTCGCCTGCCCAGACATTGACGATGCGGCCATCGTCGACGGTTCGCTCCTCGATCACGATGGCGAACGGCTTGACCGGCCGGGCGCCGAGCAAGGCATTGCACTCGTCAGCGCGGCGCTGGCAGGCGGTTTCATCGCCATGCCAGGGCATGCGCGGCACGGCGCGGCGATGAACGGCTCGGGCGACGACGCCGGCCTCAGCGAGGGTCGCGGCGGGTATCCAGTAGGTGACGGTTCTCATGGCCATCACTCCGCCGCCGGAAGGAACTGATGCGTCCATGCGGCGCGATCGGCTGAACGATCCACCCGGCGCTCGACGAGAGCATCCTCGTAGGCCTGCCGGACGAGGGAGCGATCTTTCGAGCCGCGAGCGCGCGGAGATGTGTCGCACTCGACCCATTCCTGCACGCTGGCAAAGCCCGCCTTCGAAACGCCCTTCAGGCAGCTTTCGGCGTCGATCAGCTTAAAGCTGAAGCCGTCGTCATCAGTTGAAAGCTTCAGCGCCCAGTCGCCGGACAGGCAGTAGTTGCCGAGATCGAGATCGGAAGCCTCGTAGGTGAAGTCGAAGGTGCCCATCAGAGCACCTCACGCGGCCTGACCGAAGACGAGCGTCGGCTTCATGCGCACGACGGTCGACTTGGTCTCCTTCTTGAACTGGTCGAGCGATCCTGGCCCGAAGAAGGCTTCGACGGCCTTCGTGTCGAGGCGGGTCGAAGTCTGCTCGGCGATCGTCAGCGTGACCTGACGGCCTTCGACGCGCTCCTCTTTGCGAGCGATCAGCTCGGCCTTGATGGCGTCGATGCGCTCGGATCTTGCGTCGATCTCGCCTTTCAGCTGGCCATACTCGTCGGCGAGCAGGGCGCTGGAAACATTGTGGAAGGGGTTTGCCATGAGTTCGTCTCCCGGTTGGGTGGAGACGTTGTCTCACAATATGTGACGTGTGACAATACGGGTGGAACAAAAAATGTGACATCCTGATGTGCGCCGCCATGGACGAGCGGCGAATCATTCGACTCGACTCCTTGCACCGGTTCTGTCTTCAATGAGAACAGAAACGGAACATTAAGGATTGATCATGAGTAGCGTGCGACCCGCTCAATCCCCCAAGCCGACGCTAGCGGACTACGCAGCGCTGTTTATTCGATGCGAGGACTGCGGCAACGCAAAGCGCATGGGGCCTGAGACCCTCTCGTCGCTTTATGGAAAGGGCTTCCAGTGCGATGCGGATCTCAAGCCGAAGCTCATCTGCCAGCCATGCAAGGACCGCGGCGCCTATGGCCGCAACCTATTCCTCATCCCGACTTTCAGGCGCGGCTAGGCTAGGCCAGCTACTTCCTGCCAGGGGATGACCCGGAAAACTTGCCGCACTTCGCGCGAATCAAACTCGAGGCGGCCGAACGGGTTGTACTGCTCAACAATAATCAGTGCGGAGCTTCGGCTGATCAGGTTTTTGATGAACGATTTCCCCGGCTGGCCTTCTTCGGCCGGGTGCAGTTCGATTACGACATCGTCGCCGATAGCCGGTTTGCGCCGCTCGACATAAACGCGCTCGCCGTCTTTGAATTTTGGCCACATGCTATTGTTGGACACGCGCAACGCGAAGACATCCTTGCGATGAGCGAGGCCAGGTGGCCGAGGGACCAAGTCAACGACCTGCCCATTCATCTCGAACGCGCTTTCATCGTCGCCGAAGCCGCCGACGGTAGCACCGAGCTCTTGAATATCGCGGAGCATTTGCCCGACGGCGGGGAGGCGTACATCGCCGCCTTCAAACACCGCATTTGGCTCAACACGGTAGCCAGTCATCTGCGGTGCTTCCTTGGCCGTGAGCGCCAGAAGAACGTCAGACCCGGAGTGCATTTCGCCCCCAAGAATAAGAACGTGCGCCGGTACCCCGAGGATCTCAGCCACTCGGACCGCGCGATCCCGCGGGAGCGGCACAGCTCCGGATGCCCAGCGTGACACGTTCTGCCGGCTAGTGCCGAGCTGACGCGCCAATTCGCTGAGGCTGATCCCAGCTTTTTCAACAGCTTGCGCGAGCGGCGTCATGGCGCGGGACGCTCGCAAATTGCGACACAAATCGGAACGCACATAATTTGCGACGCTTCCGCTTGCGATGTCACTCATGATGTGACATAACGTGTGACATGAAACTCGCCGATTACCTCCGGACCCACGACATGAAGCCTTCCGAGTTCGCTCGGAAGGTCCAATCAAGTCGTCAAAATGTCAGCCGATGGATGCTGGGCCAGGCTGTGCCCCGTCCCGGCGACATGCGCCGGATCACTGAGGCAACTCGCGGCCAAGTCACCGCGAATGACTTCTATTTGGCGGAGGCCGCGTGATGTCAGTCGCGGCCCTCCCCTCGTCGTCGCCTTGGCTGCCGCGCCGCCCCAGATCGGCGGCTCAGGTTCAGTCGCTGCAGCCTGCGGCGCTGACGTTTCGCGATCATCGCCTGCAGGCCGGCAAGCAGGTCGGCGACGATCGCATCAAGTCTTCTCATTCGGACATCTCCGTCTCGGAACGCCCTGATCAAAACAGAAGGCGTTCCCGAGATGTCGGAATTTCACCCCGAGAAATCGGAAAATCATCCCGAGCGCACGGTGTTGCTTATGAGTGCCGTTTGTGAAGCCTCCGATCTCATGCGGGCGCTGGCGCAGCCATGCCCGCCCGGAGACAGTATCAAATCCGCGATCAATCGCGCTGCCAGGCGGGCATCCCGCTTCCTCGCCAAGCCCATGTCTTTCGGCCGGGCCGAAGACATCTGGCGCAAGGAAGCCCGCGCGATCCGGGCTGAGGAAATGGACGCGCTGCGACGCGCATCGAAACGCGAACAGGAAACGCGCGATGAAGCTCAGGCTCTTGAGGCGCGTCTTGCGCGGATCGAGGCGGCGCTTGTCGCGATCGACCCGGATTTCCATAGCGACGCGATTGATGCGTTGCGGCGCGCTGCTCGCCCGATTGGGCAAGGCACTCATCAGGTGACGCCATGACCGCACCGCTCCTGAACATGGCCGGGAGACCCGGCGATGCGCGCCCGGCGCTCCGGGTTACGGTTGATACGAGGCTCCATGGCGTAAGCTCAACTCGTGACTCATCTGGGAAACAGGCCCCGGCCTCGTCAGCTGGGGCCGCCCAGGGCTTCACGATCACGCTGCCTCTGCCTCCGTCGACCAACAATCTGTTCAAGGCTGTCGGGCGCGGCCGTGCAAAATCGCAGGACTATGCGCGCTGGATCGAGGCCGCCGGCTGGGCGCTCAAACAAGAGCGGCTGTCGCCAGTGACTGGCCCGTTCGCCTTCCTGCTGGCTCTCCCGCGCGGCATGCCCGGCGACTGCAGCAACCGGATCAAGGCGCCCGAGGATCTTCTCGTCGCGCACGGCCTGACGCCCGACGATCATTATGCCGACCTCGTCATGGCACACCGCTCGAATGCTGTCGCCGGCAAGGCCTGCATCGTGACGGTCGTCCCCATCCAACACGTTTCCGCTGCGCTCGCGAGCGTCGGCGGCGGCCCGAGGCCCCTTCCTGCTCTCCTCCCTCAGGAAGGGGCTGAGGCTGCATAGCTGCGCCGGGGCTTCCCGCGTGAGCGGGGCGACATCCGGTTTCGTCTCCCGGTCCCCGGCGCGGACCTCAATCGGGAGACGATCCGACAGAGACGAAAGAGAGACGCAACCATGAGCTTCATGAGCAAGCTGCGGAAGATCGAAGCGATCGACCCGCCCCGCATCCTGATCTACGGCCCGCCCAAGATCGGCAAGACGACGCTGGCCAGCGAATTCCCCGACGCGGTCTTCATTCAAATCGAGGACGGGCAGAACACGTCCGTCTCGCTCGACGGCTGGGGCCGCTCGGAGATCCAGTCCTATGGCGACGTGATGGAGGCGATGCGCTCGCTTTACGAGGAGGAGCACGAATTCAAGACGCTCGTCATCGACTCGATCAGCGAGCTGCAGGTCATGATCTATGACGAGACCTGCGCGCGCGGCGACGAGAAGGGCAACGCCAAGCAGCGCATCGAGGACTTCGGCTACGGCAAGGGCTACATCTACGCCCTGAACGTCTGGAAGGAGCTGATGGACGCGATCAACATGCTGCGCACCGGGCGCGGCATGACGACGATCCTCATCGGTCACGCCAAGGTCGACCGCTTCGACGATCCGGAGACCGTCTCCTATCACCGCTACGAGATCGACGTGCACGATCGGGCGCAGAAGCTCATCGAGCGCGAGATGGACGCCATCTTGCTGCTGAAGCGGGACGTCACGGTGAAGGAAGAAGACGCCGGCCCGAACAAGAAGCGGGCGCATGCCGAGGGCGGCGCGACCCGCTTCATCTACAGCGAGGGGCGCCCGTCGCAGGTTGCCGGCTCCCGCTACAAACTGCCGGCGAAGATCCCGTACCGCGAGGGCCAGGGCTATGCCGAGCTGGCCAAGTACCTGCCCGGCCAGCCTGAGCCGGCCGAACCCGCCAAGGTCGCCAAGGCGGCCTGACCCAAACCCGAACGACAGGAGAGACGGCTATGGCTAACCTCAATGGCTTCAATCCCGACGAAGTCCCGGACGACGACAATGGTAGTTTCGAGCCGATCCCGCCTGGTCGCTATGAACTGGAGGTCGTCGACAGCGACCTTGTCCAGACCAGGAGCGGCAAGGGTATGCTTCTCAAGCTCCAGCATCGCGTCGTCAGCGGCCCGCACGAGAACCGGCGCATCTTCTCGCAGCACAATTTCCAGCATGAGAACGCGACCGCGCAGGAGATCGGCCAGCGGGAGATCAAGAATCTCTGCGCTGCCATCGGCCACACCGGGCCGCTGGAGGACAGCAACGACCTGCACGGCATCGCGTTCATGGCGAGCGTGAAGATCGGCAAGACGACGCCTGAATACCCCGACCCGAAGAACGAGATCAGCCGCTTCATCCCGCGTGATGGCGGCGCGAGCTCGCAACGCTCCGCCCCCGTGCAGCGGCCGGCACCGGCGCAGCAGCAGCGTCAGGCCGCTTCGGCGGCAACCGGTGGCGGCAGCCGGCCAGGGTGGATGAACCGCCAAGCCGGCGCCCGCTGACCTGATCAACTCGAACTGAAGCAAGGCGACGCCGCGGACCCTTCCACGGCGAACGGCGGAGCCTTGCCGGGAGAAACCGAAATGGCTCGCATCTATCTCGCATCATCCTGGCGCAACCCGGAACAGCCCGCCCTGGTCGAGCGCCTGCGCATCGCCGGGCACGAAGTCTATGACTTCCGCAATCCGCCGCATTCGACCGGGTTCAAATGGTCGGACATTGGCCTGGAATTGCCCTGCTCTGCTGCCGACTATCGCCGGGCGCTGCTCTCGCATCCGCGCGCGGCGCAGGGATTCAATGCCGATTTCTCGGCCATGCGCTGGGCCGATACCGGGCTACTACTGCTGCCCAGCGGACGCTCTGCCCATCTCGAGCTCGGATGGATGGCCGGCGCTGGCAAGCGCACGCTCGTCCTGACCCGCGACGGTGAAGAACCGGAGCTGATGGCGCTCCTGGCTGACAGGATCTGCATCTCGGTTGCCGAGGTTCTGCAGGAGCTGAGGTCATGAGCGATCAGGAGCGCGAATACTGGCTCGCCGACGGCGAGGATAAGGCGAAGGCCGAGGCGTTCATCAAGGAGCGCAGCGACGCGCTGGTCGCCATGGCTGACATCGCCAAACGCCATGGGGGCGACGAATTCGTCACGCGCGGCAGCACCATCGCCGGGCTCTGCTTTCCTACTGACGAGTGCCCAGCCGGCTGGCGCGAAGTCACGCGTATGACGTTCGGCGACCGGCGCCGTCCGGTGTTTATGCCGAAGCGTACGACAAAGGCACTCAAGGCGATCTGCGCCGATCTGGCTTCCGTTCATGCCAAAGGAGCGAGCCACTTCACCGCCCATATGGGCGGTAGGAGCACTATGAAAGCTGGCGACGGCTTGGGCATGCGGATCATGTACATGTCGTGGGAATTCATCGGCGACGCGCTGCTGTTGTCCGTCCCCGTGAGTGATAGCGAGACGCCCTGCTTTGCATCGGATCACTCGCGGAAGCTCGCCATGTCGGAATACTGGGCGCTGCGCGAGGCCGCAGAAAAAGCGGCGGCCTAATGACCGCGCTCCCGTCTCTCCAATCACCGACCTCGCTCGCGATCGAGGCGCACCTTGACGGCAAGCCGCCGTACAAGGACGGCGAGAGTCTGCGCATCACCGGTCTTGCAACCGCATGCGACCGACGCCTCTGGTACTCCTATCGCTGGGCGCACAAGTCCTTCAGCCCGGAAGCTAGGCAGCGGCGTCTGATCGAGAGCGACATGTCGCGCAAGGCTGAGATCATCACGCTGCTGATGAATGCCGGCTTGAAGGTGCAGACACGCGACCCGCAGACCTGGTTCAAATTTTCGGCGCGCATGGCCGGCGGTCATCTGACTACGTTCTTCGACGGCACAGCAACAATGGTGCCGGAAGCGCCAGTGACCACACACCTCCTGCAGATCCGCATCTACAGCCGCAAGGACTGGGAGAACTGGCGCCGCAAGGGCATCCGCGAGAGCGAACCGAGCTACTTCATCAAGGCCCAGCTCGGTATGCGGGCGCTAGGTCTCACCCGAGCGCTGATCGTTGCCGAAAACCGCGACACGAAAGAGATCGAAGCCGAGCGCATCAGCTACGATGCAGCCTTGGCCACCGCGCACGAAGCTAGGGCCGAACGGATCGCGCTCGCTGACAGCCCGCCGGCCCGCATCAGCGATGATCCTGATTTTTGGGAGTGCAGGTTCTGCCCCGCTCGCGAGGTCTGTCACGGCGCGGCCGAGGCGCGGCGGAACTGCCGAACCTGCCTTGCATCCTGCGTCTCGGAAGGCGGATGGGGATGTGCCCGCCATGGCGTCGACCTCTCGGCCGAGGAACAGCGGCAGGGCTGCGCCGTGCACCTTTACATCCCGGATCTCGTGCCGGGCGACCAGATCGACGCGGACGAGGCGGCGTGCACGGTCACCTATCGCATGCCGGATGGCTCGACATGGATCGACGGGCCTCAGGCGAGTGATCCGCGACTAGACGCGGCAGGAGAATAGGCCGTGCTAGCCGCTGACGGTTCCGTTACTGCTGACACCCCGCTGCGCCTGTCCACAGCCGCAGAGCTTGCATTTCCGGGCGGGGGGATGAAGGCTGCCGGGCTGCGCAAGGAGCGTGATGCCGGCCGGCTGGAAACGTGGTTCGTCGCCGGCAAGGAATACACCTCGCTCTCTGCGATCGAGGAGATGTTGAAGCAATGCCGCGCCCGTCAAAAGGACCGAGGCTCTACCTCCAGCCCGAAAGGCGCGACGACACCGGAACCGTCGTCGACCGCGCCAGCTGGGTCATCCGAGACGGAAACAATAAGCGTCGGACTGGCTTCGCTGCTCATGAAATGCGAGCAGCCGAGGAAGCTCTCAGCCAATATCTGACCGAGAAGCACAATCCTGTGGTCGCCGTTGCGCTGTCGAGCGGTGACCCGAAAATTTACGATGTCCTCGCGCTGTATCTCGAACAGCGAGTTGAGAAACAGGCGCGGCCGTCAGAGGCGCGAGCGAGGATCAAGCGGCTCGCCCTATGGTGGAAGGAGCGCTGCTGCTCAGAGATCAAGCCGAGCACCTGCCAGGCTTACGCGAAAGAGCGCGGAGATGGTGCGGCGAGGCGCGAGCTCGAGGATCTGCGCGCGGCCCTGCGGCATGCCTGGAAAGAGCGAGTCCTTCCACACCCTATCCCTGTCGAACTGCCGCAGGCCGGCCCGCCGCGTGAGCGCTGGCTGACACGATCCGAGGTCGCACGCCTGCTCTGGGCGGCGTGGCAGTTGCGCGAGAAGCAAAAGCGCGTGCGGCGCGGCGACGATGGCGGGCCGCCGCTGGAGACAGCCCGCTACACGGCCAGGCATGTCGCTCGCTTCATTCTCGTTGGCCTCTACACCGGCACCCGCGCCGGTGCCGTCTGCGCGGCAGCTATCCGCCCGACTGTCGGCCATGGCTATGTCGACCTCGATCGCGGGGTCTTCTATCGCCGGCCACCGGGCACTCGGGAGACGAAGAAGCGCACCCCGCCGGTCGGGCTTGATCAGCGCTTGTTGGCTCACCTGCGCCGCTGGGAGGCCAAGGGCTTGTCGAAGAGCTTCGTGGTCGAATGGAACGGCCAGCCGGTCGAGCGCGTACACAAAGCCTTCCGGGCGGTACGCGAAGCGGCCGGCCTTGGCGAGGACGTCACGCCGCACATCCTCCGCCACACGGCCGCGACCTGGGGCATGCAGAACCGAGCTGATCCCTACGCCCTGTCCGGCATGCTCGGCATGACGCTGGAGACGCTTCAGAACGTCTACGGCCACCATCACCCCGACCATAACCGCGAGGCCGCTGCTGCCATCGCCAAAAGGCCAAAGCGCGAACTCCGGACAGATATGGACAGAAACGCAGGAACAGAACGAGATCCGGAATTTGCAAAAGCCCGATAGAATCGGCGTTCCCGCGCACCACATTCGCACCGGCTAGCGTTCGGGACGAGGGGGTCGCAGGTTCAAATCCTGCCACTCCGACCAAATTTTCCCGAGATAGTCCAAGACGTTGCGAAAACGGCCCTTCGGGGCTTTTTTTTCGTTTCCGGACGGAGATGCCGACGGTTTCGACGAGCGCGGCCCGGTTCCGACGATCCGTAGGGCCGTCCATCCCGTTCCGATGCCGCCGCGCTCCAGCCGAAAAGCCGCCTCAGGCGACCCGGATCCGGCCGAGAAAATCGGCGACTTCGCTGTCGAGATCGGCCGACTGACGCGACAGCACATCGGCCGAATCCGCCACGTGATTCGCCGCCTCGCCGGTCTCCTCGGCGACACGGCTGACGATGTCGATATGCCCGCCGGCCGTGACGGTCTCGTCCGCGGCGCGCCTGACATTCTCGGCGATGCCGGCCGTCGCCACGTTCTGCTTCTCAACGACCGCCGCGACGGCGATCGAAATCTGGTTGAGCGTGTCGATCGTCGCCGTCATCGCGTCGATCGCGTTGATCGCATCGGCCCCGGAGAGGCCGATCGCGTCGATCTGGCTCTGGATCTGCTCGGTCGCCCGCCAGGTCTCGTCGGCAAGCCCCTTGATCTCATGCGCAACCACGGCGAAGCCGCCGCCCATATTGCCGATCCTGGCGGCCTCGATCGAGGCGTTGAGCGCCAGCAGGTTGGTATGCCGGGCGATGGTCGAGATGACATGGGTGACGTTGCCGATCTCATGCACTTTGCGCGAGAGATCGCCGACCCGGTCGAGCACGGTCAGCGCCTGCTGCGTGGTGTCGCCGACGAGCCGGGCCGCCTCGTTCACCTGGCGATCGACCTCGGTGAAGGAACTGGCGAGTTCCGAAGTCGCCTCGGTGATGGCGACGACGTTCGACGACGAGGAGCGCGATGCCTGCGATGCGGCGACAGAGCGCTGGGACACCTCCTCCGCGCCGGTCCGCATCTGCACGGATGCGGCTCTGAGCGAGGCGATCGAGGCGATCACCGCCCGCGCGATCCCGGCGATCTTGCGCTCGAACTCGTTGGCGAGGTCATGCAGGATGCGCCGCCGCTCATGCGCCGCCCGCGCCGTCGTCTCGGCGACATCCCGGCGCGCCTCGTCGGCGATCGAGCGCGCTGCCTGCGCCTCGCTCCGCTCCCGCTCGGATGATTCGACTGCAAGCCGCAGCGACCAGACGATCCAGCTCAGCGCCCCCGCCTGCACGGCCACGATGGCGCCATGCAGGAAAGCCCGCTTGATGTCGCTGCCGCCGGGAAACACGCCCATCGAGTTGAAGGCGCTCAGCGCGAGATGGTGGGCGGTGATGGCAAGGGTCGCCGGCAGGAAGATGCGCCAGTCCAGCCAGCCGGCCAGCACCGCCAGCATGGCGAAGAAATACATGTGCAGGTCGGCCTGGTAGGGATGCCCGGCGAAGGCATAGACCAGCAGCATGACCTGGCCGACGAGCGCGACGCTGGTGACCTGACGCGTGATCCAGCCGATCCGGTCAATGCGCCAGGCAAGGGTGCTCAGGATTGCGAGAGCCCCACCCATCACAATGAGGTTCGACTGGGCAGGCCCGCCGGACGGCGTTCCGACTAGGAGCAAGCCGACATTGGCCCACAGGATCGCGATCAGGAGCTTGGCGAATCGTGTGCGGAGCCGCTCGACTTCACCCATTTGCAAGGCCCCTTGCCTGACGGATGCAAGATTGAGCCAGCGAACCGTCGACGACGAGCCAGGCACCGGCCCGATAGAGCGCGGCAGCGTAGTCCCGGCCGTCGCCGACGCTGATCGCGACGGCTGCAGTGGCGTCCAATTGGAGGATGCTGCCGCCCGCCTCCGCGACGGCGCGCGCCATCTCCGGCTGGGAGGTACCGGTCGGAAAGAAGGCAGCGATCGGCTGCCCGGGAACCGGCCAGGCCGCGACGAGGAAGGCGGCCAAAGCCATGGCCAGAGCGAACATCAGGCCGAAGCCGATTTCACGCATCGCGTGCCCCCCGGCATCCGATCCGCAGTTAAGAAACTGTCCAAAGAGTGCGACTGCTGGGCTTTACAACAGGTAAACGGAAGCGATTACTGTGAACCAGTGTTCACTTTCTCACCAGATCTGGATGCACACGAACAAGCGGCCCCGCCGCAGCGTCTCGCATGCAAGTCTGGGTAGAAGCCGAGAATTCCCTGCTCCGCCGCGTTGTCGCACGTAGCCCCCGCGTGCCGCGCGAGGAGCCCGTCCCGCGCAGTGGCGCGCAGTGGGCCACTTCGCTATGCTCGCGCCGCAATCTGGAGCCGCGCTCGCATGAAATCCGCCTTCCGCCTCATCGCCATTCTCGGCCTCACGACGCTGCTCGCCGGCTGCGACCGCTGCGGCAACATGATGGAACTCGACATGTTCCTGCAGCCGGTGAAGAAGGCCTGCACCGACCAGAAGCCGGCAGGCTGACACAGAACGCCGGAAGCTTCCGGACAACAAAAAAGCCGGGGCAACGCCCCGGCTTTCTGATTCCATGGAGTCGATCGGTTCAGCCGCGGCGCTTCAGCACCGACCAGCCGGCGCCGACCAGGCTCGCAGCCAGCGCCGCCTTGATCAGGTCGCCGAGCAGGAAGGGCTCGACGCCCGCCGCCCAGGCCTTGGCGAAGCCGAGGCCGGTCGCCCCGCTCGCCATCTGCGCGCCCAGCGCCAGCCAGGCGAAGCCGAGCGCCATCAGCACGATCTCGGCCAGCACCACGCCGCCGGCGAGGCGCAGGAGCGAGGCGCCGCGCGAGCCGGCCCAGCCGGCGATCGCAGCCGCGGCGACGAAGCCGATCAGGAAGCCGCCGGTCGGTCCGAGCAGATAGAGCGGGCCGGCCGCGACTGGTGGGGTGTTGGTGAAGACCGGCAGGCCGAACAGGCCGTAGGCGATGTAGAGCGCGACCGTCGCAGCGCCCAAGCGCGCGCCATAGGCGGCGCCGAGGCCGAGCACGGCCAGCGTCTGAAGCGTCATCGGCACCGGCCAGAACGGCACCTTGACCTTGGCGGCAGCGACGATCAGCAGGCTGCCGATGACGGCGAGCGCGACATTGCGCAGGACGCGCGTGCGCGGATCCGACAGGGCCGGCAGGGCCGCGTTGACCATGGAGGTGGCGGGCAGTGGCAGCGTCTCGGCCATCGGATCTCGTCCTTCTTCTTCGGGCGCCGTCGACGCCCGGCCTGTTCGTCTATAGGAAATGGCCCGCCGGCCGACAAGCCGGAGATCATGCCGCTTCCGGATGTGCAGATGACCAGCCCTACTCCCGAGACCGACGAGCCGCTCGATTTCGACCGCGACCCCGGCGCGGCCTCCGGCGAGCTCGTCCAGCTCTCGCCGCTGGTGCGCCGCCTGATCGCCGGCAATGGCGGGCCGATGACCTTCACCGGCACCTGCAGCTACATCGTCGGGCGCGGGCGCATCGCGATCATCGACCCCGGCCCGGACGATCCCGGCCATGTCGAGGCCCTGCTCGCGGCGGTCGCTGGCGAGACCGTCACCGACATCGTCATCACCCACACCCATCGCGACCATTCCCCGGCGGCGCGGGCGCTGAAGGCGGCGACTGGCGCGCGCATCGTCGGCTGCGGCCTGCACCGGCCGGCACGCGAACTCGTTCTCGGCGAGATCAATCCGCTCGACGCCTCCGCCGACCGGGACTACGCGCCCGATCTGATCATGGCCGAGGGCGATGCCGTTTCCGGCCCGGGCTGGACGCTCCAGGCACTGGAAACGCCCGGCCACACCGCCAACCACCTCGCCTTCGCCCTTCCGGAGGAGAACACGCTGTTCTCGGGCGACCATGTCATGGCCTGGTCGACGACGATCGTCGCCCCGCCCGACGGCTCGATGGTCGCCTATATGGCCTCGATCGAGAAATTGCGCGGGCGCGAGGACCGGCTCTACTGGCCCGGCCATGGCGGCCCGGTGCGCGAGCCTCAGCGCTTCCTGCGCGGGCTGGTCCAGCACCGCCGCCTGCGCGAGGCCGCAATCCTCAGCCGTCTGCAGGCCGGCGACGAAACGATCGCCGAGATGGTGCCGCCGATCTATCAGGAACTCCCACCTCGCCTGCTCGGCGCCGCATCGCTCTCGGTGCTGGCGCAGCTCGAGGATCTGGTCGAGCGTGGCGTCGTCCTCTGTGACGACGGGGCACCGCTGCTGGCGAGCCGCTACCGGCTGGCGTGAAGCACCATCGTCATTGCGAGGAGCATAGCGACGAAGCAATCCAGGGCGGCAGCGCTCTACGTCCCCTGGATTGCTTCGCTACGCTCGCAATGACGGCAATGCAGCTCAGCGCAGCTCGACCAAAAGCTTCACCTCTTCCTCGAACGCTGCGATGCGCTTGGCGTTGGCGCCGAAATCGAAGCCGCCCAGCCGCGAGGCCGAGCGGATGTCGATGCGGCTGCCGTCGGCGCGCGGCCTGATGCGGATGGTGATGTCGTCGACGAGGCGCAGCACGCGCGAGCGCGCCACCGCATCGAGCCGCCCCGCCCCGCTGCGCCCGCCCGGCGCGGCGCCCTCCAGCACCTGCCAGCCGAGCGTGACGCAGGCTTTTCGGGCGATGTCGTAGGCAATCTCGGCCGGCAGTTCGAGCACGATCGGCACCGCCTTCGGATAACCCTGGCGCTGCGCCTTGCGCCGCTCGGCCGGAACATCGGGGGGCACCCGCCCCTCGCGTGCGGTCAGGGCCACGCGCGAGCGGCTGAAGGCCGGCGGCTCGTCGACATCGGTCGAGACGTCGGCAAGGAAGGGCAGCGTCGCGAGCTGGAAGCCGCCATAGGCGACCGGTGCCAGCAGCAGCAGGCAGAGCAGGAAGGCCTGCACGGCGATGCCGATGCCGCGATGCCCGTCCTGCCAGATGCGGACGAAGGCGGCGAGCGCCAGCAGGAAGGCGAGCAGCACGAAGATATAGGCGCCGGCGATCGGTGCCAGCCGCTCGACCGAGGGCTGGCCGAAGCGGAAGATCAGCACGGCGAGCACGACGACCGTCAGCCCGAACAGCGCCAGCCGCCGGCTCCAGATCGCCGCGCGCGAGATTGGCTCCTCGAAGACGAGACGACGGTGCATCTCTCTTAGGTGCTTGAGCCTCGGGAAGAAAACAAGGGATCGCTTGAAACTGACCGAGTCGTCCCGGGCGGAGCGTAGCGCAGACCCGGGACCCATGCCGGAACGTTTATCGGTGAAGCTCAGGAATGGATCCCGGATCTCCGCTTCGCTACGTCCGGGATGACGGTGGTGGTTCAGAGGAAAATCAGCGCACGACGATCCGCGCCGTCGCCTCGACCACGCCCGGCACGGCCCGCAGTTTCTCGATCAGATCGAGCACCTCGTCCGGCTGTAAAGTCGCCGCATCCTCGGCAGCGCTCGGCGCCGCCTTGAGCCAGCGCTCGCGCAAGGCCGCCGGCAGCTCGGCGTCGGTGCCGAAGCAGGCGAACAGGTTCTCGAAGGCCGCGTCGAGCACGATGTCGTTCAGCCCGAAATCATAGGGGTAGGACTGGCCGCCGGCGCGCAGCACACTCCTGCCCTCCTCGCCGCGCACCGGCAGCACGACCGAGGCTGTGCCGTCAGGCGCCAGCACCCAGCAGGACAGCCGCGTCCCGGCCTTGCCCTCGATTCGGACATCGAGCCGCCTCCCTTTCGCGAAAGGCGACGCCGCCGGCAGCAGAGCGAGCCGAGATCGATCCGAACCGGCGGTGGCGGCGACATGCTCGAGAAAGGGCCTTACCGCCGGGTCGCAGCCCAGCCCTTCGACCGGGATACGATTGCGCCCGCTCGGCGCCAGCACGGCGCCGCCGCGGCGGAATTCGAGCTCCATCCAGCTCTGGCCGTCGCGGTCCCGGTCGAAACGGCCGCGCGTCGTCACCTCGGCGCCGACAGCGCCACACTGGCCAGGAGCCGCCTTGCGGATCTCCAGCGGCCGTGAGCGCAGGACGCGATCGTCGGAACGCGATTCAGCGTCGAGCGCCAGCAGCAGCCGCTCGCCGAGCGCTGCGCTGCAGCCGCTGTAGCCGCTCACTGCAGCGAAGGGGCAGATATCGACCCGCCTGAGATCGGGCGCTGCGCGCGCGAGATTCTCGACCACCCGGCTCATCACCTGGTCGACGTCAACCACGCCGGGCTTGATCCGGATCGCGATCTCGACTGGCTCGCTGGTCGCCTTGCAGTCGCCGGTCTTGGCGATCGCTTGCAGGCGGAAACTCGCTTTGTCCTCCTGCCGCGCCGGCTCGGTGAAGAACACGCTGGCATCGCCGTCGAACGCCCTGCGGATCTGCGCCTCGGCTTCGCCTTGCTTCTGCAGATTGAGGCTGTCGCGCAGCGTCTTGATGCGGACGACATCGGCGCTCGCCGCCAGCCTGACCCGACCTTCGCTCTGCAGGCGGCTCTCGATGGCGAGCCTGACCTCGTCGGCCTGCGTGCGCGACAAGACCTGCTGGCCGCCATCGAAGCCGACCACGGCGAGCGAGAGATCGCGTTTGCCCGAGCAGACTGCGACATTGTCGAGCCAGGTCGACAAGGCGTCGGCGCGCGCGGCGCCGCCGGCGGCGAGGAACAGTCCAGCGATGAGGAGGCTTCGCAGCAAACCGCTCACAGCCGGGTCCTAATGCTCCTGCTCCAGCGACCGCGCATAACCATCGAGCGCCCGGACAAAGACGGGGTTGAAGCGGCCATCGATCGCGCCGCTGTAATGATCGGCCTTCTGGGCGGCCCGTTGCAAGGCGCGCACCGTCTCCGGCTTCAGCTTCTGCTCGGAGACATCGCTGGCGGAGATCGCCGCGGCGCCCGCCTCTCCCTTCTCCAGCGCCTTCATCAGCATCTGCAGCGAATTCGCGCCGGGGAAGAAGGAGCCGAAGCCGTTGTCGATCAGCGTCGCCGTCGAGACCATCGCGATCGGATCGCCCTTGTCGGCGGCCTGGCGGAACAGGTCAAAACCCTTCTGCGGATTCTTCGGAAAACCCGGACGCCCTTCGAGATAGGCCGGCACCAGCTTGGCGATCGAAAAGGCGTCGCCCGCCTCGGCTGCCTTCTGGTACCAGCGTAATGACGCCGCCTCGTCGCGCGGCCGGCCGCGGCCATATTGCAGCATGCGCCCGACATTGCTCATCGCGATGGCATTGCCGGTGCCGGCAGCCTGCTCATAGAGCGTAAAGGCCTTCTGCAGCTCGACCTTATTGCCCTGGCCATTCTCGTAGAGCGCACCGAGATTGTTCATCGCCGCGGCACTGCCGGCATCGGCCGCCTTGTCGTAAGCCGCGAGCGCCTCCTTGTAGCGCTCGGCTTTGTCGTAGGAGCGGCCGAGCTGGTAGGAGAGCCGCCTGATCTGCGGCTGCGACTCCGCCGCCTGCTTGCAGGCCGAGATCGCGGCGCGGGCATCGATCCGCGCGAACTTCACGCCCTTGACGCCCTCGCGCCTGTCGGGATCGTTGGGATCGCCCGCGAGCTCGTCGCAGTCCAGCACGCGCGGATCGCGCGAAGCGTCGGTGCGGCCGAGATAGCCTTCGGCGAGGGAGCGATAGGCGCAGACCGCGCCGCAGCCCTTGAGATAGTCCTCGTACTTGCCGGAGCCGCCGAGCCTGATCCAGTTCTGCTCGTCGCTCGCGGCTTCGCCGCTGCGGCGCTTGTCGAGCAGCAGCGCCATCGCCGCCTCGCGATAGCCGCAGGTCTCGCCGCAGCGCGCGACATAGGCCTCGAGCACGCTGCGCTCGCCAGCCGCCTTGGCCCGCTGCCAGTTGGCTTCATCGCGCGCCGATGCGACGGCACGCGCCACGGCCGGCACCGGCTGCGCCACCGGCAAGGCGATCCAGGCGAGGTCGATCTCCGGAGCCTGCTCGCGGCCGCTGTCGCGCCGGGCCGCCGCCTCGACGCTGTCCTTGAGATAGCGCTGCAGGTCGGACCAGGCGAGCGGGCCGGTCTCAGGCGCTCCCGCTGGCCGCGCCAGCCCGGCAGCGCCCATCAAGAAGCGGCTGGTGAACAGGCCGAGCTTCTGGTTCTCGTCCCAGTTGGCCGGGGTCGTGCCGGAGGTCGCGACCAGCTTGACGATACCGCCGCCCGTGCGTGGCTTGGCCGGCGTGAAGCCCGGCGCCGAGACCGCAAGCAGGCTCTCGCCCTTGCGCCCGGTCTCGCCGGTGAAGCAGGCGTCGATCATCGCGATCAATTGCCGCTGCGGCCCGATCTTCTGCCGGACTAGCTCGAGATTGCGGTAGAGCGTCTGCAGGGCGTAGCCGCTCTCGCTGGCGTTCGGGTTGCCGTCCTGCGGCAAGAGGAAGGGCTGGCGCGTGGCGAGATCAGGCACGCCATGGCCGGAATAATAGACGAAGACGTTGGAGCGGCCCTCGACCGCGCTGCGCCATAGCTTGCCGCCTTGCGGATTGGCCTCGCTGCCGAACATCTGGGTGAGCTCGCCGAGCGTCGCATCCTTCAGCAGAAAGACGTTCTGTTCGCGGAAACCGAGCGTGCCGGTGAGCCAGGCCTTGATCGCCTCGGCGTCGTTATGGGCGAAGTCGACCGTGCTGGTCTGCTTGTAACTCTTGTTGCCGACCACCACCGCGATCGACTCGGCATTGTCGGAGAAGGTTGCCGGCGGGGCCTGCGCGATCGAACTGGAGGCGAGCCCGAGCCAGAGCAGGATCGCGATCAGGAATGCCGGCAAGATCGCCTCCGAAATCAGGGCGCGCCAGCGCGGGACCGCACGGGTGCGTCGATGCGGCTTTTGTCCGGACGATCCGTGGCGAAGATGTGACGCTCGGTTCGTTCAACCTGCACCTTGCCTAGCCGAACGATCCTGCTCGTCCGTCGTCGCGAGCCAGATGCCGATACCGACGACGACGATCCCAATGACGAGATTCCAGCCGATCGGCTCGTTCAGCAACACGGCGGCTACCAGCGAGGCCGTGACCGGGTTGATGGTGACGGTGACTGCAACGCTGGTCGGCGACGCCCGCCCCAAGGCGAAGGCCCAGAGATAGAAGGTCAGCGCGGCGCCGATCACGCCGAGATAGATGGCCGCCGACCATTGCGGGACGGCGAATTGCGAGACCGCATCGAAGCTGCCGCGCAGCGCCGAGATCAGAACCAGCGCCACAGCACCGACCGCCATCGCGACCGTGGTGAACGGGATCGGTCCGCAGCGGCTGATCACCGGCTTCGACCAGA
This sequence comes from Bosea sp. 29B, assembly GCF_902506165.1. Lineage (NCBI taxonomy): Bacteria > Pseudomonadati > Pseudomonadota > Alphaproteobacteria > Hyphomicrobiales > Alloboseaceae > Allobosea > Allobosea sp. 29B. Next base: position 1,319,131 of record NZ_LR733817.1, read on the forward strand.
TGCCGTAAAGCGCCATGCAGAGCGCCGCCGCGATCATCAGGAGGTCGCCGCGCCAGGCCTGCGGCGGCGCGTGGCCGAGGCCGGAGAGCAGCGCGAAGCCGACGCCTGCCATGGCGACCAGCACGCCGATGGTCTTGCGCGCCGTCAATCGCTCGCGGCCGAGGGCCGCGCCGACCATCAGCGACAGCAGCGGCAGGGTCGAGAGGGCCAGCGCCCCACGCGCGCTGCTCGTATAGATCAGCGCGGCGTTGAACAGGATCGGGAAGATCGCGAAGAAGAGCAGCCCGAGCCCGGCGGTCTGAAGCCAGTCGCCGCGTTCAGGCCAGCGCCGGTCGCCGAGCAGGGCGACTGGAGCAAGCAGCAGGCAGCCGATGCCGAAGCGGAAGGAGCCGATCGCGAGGGGATCGAGATGGCCGACGAGATAGCGCGTCGCGGCGATGGAGGTCCCTCCAAGCGCGCTCGACGCTGCCGCGGCCACCACACCCCAGAGCTCGCTCATGCCGGGGCCTCCGCTGGCTTTGTCAGCTCAATCGATCGCGCGCACCGCCCCCTTGGCCGCGCTGGTCGCCAGCGCCGCATAGGCTTTCAGCGCGGTCGAGACCTTGCGCTTGCGCGGCGCCACCGGCTTCCAGCCATCCTTGCCCTTGGCGTCCATTGCGGCACGGCGGTGCGCCAGCTCTTCGTCGGAAACCTTGAGGACGATGCTGCGCCTGGGGATGTCGATCTCGATCACGTCGCCGCTTTCGACCAGGCCGATCGCGCCGCCCTCGGCCGCCTCGGGTGAGACATGGCCGATCGAGAGGCCCGACGAGCCGCCGGAGAAGCGCCCGTCCGTGACCAGCGCGCAGGCCTTTCCGAGACCCTTCGACTTCAGATAGCTGGTCGGATAGAGCATCTCCTGCATGCCCGGCCCGCCGCGCGGTCCCTCATAGCGGATCAGCACGATCTCGCCGGCCTTGACCTTGTTGTTGAGGATGCCCTCGACCGCCGCGTCCTGGCTCTCGAAGATCACCGCCGTGCCCGAGAAGGTCAGGATCGAGGCATCGACGCCGGCCGTCTTCACGATGCAGCCGTCGAGCGCGATATTGCCGTAGAGCACGGCGAGGCCGCCATCCTGCGAATGCGCATGCGCCTTCTCGCGGATCACGCCCTTTTCGCGGTCGAGGTCGAGCTCCTCATAGCGCCGGTCCTGGCTGAAGGCCGTCTGCGTCGGCACGCCGCCGGGCGCGGCGCTGTAGAAGGAGCGCACCGCCTCGCTCTGCGTCTGCCTGATGTCCCAGCGCTCGAGCGCCTCGCCCATCGTCGCGCTGTGCACCGTCGGTAGCGAAGTGTCGATCAGTCCGGCGCGGTCGAGCTCGCCCAGGATCGCCATGATGCCGCCAGCGCGGTGGACGTCCTCCATATGGACGTTTGCGACGGCCGGCGCGACCTTGCACAGCACCGGCACATTGCGCGAGAGACGGTCGATATCGGCCATGGTGAAGTCGATCTCGGCCTCGTGCGCGGCCGCAAGCAAATGCAGCACCGTATTGGTCGAGCCGCCCATCGAGATATCGAGCGTCATCGCGTTCTCGAAGGCCTTGAAGCTCGCGACATTGCGCGGCAGCACGCTCTCGTCGTTCTGCTCATAGTAGCGCTTGGCGATGTCGACGATGAGGTGGCCGGCCTCGACGAACAGGCGCTTGCGGTCGGCATGGGTCGCCAGCGTCGAGCCGTTGCCCGGCAGCGCCAGGCCAAGCGCCTCGGTCAGGCAGTTCATCGAATTGGCGGTGAACATGCCCGAGCAGGAGCCGCAGGTCGGGCAGGCCGAGCGCTCGATAACCTCGACTTCGCTGTCCGAGTACTTGCTGTCGGCCGCAGCGACCATGGCATCGACCAGATCCACCTTCTTCAGCACGCCCTCGGCGATGTACTTGCCAGCCTCCATCGGCCCGCCCGAGACGAACACGACGGGGATGTTCAGGCGCATCGCCGCCATCAGCATGCCGGGCGTGATCTTGTCGCAATTGGAGATGCAGACCATCGCGTCGGCGCAATGGGCGTTGACCATGTATTCGACGCTGTCGGCGATCAGCTCGCGCGAGGGCAGCGAATAGAGCATGCCGTCATGGCCCATCGCGATGCCGTCATCGACCGCGATGGTGTTGAACTCCTTGGCGACGCCGCCGGCCTTCTCGATCTCGCGCGCGACCAGCTGGCCGAGGTCCTTCAGGTGGACATGGCCCGGCACGAACTGGGTGAAGGAATTCACCACCGCGATGATCGGCTTGCCGAAGTCCGAGTCCTTCATGCCGGTGGCGCGCCAGAGGCCGCGAGCGCCGGCCATGTTGCGGCCATGGGTGGTGGTGGCGGATCTCAGCCTCGGCATGCTTGACCTCGTTGACGCGACGCCCGAACAGAAGGGTTCGCCCTATAGCTAGCGGGCGTGCCCGGCCAGCCAAAATTGAATTATTCGATTTGGATGATCGGCGCCGTCCATGCTGCGGGCGCGAAAGGCCTTGCGATGCTGCGCAATATCGACATCGACCTGCTGCGTTCCTTCGTCACCATCGCGGAACTGCGCTCCTTCACCCGCGCCGCCGCCGCGCTCGCCCGCACGCAGTCGACGATCTCGACGCAGGTGCGCAAGCTCGAGGAGATCGCTGGCCAGACCCTGCTGCAGCGCTCGCCACAGGAGGTCCTCCTGACCCGCGCCGGCGAGGATTTCCTCGGCTACGCCCGCCGCATCGTCGCGCTGCATGACGAGGCGCTCGACGTCGTCCGGGCACGAAACGTCTCCGGCCGCGTCCGGCTCGCGGTGATGGACGACTACGCCACCGTTGTCCTGCCCGAGACGCTCGCCCGTTTCGCCCGCTCCCATCCCGAGGTCGAGCTCGAGGTGACCACCGGCTTCACCCGCGACCTGATCGGCAGCCTCGGCGAGGCCTTCGACCTCGTATTGGCGACGCAGAAGGCAGGGGACGGCAGCGGCGAGGTGCTGCGCAGCGAGCGTACCGCCTGGGCCTGGTCCGACCGCCACGACTTTCCACCGGCAGGACCATTGCCGCTCGCCTTGCTCACGGCACCGAACATGTACCGCGAATGGGCGCTCGCGGCGCTGAACGAGGCCGGCCGGCCCTGGCGCATCCTGTTCTCCTCCTCCAGCATCGGCGCGGTCGAGGCGGTCGCCGCCGCTGGCGCGGCGCTCACCGTGGTCAAGGCCGGCACGGCCCGCGAGGGATTGCGCCTGCTCGGCGAGGCCGATGGCCTGCCTCCCCTGCCCGCCTCGGAGATCGCCTTGCATCTGGCTCCAGGCCGCCCCGCTCCGGCCGCTCGCGCCTTCGCGGTCTTCCTCATCGAGACATTGAAGGTTGGCGCCGGGTGAAACACAGGCCAGGCTCGTGGGGTGCTTTCGGCGGTGGCGACAGGCGTTCTCGAAGACTTGGCCGTAAATACTACACAGGTTGTATAATCATACAAGAACGCGCAATACGTGTATTCATGCGCTACATATCGATCATGGCCTCGCCGCGATGAGATGGCATCGCCCGATCCCGCATCGGAATCTCAGCTTCCACTGACGACTGGTCATACAGGTTAGTAAAAGATCCTGAACCTTCAGTAAAAATTTACTATCCCGCTTCAGGATATGCCTAGAAAAGCGGCACTCTGGATACCAGCATGCTCGATCGGAGCAGCGTTCAACCCTTCCGAAACGACGCGTCCCTGCGGCCCTGCGAACGCATCGCCACCAGGGTTCCCGCGACCAGACGCGGGTTCCGGCGTCCTACCGATTGATCGCCCCAATCGCTCCGAACCTGGTCGCGCTTCGCCCGGCTCGACCTTCCCTTATGTCATGTCCTACTGGGATCAAAAGCATGCGCCTGGCAGCCAATCTCACCATCAAGCAGATATTCCTGTGCATTGCAGGACTCTTCGCCGCCCTGATCGCGGCCATCATCGGGGCGTGGTATTTCCAGCAGCAGGCTGTCGGTGCCCGGGCCGGCGCCTATCGCCAGGCCCACACATCCTATTTGCTCGCCGACGAATTTCGGCAGAGCTCAGACGACCTGACGCGGCTGGCGCGAACCTTCGCTGTCACCGGCAATGCGCGTTACGAGCAGCAATACCTCGAAGTCATCGCCATGCGCAGCGGCGAGAAGCCCCGTCCCGTCGAGCCGCATCGGATCTACTGGGACCTCGTCCTCGACAATGCCGTGCGCCCCCGCGGCCCGGGCCAGACCAAGGCTCTGCTGACCGAGATGAAGGAGGCCGGTTTCACCGAGGCTGAATTCGCCAAGCTCGGCCAGGCCGCCGCCAAATCGGATGGTCTCGTCGCTCTCGAAACCCGCGCCATGAACGCCGCCAAGGGCCTGTTCGAGGATGGCAGCGGCAAATACACCGTCAAGAAGGAGCGTGACCTCAACCTCGCCCGCGAGCTGCTGTTTTCAGCCGATTACGATCGGATGAAGGGCGAAATCATGAAGCCGGTCGACGAGTTCTTCGGGCTGGTCGAGGCCCGCACAAATGCGCGCCTCGATGCGACCGGCGCCACCGTCAGCCAGATCCAGTGGGTGTTCAACCTGCTGCTCGGCACGCTGGTCGCGCTGATGCTTGCGACCGGCGCCCTGATCGTCTCGCGCGTCATCCGGCCGCTCGCCGCGATCAAGACCAGCATCGACGGGCTCTCCAATGGTGAGCTCGAGACGCCGATCCCGCAGACCGGGCGGCATGACGAGGTCGGCGCCGTCGCCACCGCGCTGCTGCTGTTCCGGGACAAGCTGGTGCAAATCCGCGCCCTGGAGGCTCAGGAGCGGGCCGAGGCCGCAGCCCGCGCCGCCCGGGCCGAGGCGATGTCGCGCGTGGTCTCCGATGTCGGCGAGGTCGTCGCCGCCGCGGCCGATGGCGATTTCTCGGCCCGGCTGCAGATCGACGATGCCGACGAGCAGATGCAGAAGCTGGTCGCCGGCATCAACGAGATCAATGCCGTGGTCGACGGCGCCACCACCGAGTTCGTCGCCGTGCTGCAGCGTGTCGCCGATGGCGACCTGACGCAGGATATCGCCACCCAGTATCGCGGCCGCTTCGGCGAGTTGAAGAGCGCGGTGAACGAGACCGTCGAGCGCCTGTCCTCGACCGTGAAGACGATCCAGCTCACCTCCGCCGATGTCGGGCTCTCGGCCCGGGAGATCGCGACCGGCGCGGATGATCTGTCGAAGCGCACCGAGGAGCAGGCCTCCTCGCTGGAGGAGAGCGCCGCGACGACCGAGGAGCTCGCGGCCTCCGTCAAGGCGTCTGCCCAGGCCTCGCGCCAGGCGGCGACCACCGCCGAGGAGGCGATGCGCGCAGCCGAGGGCGGCGGCGAGATCGCCGGCAAGGCGGTCAGCGCCATGGCCCGGATCGAAGAGGCCTCGAAGAAGATCTCCGATATCACCCGCGTCATCGACGACATCGCCTTCCAGACCAACCTTCTCGCCCTCAACGCCGCTGTCGAGGCCGCCAGGGCGGGCGATGCCGGCAAGGGCTTCGCGGTCGTCGCCTCGGAGGTACGCACCCTGGCGCAGCGCTCGGGCGAAGCCGCCAAGGACATCTCGACGCTGATCTCCTCCTCGAACGTCGAGGTCGGCGAGGGCGTCAAGCTGGTCCGCCAGGCCGGTGACGCGCTGACGCAGATCCTGGCGGCGTCACAGAAAGTTGCCTCGACCATCGCCGACATCTCCTCGGCCGCGGCCGAGCAGGCCAACGGCATCGAGGAGATGAGCCAGACCGTCGCCCATATGGACGAGATGACCCAGCAGAACGCCGCACTCTCCGAGCAGAGCGCCGCCAGCGCCAATGCGCTCAACCAGCGCATCACGCAGCTCAATGACCTCGTCGCGGCCTTCAAGACCGGAGGCGACGCTGCCGCCACCGCGTCCATGTCTCACGCCGCACCGGCCCGCTCGGCCGCCGTGCGCAAGCCTGCGGCTGCCGAGCCGCAGCGCCTGCAGCAGCTCGCCGCGACCGCCTTCAGCCCGGCCCCGCGCAAGGTCGCCAATGCCGGCAAGCATGGCGACAGCGGCTGGGCCGAGTTCTGACCCCACCGCCGGCCGCCCAAGGGCGGCCGGCGTCCTTGCGAAAGGGTCCGGCACAGGCAGAATGGCCGCCCTGACAATTGCCGGCAGAGCTTTCCTGAGTGACCACGATCGACCAACGGGATGCCCTGCTCCGGCTCGGCGAGCACCAGCTCTTCACGCGCAGCTGGACGCCCTCGGATCCCAAGGCGGACCGGCTCACGCCGGTTCTGCTCTTCCACGACTCGCTCGGCGCGATCGAGCTCTGGCGCAGCTTCCCCGAAAAGCTGGCAACCGCGACCGGCCGGCGCGTCGTCGCCTATGACCGCCTCGGCTTCGGCCGTTCCGATCCGCATCCGGGAACGCTCGGCCTCGATTTCGTCGCGGACGAGGCGGAGAGCGTCGTCCCGCAGCTCTGCGACCAACTCGGCCTCTGCGATTTCATCGCCTGCGGCCATAGCGTTGGCGGCTGCATGGCGATCGAGACGGCGGCGCGCTGGCCCGGCCGCTGCCAGGCCCTCGTCACCATCGCCGCCCAGACCTTCATCGAGGATCGGACGCTGGCCGGGATCAGGGTGGCGCAGCAGGATTTCCAGAACCCGGACAACTTCGCCCGGCTGGCGCGCTATCACGGCGACAAGACGCCCTGGGTGCTCGAAGCCTGGATCGGGACCTGGCTCTCCCCCGCCTTCGCGGACTGGACGCTCGACCGGCCGCTGGCCGCGATGCGCTGCCCGGTCCTCGCCATCCATGGCGAACTGGACGAATACGGCTCGCTCCGCCATCCCCCGCGCATCGCCGAGGGGCGCGGCGAGACGCTGATCCTGCCGGGAGTAGGCCATGTCCCGCATCGCGAGGCAGAAGATGTTCTCGTCGCGGCGATCGCGGGTTTCCTGGCCGCAATTTAATCCGCGGTGCTGCCTTCATCCCCGCTCCCCGCGATTTTCCTCCCGAAAACGCCTCGACAAAAGACCGCGATCTTACGGTTATCAAGCTCTTTCAGTAGAGTATATAATTGCACAAATACAATCAAACTGAACATCGTGCGAATATCTGCTAGGATAAATCCGGATACTCTCCGGAAAGGTATTTTGATGCGCCGCCGCTTGATCCTGCCCATCGCGATTGGGCTTGGCATCAGCTTGGGCTTGCTACCTCTGGCAGCTGCCTATTACCTGTCGCAGCAGCGGGCCATTGCGACCGAACGCGTACATTTGAAGGATTATGCGAGGTGGACCTTGCAGCGGGCCGACCTGGTGGTCACGCGAGCCAAGGATGCTTTGCGCCGGCTGGTGATGGAAAACCATGCGCTGTGCTCACCGCTCCACCTGGAGCGATTGCAGCAATTGACCAAGGATGTCCTCTCCGTAGAGAAAATCGATGTTTTCAAAGATGGGACGTTGGTCTGCGACAGTTGGGGGGCCTCGACGAGTCCGGAGCCGATGCGAAAGCCGGATATCGTCCTGTCGCAAGATTTTGGCCTCGTCATAGCTTCGGGGCCGACGTTGCAGCGTCCGCCCGCCGAGATGGTAGCGGTCGCATACGGGCCTTACCAGGCGCTCATCAAGAAGGAACGCCTGATCGACGTCCTGCACGACACCCCGATGGTTATCGGGATCGCCACATATGACGGCAGACTCCTCGCCTTGTCAGGGCGCACCGATCCTCTTCTGGTGCGGCAGCTCTCGCTGGAGGAGACCAGTGGTACAACTGGTCAGAAGGTGTTCTCGTCGCTGCGCAGCGCTGATTTCATTGCTTTCGCCATCTCGGACCACAGCGTCGTCGCCTGGCGCACCGATAGCGAGCTCTGGAAACTCATCCCAATCGGCTTGGCGATGTCGGCGAGCATCATCGCATTGATCATCTGGGCATCGCGCCAGCGCATGTCGCTGGCAGGCGAGCTGAAGACAGGAATCGTCTACCGCGAGTTCGTGGCGCACTATCAGCCCATCATCGAGCTTGCGACCGGCAGATGCGTTGGAGCTGAAGCGCTTGTCCGATGGCCCAAACCGGACGGCACCTGGGTCCGGCCGGATCTTTTCATCACCTATGCTGAAGACCATCACATGATCGCACCCGTGACCGACATCATGATCGCGCGGGTGCTGGAAGACATGGCGACGGCGCTGCGAGCCGATCCCTCGTTGCACATCGCGATCAACATCTCGGCCGAAGACATCCAGAGCGGCCGCTTCCTGGACGTGCTCTCCCCCGCCCTCGAGAAAGCGCAAGTCGACCCGGCGCAAGTCTGGCTCGAGGCAACCGAGCGCAGCTTCATCGAGGCCGACGCGGCTCGCGCCACGCTCGAGCGGGCACGGCAACTCGGGCACACCATCGCGATCGACGATTTTGGAACGGGGTATTCCAGCCTGTCCCTTCTGGAAAGCCTGCCCCTCAATGCGCTCAAGATCGACAAGTCATTCATCGATGCCATCGGCCGCGAGGCTGCGACCAGCATCGTGACGCCATCCATCATCGACATGGCGCATACCCTGACATTCGTCGTCGTGGCGGAAGGTGTGGAGAAGGCGGAGCAGGCAGCCTATCTGAAAGCCGCCGGTGTCGAGTTCGCGCAGGGCTGGCTCTACTCCAAGGCCTTGCCACCCGGAGAGTTTCTTCGGTTTTACAGGCAACGCAACGAAGGGGCTCCGGTACCGGAAGCAGCGTGACGGCCAAACCCGCTCCGTCGCAGGCCTGGGCTCTCCGGCGCTCATCATCCTCGGAGGAGTTCGACGCGTCGCCCTAACGCATCATGTCCGCAAGTGCCTCGCGCATCGCCTCACTGGAGATATGGAACACCCCCTGATAGGGCAGGCTGAGGTCGACGATCATGAACATGATGCTCGAGACGGAGAGCACCCCGATCGCCAGGACGGCGGCGCTGAGTGCTCGGCGCGGGATCTGCAGGCCGAAGCTCAGGAAGACCAGGCTGAGCCAGAAGCTCAGGATGCCGACAAAGAAGGCGCCGGATGGCGCGTTGGCATCCTCGATCACGTTCCATCTTGCGGATGAGACGTCGGCATAGGCCGCCCGACAGCGGGTCGCTGAATGTTCGAGGCCCGTGGTTGGCAGGATATCCACATCTGCGCCGATGTCATTGATCAGCTGCGACAGACTCCGATCCTCGCCGCGTATCGCCATACGGCGCGTGTCGGGCATACCCGCGACCACAGGTGCTGTTTCACGGGGCCACGTGCTGGCGATAACTGCAGCCGTGTACTGTTGAAGTTTCAGCCTGGTCGGGTCGGCGACCGTTTTGAAGATGCGCAGGCACTGATCGAGATTGGCGAGGCGCGCGGCATAGCTGGAACGATTGCCGCTGGTGACGTCGAAACGTGCCCGGGTCGTCGATAATTGCAGGCTGAGGATGAGTGCGGCGAAGGTGACCATCAGCCCAGTCACCAGCCTGATCGAATCCATGTTCTCGCTGGTCAGGTGATGTTCGTGCAGGAGTTTCCGCAAAGCCATGCCTGCCAGCGCGCTCAGGCTGAACAGCGCGAGAAATGCGAGGACCAGGAGGAGTTCCATACGATCTCCCTGGCTCGGCCTCTGGATCAGGACACCCAGTCGGTGTGAGCCTCAGCTTCTCCCGACTCCCTCACCCCGGCAAGCGATGCCCCTGAACATCTCCCGCAGCGCCAATCGTTGCCGCCAGCGGATGAGCCGGGATCAGGGTCCGACGAGCTGCCCGCCATCGACAACGATGGTCTGGGCGGTGACCCAGCTCGCCTTGTCGGAGGCCAGGAAGAGCACGACCTCGGCAACCTCCTCCGGCTTGCCCATCCGGCCGAAGGGGATGCTGGCCAGGGTCGAGCGATAGAGTTCGGGGTTCGAGGTCTTCCGATCCTCCCATGTCCCGCCGGGGAACTCGATCGAGCCGGGCGCGACGCCGTTCACCCTGATGCCCTGCTTCGCCAGCATCTTCGCCTGGCTTGCCGTGTAGTGCATCACCGCCGCCTTGATCGCGCCATAGGGCGCCGAGCGCGACGATGCCCGCAGCGCCGAGATCGAGGAGATGTTCACGATCGACGAGCCCGGCTTCAGATGCGCGATCGCGGCATGGCTGCCGCGGACGATCGCCATCATGTCGATTGTCAGCGAGGCGGCCCAGCCCTCCTCGTCATCGGAATGGCCGAAGCCGGAGGCGTTGTTGACGAGGACATCCAGGCCGCCGAGAGCCTTGACCGCCTCGGGTACATAGGCCTCGATCGCGCTTGCATCGGCGAGATCGACGCTGGCCGCATGTGCGGTCACGCCGAACGCCTCGATCTCCCGGCGCGTCGCTTCGAGCGGCCCCGTACTCCGCGCACAAATTGACACCGCGGCACCTCGCGCCGCGAACCCCAGCGCGATCGCGCGCCCGATGCCGCGGCTGCCGCCCATCACGATCACGCGCTTGCCGGCGAAGTCCTGGGCCATATGGGCGATTCCTTACTGACGTTTCGACATCTAGATAACCGCGGCGCAAGGCTTGCCTTCAAGGCTCGCCGCCCGCCATCTGCGCATGGCAGGTACCTGCTCGGAGGCGGCTCACTCAGTGGCATACTGGCTCATCCGTCAGCTGTGGTTTAGCTTTCTGGAATGAAGGAAATTAAGGACGCCCTTAGTCGAGGAGCAGACCGGGTTGGCGGCTGGAGCAATCATTTCAGGCGAACCAAACGATGGGAAGAGCGCGCAGTACACGCGCTAACAAACCTCCCAGCGACCGAATTTAACACGGCGCTTGACTATGCTCTCGCGTACTTCATTTGGAGCCACTCTCTCCGTGAATGGCTCATTGGTGATGGCATTTTTCTCAAAGATGAGCTTGATCTGGCCTTAAGGCGATATCCAGAGTGGAGGATCGTTCGCGACCTGGCTAACAGGTCAAAGCACTTGATTCTTACTCAGAATCCAACAGATGGAGATTGGGTTGTGTTTAGGGAGTATGACCATTTCGCGCCTCAAGTCGAAGGGCGGGAAAGGCATCATCTAAACCTGTATTTTGATGGGAAGAAATATCTCCTGCTAGATGTTATATCCTCGACAAGGTCGATGTGGGAAAAAATCCTATCGGATAAAGGGCTCATTTAGCGGCGAACAGTAAGATACCCCCCTCACCCCGGCAACCGATACTCCCTGAACATCTCGCGCAGCGCCGTCTTCTGGATCTTGCCGGTCGCGGTGTGCGGGATCGCTTCGACCAGCACGACATCGTCGGGCAGCCACCATTTCGCGACCTTGCCGGCCATGAAGGCGAGCATCTCGTCGCGGCCGGGCGTCCTGCCGGGCTTGGGCACGATCACCAAGAGCGGCCGCTCGTCCCATTTCGGATGGGCAACGCCGATCACGGCGGCTTCCGCCACATCGGGATGGCCGATGGCGAGGTTTTCGAGCTCGATCGAGGAGATCCATTCGCCGCCGGACTTGATCACGTCCTTGGAGCGGTCGGTGACCTGCATGTAGCCGTGCGGGTCGATCGTCGCGACATCGCCAGTGTCAAAGAAGCCGTGCTCGTCGAGGATCGGCTGGTCATGCCTGTAATAGGCGCCAGCGACGGCGGGCCCACGCACCTTCAGGCACCCGAAGGTCTTGCCGTCCCAGGGCAGGTCGGCGCCATCATCATCGGTCAGGCGGAATTCGACACCGAACTGCGGATGGCCCTGCTTGACCTTGAGGTCGTAGAGCGCATCGCCCGTGAGATCGGCATAGATCGGCTTGATCGAGCAGAACGAGCCGATCGGGCTCATCTCGGTCATGCCCCAGGCATGGTCGACGGTGACGCCGTACTTTGTCTCGAACGCCTCGGTCATCGCCCGCGGGCAGGCCGAGCCGCCGATCACCACGCGCTTCAGCGTGTCGAGCTTGCCGCCGGTCGCTTCCAGATGCTGCAGCAGGCCGAGCCAGACCGTCGGCACCGCCGCGGTCAGCGTCACCTTTTCATCGTTGAGCAGTTCGAGGAGCGAGGCGCCGTCGAGCTTCATGCCGGGCATCACCAGCTTCGCCCCGGTCATCGGCGCCGAGAAGGCGAGCGACCAGCTGTTGGCGTGGAAGAGCGGCACCACCGGCAGGACGACGGTCCGTGCCGACAGGCCCATATAGTCCGGCTGGGCGCAGCCCATGGCGTGCAGCACGTTGGAGCGGTGCGAATAGAGCACGCCCTTGGGTCCGCCGGTCGTGCCCGAGGTGTAGCAGAGCCCGGCCGCAGTGCTCTCGTCGAACGCGGCCCAGGCGAAATCGGCATCGACCTCGGCGAGCCAGTCCTCGTAAGCGACGGCGTTCCGGAGCGAGGTCTGCGGCATATGCGCGGCGTCGGTCAGGACGATGTAGCGCTCGACTGATGGCAGCTTGTCCTGCAGGCCTTCCATCAGCGCAACGAAGGTCAGGTCGAAGAAGACCAGCCGGTCCTCGGCATGATCGATCAATTGGGCGATCTGCTCCGGGAAGAGCCGCGGATTGACGGTGTGGGTGATCGCACCCATGCCGCTGATGCCGTACCAGAGCGCAAGATGCCGGTCGGTGTTCCAGGCGAGCGTTGCGACGCGGTCGCCGAGGCGGATGCCTTCGCGCGTCAGCCTCTTGCCGATCCTGAGCGCGCTCTGGCGGATATCGGCATAGGTCGTGCGCCGGATCGGCCCTTCGACGCTGCGGGAGACGACTTCACGCGTGCCATGCTGGATCGCTGCATGATCGATGATCCGGTGGATCAGCAGCGGCCAATTCTGCATCAGCCCGAGCATGCGTTTCTCCCTGTCGTCTTGCTTCGCTTTTTGGCAGCATAGCCAGCGGACGGCTCGCGGCGAAAGCCCTCGCCTCCCGATTGGAGATGAGTTAGTTTACAACTAAACGATCTAGGGATGAACGCCTTGTCAGTGCCGCGCCCAATCCCCGCCCCGGAACCCATCGAGCCGGATCGCGTCTGGTTCCGCTTCATGCGCCTGCATCAGCGCATGCTCGGCCAGATGACAGCGCGCATCCGCGAGCTCGGTCTCTCCATCCCGCAATTCGACCTGCTCTCGACCCTGAGCGAGCGCGAGGGCATCAGCCAGAGCGAGCTCGCCGAGCGGCTCTACGTCACCAAGGGCAATGTCTCCGGCCTGGTCGACCGGCTGGTGCAGGCGGGACTGGTCGAGCGCCGCGCCATCGTCGGCGACCGGCGCTCCTATGCGATGCACCTGACAGCAGAAGGCCGGCGCCTCGCCGACGCCGGCATGACGACGCAGCGCGATTATGTTGCCCAGACGCTCGGCAAGCTCCCGCACGAGGACCTCGCCGAGCTCGACCGGCTGGTGCTGGCCTGGCGCGAGCGCGCCCGCGCCCTCGACACGCCCTGATGTTCGCCGGCCTGGCTTACGCCGGCGGCGGCAATCGCTGCTACTGGCAGGGCGGCTTCTACGAGACCGTCGCGCCCCACATCGGCCTGAAGCCGCGCCGCATCGTCGGCGCCAGCGCCGGCGCCGGGGCGATGCTCTATAATGCGCTCGGCGTCGGCCCCACCGTGCGCGAGATGCTGCGCCAGGCCTGCACCGGCCGCACCTCCGAGGTCGACTGGGCCGCCTTCCGCCGTGGCGGACGGCTCTTCCCGGTCGCGGAGATGTACCGCAGCATGCTGGCGAGCCTGTTCACGCCCGAGCGGCTGGCAGTGCTGAAGGGCCAGGCCGATTTCCTGATCGCGATCTCGCGGCCGCCGCGCTTCTGGCCATTGCCCGTCATCACCACGATCGGGATCGGCGCCTACCAGCTCGAAAAGCGCCTGCGCCGCCCGGTCCACCCGACCGTCGGCCGCAAGCTCGGCTTCCGGCCCGACCTGATCCGCATCGCCGACTGCGCCGATCCCGAAGAGCTGGTCGATGCGCTGATGGCGAGCGCCGCCGTGCCGCCCTTCATGCCGGCGGGCAATATCGGCGCCCGTGCCGCGCTCGATGGCGGCCTCGTCGACAGCGCCCCGGCCTGGGCGCTCGCCGAGATGGAGGCGGCCGGCGAGCAGACGCTGGTGCTGCTGACCCGCCCCTTCGCCGAGGTGCCTGATATCAAGAACCGCACCTATGCCCGCCCCTCGCAGACCATTCCCGTCAGCCAGTTCACCATCCGCAACTGGGAAGGCATCCGCTTCGCCTACGAACTCGGCGTCAGGGATGGCGAGGACTTCCTGAGAGCGATGGAGCGGCGGAAGGCGGGTTGAACGCAGCTAAGGCAATGCCAGCCACCTCGTCATGCTCGCCCTCGTGGCGAGCATCCACGTCTTGAACACCGCACTGCGTCCGGAAAGACGTGGATGGTCGGGACAAGCCCGACCATGACGGGTGCGGTTCCGCCGCCTGCCGCAATGCACTACGATTCGAGTCCCTCCCGCCGGAATCCGCGATGGCCTCGATCGATCTGACCGCCTCCGCCACCAGCCTGCGCGCCGGACTACTCGCCCGCCGCTTCAGCGCCATGGATCTGCTCGAAGCGACCTTCGCCCGCATCGACGCGCTGAACCCGTCGCTCAACGCCATCGTCGCGCAGGATCGCGACGCGGCACGAACGATGGCGGCGGAATCGGATCGGCGCATCGCTTCCGGCAAGGCCCGCGCCCTCGAAGGGCTGCCGATCACGATCAAGGACGCCTTCGATATCGCCGGCCTGCCCTCCTCCGGCGGCCTGCCCGCCTATAAGGAGCGCATCCCGCAGGAGGACGCCGCCGCCGTCGCCCGCCTGCGCGCCGCCGGTGCGATCATCCTCGGCAAGACCATGGTTCCGGTCTTCTCCGGCGACTTCCAGAGCTACAACCCGGCCCATGGCGTAACCAGCAACCCGTGGAATCCCGACTATTCGCCGGGCGGCTCCTCGGGTGGCGCGGCGGTCGCGGTCGCCACGGGGATGAGCGCCTTCGAGCTCGGCTCCGATCTCGGCTCCTCGATCCGCTGGCCGGCGCAGGCCTGCGGCGTCTTCGGCCTCAAGACCAGCTGGGGCATGGTCTCGACTTGGGGCCTGATCCCGCCGCCGCCGGAGCGGCGCACCTTGCGCAATGCCGATCTCGTCGTCGCCGGCCCGATCGCCCGCGCGACCGAAGACCTCGACCTGATCCTACCGGTGCTGACCGGCCCGCGCGATCCGAACGTCGCCGGCCCGGCCTTGCCGGTGCCGCGCCACCGCGAGGCGAGCGGCCTGCGTGTCGCGGTCTGGGCGCAGGAGCCATTCGCGCCGGTCACGAAGGAGGTCTCGGACACGGTGCGCGAAGCCGGCCGGCGCCTCGCCGAAGCGGGCGCGCTCGTCGACGAGACCGCCCGCCCCGGCTTCCGCTTCACCGAGGCCTATGAGGTCTATGCACTCTTGAACCACGCCGTCGTCGCCTATGGCCTGCCGCCAAAAGTGCGCGCCCGCATCCAGGCGCAAGCGGCGAAGTATGCGCCCGGCGATCTTTCGCATCAGGCATTGCAGGCGCGCGGCGCCCGGATGACACCCGGCCTCTACCAGCAGCTCCACCAGCGCCGCCTCGCGCTGAAGCGGCAATGGGCCCGCTTCTTCCAGAGTTGGGACGTATTGCTCTGCCCGCCGGCGCCGGTCGCAGCGCAAAGGCACGACCATCTGCCCGATTTCCACGCCCGCCGACTCGACATCGACGGAGTCGAGCGCCCCTATCTCGACTTCCTGTGCTGGGCGAGCCTCGCCACCGGCGCCGACCTGCCGGCACTCTCGGCTCCGGTCGGTCTGTCCAAGGCTGGTCTGCCGACCGGCGTGCAGATCATCGCACCCTTCGGCGAGGACCGGACGGCGATCGCAGTCGGCGCGATGCTGGAGAAGCAGGGCGGTGGATTTAGGGTACCGCGACTGGCCGAAGCGTCGTTACTGGAGGAGCCAGCAACAGGGTGACTGCCTCCCATAGGCTAGCGCTTTACAGGCGCACGTCACTCCGCTCCACTAAGCACCTTAAAGAGCTTGGTGGAGGCGTCTGGTGCTGGAGCGTTTCTTACGAGCCCTCGATCCGCTTTACGGAGCGGACATCGCAGCCAAGAAGTTTTTCTTCACCAAAGGCGCATCACAAGTCCTCCTCGTGGCGCTGGTTCGCGAAAAGGAGGATTCCAAATTCGTGTTTGCCTTGCCGGAGACAGAAAACTCCGTACGGACAAAAATAGCGCTGACGCCTGAAGCAGTAGATGGGTTGATCGAATTTCTGACCGATTGCCGAAAAGAAATCGGCTGAATCGGCTCAACTTACAGACAATCCGCCAGCGAAGGCCTTCGGTTGCCGTCACGCCCGACCGTCTCCGGCGCCGCCAGCATGGCGTTCAGCACTGCTTCCTGCGTCGCCTCGGCTGCGGCGCGGAAGGGCAGGTCGATCCGGTTCTCGTTGAGGACGGTGAGCGGGACGAGACCGGCCTCGTCGTCATGGGCGATCCGGCCTGCGGTCGAGAAGGCGATGGCGATGTCGCCGCTGCCATGGCCCCAGAAGGCACCAAGGCGCGCCAGCCCCGCGCCGCAGCGCCGGGCGATCCGCGTGAGCTGGCGGCTCTCCAGCGGCAGGTCGGTCGCCAGCACGATGATGACTGAGCCGCGCTCCGGCGGCTGGGCCGAACCTGCGGCGGGCGGCACCGGTCGGCGCCCATCGGGCAAAACCAGATCGCCGGCATTGCCGAAATTCGCCTGCACCAGCACGCCGAGCGTGAAGCTGCGGCGGTCGAGCTCGATCAGGCGCGAGGCCGTGCCGATGCCGCCCTTGAAGCCGAAGGCGCTCATGCCGGTGCCGGCGCCGACCGCGCCTTCCTCGACCGGTCCTCCGCTGGCAGCATCCAGCGCAGCTTCCGCATCCGCCACCGTCAGGCGCCGCGCCCTGATATCGGAGAGGAAGCCGTCATTGCATTCGAGCACGAGCGAGTTGACCGTGCCCGTGCTGCGGCCGATCTCCGGATTGCCGGCGAGCGCCCGCCCGACCAGCGCCTCGGTGCCGGCGCCGACCGAGAAGGTGTTGCCGAGCAGGATCGGCGTCTCAATCTGGCCGAGTTCGGCGAGCTGCATCAGCCCGGCGCTCTTGCCGAAGCCATTGATCACCTCGATGCCGGCCCTCACCTTCTCGCGGAAGAGATCACCCGGATGCGGCAGCACCACGGTGAAGCCGGTGCGGATATCGTCTTCGCGCAGGGTGCGGTGGCCAACGGTGACGCCCGGTACGTCGGTGATCGCATTGAGCGGGCCGGGCGGCAGCGCGCCGCAGATCAGGCCGTAATCGCGCGCCCGCTTGCTCAAGGGGACCTCCCGTTCCGATCACATGGCCGCGTTGAACACGGCCTCGATGTTGTGGCCATCGGGATCAATGACGAAGGCCGCATAGTAGTGCGGGCCGTAATGCGCCCGCAGGCCCGGCCCGCCATTGTCGCGCCCGCCATGCAGAAGTGCCGCCCGATGGAACGTATCGACCGCTCCCCGGCCGGGAGCCGCGAAAGCGACATGGAACCCCGGCCCTGGCGGCCGCTGCCCGTCCGGACGGTGCTTCAGCGCCAGCCCGTCGCCGCCGCCTGGAACACCATAGCCGACCGCCTGATTGCTCTTGCCGGGTCGAAGGTCGCTCCAGACCCGGACGTAACCCAGCGGCGCGAGCACGGCATCGTAGAAGGCGACGGCTCGCTCGATATCGGCCACTCCAAGCGACAGGTGATGCAGCATCGGCCGGCTCGCCTCGCTCACGCCGCCGCCTTGACCTTCGCCACGGTCACACGCGGCCGTCCGCCCGCAAGCTCCTCGCGTAGGACCAGCCGCTCATCGGCCGCGATCAGGCCGAGCTGCACATCATGGTCCGGCATGACCGCCGTCGCCGACTTGTTGAGGAAGACGATGACCGGGCGATTGCCGGCGGCGGCCCAGCGGCGCAGCTGGGTGAGATAGGGCTCCTTGCGCCAGGCCTGCGGCGCGCCGGGATCGAGCTGGACGAACAGCCAGTTCGTCGCCGGGTCCATGGTCAGCACGAAGCGCGCCTTGTCAGGCTTCCATTCCGGGCCGAGGAAGCTCTGCGTCATCCAGAGGCAGAAGAAGGCGCGGCAATGGTCCGGCCGCGTCGCATGGATGCCGCAGCCCCGGCCGGGCAGGCAGTGCTTGCACCAGCTGCCGGCGACGCTCTCCACCGCCGGCACGTCATAGACCTTGCAGCACAATGTGCACGTGCCGCAGTCGCGGCCGGGCGCCGGCTGGTTCACCATACGGGCGGGATCGATCATGCCTGACCTCTTCGAAGAGCGCGGAACCATGCGCAGAGCGGCGGCGGCTGGCAAGCCGGTTTGGAATGATTCCAGGCGCGATATCCGCCTCTCAGCCCTCATCCTGAGGAGCAGTCATCAGGCTGCGCCTCGAAGGATGCTCTAGTGGGCTCCTGAGCCATCTGGAATATCCTTCGAGACACGACCCGCGATCGCTCCTCAGGATGAGGGCTGCGGATTGGAAGTCGCCTCAAGATTCCGACGAGCCGGGCCCGTCCCGCGCCAGACTCTGCCCTGATCTGCAGGAAAATCGCTCAGCGCTTGCGCCGATCGCGGTCTATGCTCGCATAAACAACGCGTAAATAAGCAGGAGCCGGGAAATGCTGACCAACCTCGCCGTCCGCGACATCGAGACGCTCGTCCACCCCTACACCAACCTGGCGACGCATCGCGAAGTCGGCCCGCTGGTGCTCGAGCGCGGCAAGGGGGTCTTCGTCTACGACACCACCGGCAAGGACTATATCGAGGGCATGGCCGGGCTCTGGTGCACCTCGCTCGGCTATTCCAACCAGGAGCTGGCCGAGGCCGCCTATGAGCAGCTGAAGAAATTGCCCTTCACCCATCTCTTCTCCGGCCGCAGCCATGATCCGGCGATTGAGTTGGCCGAGAAGCTGAAGGAAATCGCGCCGGTGCCGATCTCCAAGGTGTTCTACGGCGCCTCCGGCTCGGACGCGAACGACACCCAGGTCAAGCTGGTCTGGTACATGAACAATGCGCTCGGCCGGCCCAAGAAGAAGAAGATCATCTCGCGGCTGAAGGGTTATCACGGTGTCACCGTCGCCTCGGCCTCGCTGACCGGCCTGCCGGCCAACCATACCGATTTCGACCTGCCGCTCCCCGGCATCCTGCACACCTCCAGCCCGCACCATTATCGCTTTGCGCAGCCGGGCGAGAGCGAACTGGACTTCTCGGCGCGTCTCGCCGCCGAGCTCGACGAGATGATCCAGCGCGAGGGGCCGGACACCGTCGCCGCCTTCATCGCCGAGCCGGTGATGGGCGCCGGCGGCGCGGTCACTCCGCCCGAGGGCTATTTCGAGGCGATCAACGCCGTCCTCGCCAAATACGACATCCTCTTCATCGCCGACGAGGTCATCACCGGCTTCGGCCGCACCGGCGAGATGTTCGGCACCACCACCTACAAGATGAAGGCCGACACGCTCTCCTGCGCCAAGGCCCTGACCTCGGCCTATTTCCCGCTCAGCGCCGTGCTGATCAACGAGCCGGTCTATGAGGTGCTCGTCGACCAGAGCAAGAAGATCGGCACCTTCGGCCACGGCAACACCTATGCCGGCCACCCGGTCGGCTGCGCGGTCGCGGTCAAGACGCTGGAGATCTACCAGCGCGACAAGATCATCGATCACGTGCGCAAGGTCGCGCCGAAGTTCCTGCAGCGCCTCACCAAGCTCGCCGAGCACCCGCTTATCGGTGAAGCCCGCGGCGTCGGCCTGATCGGCGGCATCGAGTTCGTCAAGGACAAGGCGAGCAAGGCCCAGTTCGAGGCCAAGAAGGGCGTCGCCCTCAAGTCGACCAGCTTCGCCCAGGAAGAAGGCCTGATCCTGCGCGCGCTGGGCGGCGACCGCGTTGCCTTCTGCCCGCCGCTGGTGATCAGCGAAGCCGAGATCGACGAGCTGTTCGACCGCTACGAGCGTGCGCTCGCCAAGACGCTCGACTGGGTCAAGGCCGAGGGGCTGCTCGCGGGCTGATCCGCACACCCGAACCACGACGTCATGCTCGCCCTTGTGGCGAGCATGACGTCGTGGACACCGCATGCCACGGAGGAAGACGTGCATGGTCGGGACAAGCCCGATCATGACGAGAAAAAGCGGCTGGCGCTGATTTCAGCCTGCCTACCAGCGAAACTGTGCCAAAGCTGACCAAAGCCTCGGTGTGACGATGAAAACGTCACAAGAAATTCAAAATGCCGCCGCCGGCCCGACCCGATCGGCAGCGACATTGGCGGTGCTGACGGCCAGGAACCGTCGGCGCCACAACCGGAAATCGAGGATCATGTCTACGCATAAGCCGCGCCACCCCGCGCACCGCTCCGCCAGCTTCCATGATGCCAGCGCACGTGAGGCTTATGCATCGCGCTTTCGTCCGATCGCGATTCCTGCCATTCTCGCGGGAACCCGCTGGACCCCGGCCGCGTTGACCTCGCAGCACAGGGACGTTCCGGCGCTCCTGCGCAACGGTTTCGAAGATTGATACGACCACCTCCCATTGAGACCCCAAATGCTTGACCGGCGCAGAGTTCTTCAGACTCTCGCCGGTCTTTTTTTGTCCGGCATCGGGCTCGGCGGCTATGCCTATGCCTGGGAGCCAACCCATCAGGGCGTGACCCGCTACAAGCTCCGGCCAGCCGGCTGGCCGGAGGGCAGGCGGCTGAGCCTCGCCGTCCTCAGCGACATCCATGTCGGCAGCGGCTATATGCCGATCTCGCGCGTAGGCGAGATCGTCGACCAGACCAATCAGCTGAAACCGGACCTCATTCTCCTGCTCGGTGATTTCGTCGCCAGCCGCGATTGGCGTCCGAGTGATCCGCAGCCCGTCGAATGGGCGCTGCAGCTCGCCCGGCTGCAGGCCCCCAATGGCCGTTTTGCCGTGCTCGGCAATCATGATTGGTGGCATGACGAGCGCGCCCAGAGCGCGCGCCGCGGCCCGACGCTGGCTGGCTCGGCGCTGGCGGCGGTCGGTATTCCGGTGCTGGAGAATCAGGCGCTCAAGCTCAACACCGCGGCCGGGCCGGTCTGGCTCGCCGGACTCGGCGATCAGTGGGCCTTCCCACGCTGGCTACAGCCGCCGGGGATGCCCAGAGCCCATCGCGGCATCGACGATCTCGCGAGCACTCTCGCCATGGTCACAGACGATGCACCGGTGATCCTGATGGCGCATGAGCCCGATATCTTCACCAGGGTGCCGGCGCGCATCGCTCTGACGGTATCGGGCCATACCCATGGCGGCCAAGTCAGGCTGTTCGGCTGGTCACCCGTGGTGCCGTCCCGCTACGGTAACCGCTACGCCTACGGTCACATCGTCGAGAACGGTTGCAACCTGATCGTCTCAGCAGGCCTCGGCGTCAGCAGCAAAATGCCGATCCGGCTGGGCGCACCGCCGGAGATCGTCCTGATCGAACTGGGTTGAGGGCGACGCCGCAGCGTCATCCGATCAGCGGACGATGACCTTTCCGCCGACCGCAGCGCGGTTGTAGAGGTCGATCGCATCGATATTGCGCATCCGGATGCAGCCGGACGAGGCCGAGCGGCCGATCGTCTCCGGCTCATTGGTGCCGTGGATGCGGTAGAGCGTGTCCTTGCCGTTCTGGTAGAGATAGAGGGCGCGGGCGCCGAGCGGATTGTCCGGCCCGCCCTCCATGCCGCCGGCGCGCGGCGCCAGATGCGGCCAGCGCGCGATCATCTCGGCCGGCGGCGTCCAGCGCGGCCACTCGGCCTTGCGCTGCATCACGGCCGTACCAGTCCATCCGAAGGCTTCGTCGCCGGTTGCGACGCCGTAGCGGATCGCCTTTTTGCCCGGCAGGACGAAGTAGAGGAACTTTTCGGTGGTATCGACCACGATCGTGCCGGGCTCTTCGCCGGTCGGGTCGGTGATCTCGTAAGGCAGATGCGTGAGCTGCGTCTCGAAATTCGGGACGAGCGCCATGTATTCGGCATCGCGCGCCGACAGCGACGGCGCATGAACCGTCTTGTACTGGCAGGCGCCAAGAAGCACCGACAGGCCGAGCACCGTAACGAGAGTCTGCTTCATAGGGTCCACCGCCGGCACCGAAACGGTGCTCGTTATGATGAATGCATCGTTAAAAAACGGTGACCCGACGAGACAAGGCCCGGGTCGAACACAAGCTGGTCTTACGGCGCAAATGACTCTCAGGCAATGAAGTTCAGCACCTGCTCTGGCGTCTTGCTGCATTGCAGTGACAATATGGTCACGCTTGCGGGCTACCCCGTTTGGAAAGCTTCGCGACTATCGGAGACTTGCGCGTGACGACGCTGCTGATCAGCCATCCTTCCAGCCTCCGCCATGTCACGCCGCCGGGCCATCCCGAGCGCGCCGACCGCATCCGCGCCGTCGAGCAGGCGCTGGAGGAGGAGCGATTCGCGCATCTGCAGCGCGTCGATGCCCCGGAAGGCACGCTCGCCCAGGTCGCGCTCTGCCACCCCGCCGCCTATGCGCAGGCTATCGTCGATGCCGCGCCGCAGGAGGGCATGGTCCAGGTCGATGCCGACACCATCATGTCGCCAGGTACGCTCGCTGCGGCGCTTCACGGCGTCGGGGCTGCCGTCCACGCCGTCGACGAGGTCATGAGCCGACGCGCGACCAACGCCTTCAGCGCCATGCGCCCGCCCGGTCACCATGCCGAGAGCGACAAGGCGATGGGCTTCTGCTTCTTCAACAATGCCGCCATCGCCGCCCGCCATGCCCAGAATGCCCATGGCGCCGAGCGCGTCGCCATCGTCGACTGGGACGTCCATCACGGCAATGGCACGCAGGAGATCTTCTGGGGCGACGCTAGCGTGCTCTACGCCTCGACCCATGAGATGCCGCTCTATCCCGGAACCGGCGCGCCCTCCGAACGTGGCGAGCACGGCACGATCGTCAACGCACCGCTTCGGGCCGGCGACGGCGCCGACGCCTTCCGCGACGCCTTCGAGAGCGCGATCCTGCCGCGGCTCGCAGCCTTCCGGCCGGATCTGGTGATCATCTCGGCCGGCTTCGACGCGCATTGGCGCGACCCGCTCGCCAACATCAACCTGAAGGAAGCCGACTTCGCCTGGGCGACGCAGAAGCTGATGGAGATCGCCGACCGCCATGCCGGCGGACGGCTCGTCTCGATCCTGGAAGGCGGCTACGACCTCGAAGGCCTGTCGAAATCGACCGCCGCTCATGTCATGGCGCTGATGCGGGGGTGAGGCGAGCTGCCGGCTCGCGAGGAAACACGCCGTCTTTCCGGGGCTTCGCGCAGCGAGGAGCCCGGAACCCAGAACCGATGCAGCCTCCAAAGAAGCGCGAACATCGCCGCCCTATCGAGAAAGGACATCGGTTCTGGGTTCCGGGCTCGAGCCGACGGCCCGCCCCGGAAAGACGGAGCCTCACTCCAACGGCGCGGTCTCGGCGATCTCGATGCCGAAGCCCGAGAGGCCGACGAAGGCGCGGGTCGAGGACGCCAGGTTGACGATCGAGGCGACGCCGAGATCGCGCAGGATCTGGGCGCCGAGGCCGACCTCGCGCCATTGCTGCGAGCGCAGCGCGTCCGAGCCCTCCTCGTCCTCGACGCTCTTGATCGGCACGCCCGCCGAGCCGTCGCGCAGATAGACCAGCACGCCCTTGCCCTCCTGCTGGAAGCGGCGCAGCACGCACTGGATCGAGGAGGCGCCGCCGAGCACGTCGGCGACGACATTGGCGCGGTGCAGCCGGGCCGGAACCTTCTCGCCATCGCCGAGCTTGCCCATGACGAAGGCGAAATGCTGCGTGTCGTCAAAGGGCGTGATGTAGACATGGCCGGTCATCTCGCCGAACTCGGTCTTGACCGGGAAGGAGTGCACGCGCTCGACCAGCTTCTCGCGCGCCTGGCGATAGGCGATCAGGTCGGCGACCGTGATCTGCTTAAGATTGTGCTTCTGGGCGAAGGCCGTGATCTGCGCGCCCTTCATCACCGTGCCGTCGTCATTGGCGAGTTCGCAGATCACGCCGACCGGCGGCAGGTCGGCGAGCTTGCAGAGATCGACCGCGGCCTCGGTATGGCCCGAGCGCATCAGGACGCCGCCATCCTTGGCGATCAGCGGGAAGACATGGCCGGGCCGGACGAAATCGGCGGCGCCCATATTGCCGTTGGCGAGCGCGCGCACCGTATTGGTCCGCTGCTCCGCCGAGATACCGGTGGTCAGCCCGTGCTTGACGTCGACCGTGATGGTGAAGGCGGTGCCGAGCGGGGCATCGTTGGAGGAGACCATCGGGTCGAGCCGCAGGCGGCGCGCCTCACCCGACGTCAGCGGCGCGCAGACGATGCCGCAGGTGTTGCGGATGATGAAGGCCATCTTCTCCTGCGTGCAGAGCGAGGCGGCGACGATGAGATCGCCCTCGTTCTCGCGATCGTCGTCATCGGTGACGATGACGATCTCGCCGCGCGCGAAGGCTTCGACGGTCTCGGCGACATTGCTTGCGGTCATGACAGCCTCGCGCGGGCCCTGCAGGCCCAGAAAATCGTTGGGGGTGACAGCGCCGCCGGTCGCGGCGGCGATACGCTCGGCGCTCTCGCGTGAGATCCAGGCGGTCGGATCGTTGCAGAGCGCCGTGACGCTGGCGGGCGAAAGGCCGACCTGCCGCGCGAAGGCGCTGCGGGCGGTCTTGGTTTGCTGGAGCCAGACATCGAGCTTCATGAAGAGAAGCTAATACGCCTCCGCTTCATCCGCAATGAAGGGAGGAAAATTTTTCAGTAATACTGAAATGATCATCCCGAGCCGTCATGGCCGGGCTTGACCCGACCATCTCTTGCCGGAAAAAGCGCCTACCAGCACCTTCCCGTTCTGAGATTCTCGGGTCTGCGCTTCGCTTCGCCCGAGAATGACGCGGTCAGCCCTCGAACGGCCAACGCGGCTCGATCACGCCGACCTGAGCGCGGTGGCGCAGATACTGGTCGGCGAGCACGCAGGCGACCATGGCCTCGCCCACCGGCACGGCGCGGATGCCGACGCAGGGGTCGTGCCGGCCTTTGGTGAACATCTCGGTCTCGCCGCCGGTGCGGTTCACCGTGGCGCGGGGCGAGAGGATCGAGGAGGTCGGCTTCACCGCGAAGCGCGCCACGATCGGCTGGCCGGTCGAGATGCCGCCCAGGATGCCGCCGGCATGGTTCGACAGGAACAACGGCTTGCCGTCATTGCCGGCGCGCATCTCGTCGGCATTCTCCTCGCCGGAGAGTTCGGCGGCAGCGAAGCCATCGCCGATCTCGACGCCCTTGACCGCGTTGATGCTCATCAGCGCCGCGGCGATCTCGGCGTCCAGCTTACCGTAGATCGGCGCGCCCAGACCCGCCGGCACGCCCTCGGCGACGATCTCGAGCACGGCACCAATCGAGGAGCCGGACTTGCGGATGCCGTCGAGATAATCGGCGAAGCGCTCGGCCGCCTTGGCATCCGGGCAGAAGAACGGGTTGTTGCCGACCTCGGCCCAGTCCCAGTTGCCACGATCGACCTTGTGCGGCCCCATCTGCACGAGGGCGCCGCGCACCAGCATGCCCGGCACGACCTTGCGGGCGATCGCCCCGGCCGCGACCCGCATCGCCGTCTCGCGCGCCGAGGAGCGGCCACCGCCGCGATAGTCGCGGATGCCGTATTTCACGTCATAGGTGAAATCGGCATGGCCGGGCCGGTACTTGTCCTTGATCTCGGAATAGTCCTTCGAGCGTTGGTCGACATTGTCGATCATCAGCCCGATCGAAGTGCCGGTGGTGACCTGCTCGCCGTCTGCCTCCCGCGCGAAGACGCCGGAGACGATGCGGACCTGATCCGGCTCCTGGCGCTGCGTCGTGTAGCGCGACTGTCCGGGCCGGCGCTTGTCGAGGTCGCGCTGGATCTCGGCCTCGCTCAGCGGGATCAGCGGGGGGCAACCGTCGACGACGCAGCCGATCGCAGGCCCATGGCTCTCGCCGAAGGTGGTGACGCGGAAGAGATGGCCGAAAGTGTTGTGAGACATGGAAACCTGACGAGACTTGAAGCGCTGGCTTCTTACCCGGTTTCCGGCAACGGGGGCAGCCCCTGAAACGGATCCCGTGCGGAAACGCCCAAAGGCGCGAAATGTCGGAGATTCCTGGTCAGCACGATCAAGCCGTGTGCCTCGGCCGTTGCAGCGATGGCGATGTCTTCGAAACCGGGTCGATGCGCTCGCGCCCGATCGAGCATGCCACCGGCGAGATGGGCACAGCGCAGATCAAACGGCAGCACCTTCGTTCCGTAGAAGTGCTCGACCGCCTGCCACCATTCGGCCAGCACGCGCGCCTTGGTGCCAGCGCCCTCCCGTTCGGCCTTTGCGATGCCCGCTGCCACCTCGGCGGCCGTGATCACCGAGAGGAACAGATTGGGACTCGCCCGATCGAGCCAGACGGCCAGTTCTCCCGCCTCCGCCCGCTTCGAGGGGGCCAATGCCGAGATCACATTGGTGTCGAGCAGGAACATCAGAGATCGACGGGTCGAGTCGGCTCCCTGCTGCGTTCGGGAATATCCTCCGGCTCACCCGGGAAAGCCGCCAGCAAACGCCCGAAGCTCGGCGCGCGCGAGAGCCGCTCATAATCCTCGAACGACAGGATGACTGCATCCTTGCGACCATGGCGCGTGATGATCGAGGGCATTCCGCCAACCGCTTGGTCGACCACCGCAGACAGGGTGGCCTTGGCGTCCTTGAGTTGGATTTCTCGCATCGCCGTTTCCGATATGACCACTATGGTCATATAATGTCGGAACACGCTGAAGGCAATGTGGCCAGGCCGACGGGCAGAGAGTTGTCGGTCGTGCGACCTCAGTGCCCGCTTGCCGGCACAGCCGGAGCGCCCTCCCAGCGGGTGTTCGCCGGCAGGTTCTCGCCCTTCATGATCACGGTAAGCAGGCCGATCTGGGCGTAGTCGCCGACATGGGTGTCGTAGAGCACGGTCGCCCCGGCGCCGACGCAGACGCCCTTGCCGAGCGTGACCTTGCCGACCTTCATCACCCGGTCCTCGTAGAGATGCGTCTGCAGGGCCGAATGGGCGTTGACGGTGCAGAAATCACCGACCTTGATGCAGTCGAACTCGGTGATATCCGTCGAATCCAGCCAGACGCCCTGGCCGTATTGCGCGCCGAACAGGCGCAGGAACCAGGGCAGGAACGGCGTACCGCGCAGATAGTCGAACAGCACCTTGCCGCCCAGACCCCAATAGAGCACGGCGATCGCCTCGGTGCGCATCGCCCAGAACGACCACATCGGCTTCATCACCGGCTTGTAGACGCCCATCAGCAGCCATTTCATCAGCGCGCAGATCAGCGCCTGGGTGATGGCAATCAGAACGGCGCAGCCCATGAAGGCGAGCGCCAGGCCAGTCCAGTCGCGGTCGAAGATCTTCTGCTGCAGCACGAGATCGACCGCCAGCGTGCCGAAGGTGATGAACAGCATCGCCGGGAAGGAGGTGTGCAGCGCCTCGAAGACGGCACGCGCCAGCTTCTTGCCCGTCGAGGGCTTGTAGGTCCAGTCGGCACCGAGATCGACCTTCTGCCGCGTCGGCAGCTTGATCGGCGGCGAGCCGAACCAGGTGTCGCCGGCGCTCATCAGATCGTTCGCGGGCGGCTTCGACTTGATACCGATCAACACCTTGTCGGGGATCACCGCACCCGGCGGCACCACCGCATCGTTGCCGACGAAGACCTGCTCGCCGGTCCGGGTCATGTCGAGGCGCATATAGCCGCGCCGCATGTCCTCGTCGCCGAAGATCACCTCGTCGGCAATGAAGTTGCCGGCGCCGATCCCGGTGATGTCATAGCGCCCGGAGAGGTTGGTCGAGATCTCCGCGCCCTGCCCGATCCTTGCGCCCATCATCCGGTACCAGAAGCGCATATAGATCGTCGCGAACAGCGAGGAGAGCGTCTCCAGCGTCACCTCGGTCGCCAGCGCTACCGTCCATTTGCGGGCGTAGAAGCTGGAATGGATCGAATAGCTGCCGGAGGAGACGCGCGGCAGGATCGCCCAGCGCAGCGCGCAGATCAGGAAGACCGTGACGGTGATCAGGCCGATCGCCGTCGGCCAGGTCAGGATCGGCAGGTACCAGAGATAGCTGACATCGGACCAGGTCGCGACCCAGTTGTCGATCCTGTCGAACAGCCAGAAGGCCGGGAAGATCGGCAAGAGGCTGATCGGCGGCAGCACGATCAACATGACGATGTAGAACAGGGTCATCGCCGCCCGCCGGCCGGCGCTCGCTTCGGCTTGCGGCGGCAGGGACTCGACATCGACCGTGCCGGTCTTGCGGGCGGGTGAACCATCCCAGATCTCGGCCGCGCCGATCTGCGCGCCCGGCGCGATCGCCGTGAGGTCGCCGATCTCGGCGTGATCGCCAACGGTGCAGCCATGGCCGAACACCACCGAGGACCCCGCATAGACGTCCTTGCCGAGGGTGATCCGGCCGATGATGAAATCGGCCCCGATCGCCTCGGCATTGGCGAAGGTGGTCTTCGATCCCAGCGTCGTGCCGTCGCCGAGCTCGACGAGGTCGATCGCGCCGGCCTCGTAGTCGGAGATTATGACGTCGCGCCCGACCTTGGCGCCGAGCAGGCGCCAGTAGAAGCGCATCACCGGCGTGCCCTGCAGCCATTTGATGTGCACGAGCCCGGCGACGCGCGAGGCAAACCACCAGCGGAAATAATAGACGCCCCAGAGCGGATAGGTGCCGGGCTTGGTCCGGCCGAGCACCAGCCATTTCAGGCCAATCGCGATGAAGCCGGTGACGAGCGTGATCGCGACATAGATGCCGAGCAGCGCGAAGACCTGCGCCATCGCCGACAATTCTTCGCCCGAGAGCAGCATGTAGCTGACGAAGATGCCGAGCCATTGCGCCGTCGACAGGCTGATGATGATCGGCAGCGCGATCGCCTGCGCCAGGCCGCAGAAGAAGCGGCGCCGCAGCGGCGGCGGCGTGAAGGAGAGGTCTTCCTCGGCGCGCACGCCGCGTGAGTCGAGCAGTCCCGCCATCGCCCGCAAGGTGCGCGCGCCGTAGACGTCCTGCAGGGTGATGCCGGCATAGGCCGGCGTCTCGCGCACGATCGAGATGAAGCGCGCCGCCAGCAGCGAATGACCGCCGAGATCGATGAAGAAGTCGGCCTCCAGCGGCAGCGCCTGCGCACCGAGCACGCGCTTGGCCGCGTCGAGCAGGGCGGCCTCGGTCTCGTTGCGCGGCGGCTCCTGCTCGCCGCTCGCGGCCGGCGCCGTCAACGGCGCGGCCTTCAGCATCTTGCGGTCGACCTTGCCGGAGATCATGCGCGGCAGCGAGCCGACCGGCTCGAAATGCGCCGGGATCATATAGGGCGGCAGCTTCTCGCGCAGCGACGCCCGCAGCACCGAGCCCTCGATCTGCACGCCTGGCTCGCCGACCAGGAAGGCGACAAGCCGCTCGATGCCGTCGTCAGTGCGCAACACCACGGCGGCCTGGCTGATACCGGCCTCGTCCGACAGCGCCGTCTCGATCTCGCCGAGCTCGACGCGGAAGCCGCGGATCTTGACCTGGTCGTCGATGCGGCCGTGGAAGACGATGTTGCCGTTCTCGTCGAGGCTGACGGCGTCGCCGGAGCGATAGAGGATCGGATCGCTGCCGCTTCCGCCGAACGGATTGGCGATGAACTTCTCGGCCGTGAGCTCGGGGCGCAGATGATAGCCCTTGGCGACGCCGGGACCGCCGATCAGCAGTTCGCCCTGCTGGCCGACGCCAGTCAGCTTCATCTCGTCGTCGACGATATAGGCGGTGTAGTTCGGGATCGGCCGGCCGATCGTCACCGTCTCGCCCGGCTCGACCGGGGCGGCTGTCGCCACCACCGTCGCTTCCGTCGGCCCGTAGGTGTTGAAGATGCGCCGGCCGGGCTTCGACCATTTCTGCACGATCGAGGGCGGCAACGCCTCGCCGCCAAGCAGGATCAATGTCAGCGAGGGCACGTCGGAGGGCAGGATGCCGAGCAGGGTCGGCACAGTGTCGATCACGGTGACGCCGGCATCGTTCAGGATCAACGGCAGCTTCTCGGCATCGCCCATCATCTGCGGCGTCGCGACGAACAGGGTCGCGCCGACGAGATAGGGCGTCCAGATCTCTTCCATCGACAGGTCGAAGGCGACCGAGGCGCCCTGGAAGACGACGTCCTCCGGACCCATCCCGTAGAGCGCATTCCCCGAGCGCAGGAAATGGCAGATGTTGCGTTGGCTGATGACGATCGCCTTGGGCACGCCGGTCGAGCCAGAGGTGTAGATCAGATAGGCCGGGTGATCCGCCGTCAGCCCGGCAGGGCGGGTCGGCATCGGCTTGCCATCGCTCGCCTGGGCCAGTTGCTGCGGGCACCAGACCGTGCGTTCAGTCGCTGCGGCGCGCGCCTTCCAGTCGGTCTGCGTCACCAGCCCCTTGGCGCTGGCATCGTTGAGGCAGATGGCGATGCGCTCGACCGGCGCTTCCGCGTCGAAGGGCAGCCAGGCGGCGCCCGACAGCGTGATGGCGATCTGCGCCACCAGGAGCTCGATGCCGCGGGGCATCCACAGGCCGACCATGTCGCCGGGCCCAACACCAGCGAGCGCGAGGCCACGGGCCTGGGCCTGGGCCTGCTCCCAGACCTGCACATAGCTCAGCCGGCGATCACCACAGATCATCGCCGGGTGATCGGGACGTGCAGCGACGCTCGCTGCGAAGATCTCGGCGAGCACTTCGTCGCGCAGCAAATCGGGCCGCTTCTCGCCGGCCAGCATCGCGAGCGCCGTCACGCCCGAGCCGGCTGTACCGGCCGAAACTGTGGTGATGTCGTTCATCCTGCTCCGCCGCAGGTCCCGGCCGACGCCTGGACTGCACCTCATGCCGGGCGGCCGCCACCCCATGACGACACGTCCATCAAACCTAGGCCGGACACCCCGCAGCCGCGCGGAAGCTCGCTTGCCGGCCGTATAGGAGCAGATGTGGCTTAACCGCG
Organism: Bosea sp. 29B; assembly: GCF_902506165.1. Classification (NCBI taxonomy): domain Bacteria; kingdom Pseudomonadati; phylum Pseudomonadota; class Alphaproteobacteria; order Hyphomicrobiales; family Alloboseaceae; genus Allobosea; species Allobosea sp. 29B. Next base: position 1,350,061 of record NZ_LR733817.1, read on the forward strand.
GCTGAACGGCAAGCCTGAAGACCCGGGTGCGATCACGTGACCGTCCGCTTTTGGCGGCCGAACGTCACATCCAGGTCGCCTTGCCGCCTTCGACCACGAGGATCTTGCCCTGCCAGATCTCGACGCGCGCCGCATCGGCCGTGCCGACGGCGCCGATCAGCGCCAGCACCGCCCGCGCCACACCGCCATGGCTGACCATCACCGTGTCCGGCGCCAGCCCCTCGAGCACCGGCCGGATACGCTCCGCCAGCATGCGGTAGCTCTCGCCACCGGGCGGCACGAAGCCCCATTTGTCGCTTTCGCGGGCCTGTGCGAGCTCGCGCTCGCTCTTGCGGATCTCGCGCCAGGTGAAGCCTTCCCAGTCGCCGAAGGTTAGTTCGCGCAAGCGCTCGTCGATGCGGAAACCGTCTGATGGCAGATCGAGTTCGCGGCGCAGGATCGTCATCGTCTCGCGCGCCCGCTCCATCGGCGAGCAGAGATAGTCCACGCTGGCGTAGTTCGGCGTCAGCGCCTTGAGCCGGCGCGCCGCCTCCTCAGCCTGCATCCGGCCGAGCGAGTTGAGCGGAATGTCCTTCCCGCCCTGCAACCGGCCCTCGCGATTCCAGTCGGTTTCACCGTGGCGAACGAGGAAGAGGCGGCCGGGAATCGTCAGCGGAGTCATGCTTCGCCTCATGCACGCTAGCGACAGCAACGTCAAAGCGGCGAAAGCGCCGCAGGGGCCGCCCTCACTGCCTCGTGAGCTTTGTGGTGGCCGCGCCTCGCTACCCTGTGTAAGAGGCAGGCTCTCGCATCGCTCGACAGTCGCATGAACGCCACGCTGACATTACCGGATGGCCGCAGGCTCGACCTCGGCCACAGGCCCCTGCTGATGGGCGTGGTCAACGTCACCCCGGATTCCTTTTCCGATGGCGGCCTCTTCGCCGACCCCGCCGTGGCGGTCGCGCATGGGCTGACGCTGGTGCGGCAGGGTGCCGATATCGTCGATGTCGGCGGCGAGTCGACACGGCCCGACCATATCCGCCTCGATGCGGCAAGCGAGCTTGCCCGTGTCCTGCCGGTGATCACCGGCATCGCCGCCCAGAGCGACATCCCGATCTCGATCGACACCTACAAGGCCGAAGTCGCCGAGGCCGCGCTGAAAGCCGGCGCCGCGATCGTCAACGATGTCTGGGGCGCGCAACGCGAGCCCGCCATTGCCGGCGTCGCCGCCCGCCATGGCGCACCGATCGTCCTGATGCACAACCGCGAGGAGGTCGATCCCGGGCTCGATATCCTCACCGACGTCATGCGCTTCCTCGAACGCTCGATCGAAATCGCCATCGAAGCCGGCGTGCCACGCAGCCAGATCGTCGTCGATCCCGGCATCGGCCGCTTCGGCAAGACCGCCGAGCAGTCGCTTCTGCTGATGAAGGAGCTTCGCCGCCTCGGCGAGCTCGGCTGCCCGGTCCTGCTCGGCGCTTCCCGCAAATCGGTGCTCGGCCATGTCATCGGCAAGGCGGTGCCGGCCGAGCGCGTCGCCGCCAGCATCGCCGCGCATCTTTACGGCGTCACCCAAGGCGCCGCCATCATCCGTGCCCATGACGTCGACGAGCATGTCGACGCCTTGAAAATCTGGGCGGCGATCGGAGCAGCACAATGAGCGCGACCGGGCAGATCTTCATCGAGGCGCTCGACCTCTACGCCTATCACGGCCATTTCGCCGAGGAAGGCCGGCTCGGCCAGCGCTTCTCGATGGACCTGGTGCTGGACTGCGACCTGCGGGTATCCTCGCTCAGCGACGACATCGCCGACACCGTCGACTATGGCGAGGTCGTCGGCCTGGTGACACGCACCTTCTCGGGCAAGCGCTTCAAACTGCTCGAGGCGGCGGCGCGGGCACTGGCCGAGGCGATCCTGGCGGGATACCCCGCCGTGACCAAGGTCGCGGTCACGCTGCGCAAGCCCGCCCCGCCCATTCCCGGCCGCATGGATTCGGTCGGGATCAAGCTGGACTTCACGCGGTGAGCGTCAAGGCGACGCTCGGCCTCGGCGGCAATCTCGGCGATCCCGTGGCGGCCTTCGCGGCGGCGCTGGCGCGGCTGCGTGCTCATGCTGCAGCCGAGCTCAAGGCCGTCTCCTCGGTCTGGCGCACGGCGCCCTGGGGCAAGCTCGACCAGCCGGAATTCCGCAACATGGCGGTGCTGATCGAGACCTCGCTCACCGCCGACGACCTGCTTGCGCTCTGCCTCGACATCGAGCGCGAGAGCGGCCGCGAGCGGCGCGAGCGCTGGGGGCCACGTACGCTCGACATCGACATCCTGACCTATGGCGCGGAGACGATCGACCGGCCAGGCCTCCAGGTCCCGCATCCGCGCATCGCCGAGCGCGCCTTCGTGCTGGCGCCGCTGGCGGAGATCGCGCCGGCGGTCATGATCGGAGAGCGGAGCGTCACCGATCTGCTGATGGCAATCGCGAGCCAGGATGTCAGTCTGGATGAGGACGGAACGCATCGGCTGCGCGCCGCCTCACCGGCTCAATCCGCGTAGAGCTCCCGCAGGGTCTTCAGTACCTGTCCGAGGGTCGCGTCGGAAACGCTGCCGAGCTTCTTCCGAAGTCTTTGCTTGTCGAGCGCACGACTCTGCTCGAGCAGGATCAAGCCATCGATGCCCTGAAACTGCACCGGCACACGGAAGCCGGCAGGCCGACTGCCGGACGTCATCGGTGCGACGATGACGGTCCGCAGATAATCGTGGATTTCCGGCGGCGAGATGATGAGACAGGGGCATGTCTTCTGGATTTCGCCGCCGACTGTCGGGTCGAGCGCGGCCAGCCAGATCTCGCCGCGCTTCACCATGCCAAGGCCGCGTCTTCGCTATTGCCGAATTCCGGCCAGACGAGTTCGTCGTCCTGTTCCCGTGCGAGACGCTGCGAATCTTCGGCCCAGCCAGCGCGCGCCGGGCGGATGACCGGCTCGATCACGATGCGTCCGCCTTCGACCCTGAGCTCGACGCTGTCGCCGGCTTTGGCGCCGATCTCGGCCAGCAAAGGCTTGGGGATCAGCACGCCGGCCGAGTTCCCGAATTTCTTGACTGCGCTCAGCATGGCCCTCTCCCACTCTCGCGAGCAAGATAGGCGACGCGTCGCCTCGTTACAACAAAGTAGCTACAGAAACGTCGTCTGCAGCGCGCCGTTGCGGGCGGGCCTCAGCCCTCACTCGCCCTTGTCGAGCGAGATGTCCGGCGCGGTCGGCACCTTCATGCCGACGACATGATAGCCGGCATCGACATGCATCACCTCGCCGGTGATGCCGCGCGACATGTCGGAGACCAGGAAGACCGCAGTCTCGCCGACCTCCTCGATCGTGACGGTGCGGCGCAGCGGCGAATTGTATTCGTTCCAGCGCAGGATATAGCGGAAATCGCCGATGCCCGAGGCCGCCAATGTCTTGATCGGCCCGGCTGAAATCGCGTTGACGCGAATCTTCGACGGGCCAAGATCGGCGGCGAGATACTGCACGCTCGATTCCAGCGCCGCCTTGGCGACGCCCATGACGTTGTAGTGCGGCATCCATTTCTCGGCGCCGTAATAGGTCAGCGTCAGCAGCGAGCCGCCATCCGGCATCAGCTTCTCGGCGCGCTGTGTGATCGCCGTGAACGAATAGCAGGAGATCAGCAGCGACTTCGAGAAATTGGCCTCGGTCGTGTCGACATACCGGCCGGTCAACTCGTCCTTGTCGGAGAAGGCGATGCAGTGGACGACGAAGTCGAGCTTGCCCCAGAGCTTCTCGATCTCGGCGAAGACCGCATCGATCGTCGCCCCGTCGGTGACGTCGCAATGGCCGACGACATGGCCGCCAAGCTGCTGCGCCAACGGCTCGACCCGCTTCTTCAAGGCATCGCCCTGATAAGTGAAGGCGAGCTCGGCGCCGGCATCCGCCGCAGCCTTGGCGATGCCCCAGGCGATCGAGCGGTTGTTGGCGACGCCCATGACGAGACCGCGCTTGCCCCGCAGGAGGTTGGCGGTCGGGGCGGCGCTGCTGGATTCAGGCATCTGAGACCTTCGAACTGGACGAACCGGCAAAAGGGAACCGGACGGTCTCATAACCGAGGCGGCCGAAGGGTGGAAGCGCCCTGTGCCGAAATCCTGTTCAGGCGTCTCAGCCAGCCCGCGCCTTCATCAGCGCGGTCAGCTCGGCATCCTCGCTGGGCATCTCGATGTCGATCGAGACGAAGAGGTCGCCATGCTCGCCCTTCTTGGCGCCGGGCAGGCCCTTGCCGCGCAGGCGGAACTGGCGCGCCGTGCCGGTCAGCGGCGGCACTTTCATCTCGACGGCGCCCGACAGCGTCGGCACATGGATCGGCCCGCCCAGCACCGCCGTCGCCAGCGGCACCGCAACGCGCGCACGCAGGTCGATGCCGTCGACGGTGAAGCGGGAATCGGGCTTCACCTTGATCGTCATCAGCACGTCGCCGGCCTCGCCGGTGAGCGGATGCGTTTGGCCGAGACCGCGCAGGCGCATGACCTTGCCGTCGGCGACGCCCTCGGGGATCGTCACCTCGACCTCGCGCCCGCCGGGCAGCTTCACCCGGCGCGTGCCGCCATTGACCGCCTCGGCCAGGCCGACCTCGAGGCTGAAGCTCTGCTCCGGCGGCTTCTGCGGCTGGCTCTGCCGGCCACGCCCGCCACCGCGCCTGGCAGCCTCGCCGAAGAGCGAGCCGAAGATGTCGGCGGGATCGAAGCCGGGATCGCCGCCGCGGCCGGGGCCTCCGCCGCCGTCGAAATGGAAATCGAAGCCGCCATGCTGCGCGCCGCGACGCCCGGCCCCCATGCCCTCGAAGCCGGAAAAGCGCGGCTTGCCCTCGGCGTCGATCTCGCCACGATCGAACTGCTTGCGCTTGTCGGCGTCGCCGAGAACCTCATAGGCGGTGTTCAGCTCGGAGAATTTCTCCTGCGCCTTCGGGTCACCCTGGTTGCGGTCGGGGTGCAGGTCCTTGGCGCGGCGGCGATAAGCCTTCTTGATCTCGGCCTCATCGGCCGATTTCGCCACGCCCAGAACCTGATACGGATCACGCATTCAAACACACCCCCGGAGGCTTCGTATTCCGGCGTAGCGGAACCGCATCCTAGATGGGAAGACTGTGGCGCAGTTGCAACAGGCTTAAACCGTGCCTTTCCACGGCTTGGCGTCGGTCACCGCCCATTCACCGCCGGACGGCCGGCAGGCGGTGCCCTGCAGTTTCACGGGGCCGGTCTGCAGGCTCATCGAGGCCAGGAAGGCGCGGCAGATCTCGTCCGATTTCAGGAACGGCCCGCCGACCGGCGTGAACGTGCCCTTCATGCCGCTCTGGGTGTTGTCCCAGGAGACCGGCGCGCCATTGCCCTGCGGATCGAGCGCCAGCGCCATGGCGCCTTCCGCCCGGCGCCAGTCCTCGGGACCGAGATCGGGCGCGAGCCCGACGAGCGGGCTCTTGCCCTCGACGGCGCGGGCCGGCAGCACCGAGGCGGTGGTCATCGCGACCTCGTCCTCGGCCTTGCTGGAGAGGCCGATGATCGGAAAGGAGATCGAGCAGCCGGCCGAGGCCAGTCCGAGCAGGAGCGCGCCGACGAGGGATGCCCCCGATGCAAGGGGCCTGCGCTCATGCGGCCTCTGGCTCCGCTGCGCGCGGGGCTTATATATGACTACCAAATCAAACCGCATTGCGGATCGCGCTCGCCCAACGCTTCCTGAAACTCCGAGGATTAAGCACGTGAATGCGTTAATGAGCGGTGACTTCACCGAAGCGAGCGAGCCTTTCGCCCTGTTCGAGAGCTGGCTGGAGGAGGCCAAGGCCTCCGAACCGAACGATCCGAACGGCATGGCGCTCTCGACAGTCGACGCCGACGGCATGCCCAATTCCCGCATGGTCCTGCTCAATGGCCGCAGCCCCGAGGGCTTCGTCTTCTACACCAACACCCAGAGCCAGAAGGGCGAGGAACTCGCCGGCCAGCCCAAGGCGGCTGCGCTGTTCCACTGGAAGAGCCTGCGTCGGCAGGTCCGCATCCGCGGCCCGGTCAGCCGCGTCAGCGACGCCGAGGCCGATGCCTATTTCCAGTCGCGTCCGCGCGACAGCCGGATCGGCGCCTGGGCCTCGCAGCAGTCGCGGCCGCTGGAGAGCCGGTTCGCGCTTGAAAAAGCGGTGGCGAGCTATGCGCTGAAGTTCGGCGTCAGCGA